>NZ_JBCHKV010000001.1:0-971218 GCF_039023525.1 Mycobacterium sp. 050272 | reverse complement strand
CCACTTCAACTACCATCGACCACACTCTGCCGCCGACGGCCAACCACCAGCATCACGACTCACCACCGGCGTCACCAACGTGCTGTCCTCCTACAGCTAGCCCGGTGATCGCCGACCCCCTGCACATGCTGGAGATCGTCATGCCGTGTGTCGGGGGTGCCGCGGTAGTCGTGGCCAACGCCGACGTCGCCCGGCGTTCACGCAATCGCCCGGTATGGATCAGAGGGTTCGGCGAGCATGTGCCGTTCAAGACGCCCACCTACGCCGAGGATCTGCTGTCGACACCGATCGCGGCAGCCGCTGATACCGCATTCGCGATGACCGACCTGACCCGTGAGCAGATGGACATGGTGTCGATCTACGACTGCTACACGATCACCGTACTGCTGTCGCTGGAGGACGCGGGCTTCTGCGAGAAGGGCACGGGGATGGAGTTTGTCGCCAACCACGACTTGACGTTCCGGGGTGACTTCCCGCTCAACACCGCCGGCGGTCAGCTCGGCTTCGGCCAAGCGGGGCTGGCCGGGGGCATGCACCACGTCTGCGACGCCGCCCGCCAGATCATGGGACGTGCGGGCGCGGCGCAGGTCGCCGACTGCAACCGGGCTTTCGTGTCTGGCAACGGCGGAATCCTGTCCGAGCAGACGACGCTCATCCTGCAAGGGGACTGACTGATGAATTTCGACCGCCCGATGCCCGTCAAAACGCCTACCACCGCACCATTTTGGGACGCGCTGGCCCAGCATCGCATCGTGATTCAGTACTCACCGTCGTCGGAGCGCTACGTGTTCTATCCGCGGGTACGCGCACCGGGCACGCTGGCCAACGATCTGGAATGGCGCGAGATTTCCGGTATGGGGACGCTGTATTCGTTCACCGTGGCGCACCGGCCCGTCAGCCCGCATTTCGCCGACGCCGTTCCGCAGCTGCTCGCCATCGTCGAATGGGACGAAGGCCCAAGGTTTTCCACCGAGATGGTCAATGTCGATCCGGTGGATCTCAGCATCGGCATGCGGGTGCGCCCGGTGTTCTTCGACTATCCCGAGCGTGACGTCACGATGCTGCGCTACGAGCCGTCCCCGGCGTAGCCGGCCGGGCACTCGGCTTACGCTCAAGCGGGTAACTACTTCAGATCCTCGGTCGGCACGTCGTAGCGCTCCTGGTATTCACGCACCCGCTCACGCACTTCGTCGGCGTCCAGGCCGGTGTCGGACCAGGTGTAGCGCCCGCGTCCGCCGTCCCCGGGGTGGGCGGCCAGGAAGTCACGCATCTTCTGTTCGGCGTCGGGCTTGAGCTCGCGGCCCAGCTTCTGATAGATGTCGCCGATCGTGCGCCACGGGTCCTTCACGAAATCCGTGAACTGAACGTCGACCATCCGGCCCTCGGGCACAACGCCCTTGTCGCGCATCGCCATCCCGCGCTCGAGGCCGACGACGATTTCCTCGTACGACTGTGCCGCGCACTCGGCGATGTTCGTTTCGTCACTGCCCATCCGCCGCAGGTGGTTGGTCAGCGCGGCGATCGACGAGATGACATTGAGCGGGTCGCGGTGCGTCTGCACTACCAGCGCGTCGGGGTATTCGGCCATCAACTTGTCCAGCTGCCACAAGTGTGCCGGCGACTTCAGCAGCCACTGGCCGGAAACCCCAGACTGTAGGTGCTGCAGGAAGATTCGGTGGAAGCGGTAGGCGCCGGTGTGGTCCGCGTCGTACATCAGCCAGCGGGCGTAGCTCGGCAGGCGGTATTGCACCGGGAAGATCATGCTGGTGAATTCGCTGGCGGTGATGCGCACACACTCCTGGCCGACGAGTGCACCCATCGGGTGAAACGCCAGAAATCCGGGGATGATCTGCTCGGACATCTCGATCGTGGCCTGCGTCTGCGCAATCCGCGGATCGGTGTGATAAGTCTCGGGTTGGGGAACCGGGCAGGGCGCGTCGACCTCCCACGTCAACGGTGCCCGCAGCTCGGGGTCCTGGGCCAGCAGGTCGTAGAGGATGGTGGTCCCGGTACGGGGCTGGCCGACAATGAAGATCGGCGAAGTGATTGGCTCGGAGGCGATTTCGGGGTGCTCTTTGCGCCACGCGGTCACGCCCAGCCGGCTGGTCAGAGCGCGGATGATGTCCAGGTAGGCGACCTCCACGCCGATCGCCGATAGCCGCGCCTCGTTGACCAGGCCGTCGGCGACCCGCTCCAGCCCGGAGCGCCAACCCTGGTCACTAGAGGTATCACCGAAGTCGTCACAGCCGGCCTGTTCGCAGGCGGCGGCGATCAGGCTGTCCGGATCGAATCGCTGCTGCAGCGTCATGCCTGCTCCGCAGCCTCACGCACCGACACCAACACGTCGGGCGCGGTGGGGTTGTCCAGCCAGCGTAGGACCACGAAGCCGCGATGCCGGCCTCCGGTGTCAAGCCAATGTCCAAATCCCAAGTCCTGCGCAGAGATCGCGATACGCACCCGCCCGTCGGCATCCGGGCGCACCCCGCGATTCGTCACCGAGCTGTGCCGGCGACGCGGCTCGAAGCACTCGTGCCAGACACTTTCCAGCGTGACGTTCCAGTAGCGGGTATCGGGCGGCTCTATGTCGAGTACCAGCGCCTGGCCGGGGTCGAGCCGGTAGGTGCCCAGCATGTACAGGTTGTCCGGCGTCGTGTCGGCCGCACCCAGGTCGGCGGCCTCGGCGGTCAACAGTGTGTTCGGCTGCCGCAGCAGCTCCGGCTTGATCGTGCGGTGCAGCGTGGTCAGCTTCATCAGCGACCACGCCATCGCGGTGAACTGTTCGGCCAGTTCGTCATCGGACAGCACGCCCACCGGGTCGGGGTCGAGCGCCTCGATGCGCAGCGTGGCCGGCTCCTCGGCGTTGCGATCGGCGATGTACTCGCGGACCACGACCGACGACGCGTCATCCGGGATCTGTATCCACTGCGCATCCCCGAGGTCGGCCGGCTCGTCGGCGGACAGCACCAGCGCGAACTGACCGGAGTTGAGCTCCAGGTCGGTGTCGCCGAGGTAGTTCGACATTCGCCGTGGGGTCAGTCCGGTGCCCGCCAGGACCTGGAAGCCGAGGTACGTCGTCGTGCCGCGGGTACCGGTGATCCGATAACACCGATCGCCGCGGATCATCGCAAGGAAGTAGTTGCCGTCCGGGTTGGGCCCGCCGATCATTCGGGTGTCCGAACACATATCGAAGAACGCCGGGCGTGCGGTGTCAGCTTCGACGGCCATCTGCGAACACAGCGACGACACCCGGGCGATCACCCGTAAGCCCTCGAGAAGCTCGCGTTCGGTCTCGGCGTCCTCGGTCACGATCTTGGTGACGTCGGTGATCATCTGCTGAAAGAACTGCCACGCGGCACGCGCTTGCGGCGCACTCTCGGTCGGCGGCATTGCCGGATTTTGAGACATAGTCTCATGCTAGGACGATGCTCAGCCTCCTGAACAGGGATTCATGCGAATTACCCGGCACGGCTCACCTGAAGTGCGACTTATCGATTTGCGCGTGCACCCCGACCGTGCGGTCGACCACCTGAGAGACACAGAAGTCGGCTGCGGCGGACAGGTATGCGTATGCGGTGGCCCGATCCATACCCCGGTCGGACTCGAGAAAGTCCAGGGCATTGACGACCGCCCGGCGCATCGCGACGTTGAGATCACTGATCTGCCCGTTGACGCTGGCATCGGGATCGGACAGCCCGATGGGCACCCAGAGATCGGCGGTCTCGGCGAAGGGGTAGCGGTAAGCCAACGACGGTGCATCACCGCTTTTCGGTTTGCAAACCGTGAGCCGAAAGGTTCCTCGCAGCGATCCCTCCATCGCGGTGAGCGCGACCTCGCCACTGCCCATCGCGTGGTGGGGGTCACCGACGTAAAACAGCGCGCCTTCGGCGAACACAGGCAGGTAGAAAGTGGAGCCCACGCCCAGCAACCGGATGTCGATGTTGCCACCACCCAGGGTCGGCGGTATCGAGTTGGCGCTGGCCGCCGTCAGATCCGAATCCTGAGAAAAGGCGACGCCCATCATGCCCATGAACGGGTTGAGCGGAAATCGCACCGCCGCTTTGCCATAGCGCATCACGCCATGGCCTTCCTCGATGGACGTGAACGTGAAGGAATCGCCGTATTTCGTCGGATCGGGGTTGGGTCGGTGATCGTCGCTGACCGGCGGCATCACTTCCGCGAGGGTGATTCCCGCGGGTGCCTTTCCGTCCGTTGTGCTGGCCAACGCGCCCTTGCCGTGCCGACTCGAGACGACGCCGTACGGCACTCGCGGCGTTGCCTCCAGCGTCTCGATCTTGAGCACATCTCCGGGCTGCGCTCCTTCGACGAATACCGGACCGGTGACCACGTGCGGACCGTCCTTGTCGAAATTCCTTGGTGTGCGCCGATATTCCGCGGCGATTGCGATGGCGTCGGTGAGGACCTCGGATTGGCGGACGCCCTTCGACCCGAAGTACGCGATGGGATTACGCCCCTGATCCTCCAGGATGCCCTCGTGTGAGACAGCGTCGACAGTGAGCGTTTCGCCCGACTTCATTTGCAGCACCGGTTTGGCATGCACGTTGGGGACATAACCCCAGAGCACCTGGTCTGGGGTGGACTGCAGGTAGTGGTTGCCCCCGATATTGCCCTCGCCTGGCTGCAGAACCCGCGTGGGACTGAAAGTCGCAGCCGCCGAACCGGTTCTGGTGCAACTGGCTGCGATGCCCGCTACGCCGACACCGGCACTGATTGCCGCGACAGCCCTGACGAAATCGCGTCGGCCAACACCGTCGACGATGGTGTCACGTGCACTCTGCATAAAGGTCTGATCCATCGGTTGGTCTCCAGGAATACGAGTTGGTCGACGTGTCCAACGGATCTTCGCAGCTGGCGATAATTACGGTCCAATACGAATCCGTGATGAGGGTCATCGGCACCGATGATGCTGTTGCACAACGGCTTTGGATACCAAGCATCAATGCCATCTGCATGTTCCAGGCACATTAATACTCGGTTACGATAATTTGGATCGAGCCGGATGCGGTGTGTGATGCGGGCGCGGCCGGCGGACCCCGGCGCCGTCGGCGAAAAGCCCGCCGCAGCCGATTTGAGCAACGACACGATTCACCCGGATATGGTGGGCGAATGGCTGCGACGTCTTCGTCGATGTCCCTCGCGGAACAAAAGCGCATGGCGACACGACAGCGTATCGCCACGGCAGCCGCGCAGCTGGTGATCAGCCGCGGCCTGGCCGGGGCGACCGTAGACGACATCGCCGACACGGCCGAGATCGGCCGGGCAACGTTCTTTCGCTACTTCAACTCCAAGGAAGACGCCGTCGCGGAGGGCATGAACACCCACTGGCTGGATCGGATCATCGCCGCCTTGGCCGCCCAACCCGTGGGGTTGGGCGCGGTGGAAGCCGTCACCGGCGCCTTCGGTGACCTCGGCGAGGGATTCGCCGAGATCGAGGACCAGGTGCGCGAGTTGGCCACCCTGACCCGCTCGTCGGAAACCCTGGAGGCATGGACGCACGGACGCATCTACGTGCGCTACGAATCGGCGATCGCCGACCTGATCGCGCCCCGGTTACCCCGGTTGGCACCCCAAGACCCCAGGCCCCGACTGATCGGTGCGCTGGCGATGGCGGCCGTCCGTATCGCACTGGACGACTGGCTCAGCGACGGAGGATCGCTGCCCGATCGGGTGCGCGACGGCCTGGCCGCCATCGCGATCGCCTAACGCGACGAATTATCTTGCGGTGCTGGCCATTTGAGAATCCGGCGGGCTGTCCCGCCAAGAATCCAGGTCTTTTCGTCCTGCGACAGTGAGGAGGAGTCGCGGATGCTGAACAGGTTCTCGGCCCAGGTGGCGCGGTGCCGCGTCATCGTGTAGTCGCTGGCCCACATCACGCGCTCGGGTCCGAAGGCGTCGATCACACGGCGCAACTTTGGCTCGAGGTCGCCGAAGGGGTAGGGCTCGGTCGACAACAAGGACGGCGCGTGCGCCCATTTGTAGGCCACGTTGGCGTAGCTCGCCATCGCCACCGCATCGTCGATGCCGGCTTGGCCGGGTGGCGCATCGAAAACGGCGCCGCAGTGATCGATGACGAATTGCACGTCGGAGAAGCGCTCCACATATTGCGTCAGGTGCGCCACCGTGCCGGGGCACGTGACGAACACCGGCAGGCTGTGTGAGCTCGCGGCTCTCAGCAACCGATCGTGGCCGCCCTGCTCGAACACCGCCGCTTCGGCCGGGGTGAAGATCGTGGTGCGCAGGGCCTTGAACCCGGGTGCGGCGGTCAGCGTTTCAATCCAGGATTCGATGCCCGGGTCGGTCGGATCCGCTCGCATCAGGAAGGCGAAACGCTCGGGATGACGTATCGACGCAGCTTCGGCATTCGGCCCCACACAGCGAAAGGCGCCGTTGGCCAGTCGATAGCCCGGCTGCAATCCCTCGTCGGTGAACGTGTCGAACTCGTCGAACAGCACGCCCGCAATGCCCAGGGCGTCCATGATCGCCAGCGTGACCTCGGTGCCGAGCATGTTGGCGTGGACCTGGGCGTCGACGATGTCCATCGGATCGATCCTCTCCGGCGGCGGGTTCAGACCGGCGTATGCCAGTGCGGTACTAGGTCGAGGAACGCACAATCAGGTGGGCTATGTCGGACTGCGTAGCGCAGGGTGGCGCGGGGTGGCCCAGCCGTTCGAGCAGCGCCGCGAGCGCAATATCGGCGACGGCGCGCGAGGCGAATTGCACGGTGGTCAGCGGCGGACTGCTCACCATGCCCATGGGGGTGGCGTCGACACCCATGACGGCGAGATCGCGCGGGCAACGCAGCCCGGCTTCGTGAATGCCGTACAGGACGAGGCAAGCGATCTCGTCGCTTTGTGCGCATACCGCGGTCACCCCGTCGCGCACCCAGCCGCGGACCACATCCGCGGCATTGTCGACCGTGACCTCGGCGACGGCCAACCGTGGCAGGTCACGCGATTTCGCCGCGCGCGCTACGCCCTCGAACCAGTAATCGCCCAGCGTGCGCCAGCGCGGAACTGCGGTGTAGGCGAACGCAATCCGGCGGTGACCGCGGGATACGAGATGTTCGACCCGCATCTCGCCAATGGACAGGTGCGGATCTCCGAGCGCGGGTAGCGTCCCGATCTCGATGTTCGGTATGCCCGCGGCTCGCACCGAATTCGAAGCTGCCTCGCTGAGCGGGAACAGGCTGGTGACCGCGATCGGGTCGAGGTTCTCGATCGCATCGACGACGTGCCGGTCGTTGTCGGTCTCAAAGATCTGCACCTGAAGCAGGCCCAGGCGTGCCAGTTCGGTCGTCATGCGGCTGCCGGCGATCATCGGCATCTCGCCCACCGCCACATCCGGAACCACATACAGAACCACCCCGCTCTTGCCCCGAGCGAGGTTGCGCGCGGCAACATTGGGCCGATAGCCAAGTAGCTCGGCGGCGCGTTGCACGGCCTCACGAGTCTGTGCCGAGATTCTGCGGCCCGCAGCGTTGTTGAGGACGTAGCTCACCGTCGCGGTCGACACGCTTGCCAAGCGAGCCACGTCAGCGTTGGTGGGCCGCACCGTCCTATTCGCGTTCGCCTCGGGCCCAGCCATGATTCATGGTGGCATGTGGCGACGCGTGACAGTCAGGATCGACCAATCCCGGAGCTCGACAATTGCTAGATTCTGACAGACTATTAGTCACTATTGGAAGCAGCGTGGTGCTGACTTCTACCGGGAATTTACTTGACGAAACCGGCGAAACAGCCGTTAACTCTGTGGTTGAGATCATTGTCTACTAGTCGCTGTATTCAAGGAGTGCGACATGAATAAAGACGACCTGATCCTGATCAGTGTGGATGACCATATCGCCGAGCCGGCGGACATGTTCGATGCGCATGTTCCGCCGAAGTACAAGGACCTCGCTCCGCGGGTGATCATGGAGCCCGACGGCGTCCAGCAGTGGTACTACGGTGGGGTGCGCGGGCGAAACATGGGCCTGAACGCCGTCGCCGGCAAGCCCCGCGAGATGTACAACATCGACGCCTCGCGCTATGACGAGATGCGGCCCGGCTGCTTCAACGTCGACGAGCGGGTCCGCGACATGAACGCCGGTGGGCAGCTGGCGGGGTTGAACTTCCCGAACTTCACCGGGTTCTCCGGCCAGGTCCTCAACCAGGGCCCCGACCGCGACGTCAACCTGGTGATGATCAAGGCCTACAACGACTGGCACGTCGACGAATGGTGCGCGGCATACCCCGGCCGGTTCATCCCATGCGGAATTCTCCCCTTGTACGACGTCGCCGAGTCGGCTAAGGAAGTCAAGCGGCTGGCGGACAAGGGATGTCACGCGGTGACGTTCTCGGAGAATCCAGAAGCGTTGCAAATGCCCAGCATTCACACCAAATACTGGTATCCGTTGTTCGAGGCCGTCTGCGAGAACAAAACGGTGCTGTGCACCCACGTCGGCTCCGCGTCCCGGTCTCCACAGGTGTCGACAGACGCACCGCCCAGTGTCCAGATGACGGCGTCGTCGATGATGAGCATGTTCACCTTCACCGAGCTGATCTGGGCCGAGTTCTGGGCTGACTTCCCGCAATTGAAGTTCTCGCTCACCGAGGGCGACGTGGGTTGGATCCCGTACTTCCTGTGGCGGGCCGAGCATGTCTACAACCGGCACTCGGGCTGGACACTGGCAAAGTTTCCGCCTGGCTACAGCGGGCCCATGGACGTGTTCAAGCGGCACTTCTATACCTGCTTCATCAGCGACAAAGTCGGTGTGCACAACATGGACTGGTTCAACGAAGACATGCTGTGCTGGGAATCCGACTTCCCGCATTCCGACAGCAACTGGCCGTTCGCCCCCGAGGACATCATCGAGACGATGGGCCACCTCGACGACGCGGTGATCGATAAGATCACGCACGAAAACGCGATGACTGCTTATTCTTTCGACCCGTTCCGGTACATCCCGAAGGAGCGCGCTCGGGTCGGTCAGTTGCGCGCACAGGCCACCGACGTCGACGTGGTCACCCATGTCGGACGCCAGGCCAGCCAGCGTGACCGTGACGCGTGGACTCGGATGACGCAATTCGCGCTGCAGTCCCAGGCCTCGGCGCAGGTTCCGGTGACGGCCGAGGTGTCCGGCATCGCCGGCCGCGCGACCACGCTGGGCAATTGAGCGCGGCGGCCCGGGCACCGTTCGCCGATTGGCGGGTGCTGGAGCTATCCAACGGGATCGCGGTCTCCTACTGCGCCAAGATGTTCGCCGACGCCGGCGCGGAGGTGGTGAAGATTGAATCGCCGCAAGGTGATTCAATGCGCGGCTGGTCTGCCGGCGGACCGCCGGGGGCATTGTTCGGCTACCTGGCCGCGGGCAAGAAATCGGTGGTGCACCGCGACGACACCGAGATCGCCGCGTTGCTGGCCGGTGCCGACGTCGTGCTCACCGACCTGACCGACGGCTGGACGCTCGAGGACATCACCGCGCACACCTGCCCGTCGGCGGTGGTCGTCGCAGTGACGCCGTTCGGAACGACAGGGCCCTACGTCGACGAGCAGCTAGTCGCCAACGAGTTCATCCTGCAAGCGTTGTGCGGCTCGACCTCCGGTAGAGGCTGGCCGGGCGACGAACCGGTACAGGCGGGCGGACGGCTCGGGGAGTGGCTGGCGGCCTCGTTCGCCGCGCCGGTCGCCGCCGCCGCGGCCCGGCACGCCGCGCGGGGCGGCGGCGGTGAAGTCATCGACGTCTCGACGTACGAGGCGATGGCGATCGCGATGGGTGGGCTGTCGGCCATGTCGGCCAGCGTCTTAGGTCCGGATTCCCTGCTGCATCAACGCAGTCTGGAACTGCCGTCGATCGTCCCCACTGCCGACGGCAATGTCGGGTTCTGCACGATCACCGCCCAACAATTCCAGGATTTCTTGATCATGATCGACCGCGCTGATCTGGTCGACGACGCCGAGCTGGCATCGTTCGTCGGTCGAGTCGAGCGCCGCGACGAGTTCCTGGGCATGGTGACCGAGTGGACTCAGACTCGGACCACGCAGGAGATCGTCGACCTCGCGGTGGCGTTCCGTATCCCGGTGGCGCCCATCGGTACTCCCGCGACGCTGGCGACCATCGATCACTTCGTCGAGCGGGGCGTGTTCGTCGAATCCGAGTCCGGGGTGCTGCAGCCGCGGGTGCCGTATCGCAGCGACGCCATCGCGACCCGGGTGCCCGGGCGGGCCCCGCTGCTGGGCGCCGATAACGGCCGCGTGCACTGGCCGCCGCGGCCCGCCCGGCCGAAAACCGATGATCCTGACTCACTTCCGCTGGCCGACATCCGGATCACCGACTTCACCGCATTCTGGGCCGGGCCGGTGGCCACCCAATTCCTCGGCTCGCTGGGCGCCGACGTGATCAAACTCGAGGGGGTACGCCGCCCCGACGGCATGCGGTTCTCCGCGGGCCGCCCACCCGATTGGGACCAGTGGTGGGAGTGGGGTCCGGTCTTCTTGTGCAGCAACAACAATAAGCGCGGTATCAGTGTCGAGCTCAGCACCGACGCCGGTCGCGAGCTGGCGTTGCAGCTGATCGCCGCGAGCGATCTGGTCATCGAGAACTTCTCCCCCAGGGTGATGGAAAACTTCGGACTGCACTGGGATACGGTCCAGGCGACCAATCCGCGCGCCGTGATGGTGCGGATGCCGGCATTCGGTCTCGACGGTCCATGGCGCGACCGCGTCGGGTTCGCCCAGACGATGGAACAGGCGACCGGGATGGCGTGGATGACAGGGCATGCCGACGGGCCGCCGGTTATTCCACGCGGGGTGTGCGATCCGATAGCCGGGCTGCATGCGGCCTTCGCGGCCGTTGCGGCGCTGGTGATCCGCGACCGGGATGGGATCGGCGTCCATGTCGAGTCCACGATGGCGGAGTCGGCGCTCAACGTCGCGGCCGAGATGCTGCTTGAACACTCGCGCAACGGAATTCAGATGCGCCGGGCGGGAAACCGGGGTCCCGGCGCGACTCCGCAGGGCGTGTACCGTGCTCGGGGCGACGACGAATGGGTAGCGCTGGCCGCGATGACCGATGCCGCGCGCGCCGCGCTGGCCACGCTGATCGAGCGGCCCGAACTCGCAACGGATGAGGCAGGTTGGCGGGAGCGGGCCGACGAGATCGACAAGCTGCTCTCGGATTGGACGGCGCGCCATCGGGTGGACGCTGCGGTCGCCGCGCTGCGGGCCGCGGGGGTGCCTGCGGCACGGGTAACGGAGGCGGCCGAGCTGCTAAACGACCCGCAACTGGTTGCGCGGGGGTTCTGGGAAACGGTCGATCACCCCGTGGCCGGCTCGTTCCGTTGTGTTGGAATGCCTTTCGCGCTCATCGGGAAACCGAGGCGCTGGATTCGTCGCTGTTCGCCATTGTACGGGCAGCACACCACCGAGGTGCTGACCGGCGTGCTGGGGAACAGCGAAGCAGATGTGGCGCGATTGCGTGCGGCGGGCGCGATCAGCGCCCGGCCGGCGGGCTTGTGACATGGCCGTCACGCTGTGCGTGCCGCCGCGGGCCGGGGAGCTCTGCGCGCCGGTGCGCTTCCTGGTGCGTCAGGACTCCGTTGTGATGGAACTGACCGCGCGGCACCGGATCACCAGTGTGGAGTGGGATGAGCAAGAGGGCGCGGTGGCCATGATCGTCGAGATCACCGACCCGCAAACCGCGCGGCCGGTCGACGTGCGAATCGACGTTGTGGAAAGAAGCGGGGCGGCCGGCACCCCGAAGGTCGACGCACGCACCCGGACGATCGGCACGGTGTTGCGCGACGGACGGCAATATGAGGTCCTGGGAACCTATCTCGGGGTAGTGGCGGATGAAAACTGAAGGGCCGTAACGGATGGAACACAGGTGAGTGTGACGAAGCGGACCGCGGCGATCGTCGGGGTGCACAACACCCGACAGGGACGACGCCTGGACGGTGAAACGTCGCGCGGGCTGGCGATCAAGGCGATTCTGGGTGCGCTCGAGGATGCCGGCCTGAGCCTCGACGACGTGGACGGCATCAGCGCGAGCCCGCACTCGACCTCGTTGATCTACGATCTGCGGATCGGCCCGGCGTGGCAGGGCTTGGCCTTCGGGGTCGGCATGATCACCGAGGCGGTCACCGCGATCGAGCACGGCATGGCCGACGTCGTGGTCCTGGTCGCCGCCCAGGCCGGCGAATACCGCGACCACGAAGCGACGGCGCCATGGACCAGGCCCGAGAACGAATTCGTCGCGCCGTGGGGCATGTTCACCACTGCCGAGTTCGCGCTGATCGCCCGGCGGCACATGCACGTCTACGGCACCACGCGCGAGCAATTGTCGATCGTGGCGTCGACCATCCGCAACAACGGGTCGCGGAACCCCGAAGCTGTTTACTACCAACGCGGTCCGTTCACCCCGGACGACATCACCGCATCCCGGCCGATCGCGGACCCGTTTCACCTGCTCGACTGCGCCACCACCTCCGAGGGCGGCTGTGCGCTGGTGGTGGCGAACATCGACAAGATGGATGCGGCGACCCGCCCGATCTACGTGCTGGGCAGCGGCGCGGATTTTCACGGGCCGTCGTATCAGCATCCACCGGCGTGGGACCTCGCCGGGCGGCGCGGTGATCACGCCCGGTACGTCAATGGCGTCGTCGGGCGACGCGCGGCCGAAGGCGCGTTCCGCCACGCCGGAATTCGGCCCGACGACGTCGACGTGCTGGAACTCTACGATCCGTTCTCGTTCGAAATCATCCGTCAGCTCGAGGCTTTCGGCTTCTGCGCGGATGGCGAAGGCGGACCGTTCGTCGCCGACGGTCACATCGCCATTGACGGCAGTCATCCGATCACCACCGATGGAGGAACCATGTCCTTCAGCCACGCCGGAGCCAATCCGCAAATGATGCAACGCGCCATCCGCGCCGTGCAGCAGTTGCGCGGCGAGGCCGGCGCGCTCCAGGTGCCCGACGCACATGTCGCGTTTTGCAGCAACGGCGGGGCGGGCGCCTTGTTCACCACGGTGCTGATCGTCGGAGACGAGCCACGATGACCGAGCTGCAACCCCAGACCGGGCCGCTGCCGCACGCGAGCAGCCACCTGAGCGTGCCGTTCTGGCAGGGGTGTCAATCACGGGAGCTGCGCTATCAGCGCTGCGATGCGTGTGGCTTGGCCAACTTCCCCCCGACCGAGCACTGTCGCCAATGCCTCTCGAGCGAATTGCAATGGGCGAACAGCGCCGGCTTTGGCGAAATCTACAGCTGGACAGTGGTTTCTCGCCCCGTCACGCCCGAATTCGAACCGCCCTACGCGCCGGCGATCATCACGCTCGACGAGGGCTATCAGATGCTTACCAACCTCGTTGGGGTTGCACCCGACGAGCTGGCGATCGGTATGCGCGTGCGGGTGGACTTCCAGGTCGTTGACCCGGACTTGACGCTGCCCTACTTCACCAGCCAGAAGTAACCAGTCGTGAGTCCCCGTCGCAGCACCGATGGCCTACCGGTCACGGCCTACTTGGTGCTGGGCGTGCTGGCGGCAAACGACGAGCAACTGACCGCCGGTGAGATCAAGATGCGTGCCGAGCTGACGGTGGGCCACTTCTATTGGTCGCCCTCGGTCAGTCACGTGCGACGCGAATTGAATCGGCTGCTCGAGTGGGGGATGGTCAGAGAAATCGCCGCCCAATCCGGCAAGCGTGCGATCACGTTGTACGAGACCACCGATTCCGGACTCGACGCTCTTCGCCGTTGGGTCCAGCACTTTCCGGGCGACGATCAGGTGGTCATCAAGCACCCGGTCATCTTGCGGACCTGGCTCGCGCGGGGCGAGGATCCCGAACGAGTCGTCGACACGCTGGACCGGCATCTCGAAGCCACTCGGGCCCGCCTCGACGAGGCACTGTGGTCGCGACAGCGTTCCCGCGAACTCGGTATCAGCGGCGATCCGGACCAGCGCTTCTCGTTTGCCGTGCTGGACTACGCCATTCGCGGGTTGTATGCGGAGATCTCCAACATCGCCCAACTGCGCGACGAGATCGCCGGCGGCACAAGCAGAGATCCGGTCAAGCGGGTGCCACGGGCGAAGGGGCAGATCCGCCGTCGGGCACCACGGGACTAGCCGCGTCCCGGTAGGCCGTGCCGCGTGTCTCCCGCACCCACAGGGTTTCGTCCGCGCCGATCGACGTTCCCTGAGTGATCAATTGGCGTTTGAGAACCTTATGCGTGGCGGTGCTGGGCAGGTCGGTGGCGATCCGCACATAGCGTGGCCGCGCCTTGGGGGATAGGTCGGGCTGCCGGTCCAGGAAAGTTTCGAATTCCTTGGGCTCAAGCGTCCGGCCCTCGTTCAGCACCACCGCGGCCATCACCTGATCGCCGACATGCCCATCCGGCACGGCGTACACCGCGACCCTGTTGATCGCGTTGTGGCGCAGCAGGATTCGCTCGATCGGGGCGGCGGCCATGTTTTCGCCGTCGACCCGCATCCAGTCCGCGGTGCGACCGGCGAGGTAGATCCACCCGTCGGCGTCGCGGTAGGCGAGGTCCCCGGACCAGTACATGCCGTGGCGCATCCGTTCGGCGTTGGCGGCGGGGTCGTTGTAGTAACCGGTGAAAAAACCCGATCCCGCGGTGTTGACCAGCTCGCCCACCGCCTCGTCGGCATTGGCGAGCGCGCCGCTGGCGTCGAAGCGCGCGACCGCACATTCGGTGACGGTGTCGCTGTTGTAGATCGCGATCCCGTCGATGCCCCTGCCGATCGAGCCCTTCGGGGTGCCTTCTTCGCGAATCACGATGACCGCGTTCTCGGTCGAGCCGAAGCCGTCCTCGACCTGAACCCCGAAGCGGCGGCCGAACTCTTCGATGTCCTTGTCGTTGGCCTCGTTGCCGAACGCCACCCGCAGGGGGTTGTCGGCGTCGTCGTCACGCTCGGGCGTGGCCAGGATGTAGGCCAGCGGCTTGCCGACGTAGTTCATGTAGGTCGCGCCATGGTGGCGAACGTCGTCGAGGAAGCTGGTAGCCGAAAACTTCGCCGGCACGATCGCGGCGCCCGAACAGACCGCGGGAGCCCAGCCGGCGACGACCGCGTTGGAGTGAAACAACGGCATGGACACATAGCAGGTGTCCTGTTCGGTGAGGCCGAACCGCTGGACCAGATTCGTGCCGGCGAACATCGCCATCAGGTGCGAAACCTGAACTGCCTTGGGATTGCCGCTCGTGCCCGAGGTGAAGATCATCATGAACGGGTCCGTGGCGGCGACTTCCCGATACGGAACGAGTTCACCTGCGGCACCGATGAATTCGGTCCATTGCGGCGTCGAGATGTCGAGAATCCGCGTGCCCCCGAGGTCCAGGCTGTCCAGCAGCGGCCGGTGCTCGGCGTCGGTCACGACGAACTGGCAGTCGGCGCGCCGGACGTCGGCGGCCAGCGCCGCACCGCGCCGGGTGTTGTTAAGTCCGCACAGCACATAGCCGCCCAACCCGGCGGCCGCCATCTGGTTGACCATTTCGGGGGTGTTGCCCAGCAGCGCACCGACGTGCAGTGGTCGCCGCGGGTCGGCGGCACCGATCAGGGCCGCGGCCCGCGCGGTGGCCTGCTCCAGGTGCTCGCTCCAACTCCATTGCAGATCACGATGTTTCACAGCGATGTTCGAATCCGACAGGCGGCGGCGCAGGAACGCCTGCATGGTGTCGTCAGCCATCGAGATTCACCTTCACCTTACGAGACGAGACGGTCCGTCTTATCTTAGCGGGTCGATACTGTGCGCTCCGGGATCGGCACCGGCGCGAACAAGCGCGGGAGAACTGCACGCTAACGTCGATCTCGGCGATCACCGGCGGCCGCTTACCCGCCCACCATCATCAGGCCGCCGTCGACGGCCAGCAGTTGCCCGGTGATGAAGCCCGACCCCGGGCCGGCCAGGAAAACCAGCATCGGGCCGAGGTCGCGCGCCGGATCTCCCAAGGTCCCACCCAGCGGAATCATCATCTGCATCTGCTGGTCGATGAGCGCGGCGGCGTCCGGCCCGAGGAATTCGCGCAGCCGGTCGGCACCCGCGGTCTGCACCGCGGGCGCCAGCGAGTTGACGGTGATGTTGTCGGAGGCCCAGGCCTTGGCCGCTGATCGGGTCCAGGCCTGCACGGCTCCCTTGGTCGCGGCGTAGACGGCCGAAATCGGGCTGCCCATAATGGCTTCGGAGGATCCGAAGTTGATGATTCTGCCGCCCTTGGGACTCTGGTCTTTCATCACGGCATACGCCGCCTGATTGGTGAGGATGGTCGCCTTGACGTTGGTGTCCAACAGGAACGAAATGTCATCGGCGCCGACGTAGCCGGGTATCCCGGCTTGCCAGAGTCCGGCGGCGTTGACGAGGACATCGAGGCCGCCCAGCCGCTCGGCGCAGTGTTGGACCATCGCCGAGACGGCGTCGGCGTCGCGCACATCGCACTGCACCCAGTCGGCGGGCAGGCCCCCGGGCGGCGGCGTCTTGTGATAGGTCGCGGCGACCTGCGCTCCCGCCGCGGTGAGAACTTCGACGGCGGCCGCACCGATTCCGGTCGCTCCGCCGGTCACCAGGATTCGTCGGCCCTTGAGCACCTGCGTCGACTCTGACATGGGCGAAACGCTATACGGCCAGGGTGGCGGCCCCCACACCGCCTTACCTGGCAGCGCCGCGGCGGATGTCAGTCCTTCTTCAGCTCCTCGGCGAGCATCACGATGATGCCGCTTGGACCGCGCAGGTACGTCAGCTTGTAGGTGTCCCCATATGTCGCGACGCCGCGAAGCGGGCGGCATCCGTGCCGCGCGGCTATCTCGAGGGCTTGGTCGATGTCGTCAACGGAGAAGGCAACGCGGTGCATACCAATCTCGTTGGGACGTGTGGGCTCCGAGTCGATCGCTGTTGGGTGGATGTACTCGAACAGCTCAAGGCGACCGCGCCCGTCTGGTGTCTGGAGCATCGCAATGTTGGCGTGGTTGCCGTCGAGCCCGACGGCGGTGTCTGCCCACTCACCGCTGACCGTGTCACGGCCGACGACCGTGAGACCGAGATCGGTGAAAAAGGAGATCGTTGCTTCCAGGTCGCCAACTGCGATGCCGATGTTCTCAAGCTTGATGGCCATGTGTGCACGCTACGAGAACCTGCGTGCGGGCCGCCGGGCCCCCTAGGCGCGCACCGCGATCGTCGACAACAGATCGGCGAGCCGGTCCGGTTGGTCCACCATCGAGAACGTCCGGGCGCCATCGATGACCTCGAGCCGGGCGTTGGGGATGGTGGCGGCCAGCTTTTCACCGTCTGCGAGTTCGAAGAACGTGTCGTCGCGCGACCACGCGATCAGCGTGGGCTTGTCGAATTCCGGTAACCGGGCCGCGACGCCCGTGGTCACCTCGGTGCGCAGCGAGAGGGAAAATTGGCGCAGGTCTTCGACGATGCCCGGATCGGAAAGCCCTGGGCGCACCCAGATCTCGGTGAGGTCGTCAATGTTGCGATGCGCCAGGCCGTCAAACGCGCGCTTGCGCGCCGCCGGGACCCGCATCGCCTGGGCCACCGCTTTGAAGGTCGTCTTCGACTTGGCCGCCAAGATCACCGGTTTGAGGACCGGCGGCGGAAAGTGTTCGAACGCATCGCAACTCGTCAGCACCAGCGCACCGAGCCGCTCCGGGTAGTGCACCGCGACGAGTTGCGTTACGACTCCGCCGGTGTCGTTGCCGACCAGCACTACGTCCTCGAGGTCGAGGGTGGCCAGCACGTCGGCGACCATGCGGGCCACACCATAGATAGTCCGGTCTGCCCCCGGGCGCAGCGGTTCCGGATGTGCGCCGAGCGGCCAGGTTGGGGCGATGCACCGCAGCCCGCGCGCGGCGAGCTTCTCGCTGACCCGGCGCCAGAGTTCTCGGCCCATCATGTAGCCGTGTACAAAGACGACTGGCCTGCCGTTTTCGGGTCCGGTTGCTTCGTAGTGGATGGTCCCGGCGCTAATGTCGATCGTCGACATGGATAACTCCTACTCAGAACGGTGCATTTACAAACAGGCTGTCTGTTCGTAAGTTACCAACAGGTTGTATGGAAAGCAAGAGACGGACTCAGGAGGAGCGCTCCGCGGCGACCCGCGACGCGCTGATTTCGGCTGCCCGCCGGCTGTGGGGCGAGCGGGGCTACGCCGAAGTGGGCACGCCGGAGATCGCCGCGACCGCCGGTGTCACCCGCGGCGCGATGTATCACCAATTCGCCGACAAAGCAGCACTATTCGCAGAAGTCGTCGAGGTGGTGGAACAGGACGTGATGGCCCGGATGGCCACCATCGTGGCCACGTCCGGTGCAACGACTCCGGCCGATGCGATCCGCGCCGCCGTCGATGCCTGGCTGGAGGTGTCCGGCGATCCTGAGGTCCGGCAGCTGATCCTGCTGGACGCGCCCAGCGTGCTGGGCTGGGCGGGATTCCGTGACGTGGCTCAGAGGTACAGCCTCGGGATGACCGAACAGATGCTGGCCGAGGCCATCGGGGCGGGCCAGCTGGCGCGCCAGCCGACCCGACCGCTGGCGCACGTGCTGATCGGCGCGCTCGACGAGGCGGCGATGGCGATCGCCACGTCCGACGACCCCCAGCGCGCCCGCCGCGAAACCCGCCAGGTACTGCACCGATTGATCGACGGGATGCTGCACGACCCGACGCGGTGACGAGCGCTCAGCGGTGGCTCTGGGTGAAGAACTGCCAGATGGTGCCGGTGGCGTCGAGCGCGGTGGACGGTGCCGGGATGCCGCCGACCCGCTCGGCAAGGGGGCTCGGCTCGCCGCCGGGCCACTGATGTCCCGCCCCGGCCACCGAGATCAACTCCACGGTGCGCCCGTCCGCACATCCGGCCGTTTGAGTCGTCACGTCGCCGGCTGTTGTCGACGTCGGCGCACCGCAGCCGTCGATGGCACGCCAGGTGGCATTGACCGCCTCCGCCGAAGGTCCGTCCACTCGTGAAATTCCGCTGGCGCCAAATGCTTTGCCCGGCCCACCGTTGTACGGCACCCGGTCGTCGGCCGTGCCGTGGATCTGCAGCACCGCCGTCGGCCGGGCCGCGCCACAGTCCGTCAGCAGGGTCCCCGCGACGGGAGCGATCGCGGCGAAGGTGTCGGTCTGGCAGCCCAGCCGCAGCGCCATCATCGCCCCGTTCGACATTCCGGTGACGTAGACGCGAGCGCGATCGATCGGGATCTCTTGCGCGATGGCTGCGACCATCGCGGTGAGGAATCCGACGTCGTCGACGTTGTCGCGCTGTGGCTCGCCACAGCAGGTGCCGGCATTCCAGGCCCGGTTGAGACCGTCGGGGTAGGCGACCAGGAAATGCCCACCGTTGGCCGCGTCGTCCCAGTGGTAGGAGCGCTCGGCCTGCGCGCCGTTGCCGAAGCCGCCGTGCAGCATCACCACCAGCGGAACCGCCTCGGTCAGGCCTTGCGGCCGATAGAGATGAAAGGTCCTGCTCACCCCGCCCGACTCGATACTCTGCGTGGATTGCCCGACCGGGATCGACTGAGAACCCGGTGTTCCCAACGCATGTCCGCCGCCCACGCAGCCGCCGAGCACGACAGTCAAGGTCCCGAGGACGCACACGCGCAGCGCGCGCAGGTAACCGGATTGCATGATGCCATCGTGACATCCGCGGTCCTATTTGACAAGTAACTTGTCAATCTGGTCGCGAATGGCACACTCTGTGTTCATGCGACGTGTTGTGGATGGCGAATGGCAACCCACCGTTCCGGCGCTGGTGAATCTGGTTGCCGCGTCCGGTGCGCCGCAGTTGCGAGCGGCGTTTACCGCGGCCGGTCTGGACGGGATCCGGCCCGCGCAGGCGGTCGCCTTGGTACCACTGGCGCTGGGCGGACTGCACGCGTCGGCCTTGGCCGAGCGGCTCAGGGTGAGCCGCCAGGCGGTGGCGCAGGCGGTGGCTGCCCTGGAGCGGCACGGATACGTCACCCGGGTACCGGACCCGGCCGACGCGCGCGCCCGAACAATCGAGCTGACCCCACGCGGTCGCCAGGCTCTCCTGGTAATGCGTTCCCACGCAATCGAATTGGAGAGGCGATGGCAACAGCTGCTGGGTAAGCAGCGACTGGGCGAATTTCGCGAGACGTTGGTGATGCTGTTGTCGGCGGAATCCGGCTCGAACTAACGGCCTGACAACGCCTGCCGTCGGGCCGCGTTGGCGTCATACTGTCGAATCGGGGCCCGTTCAACGAGAGGGCAGCGGTTGTGATAACTCGTGATGTCAACGTGGGCGCCGTCGCCGATTTGGCGCTTTCCCCACCACGCGCTGCGTTGGCCGCCGTCGACGAGGGCGATGTCCTTCTGCTTCCCGTGGATGTCGCTCTCGAGGAGCCGCTCGATCTTGCGTCATCGGCGCGCATCGTGCAGCTGCCCGCCGGCAGCGCCGACCTCACGGATCGCCCCGTCGTGGTGGTCGCCGACGACGGCCCGCAATGGTTTAGATTGCGCTCGCTCACGATCAGAGGGACGGCCCGTGCCATAGGTAATGACGTTTATCGGGTCGCCCCCGATCGGATTGTCGCGTGGGATTACGGCGCGCTGCGCGAGATGCCGGATCCGCCCGGAACCCCGGATCGGCAACCCACTGCGGTTTCGGTTGCAGCCGAAGAGGATGACGGCACCGCTTTGGACTCCCCGAAATTCCAAGCGGCGGTGGGTAAGTCGCTAGTCATGGTGCTGGCAACCCGATCACGTAAGGGCACGGCGTTCGCGGTACCGCTGTGGTTCGTTCCCCATCAAGGTCGTCTGTATGCGACAACCTCGGCGTCGTCCTGGACCGTGCGCAATCTGGCTGCTACGTCCCGGGTGGCCCTCTTACTCGGTGGCGAAGGCCGGGACAAAGGCAGTCGTCTTCTGGTGCAGGCAAGCGCCCGGGCGGTCCTCGCCATGCCACCGCCGGAGGTGCTCGCCCGGATCGCCTGGCGCTACTATCTGCGACCGCGATTCGCGGCGGTCGAGCTCAGCCACATCGGTCTGTGGTCGCTGCGCATGCGGTACTACGGTCAGTCGCGGCCGGCATACATCGTGATCACGCCCCATACCGCGACTGAACACGGATTGCCGCAGGTACAGAGATGAGAACCGCTGTCCGGCCGGATGTTCCACGGTGAGATGGGGGGTCGCTGCCTCGGTTATCGGGCTGGTCGGCTATGACGTGTTGATTCGGCCCGCACAGTTGGATTGGGGCGCCACAGCTTCCGAACGGATGATCCGATTGCCTGGCGATGACATCGTCGGGGACGTCATGAGCCATCACACCAAGGCCTTGACGATCAATGCTGCGCCGGCGCAGATCTGGCCGTGGCTGGTGCAAATCGGTGATCACCGAGCGGGCTTTTACAGCTACGACTGGGTAGAGCGCTGGGTGTTCGCAGGCACCGTGCATTACCTCGAAGGGCGCCATTCCGCGACCCGCATCCACCCCGAACTCCAGGACCTGCGGGTTGGCGACCGGATCGACACCGGGTCGATCGGATCGGTGCGGATCGGCAGCGCCGTGACCGTTCTCGAGCCCCAGCGTGCTCTGGTCATCGGAACCTGGGCGTTCGTCCTCGTGCCGATGAGTGACAACCGCACCCGCTTGCTGGTTCGCGAGCGAGACGCCGGATGGTTGCGGTCGCTGGCCCCGCGAGGCTCCGGGCTGCTTCGCGCATTCGGTGCGGTCATCGATTACACGGTGGGGGAGCCGCTGCACTTCGCAATGGTCCGCAAGATGATGTTGGGCATCAAGCAACGCGCCGAGTCCACCGCGGCTCAGGTGCCGGGTGTCCCTCGCGAAGAGGACAAGTGACCCTAGGCCCCGCGCCCCGGCCGCATCGACAATCGCACCATGTCAACCACGGGCGCCGAACGCATGCTGATCGAATCGGCGGTTCCGACTTTCGATGCGATGCTCGACGAGCACGTTGTCGTGGCCGCCGACCCGGCGACCACTTACCGGGCCGCGAGAACCCTGGACCTGCTCACCGTGCGCACGCCACTGCTGGTGGCATCGATGTGGATCCGGAGCCTACCGGCCCGCCTGTCGGGTAGGGCCGCGCCGACACCACCACGCTTGGTGATTGGTGAGAACACACTGCCCGGCTGGCTGGTGCTGGGCGAACGGCCGAACCGCGAATTCACGTTCGGCGCGATCGGAAAATTCTGGCAGCCGGTGATCGAATGGCGCGACGTCGCGCCGGCAGATTTCACCACCTTCGCCGAACCCGGGTGGGCGAAAATCGGGGCCAACTTCTCGGTGGCACCCTACGGGGAAAGCCACACCTTACTCAGCTACCAATGCCGAACTGCCACAACCGATCCCGCTGCACATCGGCACTTCCTGCGGTACTGGTGGCTGATCCGGCCCTTCGTCGCGCACATCATGCGCGCCACCCTGAACACGATTAGAGCCAACGCTGAGGCAGCGATAGATGGGGGTAGACGATGCGCGTCCTCATAACTTTCGGGTCCAAGAGGGGCGGGACAGCGGGGCTGGTCGCAATGATTGGCGAAGCGTTGACCGAGGCGGGTTGCGACGCGGTAGTCATCCCGGCCAAGGACGTCAAGAGTTTCCCCGGAGTCGACGCGGTAATCGTGGCCGGCGCACTGTACGCCAACAGGTGGCACCGCCACGCCCGGCGCTTTGTGCGGCGCTACGCCGCACAGTTGCGCGAGCTGCCGGTCTGGTTGGTGAGTAGCGGACCATTGGACGGCTCGGCGCAGGACCACGACATCCCGGCGACTCCACAGGTCGCGAAGTTGGCTGAATTGGTGGGCGCCCGAGGGCATGTGACGTTCGGTGGTCGGCTGGAACCGGACGCAAAGGGCTTCCCCGCCCGCGCGATGGCGAAAAAGAAGGCCGGTGATTGGCGCAGTCCCGAGCATGTCGGGCGTTGGGTCGCCACGGTGGTCGGCGAGCTCAATCGGCCGGTGATCACCCACCCGCGGTGACCTCAGGAGTCGAACGGCGCCATCCGCACCGCTAACGGCAATCCGCAGCGGACCAGGAGCCCAAAGCGTCCGCGTGGCACCGCCGCTGCCTCGGCGCGCATCATGCCCACGAGTTCGCGTTTGAAATCGCCTCGTGGGTAGCGTCTCAGCACTTCGGCAACGTTGCCCGCAGCGATGTCCCAGATGCGTAGTCCGGCGCCGTCCACCATCGCTCCCCACTGCAGATAGCAGCCCATTGCGCCGTCGATGTCGACCGTGATGCCCGGTGTCGTATGCACACAGATGCCGTCGGCCAGCAGGTCCGCGCGTCGGTCGTCCACGCCTGCCGCCTGTGCGCAGGCGAACATGCGTTCGGCGCTGCCGAGTGTGAAATCGCGTTCCGGCGTTGGCTTTACGATGCCGTGGTCATGCAGCAGCGCGCCGCAGTAGAAGAGTTCATCATCGAGCTCGCAGCCGTCGACCGCCGCGAGGGCATGCCCGAACAGCCAGGTGCGGTAGGAGTGGCCCAGCAGCGTCGGCGGCAATTCCGCGCACGCCTGCTCGGCCTCGCGCGCGAACCTGGAATCCGGTACCCGCACTGTGTTCAGATCGACGCGCGCGGCCGCCTCCGGAATTCGGCCTAGCGCCAGCTTGACCCGGCCCACCGCGTTCGTCCATTGGCCCACCGCGGTCGCGAGCAGCAGACGGCGCCGCTGCGCTCCAGACAGCCGGCCGCCGGTACGACGCGCCCAGCCGAGCCCGCCAAGGCGCTGCGGATCGGGCACGGTCACGGCCAATCGTGTTGTCGCTAGGGTGTTCTCAAGAACACGTCGTTAAGCGTGACGGTACGCAAGTTTCGATCACGGATCGTGTCGATGAGTTGCGGATACACATGTGTGACAGGCAGGTGGTTGAGGTGACCGATCACGATGGACTGCGGGACGAAGTACTCGTCGATCATCTTGAGGATGTACTCCTCGGTGATCAAGGTGGAGTCCGACAACGATCCTGACCACAGGGTCGGCACGGTGTAACCGAGCTCGTTCGCCACGGCGTCGACGGCAGCGTTGTGTTTGCCATACGGTGGCCGGTAATACGGTTTGGCCCCGACGCCGTAGGTCTTCTTCAAGAACTCGTCATTGCGCTTGAGTTCTTCTTCGATCTTGCTCTGCGGGACTGTCGTCAAGTCCGGATGCGACCAGGTGTGGTTGCCAAGCTGGATCTGGCCGGACTCCACCAGCGGTCGCAGCAGATCCAGGTTGTCGGTCCACGAGTTGTAGATCCCATTGACGAAAAACGTCATTCGCGCGCCGGTGTCCTTGGCGAGCTGCGTGTAGGCGCGCACCACGTCGCTGTTCACCCCATCATCGAGGGTGAGCGCGAGCAGGTCGCCGTCGCCGGGGAGCTTCATCAGTGCGCCGCCACCTGGTAGCGGGATCCGCGCACTCAGCGGCGGAGGTGGCAACAAGCCTGCCGGCGATGGCGCCGCGGGTCCCGGGGTCGGCATCGAATCCAGGGGCACCTGGGCAAAGGTTCGCGGTTGGGGATCGACGATCAGCCGTGCTGCACCGACGGCCGCGACCGTAGCTGCGGCGAGCGAGCCGAGGAAACGGCGGCGCTTCATCTCCGATTCATTTGCGGTGCTGTGGCGACGAGGCGACCGGGCGTACCGATCCCCTGTCCTGCCAAACTCCGCATCCACAGGAGCGAACCGTACCACTACCAGCCTAAAGATGTCCGTTTCGGGACGGGAGGGTCAGCTGTGAATTCTCGGGGAAAAACGGCGTAGAGCTGCGAAGGTCACGGGGCGGTGACGACGCGCTACCGGATCAGTTCGGCTGCCCGCTGCCACGCTGCGGTAACGGCACCGGCTCGACATTCGGGGTGCCCAGCGTCGAGGCCAGCCAGGGCAACGATGCGTCGAACGCCTCGGCGGCGAATGGCCAGTCGTGTTTGCCTGGTTGGGTCACCACCGCGCAGTTGATGCCGTTTGCCCCGGCGATCGTGCACAGCGCGTGGGCGGCCGCGTCCTGGCCCTCCGGATTGGCCGCGGCGGTACTCACCAGGGCGGGGTTGGCTCCGTGCGCGACGCCGTGTCCGTCGGGCGGGGCGGGGATGTCGAACCATCCCGACAGCCCGGTGTAGCGGCCGTGCCGGGTCATCACGGTGAGCGGGTCATAGTCGGCCCAGGCGGCCGTGTTGCCGCCGAACAACTCGGCGATGGTTTGTTCCTTGCTGCCGATGTTGGGCCGGAAGTCACCGGCGATGTCCACGAAGGCGCTGAACAATTCCGGATGCATGACGGCGAGGGTGACGGCGCAGGTACCGCCCATCGACCACCCGGCGACGCCCCAGTTCGCCCGGTCGGCGCTGACGCCGAAGTTCGACACCATGAAGGGCACCACATCTTTGGTCAGGTGATCGGCGGCGTTGCCGCGACTTCCGTTGACGCATTCGGTGTCGTTGTCGAACGCCCCGGTGGGGTCGGGAAACACGAAGACCGGGGCGAAACCGTGATGGCGGGCGGCGAAGCCGTCGATGGCGGTGAAGGCACCGCCGGGCCCCAGCCAGTCGCGCGGCAGATTGAACGCCGAGCCGAGCATCATGACCGTCGGCAGCCGGGGCGGCGGGTTGGTGTTGAACCACGCCGGAGGCAGGTAGACGAGTTCCTGGCGGTGCGGGAAGTGGGATGCGTTGGAGTCGATGTTGACCGGCACGACGACACCCTTGGCCGGCTTGGTTCCGGCGACCTGCATCGCGGTGACCTGCAGCCGGTCGATCTGATCGGGAAGCGGCTCGGACGTCAGCTGGTTCCACGCGGCGAGCACGGTGGGGAAATAGCCAACCCAGAGGTTCAAGGACATGCCCGCGCACAACACACACAGCGGGACCGACAGGAACGCGAGTCCGCGTCGCCACCAGCGGGCGCCCTTCCAGCCCAGCACCAACACCGCGGCGGTCAATCCGCTCAGCGCGATCCACAGCCACAGGGACTTGGGCGCCGGGTCGCCGGCCACTCCGAGCGATGCGATGTACCAGTAGGCCAGCGCGGCGACCGCGGCCGCGACGACCAGTGCCACCGGCAGCGCGCGGCGAAGCCAGCTTGGCCTGCGCCAGTCGATCACGATCAGCGCCACCAGCAGCGCGAGTACTTGCGTCGCGAGGGGCAGCCAGCCGTGCAGCAACGACAGTTGTCCGAGGAATTGGGGCAAACGTGCAGACCTTAAAGCTATGGAACCCGGTAGGCCAGACCAACTATCCCATATCGCCCGAACGGATCGAGCTCGTGAAGGAGCGCAGTCGCAGGCTGTTGCCGACGACAAAGACGCTGGAAAAGGCCATCGCGGCGCCCGCGAGCATCGGGTTGAGCAGGCCCAGCGCGGCCAGCGGGATCGCGGCCACGTTGTAGCCGAAGGCCCAGAACAGGTTCATCTTGATCGTGGCCAGTGTCTTGCGGGAGAGCCGGATCGCGTCGACGGCGGCACGCAGGTCGCCGCGGACCAGCGTCAGGTCGGCGGCCTCGATCGCCACGTCCGTGCCGGTGCCCATCGCGATGCCCAGGTCGGCGGTGGCCAGGGCCGCGGCATCGTTGACCCCGTCGCCGACCATCGCGACGACCTTGCCGTCGGACTGCAGACGCTGCACCACGGCGACCTTGTCGGCGGGCAGCACCTCGGCGATGACGTGCGCGATCCGCAGCTCTCCGGCGATGCGGTCGGCCACGATCTGGTTGTCACCGGTCAGCAGGACCGGTGTCAGCCCCAGCTGCTTGAACTGCCGGATGGCCTCGGCGCTGGTGGGCTTGACGGTGTCGGCGATCACCAGGATCCCGCGGGCGCTGCCGTCCCAGCCCACGGCGACGGCGGTCTGGCCTTCGCTCTCGGCGCGAAGTTTGGTTTCCGACAGGGCCGGGTCGAGGTACTGGGACCAATCGGCCAGCAGGCTCTCACGGCCGACCACAACGGCATGGCCGTCGACAACGCCTTGCACGCCTTTGCCTTGCACGTTCGTGAAGTCCTCGACGGCCGGCAGCGAGCCCAGTTCCGCGGTGGCGGCCTTGGCGATCGCTTGGGCGACCGGGTGTTCGGAGGCGTCCTCCAGCGCTCCCGCGTAGCGCAGCAGCGTGGCTCGGTCGGTGTCCGACGCGGTGATGACCTCGACGAGCGTCATCTTGCCGGTGGTCACGGTGCCGGTCTTGTCGAGAACGATCGTGTCGACCTTGCGGGTGGATTCCAGCACCTCGGGTCCCTTGATCAGCACGCCGAGTTGGGCCGCACGACCCGTGCCGACCAACAGTGCGGTCGGCGTGGCCAGGCCCAATGCGCACGGGCAGGCGATGATCAGCACCGCGACCGCAGCCGTGAACGCCGCGGCGGGCGGGGATCCGGCGACCAGCCACGCCGCCAGCGTGACCAGGGCGATCGCGATGACGATCGGCACGAAGACGCCGGAGACGCGGTCCGCGAGCCGCTGGACCTTGGCCTTGCCCGATTGCGCGGCCTCGACCAGCCTGGCCATCTGCGACAGCAGGGTGTCTGCGCCGACCCGGGTGGCACGCACCACGAGACGCCCGCCGGCGTTGACGGTGGCGCCGGTGACAACGTCGCCCTCGCCCACCTCGATCGGCACCGACTCACCGGTCAGCATCGAGGCGTCGACGGCTGACGATCCGGAGACGACGACCCCGTCGGTCGCGATCTTCTCGCCGGGACGCACGACGAACTCGTCGCCGACCTTGAGCTGCTCGACCGGGATGCGGATCTCGATGCCCGCACCATCGGGGCGCAGAAAATCGGGACGCAGCACCGCGACATCCTTGGCGCCGAGCTCCAGCAGCGCGCGCAGCGCGGCACCGGCCCGTCGCTTGGAGCGGGTCTCGAAGTAGCGACCGGCGAGGACGAACAGCGTCACGCCCGCGGCCACTTCGAGGTAGATGTTGCCGGCGCCGGTGCTGGGCGTGACGGTCAGCGAGAACCCGTGATGCAGGTGCGGGTGGCCGGCCGTCCCGAAGAACAGGGCATACACCGACCACAGGAACGCCGACAGGGTCCCGATCGACACCAGGGTGTCCATCGTCGCGGCGCCGTGCCTGAGGTTCGTCCAGGCGGCGGCATGAAACGGCCAACCCGCCCACAGCACCACCGGCGCGGCCAGGGCCAGCGATGCCCACTGCCAGTTGCGGAACTCCCACGCCGGGATCATCGCCATCGCGATCACCGGGGTGGCCAGCACGATCGCGGCGATCAGGCGGTTACGCAGCGAAGCCAGCTCGTGGTCGTCGCCGGCGGGCGCCGCATGTGATTGCGGCATGACGGCGCTGTAGCCGGCCTTTTCGACCTCGGCAACCAGCGACTGCGGGTCGTATCCGGCCGGGACGGTGACCGAAGCCCGCTCCAGGGCGAAGTTCACGGTCGCCGTCACGCCGTCGAGTTTGTTCAGCGCCTTTTCCAGCCGGGCCGCGCAGGAGGCACACGTCATCCCGGCGATGTCCAGCTCCAGGTTGCTGACCGCGCTTGTGGTCATGACGCTCCTTCCCTGTACCCTGCGGGGGTATTCAAGCCATACCTCACGTATATACCCCTAAGGGGTATCAGCGTCAAGACCGTGTCATCGTGAGATTCTGCCTGGTCGCCGGGGTGTGCCGGAGGCGGGGCGTCCGGCCGTCACGGCTGCGACAACAGCAGCAGCACCCGGCCGTCCGGCGGCGGCGCGGGGAAGGCGCTCGGATCGAAGCCGTAGTACTTGCGCTCATCCGCGGCGATGGTGTCGATCACTTTGCCGCTCGCGCTGATCCGGCCGTTACGGACGCCGGCCATCATGCCCTTGAAGTCGGGCACCGAGAGCGATTCGGCGAGCAGGAGCGCCTCGCCGCCAGAGGCCAGGGCGACCAGCACCCCGGCGCCGGCGTAGTTGTTGCCGCCGCGGCCGGTGCCTCGCGGCGCCCAGTAGACGGGTTCGGACGCCACGGTGCCTTTCACCCGCCGGTACTGTCCCGGGTGGTCGGCGTCGGCGACGGTCACGACGGGCAGCGCAGCGATCGTGCGTTGTTCTTTGAACCACATGGCGCCCAGCGGGATGCAGACGATCGCGTACATCATCACCAGCAGCACCAGCACCGGTTTCCACGCGATCTCCCACCCGAGCCGGCGTTGCGAGATCGGCAAGCCGTCCAGCCGCGCATCGAGTTGGTTGCGCCCGAGGCGAAGGACGTACCACGCGACAATGCGGGCCAGCGCCATGCAGCCGAGGATGACCAGGCCGACGATTCCGCAGACCCGCCAATAGAACGTGCTGTCACCCTGATTGGTGGTCGCGGCCAGCATCACCGCCGGGATCGGCGCGGTGATCAACAGCAACAGTGCGTACGACGGGTGACTGGTCAGGAACGGGTAGGTCACCGTCCACGCGCGGTTGCCGCCGTAGACGGTCATCCCCCCGATGTCGGCGTGCACCGTCGGAGTCCACGAGCCCTCCACCACGCGGGGCTTAACGAGGGAACGCACGAAGAAGAATCCGAAGATCACCGAAACCGCCAGCGCGCCCCAGAACACCCCGTCGAGCCGTTCGCCCGTTCCGGGCACACCGAAGGCCCCACGGATGTCGATGACTTTGCCGATGAAGAACGTCAACGGCATGGCGAAGAAGAACTCGGTGAGCCAAATCTGGATCAGCTGGGGGATGCGCGATCCGATCCGATCGAACGCCAGCACGCGTTGCCAGACGAAGCGCAGGACGCCCATGGCCGGCGACTCTACCTGGGAATTACTTCGGCGATGATGAGTTAAGCAGCATTGCCGTGAATGCGATCGGCCGTCGATGTACCACCCGTGCCCGGCGCTGCACTCGGCCTCCTCGTAAGAGCAGGAGGCGGTGAGCGCGGCGAGGTCGTCAAGTTTGCCCAGCCGGCACCTCGTAGAGGACCTCGGACTGGTGGGCGGATCGGCATCGATCTCTCACCCGCGAAGCCCGTTCACTGTGTGACCCCCAACATCCCGCAACCGCGAGATCAGGCGGGTTTAGGCTTCCGGCTAGGCGAAAGGAGACATCATGACTGTCACCGTTGTCGACGCAGGACCCCGACAAGTGAGCCGATCGGTCGAAGTGGCCGCCCCGGCCTCGGAGTTGTACGCCTTTGCGGCCGATCCCAGGCGCCATTGCGAGCTCGACGGGTCGGGCACGGTTTGCGACAACATCTCCACGCCGTCCGAAATGGTTGTCGGGTCCAGGTTTTCGACCAAGATGAAGATGTTCGGGGTGCCCTACCGCATTACCAGCACGATGACCACGCTCAAGCCGAACGAAGTCGTCGAATGGCGACACCCGGTGGGCCACAGCTGGCGTTGGGAATTCGAAGCGCTCTCGCCAACCCTGACCAGGGTCACCGAGACCTTCGACTATCGCGACGCGGGTCCAATCAAGAACAGCCTTAAGTACTACGAGCGGATGGGGTTTGTGAAGGGCAACGCCTCCGGCATCGAAGCGACGTTGGCCAAGCTGCGCGACCGCTACGCCGGGAAGTCGTGAACGTCATCGCGGCCTGAATCGTGGTCCCTTCGGAAGACCAGCCCGCCCACCGAAGGATGCAAATCGATGACCCGCAGCGCCGCCCCCATCGCAGCTACGCATCACCTCCCGGAATCACTGATTCGCATGGGCCACCTGATCAGTCGCTACGGGCTGGTCATCGTCTTGGCCTGGATCGGGTTCGGCAAGTACGTGAAGATGGAATCCCGGGTGCTGATCGAACACAACCCGCTGATGAGTTGGGTCTACGAAGTATTCAGCGTCACGACCGTCGCCCGCGGGCTAGGGACGATGGAAATCGTTGCCGCCCTTCTTATTGCGTTGCGTCCGGTATGGCCGCGGGTGTCTGCGATCGGAAGTGCCCTAGCGGTGGTGCTGTTCCTGGGAACCTTGAGCTTTCTGTTCACCACCCCCGGCGTGGTCTCGACGCATGCCGCCGGTCTGCCCGTGCTGTCGGCACTGCCGGGCCAGTTTCTGCTGAAGGACTTGGTGCTGATCGGGGTGGCGCTATGGTCGCTCGGCGACGCGTTGCGTGAACAGCGTTCCCCGGATGAGGCTTTTGGCTGAAACGAGCGCGGCATAATAGGTCTGCGGCGCCAAGCTGTCCGCCTGCTCGCAGAGCCCCCGGGTCAGCGCGCAGATCGCTTCGACCGTCGACCGGGTTTCGGTATCGCCGGACAGTGTCCCGCGTTGCGCGGCGTCGTCGACGATCTCGAACACGACGTCGTGCAACGCCTTGGATCCCGGCGATCTCGTTGTGCCCGCAGCGCGCAGTGCTCGCAAAAACCCGGTCAGGTAGGGATAGTCGCGGACCAGGGCCGTCGACTCGTCAAGCACCGCGTCGAGCCGGTCGAGGACGTTCTCATGCCGCGCGGCGGCCGCCTGCAGCCGAGGCGCGACGATGGCTTCGATCTCCTCGCCGGTCGCGGTGAGCAGTTCGGACTTGTTCGGAAAGTAGTGATACAGGCTGCCGCTGGTCATCTCGGCGGCCCGGGCGATCTGGCGAATGGTCGCCTGCGAGTAGCCGACTTCGGCGACGCAGCGCATTGCGGCGGAGACGATCCGGCGGCGCGTCTCCTCGCTGTCCGCGCCCACCGGACGCCCGAGCTGAGTCACTGGTCGTCGGGGCGGGGAGCTCGTCTGCCGATCCGGATGCGCCACGCCCGCTTCCGCCGTGTTAAGTAGTAGTCGGTGGTCAAACTCTCTGAAAGTCGCCAGCCCCGCCACCGGGCCAGTAGACACAGGCCCGAACCGACGACGATTCCCGCCAATTCCCCCAGCGGCGCCTGACCGTAACGGGATAGCAGCACCACGGTGCCACTGGCGGCCACCGCGGGTGTCGCGTAAAGCGTATTACCGCCGAAGATGGCCGGAGTGCGATTTACCGCTAGGTCTCGCAGCGCCCCACCGCCGACAGCACTGATGGTGCCGAGTAAAATGGCTGGGAGCCAAGACAATCCGGCCGCCAAAGTCTTCTCCGCGCCCGCCACCGCCCAAGTGCCCAATGCCAGCGCATCGACGACCGGATAGGTCAGCGACCAGACCCGCGCTCGCAGCGGTATCAAAAAAGCGACGGCCGCTCCCGCCAGCGCAACCACGACGTAAAGGGTGTCCGTCAATGCCACCGGCGGCCCGTGCTGCAACAGGGTGTCTCTGATCAGACCGCCACCGAGTCCGGACAGAATCGCGAGTGCAACGAATCCCACAGGGTCCATGCGGAATTCGCGCGCCACGACGCCACCGAGCACAGCGTTGACGAATACGCCGGCCAAGTCGATAGCGCGTGAGAACTCCCCCAACGCGAGGTTCACGGCCGCTCACCTCCGGATTCATCGGTCGGTCAAATATATTCGACGTTGAACTGCGCCCGCGGTCGAAGGGTGGGCAACCATGCGAGCGAGGACACAGCTGGGTCGCCCTGTTGGCGCCAGCGGCGAAGAGACCCGCCGCCGCATCATCGTCGCGACGATGAAATGCGTGGCGCGGGCTGGCTACGCCAAGGCGACGATCCGCGAGATCGCCCGGATGGCCGACATGACCAGCGCCAGCCTGTACAACTACTTTCCGAACAAGTCCGAACTGATCAAGGCAGCCGTAGCGGCCAGAACCGATACGGCCATGCCCCGGCTGCGCCGGGCTGCGGAAGGACCGGGCAACATCGTCGACCGGATCGAAGCGGTGCTCGAAGAATCCGGTCAATTGATGCGTGAGTATCCGGACCTGGCCGCGTTCGAATTCGCGATCCGGGCCGAAACCGTTGCGGCGCCGCGGCGGCCGAAGGCCCGCGGGACGCCGAAAAACCCGGGGTTCGAGGCGTTTCGCGAGATCATCGAGGGCGTCGTCGAGGACGCCCGTCAGGGTGGCGAGCTGGGTGGTCATCCGGATTCGCGGGCGGTGGTCGCGGCGATCTACGCGCTGGTCTATGGCCTGACGGAGCTGGCGGCCACGCTTGCGCCGCAGGACTACCACGCCGCGTTGAGCTCGGCGAAAGTACTGGTCAGGGGCGCTTTGTTTGAGGAGCCACCGACGAGTCCTTGATACGATCAAGCGATTGATTATAGAGTCGACGCACGAAGAGCGGAGTCGGGACTTGACCGAAACTGTTGGGTGCGCGTTCGACGTCGATGCGCTGCGGCGCAAGTATGCCGAGGAACGCGCGCGCCGGTTGCGTCCCGACGGGATCGACCAGTACGTGGAGATCGCCGGCGACTTCGCTCACTTCGCCGAAGATCCCTGGGTAGACGGGGAATTCACCCGTGAGCCGCGCACCGATGAGGTCGATGTGGCGATCGTGGGAGCCGGCTTCGGCGGGCTGCTGACTGGGGTGCGGCTGCGCGAACTCGGCGTGAAAAGTGTCCGGCTGATCGACCGGGCGGCCGACGTCGGCGGCACCTGGTACTGGAATCGGTATCCGGGGATCGCCTGCGATGTCGAGTCCTACGTCTACATCCCGCTGCTGGAGGAACTCGGCTACATCCCGGTGGAGAAATACGCCAAGGGTGCCGAGATCTTTGCGCACTGTCAGCGCATCGCAAGAGAATACGACCTCTACCGCGACGCGTGCCTGCGCACCGAAGTCCAGGAGATACGTTGGGAGTCAAGTGAATCCCGCTGGATCATTCGCACCAACCGAGGCGACGAGATGCGGGCCAAGTTCGTCACGATGGCCAACGGTTACCAAGCCAAACCCAAACTGCCCGGCATTCCCGGGCTCGGAACGTTTCGCGGCCACACATTCCACACCAGCCGCTGGGATTACGGCTACACCGGCGAGAAGCTGGAGAATCTGGCCGCCCGGCGCGTCGGCATCATCGGCACCGGCGCGACCGCGGTCCAGTGCGTGCCTCATCTGGGTGCCGCCGCGCAGCACCTCTACGTCTTCCAGCGCACACCCTCGTCGATCGATGTGCGCGCCAATGCGGCCACGGATCCGCAGTGGGTCAGCACATTACAGCCGGGCTGGCAGCGCCGGCGCATCCAGAACTTTCAGATCCTGACCGCGGGCGGACAGGCGCCCGAGGACCTTGTCGCCGATGCCTGGACGAGCATCACCCGTAAGCTGCCGGTGATGCGCCACGACGGAGACGGGTCGGTGGACCCGGAGCAACGTGGCCGCGATATCGAGCTCGCGGACTTCGCCAAGATGGAGGAAATCCGCGCCCGGGTCGACGGGATCGTTGCCGACCGCGCCACCGCCGAGGCGCTCAAACCTTGGTACGGCTATTTCTGCAAGCGCCCCTGCTTCCACGACGACTACCTGCAAACCTTCAACCGGGACAACGTGACGCTGGTCGACACTCGCGGTCTCGGGGTGGAGCAAATCACCGAGTCCGGCGTTGTCGTCGACGGCGTGGCCTACGAGTTGGACTGCCTGATCTTCGCCACGGGTTTCGAAGTCGGCACCGATTACAGCCGGCGCACCGGCTTCGAGCTGATCGGGCGGGACGGCGTGAGCCTGACCGAGCGATGGCGTGACGGCGTGCGCACTTTTCAGGGATTGTGCGCCAACGGCTTTCCGAACTGCTTCATCGAAAGCATCTCGCAGGCGGGATTGACGGTGAATTTCCCATACCTGCTTGACGTGCAGGCCACCCACGCCGCCTGGATCATCGCGTGGGCTCTTGAGCACCGTGCCACCGAGATCGAGGCGTCGCCCGCCGCCGAAGCCGCGTGGGTCGACACGGTGGTCGCGCGCTCGACCGCGACCGCCGAGCGCGCCAGCACGTGCACGCCCGGTTACTACAACCGCGAGGGCAAGGCGGACGCCAAGACCCGGCAGGGCAGCTTCTTTTTCGGCACGCCAACGGAATACGCCGACATCCTGGCGGCCTGGCGGGCACAGGGCGATCTGACCGGGTTCGACATTCGCCGAGCCGGCCCGTGAAGTACCTGCTCGGCCGGGTCCGCGCGGCGGCCCGGCGGCGACCCTCACCCAGGGTGGCGATCATCGGCGCGGGATTCGGCGGGCTGGGAGCGGCGGTGGCGCTGCGCCGGGCCGGCATCGACGACCTGGTGATCATCGAGGCCGGCGACGGCGTCGGGGGCACCTGGCGCCGCAACACCTATCCCGGTGCCGCCTGCGATATCCAAAGCCACCTCTACTCGTTCTCGTTCGCGCCCAACAAATCCTGGAGCCGGACCTACGCCCGGCAGCCCGAGATTCTCGCCTACCTGGAGTCGGTGGCCGACGAGTTCGACCTGCGCCGTCACCTGCGGCTCGAGACCAGGGTGCGCTCGGTGGAATGGAATCCGGATACCTGGAGCTGGCAGTGCCGGCTGGAACGCGGTGGCCGTCCCAGCACGCTGACCGCCGACGTGGTGGTCTGCGCCGTCGGATTGTTCGGCTCGTTGAAGCTGCCGGATATAAGGGGCCTCAACGACTTTCGTGGCTTCGTCATGCACACCGCGCAGTGGGATCATGACTTCGCGGTGGCGGGCAAGAAGGTGGCGGTGATCGGCACCGGTGCCAGCGGGATACAGCTCGTTCCCGAACTGGCGAAGGCTGCCGCACACGTGAAGGTCTTTCAGCGCACTCCGCCGTGGATGGTTCCCAAAGACGACCGGCCATACAGCGCGACTGAATTGGCGGAGTTCCGGCGCAACCCATTCGCGGTGCCGCGCACCCGCTGGAAGATCTGGAAGTTCCAGCACGACAACACCGCGACCTTCGCCGACGACCCGGTGGTCGCCGCGCGCACCCAGATCGCCACCTCGTTCCTGGAGCGCACCGTCGCCGACGAACAACTGCGGCGCGCGCTGACGCCGGACTATCCGTTCCGCTGTAAGCGCGTGTTGCTCGGTGACGACTACTACCGGGCGCTGCAGCAAGACAACGTCACACTCGTCACCGACCCGATCGACCGGATCACCGAGACGTCCGTCGTCACGACGGCGGGCGGAGTCGTCGACGTCGACGCGATCGTGCTCGCCACCGGATTCGAGACGTCGCACTACCTGTCGGGCATTGACGTGGTCGGAACCGGCGGGCAGCGCCTGCACGAACGTTGGGGCGAGGACCCCAGCGCGTACCTGGGCGTGGCAGTCACCGGCTTCCCGAACTTCTTCATGCTGTACGGACCCAACACCAATCAGGGCGGCAACTCGATCGTCTACATCCTCGAGGCCGGCGCCCGACTGGTGGCCAGCGCGGTCACCCGGCTGGCGCGGCATGGCGGCTATCTCGAGGTTCGTCCCGAGGCCGAAAAACGGTACAACGACCGGCTTTCAGCCGACTTGGAGCGCACCATCTGGACTCAGTGCGACAGCTACTTTCGGTCACCTACCGGCCGGATTGTCACGCAATGGCCCTACACCGAACTGGAATACGCGCGCCGGACCTACAGGCTGCGAACCCGCGACTGGCTGCACCGCACCGGCGTTGCTCGGCGGCGGCTATCCAGTGCCGAAATCGATTACGCCGCCGATCAATTCACCGGCGGCTAGGTCAGGCAGCCGCACCAGAACCTCGCTATCGCGCGGGATCCTCGGCAACCTCGATCTCGCCGGCCGCGGCCGCGGCGCGCAGTTGATGAAAGTCGTCGAGGGACTTATCGGCGTAGGCGTAGGACCATTCGGTAACCGCTTCGTGCACCGCATCGCTGGTGCCGACATAGCCGCGCAGGATCGAAGCATTCGCGCTCTGCGCGTGTGCCCGCGCCAACAGCACCGCGCACGCGGTCACGTAGTGCGTGAAGGTGGACGGCGACATGCCCTCGGTCTCGATGGTGCCCTTCATGTCGTGGAACTGACGGACGTAATAGTCGCGGCCGTCCTTGCGGGTCGATCCGAGGAACACATCCGACATGGCCTGCAGGATCAGCTGGCCATCGGTGACGCGTACCCCTTGGCCACGGGCCCCGATCGCCGCGGTCAGGCTCTCCGGCTGAGGCCACCCGCCGTATTCGTCGAGCACTGAACGGGTGGCCTCCTTGATCTGCAGGATCAGTGGAGTGTCGTTCGGGCCCACCAGGATGACCAAGTAGCAACGGGTTCCGACGCTGCCGACACCAACCACGCGCAGCGCGACGTCGGTGACCCGAAAATGCGACAGCAACAGCGCGACGTCGGCAGGCACCGCGGTCAGGTACTCCTGAATCGACTCCACCAGCGGGGCCTCGACGTCCTCGTCAACGTGCTGCAGCACGGGTGGCGCCTCCCGCAGGCGCGGTGTCCCATCGGGCCCAATCTTGGTGATTTGCTTGAAGACTCGCGCTGAGGTCCGGGTACGCGCCCGCGATACCGTCTGCTGGATCACCGCCTGCAGGCCCTTGGACGTCTTCCCGGTGTAGTGCTCGGGTTCCACGCGTAGGTAGTAGCGCTGCAGGACGTCCATCTCCTCGAGCATCGACTCCAGGCTGCGTTGGTAGCCCACCAGCGCCTGCTCGACACAACGCCGGATGGCCTTGCTGGAGTATTCGGCGTGACGTCCCCCGATGACCGCGCTGGTGATCAGGCGCTTGACGTCCCACTCGGCCGGGGCGACCGCGGCCTCGTCGAAGTCGTTCAGGTCGAAGACGATCGAGCGATGCGGGGCGGCATACAGGCCGAAGTTGGAGATGTGCGCATCGCCGCAGCACATGATTTCGATCCCGGTCGACGGGCTCGCGGCCAGATCGGCCGCCATGACCGCCGCCGAACCGCGATAAAAGGCGAACGGGTCGGCGAGCATTCGGGCGAACCGCAGCGGAACGAGTTCGCTTATCCGCCCGGCATTTTGGGCGACGAGAATTTCCGTCGCGGATCGCGAAGCGGGCGTCAGCTGCGCGAGGGAGCGTCGCGGGACGGTCTTGCGCAGCGCCCGGCCGCGGGCCACATCTTCGCCCGGAACTTCGAGTTCGATCAAGCGGTCTCGCAACACCCGCATGCGCTCAGCTTACGTAGGGGGTCGTGGCCGCGATAGATGCCGGGTCGTCAAGCCCCAGCAAACTTAATCTCAGGCTGATTCTCAACGATGTCACCGGGTGGCCTGATCGTTAGCATCGTAAAAATGTTGGATGCCAGACCACATTGGCTGGTGATCAGTGTGAAGGGACGCCTGAATGTTGAAAGCGCGTCCGCGGCTGGGGCGTTTTCGTCCCCGTATTAGCAGGCTCAATGTCCTCGGTGTGGTGGCCCTCGTTTTCGCGACGGTCGCACTCGTGGTCAACAACGTTCCCGATGCGGGCTCCAATCAGATCCTGAACGTCTCCTATGACCCCACCCGCGAGCTGTACGGCGCGATCGACCGGGCGTTCGTCCCGCACTATCGGGCGCAGACCGGTGTCACCTTGGACATCAAAGAATCGCACGGCGGTTCGGGCCGTCAATTGCGAAGTGTTCTCGATGGTAGTCAGAAGGCCAGCGTGGTGTCGCTGGCGTTGATCAGCGACATCCAGACGTTGAGCAAACACGGGCTGATCGCGCCCGACTGGCAACAGCGGCTGCCGCACAATTCGGTGCCCTACACCTCGACCGTCGTCTTCGTTGTACGCAAGGGCAATCCGCGAGGCATTCATGACTGGCCCGATCTGGTCAATTCCGGGGTATCGGTGGTGACGCCGAACCCGCGCAGCTCCGGCAACGGTCAGCTGAGCGTTCTGGCGGCCTGGGGATCGGTGACCACCCGCGGCGGCACCCCGGCCCAGGCTAAGGCCTACGTGAAGTCGCTGCTGTCACACGTGGCGGTATCCGACAGCGGAGCGCGCGGAGCGGCCGACAGTTTCACCCTGGCCAAAATCGGTGACGTCCAATTGACTTGGGAGAACGAGGCGCTGCGCGAGGTCGCGGCCAATTCCGACGATCTCGAGCTCGTTTACCCACCGGTCAGCATTCTGGCCGAGCCGGCGGTGGCGTGGGTCGACGCGAACCTCGCCGAACCCAAGACCGCGACCTATGCCAAGGCTTATCTGGAGTACTTGTTCACCGATGCCGCACAAGAGCAAGCGGCGCAATTCGGCTATCGGCCGTTCAAGCCGGAAATCCTCGCCAAGCACGCCGGCCGGCTGCCTCCGCTCGCGCTCTTCGGAATCGGCGAGATCGCCAAGGACTGGAGCGACGCGCGCGAGCAGTTCTTCGGAACCAACGGAATCCTCGACACGATCTCGGCGCCGCCCGCCGCAGCGTCGGGAACCTAGCGGAAAGACACGATGGGTTTCGCGCTGAATTACGACACGGTCAAAGGCAGGCATGACCTCATTGCCGGCCTCACCGTGGCCGCCATCTCGTTTCCCCAGGCGATGGCGTATGCGCTGATTGCCGGGGTCGATCCCAGGTTCGGCGTGTACTCGGCCATCGTCGTCACGATCGTCGCCTCGATCTTCGGATCGTCCTCGCATCTGATCAACGGGCCGACCAGTGCCATATCGCTGTTGGTCTTCACGGCACTCGCGTTCATCGATTCGGAGAACAGCACCGAGCTGTTCGAAGGCCTGTTCCTGCTTGCTGTGCTGGTGGGCGCTTTTCAGATCGTGATCAGCTTGTTCAAGCTCGGCAACCTGACCCGCTACATTTCCGAGTCGGTCATCATCGGCTTCATGGCGGCCGCGGCGTTTCTGCTGGCCGTGGGACAACTGGGCAACGCGCTGGGCGTGCGCGACAAGGGCAACGGGCACATGCAGGTCTTGCACCGGGTCTGGCTCACCCTGTCGCGTGGCGATCACGTCAACTACCGCGCCGTGGTACTGAGCACGGCCGCAGTGGTGTTGGCTGTTGTGCTACGCAGCCTGGTGCAGCGTTACCGTTGGCCGCAGATCGACATGCTTGCGGTGCTGATCATCACTTCTGTGATCGCCTACCTCGCGGGATGGTCGATTCCCGGGGCCGGCGGCCATACCGCGGTGTCGGTGGCCGCCAAGATCCCACGGAGCCTGCCCACCGCGCACGTCCCCGAAGTGCACACCGAGTGGTTGCCGCACCTGTCGACCGGAGCACTGGCGATTGCGTTCGTCGGCATCATCGAGGCTTTGTCCATCGCCAAAGCCATTGCATACCAAACTCAGCAGAAGATCGATTACAACCGGCAGATCATGGCCGAAGGTCTGGCCAACCTTGCCGGCGGTTTCTTCCAGAGCCTGCCCGGTTCGGGTTCGCTGTCGCGGTCGGCGATCAACTTCCAGTCCGGGGCCAAGACGCGCTTCTCCGGAATCGTCTCGGCCGCAACGGTTGCCGGTGCGCTGCTGTTGTTCGCCCCGCTTTTGCGTTACGTGCCACAGCCCGCACTGGCGGGCCTGCTGCTGGTGACGGCCGTGCGGCTGGTCGACTTCAAGCGCCTGGTCTACACCGTCAAGGCGTCCCGCTACGACGCGGGATTGGTGATCGTCACCGCCTTCACCGGCGTGGCCATCGATCTGGACAAATCAGTGTTGCTCGGTGTGGTGCTGTCGATCCTGCTGTTTGTACCGCGCGCTGCCAAGCTGAAAGCGCGGGAACTCATCGTCACAGCTGAACGGGTGGTCCGCGAGCGACTTTCGGGCGAGCCTGCGGACGAGTTCGTGGTGATCTACGACATGGAAGGCGAGTTGTTCTTCGGCGCCGCACCGGAATTGGATCGCTACCTGTCCGAGATCAGCAAACGGATCGCCGACGACGACATCAAGTTCGCGGTGTTGCGCCTCAAACGGGTGCGCCACCCGGACGTCGTGTGCATCGAGCGCATCGAGCACTTCCTCAGGGAAGAGACCGCACGCGGTGTCACCGTGCTCCTGGCCGGGGTGCGTCCCGACACGCTCGCGGTGCTGAACAACGTGGGATTCCGGAACTGGTTCACCGCAGAGCATGTCTTCCCCGAAGAGGACGAGGATTTCTCCGCGACGCTCAAGGCGGTGCGCTACGCGCACGGCATGCTGGCCGACTGGAAACTGAAGGAACCGTCCCCGACCGCGCCAGAACGCACGAATTTCTACTACCTGGTCTAGCTCCCGGCGCTCACCCGGGCCCGCTCGGTCATCGAGGCGATCACCCCGCCGTCGTTGAGGATGTCGGTGCCGGTCAGGTAGCCCGCCTTGGCACTGGCGCAGAAGGCGAGTAGCTCGGCCATCTCCTCCGGCTTGCCCCACCGCGGGACGGCGGCGTTGGCCACCATCGCCCCGGCCCCGGCCTGTTCCTCGAGCCGGCCCATCTCGGTGTCGATGGAGCCCGGGGAGACCGAGACGATGCGCAATCCGCGCGCGTTGAAACGCTCCGCCTGAGACTGGCTGTACCACTTCACGAAACTCTTGCTCAACGCGTACGCGTAGCCGGATCGAGCTTCCTCGGGTATGGGGTCGCACGCCGCCATCATCGCGTCCCAGAAGGCGCCGCCGTCCTCGAGCGCCGACGAGAACTGGGCCGTCGGAATCATTTCAGCGGGCAGCATGTGGGCCGCCATCGATGCCACATTGACGATCGCAGCCCCTTCGTCTGCTGTGGCATAGAAAGTCTCGTTGACGTTGACGGTGCCGATTGCGTTGGTGCGCATCACGTATTCGGCGGAGCCCATGCTCGGGCTCACGCCCGCGGTATGGATCACGGAGGAGAGGGTGCCGAGGCCGTTTGCGGTGTCGAGCAGTTCGGTGACGGCATCCCGATCTGTCACGTCGCAAATGATCGCGGTAACGGTGACCCCGAGGTCTTGGAGGGTGGCGGCCGCGTCATCGAGCCGGTCCTGCCTGACATCGCAGAGGACCAGCGTGTGGTCGGCGCCGACCATTTTTGCCGTGGCCAGACCCATGCCGCCTGCGCCACCCGTGATCACCGAGACTCGATTCATACTGCGACGTTATACGCAGCCCGTCGAGCCGTGGTCGGGTCCTAGGTTGGGAGCGCCGCTTCCTCTGCCAGGTGGTGCGGATGACCGGAGTGCCGGACGGCCGTTCCGAGAAAAGGCGCCTTCAGCGTGGCCGTCAGGTAGCGGCGGTTGACGACCAGTCCGCCGATCGCGATCGCGGCGTAGACACCGCAGAGCACCAGGCGCTGCGGGGTGGAGGTGAGCGGGAACTGGACGACGAACAACCCCAGCAGCGTCCAGGCGGCAGCACGGCGGAAGCGCAGCGCCAGGATCACCGCGACACCCATCAACGTCTGGCTGGCGGTCAGCAAGACTTCCTCGATCTGGCGGGCGTCGAGCTCCAGGGAGAAGCCGCCGCCGCCCAGCAGGTGGGCCACCGGCAGCGATCCGATCAGCAGCGTCCACTGGTTGACCTTGGACGAGATCAGCGTGGCGATGGCCGCGGTGCCCTTGCCGCGGCTGGCGAAGATCGTCGCGATGATGAATTCGGGCGCCTCGGAGGCCAACGGAGCGAGCCACTGCACCAGCAGGAATCGGTCGATGCCCAGCTCGGTGCCGGCCGAGACCAGATTGTCGGCAAAGGGCTTGGCGCACAGCAGGATCACGGCCCCGGACACTGCGAACAGGCTGACGACGATGACGCGGCGGGCCCGGTCCGAGAGCTCACCGAGAGCGGCGGCGGTACCGACCAGGTCGGGCTCTTCGACGTCGCCGTGGCTGACCTTGTACAGGTAGAAGCCGAACCAGGCGAGCAGGGCCAGCCCCATCGCGAGATGGATCTCGCCGCCGACGGGGATCGCGAACGCGGCCAGTCCGGCGATCAGCAGGAACCCGAGTTCGACGCGATTGGCGGGCTCCAGCGTCAAGCCAGTGCTCTTGCCGATGCCACCCGCCCGGCGCGCCGCGACGACGCTGACCAGCACCACGACCGGCCACCCCAGGCCCATCAACAGCCGATTGGATCCGGTCATATTGGCCGCCGCGTATTGCGTGTATTCCGGGTTGTGACCGGACACAAACGCGTAGTAGAGGTCGACCGCGTATTCGGGCAGCACCGCGACCAGAGCGAGCACCGCGATCGCCAGCCCGCCGGAGACGTCGATCTGAGCGGCCTCGGCGGCCCACGCCAGCAGGAAACTGGCCGAGACCACCGCGGCACCGAAGATCAGCAGGGCGACAACCGGATCCGGATGCAGGCCGACGATCCGGATCACGACCGCGGGAGCAATGAAGATGGCGGTGATCAACGCCGAACGCCAGAGCGTTCGCCGCGGCGAGCGTGCCGCCGCCGTCGGAATCGAGCCGGCGGGCCTGTCAGTGGCGAGCATCGTCGTCCTTCGCTCGGGCTTCATCGCTATCTGGCTCGCGGCCATGGCTTGACCTGCCCGCCAAAGCTACCCTGGATACCCTTATCCAGCAACGTTGTGAGGGCGCCAATCGATGCCGATCGCCTGCCTATATTTGCTGGCTAGAGGCATCAATCTAAATTGTTAGGCTCAACTAACTTCAGATTGTGGCAAACCGATCTAGTGCTCTTGCGGGAACTCCCGGGGCGGTGGGCTAGGTTCGGGGGAGTGTCTGGTGGGTCGGTACGGCAGCCGTGGAACATCAACATCCACTACGACGCATTGCTGGAGTCCGGGGTTCCGCGTGACGCGCGGCGGGTGCTCGACGTCGGATGTGGCGACGGCTTCCTCGCCGCGCGGCTGGCCCGCCGATTCCCTGAGGTCACCGCCTTGGATGTCGACGCTCCCGTGCTGCGCCGCGCCCAGGCTCGGTTCGCCACGGCGCCGGTCCGATGGATGCACGGCGACGTGATGACGGCGGACCTGCCCGGCTTCGATGCGGTGGTGTCCAACGCCGCGCTACATCACCTCGGTGACACCGGTCCGGCGCTGCAACGGCTCGCCGGCCTCCTACGCCCCGGTGGCACGCTGGGCGTGGTCGCGTTCGTCCGGCCGTCGCCGCGAAACGGCATGTGGCACGTGACGTCTTGGGTGGCGTGCGCGTTGGTGAATCGCGTCAAGGGCAAGTGGGAGCACACCGCGCCGATCAAATGGCCGCCGGCGGCAACGCTGCGGCGGCTTCGAGCCGACGCCGGCACGGCGCTGCCCGGGGCAACGGTTCGCCGGCTGCTCTACGGTCGCGTGCTGATTACCTGGGTCAAACCCGTGGGTGGTTAGCGATTCGGCCCCATCGCCGCTGCCGCGGCGGCGGTGAACATTTCGACGGCCTGCTTGCGGGTCAAGGACGCCATCAATTGTGCGGCGGCCTTCATGACGTCACCTGCCAGCAAGGTCGGGCCGTTACCCAGGTTGGCGAAAGCCTCCGCGATGATGTCCTCGACCGAGGCGGCACCCTCGGGCACCTCGTCAGGCGAACCGATGTTGCCGCGGCGGTATTCGAGTTCTCGCAACGCGGGAGTGTTGGTCTTGCCCAGAATGAGGCCCAGGACGTCGACGCCCTTGTCGTGCAACTCGGCCCAGAGCGCTTCGGCGAAAACCATGTCGAACGCCTTCGTCGCGCCGTAGGCGACCATGTTGGGTCCGCCGGCCAATCCCGCGCCGGACCCGAAGATGACGATGCCGCCGCTGCCCCGCTTGACCATCGCCGGGGCGAAATGATGGCACAGCTGCATCGGCACCATGCAGTTTCGGTAGACCATCAGCTCGGCGGCACCGATCGGATTGTCAAGGAACGGTTGGTAATTGGGATCCGCACCGGCGCAGTACACCAAGAAACCGATCTCCAGGTCGCTGGTGGCTTCGGCCACTTTGGCGGCCGCGTCCGGCTCGGCGAGATCGACTGCGAGAGTGCGGGTTTGCGCATCGGTTTCGGATTCGATCTCGGCGGCAACCTGATCGAGCACCGTTTGGCGGCGGGCAAGGAGTACGACGTTGACGCCGCGTTCGGCCAGTCCTGCGGCGAATGCCGCACCCACGCCGTCGGAGGCACCGGCGACCAGCGCCCACGGGCCGTACTTCGAGGCGAATGTCATCAGCGCTCCCTACGGGCCGAACGTCGCGATGCGAACCTGCGTGAAGCGGCGTCGCGCAATGCGCCAGCCGTCGGTGGTGCGGACGATCTCGTCGTCGTAGTAACCCCACGCGTTGACGCCGGATTGGTTGTCGCCGAACATGATTACCGCATCGACGTAAGTGCGGGCCGATGCCTTATCACCATCGAGTGTGACGGCCTGATTGGACAAGCGATGCAGGGTGTGGCCCGCAAGGGCGTGCGTGGTGTCCATGAACTCGGTCACTTCGTCCACGCCGTGCCAGGTGCCGATCTCGCCATAGTCGAGCTCGCAGTCGTCGGTGAACACGGTGCGAAACAGCGGCCAGTCGCGGCGATCGATCCCGGTGGCGTAGCGCACCAATAGATCGCAGATATCCTGACGGTCTTCTCGTTCGGTCACGTCTGCCTCAATTCGGGTCTCCGTCAGCCGACCGCCTCTCAAAACCACAGCGCGCAAAGCGTGCACCCGGTTTCTCGAATAATCGAGTTAATCTGTCGAATGTTCGCTATAATTGTAGGAATCCGGTCACAAAGGAGTCAAGCCATTCGTGGATCCACCTCGGCGCCGACCGCGCGGGTACTCGACGTTGTCGAGTTACTGGCGCGGTCGGCAAACACGCGGATGCGCTTCTCCGACATCGTGCGTGAACTCGGTCTGACGCAGGGCACGGTGCACGCGATCCTCAAGACACTGTGCGATCGCGGCTGGGCGAGCCGCGACCCCGTGGCCAAGACCTTCTCGCTTGGCCCGGCGCTCGCCGTCGTGGGTGCCCGAATGGATACCGCTCGGCCGCTCGCGCACGCCGCGCGTTCGGCGGCGCTGCGACTGTCCCGTGAGGTCGGCTATGCCGGCTCGGTGGTCGAGCGGTTCGGTGACTCGTTGGTAGTCACGGCTTTTGAGGGTGATCCCGCCACCCAGCCCGCGGGAATACCAGGCGACCGCATCCCATACGCGCCGCCGTTCGGCGTCGCATTCGCCGCCTGGGACACCGACGAGGAACAGCGCGCGTGGATCCGCCGCGGCGCGGGCAGCAATGCCGATCGCGTCCAGCGCCTGGAACACGTCTTGGCGCACGCCCGCGAGCGCGGGTTCGACGTCGACTGGACAACACCCGCGTTGGCGCAGGCCGTCCAGGTGGTCGGCACGCTGGACAGTAACGAGATGCCGACCCCGGTGCGCCACATCCTCGATCAGCTGCTTGTCGAGTTCACCACGATCGGCTTCCTGTCCGACGACAACCCCGGTCGCCGCAAACAGCCCGTCGTGACCATCGCCGCACCGGTTTTCGACCGCCGCGGCCACGTCGCCATGATGCTCGCCGTGCACCCGCTGTCTCCGCTGAGCGCGCGACAGATCCAGGTCATCGGCAACAAGCTCACCGCGGAAACCGCGGCGATCAGCGAAGCCCAGCAAAATCCGCCGGTCGTGGACCTCGAGGAGCGCCGCGCCGCGCGCTAGCTCAGGCCGTTTCGTCTCGGCCCGGGACTCCGGCGTCGAACGCGTTGAGCGTCACGGCGACCATCGAGAAACAGCCCACCAGAAATACGATCTCGGCGGCCCCGTGCTCACCAAAGCATCTGACCGCGGCGCGATAAGCGGTCTCGGGCAGGGTGCCGCCGCGGGTGAGAGCGGCGGCCATGTCGTAGGCGACACGTTCGTCGTCGGTCAGATCGACGGGACGTTCGCCGGCGGCGATGGTAGCGATCTTGTCCTCGGGCAGCCCGGCGCGCTCGGCGAAGTACTCATGCCCGTAGATCGCATAGCGAGCCTTGAACTTCGCTACGGTGACCAGGATGACCAGTTGATGGACCCGGCCCGGCAGCCGGCCGTACTCCCACAGGGATCTGTTGAATGCCCAAGCCGGCGAGCCGAATTGGGGATAGTGCAGCCAGCCGTTGAACGGGCCGATCAGCGCCCCCTCGTCGCGATGGGCGATGAGCTCGCCGAAGTCGCTGTCGATCGCGGCTCGCATGTCGGCGTACAGCAGCTGCTGTGCGTCGGTCAAACTGGCGGGCGGCAATGGGGCAAGGCGCACGGTGTTCTCCTCACGCGATCACAGTCACTGAGTCCAGCCAAGTGCCGGCGCGCTTGCGCGTCCACGACTGGGTTGTGATCACTGCTAAGTTCCGCTTTCTACCGCAGGTCAAGCCCGCTTAAGCTCATCTCATGGAGCTGCGGCAGTTGCGCTACTTCGTGGCAGTTGCCGAAGAGTTGCACTTCGGACGTGCAGCCAAACGTATCCACATCTCGGGACCGGCTCTGTCGCAACAGATCATCACGCTGGAGCGAGAGATTGGAGCCGAGCTGTTCGTGCGCGACCGGCGCAGCGTCCGGTTGAGCGAGGCCGGACGCGCCCTGTTGCCGGATGCCCGCAGGATGCTGGCCCTGGCCGATGACGCCAGGCGCCGGGTGCAACGGGCGGCCGCCGACAGCGTTCCGGTGCGGCTGGGCTACGTCAGCTGGCTGCCGGACGACCTCACCGCGGTACTGGGGGCAGCCATATCGTTGCGACTCGACGAGTGGGTGCTGCCGTCGCACGTGCAGGCCGATCGCGTTGCCGAGGGCGCCTTGGATGTCGCGCTGACCTGGGTGACCGCCCAGCAGGCAAGTGAGCGCGGACTCGCGACATATCTGATGCGCGCCGAGCCACTGTTCGCGGTACTGCCCGGCATTAGCTCGGCTGAACCCGTTGCAGCGCAGCAGCTTACAGTTCTCATCGACACCGACGAGTCGGCCTGGTCGTCGTGGAACCGCTTCGCCGGGGAGTTCGCGGACGCAACCGGTGCACGCATCGTCCGCATTGACGACGGCGGTGTCACCGGGGATGCGTACTACGCGCATGTGCGCCGGATTGCCGCGCCGATTCTCGCGTCGCCCAAGCGGCACACCGCGGTGCCGCCGCCAAGTCTGGGGCAGCGCCCGGTCACCGATCCGGTACCTCTTTGGACATGGTCACTCGTGCGTCGCGAGAACGACGACCGGGCCGGGGTCATGCGGGTGGTCGAGGCACTGCTGACAGTGGCGCAGAGAAGCAGCTGGCACACGCCTCCCGCGCAACGATGGTGGATCCCCGCCGACGATCCACACCGCGGCGTGCTCGACGGTTCTGAGCGGCGGTAGGAAGCTGCGCCGAACATACCTAAGCGACTGGTCCTGGACGGCCGATCCTGGCCACGCTTGAGTGAGAGGTAGCAGCGGAAGGACGAAAAGTCATGGCACATCGGTATGTTGTGGACGAACTGGCCGAGTTCGTCGTCGGCGCCACGGCGTCGGACCTGAGTACGCATCCCCGGGAATTGCTCAAACGCAACGTGCTCGACAGCATCGCCTGTGCGATCGGTTCGCTTGGTGGTGAACTGATCCCGTCGATCCGGGAACACGCCGGCCAGTTCAGCGGCAGCGCCTCGGCGACACTCGTCGGTGGCGGTCGCGCCTCGCTGGACCAGGCCGCCTTCTTCAACGCCGTGCTGGTGCGCTATCCCGACCTGCTCGACACGTATCTGACCATGGGCGGTTTATGTCACCCGGCCGACAACTTCGGTGCGGTCCTGGCGGTAGCTGAGCACATCGACGCTACCGGGGCCGACTTCCTGCTCGCCCTTGCGGTCGCTTACGAGGTCCAATGTCGTTTCAGCGCACAGGTTCCCGTGATGGCGCGGGGACTTAACCATGCGCTGCAGCTGGCGATGTCGGTCGCGGCCGGATCGGCGAAGTTGCTGGGGCTGGACGCGCAGCGCACCGCGCACGCCATTGCGGCGGCCACGGCTGACAATGTCTCGCTGGCCGTGGTGCACGCCGAGCCGGTCTCGAACTGGAAAGGAATCTCCCCGGCCATCACCGCCATGCGCGCGGTCTACACGACGATATTGGCCGGCCGTGGGATCACCGGGCCCAAGTCGTTGTTCGAAGGCCCGAACGGTCTCGTCCAACTCTTCGACCAGCCAATCGCTTTCGACACCACCGACCGCGCACTCACGGCGGTCGAACAGACTTATCTCAAGCAGTACTGCGCACTGATCCACGGCCAGGCCGTCATCGACGCGCTGTTGGCGATCCGGGCGGACAACAAACTGCGCGGCGACGACGTCACACGGGTGACGATCGAGGTGTTTCAGACCGCCTACGACCTCGCCGGCGGGGGAGCATACGGTGACAAGGATCATCCGCGGACCAAGGAACAGGCCGACTACAACCTCAAGTACCTCAGTGCCGTCGCACTGCTCGACGGGGGAGTGGGCCCCGAACAGCTTGAGAACGAACGTGTTCTGCGCTGTGACGTGCAGGAGCTGCTGACACGAGTGGATGTCGTCGCTGCGGCCGACCTGACCGCGGACTATCCGCGACGCACCGCGACGCGCGTGCATGTTCACACCCGGGACGGACGGGAATTAAGTCGCGAGGAAAGCGATTACGAGGGATCGCCGACCCGGCCGATGACGTGGCAGCGCGTGGTGGACAAGTTCGGCTGGCTCGCCGAACCGTTCTGCGACGACGCGTTACAGACCGACATCGTCGCCGCCGTCGACCATATCGACGACATCGCCGTCGCCGCACTCACCGAACTGCTCGGCGCGGTGAGTCCGGTAGCGCGACGTCCGCGCAGCCGGCCGCGATTCTGATATCTGCGCGCGCCCTCTTGCGTCGTTTGCTGCCCGCGTTGAATGATCGGCCATGCGCAAAGATCGCGGCATCAACCGCTGGGAGTTGGTCACCTGCGCGCTCGCAGGCCATGTGACGTACGCGCCCGAGGAGCAGGGGCTTGCTGATCGGCTCAGTGGCACGACCGGACTCGGCGAAGTGTGGCGGTGCCTGCGCTGCGGGGAGTTCGTCGTCGGCGAGCCGCATGGTAGGGGCCACGCCGAGGACGCGCCGATGATTATGCGTGGCAAGGCTTTACGGCAGGCAATCATCATTCGTGCCCTCGCGGTCGAGCGCGTGTTCCGGGCAGTGGTGATCGCGCTCGCCGCCTACGCGGTGTGGACTTTCCGCGGCGCACGGGGATCTATCCAGGCCACCCTCGATCGCGACCTGCCGATTTTTCGGGCCGCCGGATTCAGGGTCGACCAAATGACGCTCGTGCACGAGCTGGAAAAGGCGTTGGCCGCCAAACCTTCCACGTTGGCGCTGCTGACCCTGATGCTGACCGGCTACGCCCTGGTCGAGATGCTCGAGGCCGTCGGCCTGTGGTTACTCAAACGCTGGGGCGAATACTTCGCGGTGATCGCCACCTCGGTGTTCTTGCCGTTGGAGATCCATGACTTGGCCAAGGGCATCACGATGACGCGGGTGGTCACCTTCAGCATCAACATCCTGGCAGTGATCTACCTGGTGGTCTCCAAGCGACTGTTCGGCGTGCGCGGCGGTCGCAAGGCCTACGACGAGGAACGACGCGGTGAGCAGCTCCTCGACGTCGAGCGGGCCGCTATGACGACGTGATGCTCACGCCCGGGGGGTGATGAACACGCCCTCGGCTTCTACGGTGACACCGTCCGCATCGGCGATGTGACCGACCGAGAACGTCTTGACCCCTTCGATGCGGTCGATGTGTGCTTCGGCCCGCAGCGGACGGCCGAGCGCCGTGCGGCGCCGGTAACGCAAGGTCAGGGTGCCGGTATAGGCGGGGCGGCCCAACTTGTGCGCCGTCGCCCCCAGCACGTGGTCCAGGATCATGGCGGACACCCCGCCGTGCACGTGCCCCGGCGGGCCCTCATAGGCCGCACCGAGATTGAACTCCGACCACACCAGCCCTTCGGCCTCGTGATGCAGCACCAGCGGCGGGGCGACCGCGTTGCGCAGACCGACCACCGCATTGCCCCACGCGACGGTGTCGCCGTCCTGCGTTGTTTGGACACCGAAGGTCCCCGTCCGCACCGATGCGCTCAATTCGTCTGCGGCCCTGTCGATTTTGGCCTTTGCCGCCGCTACGGTCGCGGCGTCCGCTTCGGTCCGGATGCTGAGATCGACGAGCCGGCGGACCGATTCGGCCAGCGGGCCGTAAATCGATTCGAGCTGGCTGTAGTCAATGCAGAGCATCTCGTCAGACATATAGGCAACCTAACAGTCCGCTGGCGGCGTATCGCCGGCGGATGTGGCAGACTAGACCTGCCCAGCGTTGGGCTTAGGGGATTTCCCTTGTGGCAGCGGCATTTTCGTCGGCGTGAAAGCCAACCGTTATCGTCGGGGCACCACGGCGGGCGTGGAGTCCCGCGTTGCCGCGCCGAAGACCAGATTAGTGCTGGTCACAGGCGTGTTGAGCGGGAATAGCTGCCGTGGAATGTGCGCTACCACACAAGCCGGATTATCACTGCGTTTACCCGCTTGCTGCACACTTGTAAAACAGCTGGGGTGAAATTGACGAGTCGGCTAACTAGGCCGGCGAAGGAGGGGTCGAGAGTGCCTACACTGCAGACCTTGATCAACCAGAGCTCCACCAACCTCGATGTAGTTGCCCCGATCAAAGCCCGCGCCTGCGACGCACTGAATCTTGTGCTGAGGAACAGGTCGCGTGGGCAGGCAGATGGCTCCCGCGTCATGCGCAGGGGCGCGGAGCGCTGCTGACCCGGTCGATAGAATCGCCGACGGTGCCAGAGCCAATGGCCGGCGATTGGAGTTTCGAGTTGCCTCCCAACCCAGCGCGGTGACGGTCGGCGTCATCTGTGCAATCCCGCAAGAATGGGCTTATCTGCGCAGTGTGCTGTCCGGGGCGCGGCGCGAACAGGTCGCACAGGTCACCTTCGACGTCGGCGAACTCGACGCACAGCGGGTGGTGCTGGCCGCAGCCGGCATGGGCAAGGTGAACACCGGTCTGGTGGCGACGTTGCTGGCTGATCGATTTCGTTGCCACACCGTCGTTTTCACCGGTGTCGCGGGCGGACTCGATCCGCTGCTGCACATCGGTGACATCGTTATCGCCGACCGGGTGGTGCAGCATGACTTCGGGGTCATCGAAAACGAGCGACTGGCGCCCTACCAACCGGGGCACGTCCCGTTCATCAACGCGACCGAGCGTTTCGGCTACCCGGTGGAACCCGAACTCTTCGATCGCGTCACACGCCGTCTCGACGGATTCATCCTTCCGGTGCTGTCACCGGCGGCGGGCGGCGCCGGTACGCCGCCGCGGATCAGCTACGGCACCGTCTTGACCGGCGACCAGTACCTGCATTGCGAGTCCACCCGCGACCGGCTGCACGACGAGTTCGGTGGCCTGGCCATCGACATGGAGGGCGGCGCGCTGGCCCAGGTCTGCGAGGCGTTCGGCATCCCCTGGCTGGTGATTCGCGCGCTGTCCGACCTGGCCGGCACCGACTCCGGTGCCGATTTCAACCAGTTCGTGCAGCAGGTCGCGATCAGCTCGGCTCGTGTCCTGCTGCATCTGTTGCCGGCGCTGGAGTGAGCCGGTCGTTCTGCACGGCGCGCTCGCGTTCGCGCCGCCGCGCCCGCGAGGCCCGCAGGTTGGCGACGTTGCCGCAGGTCTTGGCATTGCACCAAACGCCGCTGTTGTTCTTCGAGCGGTCGTAGAAGGTCGACGCGCACGGTTGGTGATGGCAATTCTTGAGGCGCCGCCAGGTGCCGTCGCGTTGGCCCAGCAAGATCTCACCCCATAACGCCGAGGCCAGCCAGCGCCAGCCACTGCCGGCGGGTTCCAGTCGGACATCGCCGGCCTCGGACACCGCATAGGACGCCGAGATCGCGGCCATGCCCGCCCCGGCCGCTGCTTCGCCGCGCACCAGCTGCGCGATCACCTCGCGCAATGCGCGAAGCTTCGGCAGGTCCGTGTCCGTGATGGCAGGCGGGTCGGCGGGCACGCCGCGCAGCTGCGCCCAGGTCCGTACCGCGCCACCCACCCAGTCCCGCGCGAGCGTGGCGTCGTCGAGTAGATCCGGGCTGTCGCGCTTCACGTCGATTGTGTTGAGGAAATCCTGGACCAGGCCGAGGCCGCCGGGTGCCGTCGCGAGTTCGTACCGGTGTGATGCAGACCATGCAGACATAACCAAATGCTACTTGACTATGTCAACGACGGCAACTAACTTGACAGAGACAAAGCCATTTCACCTCAGTCAAGGAGTACGGATCATGGTCAACATCAAGGGGTCGACGGTCGTGGTTACCGGCGGGCAGCGCGGACTCGGCAAGGCCATCGTGGAGGAGTTCCTGCGTCAGGGCGCGGCCAAGGTCTACGCCACCGCTCGCACACCCAAGCCCAGTACCGACCCTCGCGTCGTAAGCGTCGCGCTCGACGTCACCAAGGCGGATTCGGTTGCGGCGCTGGCGATTACCGCCGCCGATGCCGACATCGTGGTCAACAACGCCGGGATCCTCGGTGCGGCGAAGCTGCTGACCAGTGACGTCGACGAAGTCCGCGATGTGTTCGAGACCAACTATTTCGGTGCGCTGCGGGTGGCCCAGGCGTTCGCCCCGATCCTGGCCGAAAACGGCGGCGGAGCGCTGGTGGACATCAGCTCCATCTTGGCCTGGGTGGGCGGCTTCGGTGGCTATGGCGACTCCAAGGCCGCGATCTGGTCGCTGACCAACTCGCTGCGCGTCGAGCTTGAGAAGCAGGGCACCCTGGTCACCTCGGTGCACCTGGCCTACACGGACACCGACATGACGACAGGGTTCGACGTGCCGAAGAACGACCCGCAGGACGTCGCCAGGCAGATTGTCGACGGCATCCGCGACGGTGAGGCCGAGGTGCTGGCTGATGAGTCCAGTCGTCAGGCCAAGGCGGCTCTCGCGGGACCGGCCGAGCTACTGCGCGTCGGCTGATCGTGAACCGCTGTGGGGGTCGGCACGATGCCGGCCCCCATCGCCGTACCCAACGTGTTTGGATTGGCCTATGGCTGATACGGATCCTGAAGGCATTGTCAGCGCCACCCGCGTCATCTCGGCCAGCGCCGAGCGCATCTTCGAACTGATCGCCGAGCCATCCAGCCAGCCCAGCTGGGACGGCAACGACAACCTCGCCTCGGCGGCGCCCGGGCAGCGGGTGCGGGCGGTCGGTGACGTGTTCAAGATGACGCTGACCAACGGTGCCGTGCGGGAGAACCACGTCGTGGAATTCATCGAAGGCACCAAGATCGCTTGGCGCCCAGCCGAACCCGGAAAGCAACCGCCCGGTCACCTGTGGCGCTGGGAGCTCAGCGAGATCAACTCCACGCTGACCAACGTCACCCACACCTACGACTTCACCGCGCTGACCGACCCGACGCGGCTGGAGAAGGCGCGTTCGACGACGTCGGAGATGCTGCGCGACTCAATGGACAAGCTCGCGATGCTCGCGCAACGCCTCGGGTAGGGCGCGGTTTACCCCTCGCGCCGCTTCAGCCCTTTTTGGCGCGCACCCACTGAAGGGTGCCCACGTTTTTGACGCGCACGCTGACCAAGCCGTTGTCTTCGAGGATGTCGCCGATTTCGTCTTCGCCGAAGATGTGCGCGCCGATGTTGGGCAGCAGCTGCCACGCCCGCGCGGCACGCCCCGCGGTCGGGACCATGATGGCCAGCCGTCCGCCGGTTCGCAGCACCCGCGCCATCTCGGCCAGCGCGGCCGCCGGATCCGGAACCAATTGGAGTACCGCCATCGATACCACCGCGTCGACGGTGTAGTCGCGCAGCGGAAGTCGTTGTGCGTCAGCCCTTATGAAGCCGACGTGCGGGCCTGCCTCGTTGCGCACGGCCCGGGCCAGCATCGCCTCGGAAATGTCGACGCCCAAGGCCAATCCGTCCTTGCCGGCCGCGCGCGCCAGCGACGCGGTAACGGTGCCCGGCCCGGAGCCCACATCCAGCGCGGTTCCGCCCGGCGGAATGTCCAGCCAGTCGGCCGGGTGCTGCAGCGCGGCGATCAGGCGTCGGGAGAAAGCCTGCGCGTTGTCGTAAAGCATCGAGCCGATGGGCGATGCCCACGCCGCCTGGATCGGGCCGGTGTTCTTCGGGATGTCTTCGTCGCCGAGCAGATCCAGATACCCTTTGCTGGCATCCGGATTCGCCGGCGGATCGGCAAGCAGATCCAGCGCTCGGCGCAGCGCGGGTGGAAGCGAGACGTGCACGTCGGTCATGCGTACTCCTTCGATCAAATGCCAAGCTGTACGCCGAAATCCGGGAGCCGCGACTCTGCCAGGCTCCCCAACGCAGCCTACGCGCGACCACCGGGCGCCACGACTGGCCGAGCGTCGGCGTTCGTTAACGCTTGACGACGGCGTGCTCACTCACCAGGGCGTACAACCGCCACTGACCCGGCACGCCTTTGAGCGCGGTCTCGCCGCGGTCGGTGAACCTGTGCCGTGAGCCGGTGACGATGTCGCGCAGCGTCGACGACACCAAGACCTCGCTCGGGCCCGCCTGAGCGGCGACCCGGGCGCAAATGTGCACCGCCATGCCGGCGATGTCGTCCTTGAGGGCGCCACCGCGCACCTCCACCTCACCCGCGTGGATACCCACCCGCACCTCGATGCCCAGCACCCGAACCGCGTCGACGATGGCGTCCGCGCAGGCGATCGCCGCGCTCGGGCTGCTGAATGTGGCGACGAATCCGTCTCCGGCCGTGTTGACTTCGCGGCCGGAGAAGCGCTGCAATTCCCGGCGCACGATGGCGTCGTGGTTGTCCAGCAGATCGCGCCAGCGATCGTCACCGAGCAGGGCGGCCCGCTCGGTCGAGCTGACGATGTCGGTGAACACGATCGTGGTCAGCAGGCGTTCGGCGTCCGACCCGCCGCGCAGGCCGGTGATGAACTCCTCGATCTCGTCGAGCATCGGCGCCGTGTTGCCGGTCCAGTACAGGGCATCTTCACCCGGTAACTCCACGAAACGCGACCCGGCGATGTGCTCGGCCATATAGTGCGCGTGGCCGATCGGGCTGAACTCCGGATTGTCACGGTGCAGGATCAACGTGGGCGTGGCGATGCGAGGCAGGATGTCGCGCACGTCGGAGCGCCGGATGGTCTCGATGACCACGCGCGCCATGCTCGGGGATGCGGCGCGGTTTCCGGACTGGTCCCACCATGCGCGGAAGGCGTCGTCGCCGGCGACCGAGGGCGCGATGATGGCGAGCATGTCGAAGCCCTGCTCGACGGCGTCCGGCTCGACCCCCACCGTCGTGTACGGCGTTGCCTCGACCTCGTCGGTGCCGACCGGGTAGTCAGGACCACGCATCGTCCTGGCCGCGCCGTTGAAGATCACCAGGTTGCAAACCCGGTCAGGGAATTCGGCGGCGAGCACCAGTCCGGCCAACGAGGTGAAGCCCGGGGCGAACACTGTCGCCCGCTCGCACCCGGCCGCGTCCATCACCGCGATCGCGTCCTGAGCCCAGGACCTGGGCCCGATCATGTCCAACGAGGGAACCCGCGACGACATGCCGATCCCGCGCTGGTCGAACCGGATCACCCGGCTGAAGGATGCCAGCCGTCGATGAAAGCGGTACATCGACGGCTCACTGTCGACGCAGTCAATCGGAATGAGTGGGCCCGGCAGCACCAGCAAGTCGATCGGGCCATCGCCGAAGACCTGATAGGCGATGTCGAGTTCGCCGCAACTGGCGTACCGGGTCCGCGGAACCGGCGCCACGCCACCAGGCTAATGCAGGGCTACGACAAGTCCGGGGCCACGCCGCCGATGATGGGCACCAGGTACCGCCCCGCGTACTGCCGGACGGCGGCGTGGTCCGAGATGTCGAGCCGATCGGTCGGGAAAACGATGATCCCCAGAGCCACGCGCAGCAGCACGTCGGCGATGTTGGCCAGGTCGGCATCGGGAATGTCCGCGCCGCATCTGCGCAGCGTGCGGGCGATCCCGGCGGCGAACTGGCTGATCGGGAAGACATGCGACCGCGAGAACAGCCCGAACAGCTCGGGTTCGCTTTCCACGATGCGCGAGTACAGCGCGGAGTCCTGGACCAGCCGTACGCCCAGCGTGAACGCCTCGATCACTGCTTCGGCCGGAGTGCAGCCCGCGGTTGCCCGGTCCAAGGTGGCGAAGAACATCTCACCCTCGCGGCGGACCACCTGTTCGACCAGGTCGTCCTTGGTGGGAAAACGCCGATAGAGGGTGCTGCGGCTGACTCCGGCCCGGGCGGCGACGTCCTCCATGTTCGCGCGGCGCACGCCGTAGGTCTCGAAGACCGCGCGCGCGGTGTCCAGGATGGTGTCGTCGGTATCGCTGCTGTCGACGAGGGTGCCGTCGGGACTGTGTTTCCGCATGGATGACGACCTCCTCCGCATTGTCGGTGCCAGAATGCTACGTTTGGAACAAAGATACAGATTTGTGTCACTGATCCACGGAAGGTTGGGCATGACCGCCCAGAACGACCAGTTGGCCGGCACCCGTTTCGACATCGGTGTCCGCGAAGCCGTCCCTGTGCTAGTCGAGGAGGAGATCGCCGAGACCGCGCCGCGGCTGGGGCCCGATTCCCTGATCTGGAAGTTCTACGGCGACCACCGCACCCAATTCTTCGGGTTCCAGCGCGTCGCGGGTGTGGAGAACTGCATCGAGCAGCTTGCCCAGGGAGTGCTCGATCACTCGGTGATCTTCAGCGACACGCTGGGCCGCGCCAAGCGAACCGCGCCGCCGTTGATGAAGACCGTCTACTCCGACGATCCTTACGAGTGGGGTCGCAAGGTCCGCGACTTCCACAAATCGATCAAGGGCACGATCAGCGATGGCTCGCGGTACCACGCGCTGAACCCCGAGTTGTTCTATTGGGCGCACGCGACTTTCGTCGACCAGGTCATCTACAACACCGACACGTTCATCCGGCGGCTGTCGGACGCGGAGAAGCAACAGATCTTCGACGAAGGCAAGGTCTGGTACAGCCTCTACGGCGTCAGTGGGCGCGGCCAGCCGCAAACCTACGCCGACTTCGTCAGTTATTGGGACGACATGCTCGAGCGGTTCGTGCCGCACAAGACCGTCCTGTACGGCACCGGCTACATCCGCAAGGGGATTCCCGGACCGCGTTGGATGCCCAAGGGCATCTGGAAGGTGTTGTCCTCGCCGCTGAATGCCTACACCCGTCTCGTGCTGGTCGGAACCATGCCGCCACAAATGCGCGAGGTGTGCCAGCTTGAGTGGGATGCCAAGAAGGAGAAGCGATTCCAGCGTTTTGCGGCGGTCGTGCGCGCGCTGAATCCGGTGCTCAACCGCCTTCCGCTCTGGTTGCTCTACACGCCCTGGGCGGTGACGGCGTGGCGGCGGGCGGGCGTCGATCCGCGCCGGCTGCACAACCGCGCCGGCTAGGTGATTCGCAGCAGCCGTTCGGCATTGCCGTGTGCGATCTTCTCGCGGTCGGTGGGGGACAGCGTCGTCTGTTCGAATCCCTGGACGGCTTCGTAAGAGGATTCGTAGGGGTAGTCGATGGAGAACATCAACGCCTCAGCCCCGACCTCCAGCACGGCTCCGAGCATCACCGCGGGCGAGAACACGCCGCTGTTGGTGAAGACGACGTTGGTGCCGAGGTACTCCGAGGGCGCGCGCCGCAGCGTGCTGGTCTCGGAGAGCAACGTCGAGGCGAACCGGGAGTCGATGCGGCTGCGCTGGAACGGCAGAAACTCGCCCATGTGCCCCAAGATCATCGTCGCCGCGGGATGGCGGTCGAATACGCCGCTGAACAGAATCCGCAGCGCATGTCCACTGACCTCGGGTGCCCAGCTCCAGGTTGCGCCGTACAGCTCGGGCCGCCCCTCGATGACCCGCCAGTGATCGGCCGGCGGTGCGCCGGGGTGCAAATACAGTGGTACGCCAAGGGATTCGACCGCCGCCCACAGCTCGTCGTATTCGGGCGCATCCAGGTAGCGACCGCCGGGTCCGGTGATGCAGTCGTTGACCAGGGCGCCGCAGAATCCGTCTTGGGTGACGGCGCGTTCCAGTTCGGTCACCGCCGCGGCGGGATCCTGCAAGGGCAACGCCGCGAATCCGCGGAAGCGGTCCGGATTTTCGCCGATGGCCTTCGCCAGGTAGTCGTTGGCGAAGCGCGCGTTGTCACGGGCATGTTCGGCGTCGATGTCGACCTGCAGGCCAGGCGACGTCAGCGAGAGCACCTGGATGTCGATGCCGGCATCGTCCATTTCGGCCAGCCGGTGTTCGCCGAAGTCGGGGAGCCGCAGTTCGCAGCGCTGGGCCCATTGCGTCGTCATGCGCTTCTGCAGCTGCTGATGCTGCGTGGTGGGCTGACGCTCGGCCAGCTCGGGGATGAAAAATGCTTCCTCCAAGGCGATGTAGCGCATCGGCGTTCCTCACTGTCGGATTTCTCGGTCTCCGTTCGACTCTGCGCTCCGGACAGTTATTTGTGAAATGAATATTCTGCATAGCGAGTATGTCTACGGCGCATACTGGGCGAGTTGGTCTGAAGGGTGGTGACTCCGGCGGAAACTCGTGGTTACCTCAAGGCATATTGCGGCATCCCGCTACGTCAGCCCGAGCGTGAGGAGCACAACCGATGGAAATGACGGGTAATACCGTTCTGGTCACAGGCGGCGGCAGCGGAATCGGCCGCGGTTTGGCGGAGTCGTTCCATCGGCTCGGCAACCAGGTAGTGATCGCGGGCCGCCGTCGCCAGCTGCTGCAGGCCGTCGTCGAGGCCAACCCCGGCATCGGCTACCTGTCGCTGGATCAATCCGACGCGGCCGACGTGCGGCGGTTCGCCGTCGAGCTGACGGACCGCTATCCCGACTTCAACGTCTTGGTCAACAACGCCGGCACGCAGCGCGTCGAGGACCTTACCGCCAGCAACGTCGGCCTGGCGGAGCAGAGCATCGCGATCAACCTGCTCGGCCCGATCCGACTCACCTCGGCATTGCTCCCGGCGCTACTGCGAAAGCCGCGTGCCACGATCCTCAACGTGACCTCGGGGCTGGCCTTCATGCCCAGCGCGCTCACGCCGACCTATTGCGCCTCCAAGGCCGCGTTGCACTCCTACACGCAGTCGCTGCGCTTCCAGCTTCGTGACACCGCGATCCAGGTCATCGAAATCATTCCGCCGCATGTGCAGACCGCGCTGCAGGGCGGCGAGCGCGGATTCGACCCGAGGGCGATGCCGCTCGACGATTATGTCGCGGAGACGATGTCGCTGCTGCGGACGGAACCCCTGGCCGACGAGATCGTCGTGGAGCGTGTCAAGAATTTCCGTTACGCCGAGCGCGACGGTACCTACCGCGACATCTATCCGGCCTTCAACGAGGCGATGACGGCCTGGCTGCGCAGTGCGAGCACCACCCAGGGGGCCCGCTGAAAACCTTGCGGCCACGCGGAATTCGCCGCGCCATCGGCTAACGTTCAGTGTCTGTATGCCCGGTGAGGTCCGAGCCTGCGTGGCGGGCGGAACCGGCATAAGACAGGATCGAAGGCATGGCCGATATCGACTTTTCGTTGTTGGACGTCCCGAGATCGGCCCCGGTCGACGACCCGGAAGCTTACCTGCGCGCGGCGATCGCGTGGCACTTCGGTGCGGACACCGGCTCCGCCTTTTGGCTGCGGACCGCCGAGACATTGGACTTCGATCCGTTGACGGACGTCAAGACCTTCACCGATTTGCGATTGTTCCCCAACCTGCTCAGCGAGTTGCGCACGGTGCCGGTTGAGGATCTGATCCCGCGGGGATACGGCTCCCCGCCGCCGGTACCGCAGGTTTTCGAATCCGGCGGCACCACCGGGGCTCCGAAACGTACTGCGCAGCTTCCGGATTGGGTCGCACAAGTCATCGAGTGGCAAACCGAGGACTTCGCCACCGGCGGCTTCCAGCGGGGCCGGGGCTTCCTGTGCCTGATGCCGAGCGGTCCGCACGGCGTGGGCTTTTTCTCGCGCCTGGTCGCCGAGCGGCTCGGCTCGGCGTTTCATGCGATCGACATCGATCCCCGCTGGGTGAAGAAGATCGCCGCGCGCAATGCCGCCGGAGAAGTCGCCGCTTATGTCGACCACGTCCTCGAGCAGGCGGAGCACGTGCTGCAGACGCAGAACGTCGCTAACCTGCACGCCACTCCGCCGTTGCTGGAGGCGATTGCCCGCAACGACGACCTGGTGGACTTGGTGAACGCCAAGATTCGCTATCTGTTGCTCAGCGGCGCGCACGTGGACGCGGACACGCTGGACCTGTTGCGCGACATCTTCCCCGAGACGACGATCACGATGGCGTTCGGCAGCACGATGATCCTGTCGCAGGCCGTCACCCGAACCGACGGCGACGCATTCGTCTTCGATCCGCGGACACCGTACGTCGTGTTCTGGGTGATCGATCCCGACACCGGAGAGCAGGTGCCCTACGGCGAACTGGGCCAGGTGGTGATGAACCACATCAGCAAGGGCATGTTTCTGCCGAACAACCTGGAACGCGACATGGCGATCCGGATGCCCGGCCCCGCAGGGCAACTCAGCGATTCGGTCAGCGCGGTACGGCCGGTCGCGACTTTCGAGGGTGAGGCCGTCATCGAGGGCGTGTACTGAGATGTACGGTGAAACCCCGAGTGTGACAGCCGATTTAGTGCTGCTCGACGCGCTCGGGCCTAGCGGCGAGTACCGAACCCGCAACCGTGAGATCGTGGCCACCACCGCAGGGGTGCCGGTCGCCGAACTGAGTTTGGTACCTGCGCTCTACGTGTCGCGCGCCATCGGCGCGCAGCGCAAGGTCGCGCCGCTGCCGGTCGCGGAGCGGGAAAAGGCATTGGCCGCCGCGGCCGACATCTTCCGGACCGCGCAGATCGGCGGCCTGAGCTTCGACGCCTATGTCGAACTGGCGAGCCGGATTTCGGGCGTGCCGATCGTGGTCACCCGGGCCGGGGCCCGCAACGTCGCGGACGCCGTCGCGCATGCCTTCGACGCGGTGCACCCGGCTCAGCCGGTCGGCGCGGCTCGCGACTGGCGCGAGGAACGCACCCGTGCCGGCAGTGCGGTCTGGACACGGCGTGGCGAGATATTCGCGGTGCACGCCGCGGGAAACGGCCCGGGCGTGCACGGCCTGTGGCCCCAGGCGCTCGCGCTGGGCTACCGGGTCGCGGTGCGCCCGTCCCGTCGCGAACCGTTCACCGGGCACCGACTGGTTAGTGCCTTGCGCCAGGCCGGATTCCGGCCCGAAGATGTGATCTTCCTGCCCACCGATCACGGGGGAGCCGACGAGATCATCCGCTGCGCCGACCTCGCGATGGTGTACGGCGGCCAGGACGTCGTCGACAAGTACGCCGTCGATCCGACGGTGATGGTGAACGGGCCGGGTCGGGCCAAGATCCTGATCACCGCCGATCGCGATTGGCATGACTATCTCGATCTGATCGTCGACTCGATCGCGAATCTCGGTGGTATGGCGTGCGTCAACACCACCGCCGTGCTCTTCGAGGGCGACCCCACCCCGCTGGCTGCCGCGATTGCCGACCGGCTGGCCGCGATCGAGCCACTGCCCACCGAGGACGAGCGGGCGATCCTGCCCACCCAGCCCGTTGCCAAGGCGCAGGCGCTGGCCGACTATCTGGCCACCAAGGCCGCCGGCACCACCGCGCTGCTCGGCGCCGACCAGGTCGTCGCCGGGGTGGGTGACGGCTATGCCGCGCTGCGCCCGGCCGTGCATCTGCTGGCCGAGCCCGATGTCGACAAGCTCAACGTCGAACTGGCGTTCCCGTGCGTGTGGGTGTCGCCGTGGTCGCGCGCCGACGGTCTGACGCCGCTGCGACAATCGTTGGTAATCAACGTAATTACCGGTGACGACGACCTGATCGACGAGGTGCTCGGTGACCCCACCATCAGCAATGTCTACCGCGGGAACCATCCGACCTTCTATGGCGCGCCCGAGATCCCACACGACGGGTTCCTGGCCGACGTGCTGATGCGCAACAAGGGCTTCATCCGGGACTAGCGCTCGGCGATGTAAGGCAACAGTGCCATCTCGCGGGCATTCCGGATCGCGGTGGCCACCTGCCGTTGCTGGCGCACCGTCAGGCCGGTGACGCGGCGAGACCGGATCCGGCCCCGTTCGGAGAGGAATATCTTCAGCGTCGTAACATCCTTGTAGTCAACGTATTTGATACCGAGGCTGCTGAACAGGTTCTTCTTTTTCTCGACTGGCTGGGTACGGCTTGGCCGGATCTTCTTGGCGGTCATCTACCAACTGGCCTTTCGTATGCCGGGAAGTTGCCCTTCGTGTGCCAGTTCGCGCACCCGCACCCGGGACAGGCCGAACTTGCGCAGGTGCCCGCGGGGACGACCGTCGACCGAGTCGCGATTGCGTACCCGCACCGCGCTGGCGTCGCGAGGCTGTCGAGACAGCGCCTGTTGCGCGGCCAGCCGCTGTTCGGGAGTGCTTGCCGCAGAGTGGATGATCTGCTTGAGCACGGCGCGGCGCTCCGCGTAGCGGGCCACGATCGCGCGGCGCTGGTCGTTCTTGACGATCTTGGATTTCTTGGCCATTCAGCGTTCCTCCCGGAACTCGACGTGGCGCCGGACCACCGGGTCGTACTTGCGCAGCGTGAGCCGGTCGGGATCGTTGCGGCGGTTCTTGCGGGTGATGTAGGTGTAGCCGGTGCCGGCCGTTGAGCGCAGCTTGACGGTAGGGCGAATCTCATTGCGCGCCATCAGATCCGCTGACCTTCGCGGCGCAGTCGCGCGACGACGGCCTCGATGCCGTCGCGGTCGACGACCTTGATGCCCTTGGCACTCACCCGCAGCGTGATACGCCGGCCCTCCGAGGGCAGGTAATAGGTCTTGGTCTGGATGTTGGGCGACCACCGCCGCGAGGTACGGCGATGTGAGTGCGACACCGAATTGCCGAAACTGACTGTGCGGCCGGTGACCTGACAGTGCTTGGACATCGCGCCTCCTCTATGACGATCGGCCTTATTGAAAATCATTTTCGACAACGTCTGTCCGGCACTGTACCGTGGCGCAGGCGTTATTGAAAACCATTTGCAATAAGGAGTTGGGATGCGGACGCCGGTAGTGCTGGTTGCGGGTCAGGGCGACACCGACGCGGTGGCGGGGGCGTTCCTGCGCCGGCCTGCAACGGTGGTCGTCGAGCACCGCTTCGACGGCCACGTGGTGCGGCGCTCGACGGCCATGTTGTGCAAGGGCGAGTTGACCACCGCCGAAGAAGCATTGGAGCTGGCGCACGGGTGTGTGTCCTGCACCGTCCGCAACGACCTGCTGATACTGCTGCGCAAGCTGGCCCGCCACGCCGGAGTCGAGCGCATCGTCGTGCATCTGTCGCAGTGGCTGGAACCCGAACCCATCTGCGTCGCGATCAACCACGTCCGGGTGCGTGTCGGCCCCGGCTACGCCGACGGCCCGGCCGCCCTGGACGTGGCGATCGCCGGGGTGGTGACGTGTATCGACGCCCACACCTGGCTTTCCCGCGCACTGGGTGACGCCGTGTTGCGCGACGGTCGCACAATGGCGCAGGTCGTCGTCGGCCAGGCGGAGTTCGCCGATCTTTTGGTGCTGACGCGTCCGGAGCCGGTGACGCTGGCCGTGCTGCGCAGGCTGGCTCCGCGGGCGCGGATCACGGTGGGGCTCGAGCACGTCGACCTGGCGCTGGCGAACCTGGACGACGACTCGCGACGGGGTCGCAGCGATCATCCGCACGGTTGGCTGCTGGCCGGCCGGCCGCCGCTGGGCGCCGACGGGATGGTGCGAATCGTCGAGTTCAACGCCCGCCGCCCGTTTCACCCCGAGCGCTTGCACGCCGCCGTGGATCTGCTGCTGACCGGGGTGGTGCGCACCCGCGGGCGGCTCTGGCTGGCCAGCCGGCCCGACCAGGTCATGTGGATGGAGTCCGCCGGCGGCGGTCTGCGGGTCGCCGGTGCGGGGAAATGGCTGGCGGCCATGACCGCGCAGGAGGCCGCCGATGTCGACGCCGAACGGCGCCTGTTCGCCGAGTTGCAGTGGGAGTACCGCTTCGGTGATCGGCATACGGCGATGACCGTGCTGGTCTGCGGCGCAGAGCCGCCCGATCTTCTCGATGCCTTGCACGGGGCGTTGCTCACCGACGCGGAGATGGCCCAACCGCGCGAGTGGGGCGGCTACCCGGACCCGTTCGGCGACTGGCATGCGGACCCCTGCGACGAATCCCCGGCGGCCGCCGAAGAAGTCGCGAGCGACGCCGACCGTCGGGAGTCGTGAACTAACACCTTCGGCCGGTACCGGGGTTCGGCCGGTGAGGGCGGTCTGGTAGCTGTAGGTTACGAGTCGCACGGCGTTGGGAAAGCAGCGCTGCACCAGGACTCGGCACGCCATCTCGGTGAATGCGGTGTGAAGGTGAACTTGTTAGGCCAGGCCATTAAGACGGCGACGGACCGATTGGCCAACCCGGCGCGGGTGGGGGACCCCGACAAGCTGCGCGCCGCGGTTTCGGGCAAGACGGTGTTGGTCACCGGCGCTTCCTATGGGATCGGGGAGGCGACTGCCCGCAGGCTGGCCGCGGCCGGGGCGACGGTGCTGGTCGTCGCCCGCTCGGCGGAACGGCTCGACGACCTCGCCGCGGCGATCAACGCCGGCGGCGGGCACGCCTTCGCCTACCCGACGGATCTGAGCGACCAGGACGCCGTCCACGGACTGACCAAGCAGATCACCGAGAATCACGGCCCGCTCGACATCGTCGTCAGCAATGCCGGTAAATCGCTGCGCCGTTCGCTGCATCAGCAATACGACCGCCCGCACGATTTCCAGCGCACCATCGACATCAACTACCTGGGGCCGATCTGGTTGCTGCTGGGACTGCTGCCGGCCATGCGGGAAAACGGCGGCGGCCTCGTCGTGAACGTGTCGAGTGTCGGCGTGCGCGTGGTGCCAGGGCCGCAATGGGGCGCGTATCAGGCGTCCAAGGGCGCCTTCGATCGCTGGCTGCGCAGCGTGGCGCCGGAACTGCACGCCGACGGGGTGGACGTCACGTCGGTTTACTTCGCCCTGGTTCGAACCCGGATGATCGCCCCGACGCCCATACTGGGCCGACTTCCCGGTCTGTCGCCCGGCCAGGCCGCCGACGCCATCGCCAAGGCGATCATCGAGCGCCCGCGCACCAACGAGCCGCCCTGGGTGTTTCCGGCCGAGCTGGCCTCGGTGCTGCTGGCAGGTCCCGCCGATTGGGCGGCCCGGTTGTGGCATCGCCGGTTTTTCGCCGACTCGCGCGGGCGAAAGGACCAGGGATGACCGACGGTGTGGTCGCCACGACGGCCCGGGCCCTGGTGTCGTCGCGGCTGCTCAGCGTGCCCACCCCGATCGCAGCGCTGCGGCTGATCCGCGAGCTGTATCGCGGCGGCACTAACCTGTCCACGCTGGTGACCGTCGCGGCGGCGCGCTGGCCCGAGCGCACGGCGATCATCGACGACGACGGGGCACTGAGCTACCGGGAACTGCAGTCCAGGACCGAGGCCCTCGCGCACGAGCTCGTGCGCGACGGTGCCGGGCCGGGCGAGGCTGTGGGGATCATGTGCCGCAACGGCCGTGACTTCGCCGCGTCGGTGTTCGCCGCGTCCCTGGTCGGAGCCGACGTGGTGCTGGTGAACACGGAATTTCGCAGCACGGCTCTCGCGGGTGCGCTGAGTTCACACCAGGTCAGAAACATGTTCTGCGACAACGAGTTCACCGAGCGAGTCGCCGACGCCGCACCGTCGGTGGGTGTGATCGATCCGGCGACCGTGCAGACTCGGCCGGGCGCGCGGCGTCCACGCGTCGTCGAGTCGGGACGGTTGATTCTGCTGACCTCGGGTACCACCGGTGTGCCCAAGGGCGTTCCGCGGATGCCGCGGATGAGTTCGGGCGTGGGTGTCGGCATGACGATTCTCGAGCGCACCGGGCTTCGCGTCGGGTCGCGAATCGCGGTGGCGGTACCAATGTTTCACGGCCTTGGCCTGGGCATGCTGATGCTCACGATCAGCCTGGGCGGCACGGTCCTGACCCGTCGGCGCTTCGATGCCGAGGCGACGCTCGCCCAGGCATCATTGCAGCGCGCCGATGCACTCAGCGTGGTCCCGATCATGCTGTCGCGCATCTTGGACTTGCCCAGCCGGGTTCGGATGCGAAACCCGTTGGCGCTGCAGGTCGTGATATCCAGTGGCGATCGCCTCGACCCCAGCCTCGCGCGGCGGTTCATGGACTGCTACGGCGAGATTCTCTACAACGGATACGGTTCCACCGAGGTGGGGATCGGCGCCCTGGCAACACCTTTCGAATTGCGCCGTGCCCCGGACACGGTGGGACGGCCCGTCGCGGGCTGCCCCGTTCGCATCTTCGACAAAAACGGCCGAGCCGTCGGGCCGCGAGTCACCGGCCGCATCTTCGTAGGCGGCGAGCTGACGACCAAGGGCTACATCGGCGGCGCCGACAAGACCGTCATCGACCAGATGACCAGCACCGGAGATATGGGCTATCTGGATAACGCGGGCCGACTGTACATCGTCGGCCGCGAGGACGACATGATCGTGTCGGGCGGTGAGAACGTGTATCCGCGTGCGCTGGAAAACGCGCTCGCCGCCCATCCCGACGTCGCCGAGAACGCGGTCGTCGGGGTGCCCGACGAACAATTCGGCCGCCGGCTTGCGGCGTTCATCGTCGCCCGCCCCCAGCGTCAGATCGACGTGGCAGCGTTACGGGAATACTTGAAGGACAAAGTTTCTCGTTTCGAACAGCCCAGGGACATCCACGTCGTCGACAGCATTCCGCGTAATCCCGCCGGCAAGGTCATCCGAAGGGAACTGGCGACCTAGGCCTGCGGCTCGTCTTCGCCCTCGGCGTCGGGCTGGATGACACCGATGGCCTTGTTCAGCCAGTTGGGCGCCAGCCACGAGATCGCGGTGGCACCGGCGGTGGCGCCCATCACGCCCGACCAGGCGACCGGTCCCAGCGGTGTGCACCCGAAGAATTGGCTCACCACCGGGGTTTGCACGATGCCGACCAGCACCCCGGCGCTGCCCAGTGCGGTCGCCACAACGAGCGGGCTGTGCTGGCGGGTCAGCAGTGTCTGGGCCAGCTGCGTGGTCACCAGCGCGGTCAAACCCATTGTCGCCGTGCGGCGTTCACTTCCGGGGGTCCAGCGCCCGATCGTCCAGGCGGTCGTCGCACCGGCGGCCGTCACGACGCCACGGGTGACGATCTGGCGCATCAGCGGCGCGTCGAGCGACGGCGTGGGACCGGTCAGCACCGCGAGTCGGTGTGCGGCGCGGGCCTTTTCGGCCTGCTCCTCGGATTCGTACTCGGTCTCGTCGGGCTCGACGTACTGCGACGTGACGGCAACCGCGAGCGCGGGGAACATGTCGGTGAGCAGGTTCACCAGCAGCAGCTGACGGGTTCCGACCGGCGCGCGGCCCTGGCCGAACGCCGTGCCGATGATGGTGAACAGTACCTCGCCGACGTTGCCGCCGACCAGGATCGTGACAGCGTCGCGAACGCCGGCCCACATGCTGCGGCCCTCCACCAGCGCGTCGAGCAGCACGGACAGATCGCGATCGGTCAGGACGATGTCGGCGGCGCTACGAGCGGCCGACGAACCGCGGCCGCTCACGCCGATGCCCACGTCGGCCATCCGGATGGCGGCGGCGTCGTTGGCACCGTCGCCGACCATCGCCGTCACCCGCCCGCAGCGCTGCAGCGCGGCCACGATCTGCACCTTTTGCTCGGGGCTGACGCGAGCGAACACCTGGACGTTGGAGACGACCTTGGCGGCGGCGTCCTCGTCCAGACCGGCCAGCTCGGCGCCGGTGATGACCCGCGCATCCGCCGGCAGTCCCAGCTGCCGGGCGATCGCCCGCGCGGTGATCGGGTGGTCCCCGGTGATCAGCACCACGTCGCGCCCGGCCGCCTCCAGCGCCTCGATCAACGGGCGCGACGACGCGCGGGCGGTGTCGGCCAGACCGACGTAGCCCAACAACTCCAGGTCCTGCGCGGTGGCATCGACGGCCTCGACGTCGGTGTCCTTGTCGTGAGTGGTCCCGTTGGGCCAGGGTCGTCGGGCCACCGCCAACACCCGCAATCCCCGCTCGGCGAGGCTGTGCACCACCGACTCGGCGTGCGCACGATCGGCTTCCGGGTCGGCGAAGCGGCAGCGGGGCAGCACCACTTCGGGCGCGCCCTTGAGCATCAGCACCGGCTTGTCGGCGTCCGCGCTCAGGGTGCCGATCGCGGCGGCATAGCCACGACTGGACTCGAACGGCACCTCGGCCACTAGCTGCCACCCCGAATTATTCTTGGTGAGAAGGAAGCTCGCCGCGGTGATGATCGCCTCGTCGGTGGCGTGTGCGTGGCCCTGACCGTCTTGGGGCTGGGGGGACGCCCAGGCCGCCGCGCGCAGGACCGCGGCCGAGCGCGGATCCTCGGCCTCGGGGAAGGGATCGCCCGGGCGAGCATCGTGCGGCATCGCACACAGCACGCGCAGCCGGTTCTCGGTGAGCGTGCCGGTCTTGTCGAAACACACGGTGTCCACCCGGCCCAGCGCCTCGATCGTGCGCGGCGAGCGGACCAGCACCCCATGCGACGTCAGCCGCTGGGCGGCCGCGAGCTGAGACAACGTGGCTACCAGCGGCAGGCCCTCCGGCACGGCGGCCACCGCGATCGCGACGCCGTCGGCGACGGCCTGGCGCAGCGAGGCACGGCGCAGCAACGCCAGCGCGGTCACCGCGGCACCGCCGGTCAGGGTCAACGGCAGCACCTTGGAAGTGAGCTCGCGGAGCCGGGCCTGGACCCCGGCCGCCGTTTCGACGTCGGCAACCGCCGAAATCGCCCGGTGCGCAGCGGTATTGACGCCAGTGGCCACGACGATTGCGCGGGCGCGGCCCGCAACTATGGTGCTGCCCTCGAAAAGCATGCTCGCGCGCTCGGGGTCGTTGACGGCGACGGGTTCCACCTGCTTGTCCACCGGCAGCGACTCCCCGGTGAGCAGCGACTCGTCGACCTCGAGGTCCTCGGCCACCAGCAGGCGCGCGTCGGCCGGAACCACCTCCGGGGCGGCCAGGTCGATGACGTCGCCGGGCCGCAGCGACTTGGCGGACACCGTGACCGTGCGGGTGGCGTTCTGGGCCGCCTCCAGGCGACGCCGGGTGGTGGCCACCGCGGGGACCGCGACACGGCGCACCAGCTGGTCTTGCTCGGCGAACAGCTCGGCGGCCGCCGCCTCGGCCCGCAAGCGTTGTGCCCCACCGGTTATCGCGTTGGCAGTCATGACGCCGCCGACCAGCAGTGCGTCGATGTTGCTGCCGACGATGGCCGATGCGGCCGCGCCCACCGCCAGAATCGGGGTCAGCGGATCGGAGAGCTCGACGCGCGTCGCCGCAGCCAACCGCGCCAGGTTGTGCAGCGGTGCGCGCAGGCCGGCGAAGGGTGGGCTGTAGGACAGGTCATCGAGCCGGCGACGCCACGACGGGGTCAGCGTTTCGACGGCCAATGGTCGCGACCCGCCGGCCAGCCGCGAGTACACGATCTCCGGGTCGAGCGCGTGCCAGGCGGTAAGCGGTTGCGGGGTTGGGTCGGGTAGGCGCAAAACCCGGCTGGCCGAGAAGGTTCCGGCCACCAGCGCGGTGACCGCGGCGGCGTTGACCGGGTTGAGCCAGCGGCGGAAGCTGGCCGGGTTCTTGGGCCGCTCCTGCTCGCTGCCGGTGACTAGCAGCAGCCCGGCCAGCGTGGTACCGCCCTGGGCAAGGTGAATCGCCGACTCGCTGGCCGCGCGGGCCACCGGAATCGCCGACAGGATCCGCACCGCGTCGGCCAGGTCGGTGCCGGTGATGATGTCCGCGGTCCAGGGTGTGGCGGCGCGTGGATCATCAAGTGCCACACCAACATCGGCGATCGCCAAGGCGGCCAGCGTGTCGGTCGACGCGAAGTCGCGGTGCACCGCGGTGATCAGCAGCACCGGGCCGCGGTCGGCTCGCAGGTCACGTACCACGGTCAGCAGCGGGGTGCCGGGCGGATGCGTCGCGGCCACGCTCGCGGTCAGATCCTCGGTGCCGGCCACGTGCCGCAAGACCACTCGGGCCCCGGTCCGATTCGCCGTCTGCAGCAACGGGATCGCGTATGGGTCGACTTCCCAGCCGACCTCGACCCTGCCGACGCATTCGCCGTCGACCATCAGGTCAGCGCTTTCGAGGCCCTGCGCCGGGGTGGCCGATGGGCCTTGCACCGGAACCCATCTCAGATGTGCACCGGTGGCGGGCAACTCGTCGGGATCGGGTTCGGGCGCCTCTTCGCCGTGTAGCAACGCGTCGGCGACTTCGTAGACCCGGTCGTCGTCCCAGCCGGGTGCTTCTCCGATCGACTTCAGCACGGCGCGGTGGTCACCGCGCAGCGCCGCACCGTCGATGACGACCACCTTCACCCGGTCCAACCGGCGCAGTGCGCCCGGGTCGAGGACCAGCTGCCCGTCGTTGGCGAGCCCGCGACCCAGCGTCGAGGCGAACGCTTGGCGGCCCATGTGCGCGGCCCGGGGCACCCCGGCCTCGATCGCGGCGGCCGCGTCTTCGGTGCCACCGCCGGCCACCAGCGCACTGGCCGCGGCGATCAACGAGCCATTGGCCGCCGATTCGACATAGGCCTCCACCGGCCCGGCCATCGAGCCCTTCTCGGTGTCCATCGCAGCGTCGATGGCCCCGCCGACCACGACGTGCGAGGCTTCGCCCGCCGCGGCGGCGGCCCAGCTGTGCCGGGGCAGGTGCGACTTGGGTCCGGCCGAGGAGATGACGGGAACCACCGGGGCCTGCGGTCGCTCGGGCGAGGCTAGCTGCGGTTCCCGCTCTCGCCACACCCGACGGTGTGCCGCCGCCTCGGTGATCTGCAGGGTCCGCTGGGTCATATCGAGCAGCGGGGTGCCGAACGACTGGGTGAGGCCGTGCGCCGCCGCGGTGGTGGCGGCGAGCACGATGTCGGTGCCCACCCGCCCCAGCCGCGACTCCAGCACCGCCACCATGCGCGGTTGATGGTTGATCAGGGCGGCCGCGGCCCGGGTGGTTTGCGGCGCCGCGGGCAGCCGGGTCACCCAGCCGGTGACGGCGGCGGTCATCGCGACCATGTCCATGGCCGCCGAGGTGAGCGGCACCAGAATCGCCAGCGGATTGCCCGGGTCGGCGAACGGCGCGGAAATCGGTACGTCGGACTTGGTGGAAGCCAGGTCGGCGGCAATGGCCGCCACCGTCGAGCCCACCTCGTCGAGGACGGCGTCGTAGTCTTCGGCGTCGTCGGAGAGTTCGAAAACCAGCCGGCCCAGCGATCCCTCGACATGGGCTTCGGCCACGCCCGGAATCCGGCGAACCGGTTCCTCGACGACCGCCGAGTACTCGTACCAGCGCGAGAAGGGCAGCAACGGATCCAGGTCCAGATGCACTCGCCGACCGCTCTGCCAGCGCACCGGAGGGGTGATCGGAGCGGGAGATCCGTTCGACGAAGGGTTGATCCCGAGCGCCCGGGTGGTGGAGCCGGCCATCGACTGCACCACGGGTCCGGCAAGTTCGACGACCGGGCTCGCCAAGAGCTGCACCGCGCCCGCAGCGCCGGCGGCAGTCGACACGCCGGCTTTCACCAGCTGGGCTGCTCCGTCGGTGAGACCAGCGACAACGCTGGTTACACCCGGAATCTTCATTCGGTCATCCTTCAAATGCGTTCGTCGCGCTAATAATCCTGGGGTGCTGGGGACCTGTCCACATCTGCGGGCGACGGCAGGCCGTGCGACGACACCAACGACTTTGGTGGGTGGGGATTCGCTGGGTTAACAGCGGGTGTAATCGCGTCCCCTGGGAAGTTTACCGGCTGGATGGCAAATCAAACGTCGCGAACAACGTCGGGTCGAGAAAAACGGTGATGGCGGCGATTCGGCCGGATGCCGCGGTGATGACGTGAATCGAATGGGCCCGCATAACGCCGTCGTCGGCGCGGCGGTACTCGGCCACGGCGGGTTGCGCATTCGCGGCAGTCCGGACCATCACAATGTCGCCGGCCGTCGTAAAGGCGCGTGCGGCAAGGAATTCCATCACGGTGTCGCGGCCGGTGAACCACACTGGCACCGGCGGCATTTCGAGTTTCACGTCGGCTTGCAGCAGCTCGGCCAGCGCGGCCATGTCGGCGTTTTCGAATGCCGCGCAGTAGCGGTCGAGCAATTCGCGGCGTTGGGCATCGTCGGGCTCGGCCGCGGCGTCCTCGCTGGGGGAGACCTCGGCGAGGCGGGCCCGCGCCCGCTGCAGCGCGCTGTTGACCGAGGCCGGGGTGGTGTCCAGGAGTTCGGCAACTTCGGCGGCGCTGAACTGCACCACGTCACGCAGTATCAGGACGGCACGCTGTCGCGCGGGCAGTTCCTGCAGCGCCGTCATCACGGCCAGCCGCACACTGTGCCGCGCCGTCACGGTGTCTTCCGGGGTCGCGAACGCACGGGTGTCCGGGATCGGCTCCAGCCACTGATGGGCACCGGCGCCGGCCTCGAGATCGGCGTCCGGGTCCACCGAGCTGTCGCCCAGACCGGCCGGCAGTACGCGCCGGGCGCGGTTCTCCAGCGCGCGCAGGCATGCGGTGGTCGCGATCCGGTACAGCCAGGTGCGCAGCGCGGCGCGCTCCTCGAACGCCTGATAACCACGCCAGCCGCGCAGGTAGGTCTCCTGGACGAGGTCTTCCGCGTCGTGCACCGAGCCGAGCATCCGGTAGCAGTGCGCGATCAACTCGCCGCGAAACGGGGCCGCGTGCTCGATGAAATCTTCCTGAGCCGGCACGGTCGCACTCCTATGTCTCGCCGGTGGGCCGAAACGCTACTCCTTCTACCGAGCCGTCGAGCCGGCGAAATTCATCGGTGTCGCGGCGATGAATTCGGTCGACGCGCCGTATCTGGACTAGTGGATGTCTAGCCGCGCCGGCGTTGCACCGGCGGAGTTCAACAAGGAAGCGAGTACGGAGATGCCCAACGAGACTCTTGCCGGCAGCACCGCGATCGTCACCGGGGCGAGCCGGGGATTCGGTCGCGCCATCGCGACCGCGCTGACCGAGGCCGGTGTCGAGGTGGTCGGCGTCGCACGCACGGCCGCGCTGCTCGACGAGGTCCGTGGCCAACTTGGCGATTCCTTCGTCCCGGTGGTCGCCGACGCCGCCGATTCGGCCACGGCGAGTGCGCTCATCGACAAGTACGCGCCGCGCACGCTGGTGTTGTGCGCCGGGGCTGCCCCGCAGATGAGCCCATTGCAGGAGCACAGCTGGGAAACCTTCAGCGCCAACTGGAATGTGGATGTCGCACAAGCGTTTCACTGGACCCGTTACGCGCTGCAGCGCCCGCTGGCGCCGGGCAGCTCGGTCATCCTGATGTCCAGCGGCGCCGCGGTCAACGGGTCGCCACTGTCGGGCGGATACGCGGGCGCGAAATCGACCGTCAAGTTCATCGGCAGCTATGCGGCCGGGGAGTCGGACCGGGCCGGGTTGGGGATCACCTTCGTCTCGGTGCTGCCGCGCCTGACGGCGGCCACCGAGCTGGGCGCCACGGCCGCGGCGGCTTACGCCGAGCGGCAAGGCGTCGATCTCGACACCTTCGTCGCATCGACCGGACCCGCGCTGACCGCCGAACTGGTCGGCACGTCGGTATCGGCGATCGCCGGCGCCGAGCCCGGACAGCACGGCGCCTATCTGCTCACCGCGTCGGGCTTGTCGTCCCTGTCCTGACACCAAATCGAAAGGCGGACAACGCAATGGACACACCACCGATCGTGTCGGCCCAGGAGTGGGAGGCCGAGCACCAACGACTGCTGGTCAAGGAGAAGGAGGTGCTGCGGGCCCACGATGCGCTGGCGGCGATGCGACGGCGCATGCCCTGGCTGGCCGTGCAGGCGCAGTACCAGTTTGAGGGACCCGACGGCATGGTGAACTTGCTGGGGCTCTTCGCAGGCCGGCGTCAGCTGATCGTCTATCGCGCCTTCTTCGGACCCGACGTGCACGGTTGGCCCGACCATGCCTGCCGCGGCTGCTCGATGATCGCCGACCACGTCGGGAACCTCGCTCATCTCAATGCCCGCGACACCACCCTGGTGTTCGTGTCGCGGGCACCGCAGCCCGACATCGAGCGCCTCAAGGAGCGGATGGGCTGGCACATGCCGTGGTACACGATCACCGACAGCTTTGACGTCGACTTCGGCGTGCACGAATGGCACGGCACCAACGCGTTCATCCATGACGGCGACCGGATCTTTCGCACCTACTTCATCAACAACCGGGGTGACGAGGTGCTGGGCAACACGTGGAGCTTCCTGGATATGACGGCGCGCGGGCGTCAGGAGGCCTGGGAGGATTCGCCGTCGGGATACCCGCAGTCGGCACCCTACGAGTGGTGGGACTGGCACGACGCCTACGGACAGCACGAGCCGTCGCGATGGTTCGGCGAACCCGATCCCAACGATCCCGCCGATCAGCGGCCGCCGCGCGCCGACCCAACGGGACGCCGAATTGGCCGGAATTAGGTGCGAAAAACACGAATGCGCGGTAGCCGTCCAACGGCTACTCGCGCATTATTTTCCGACGCGTGAATTCGTTCTACAAAATTCGGTGGTGCGCCCTGTCGACCTGGTATCCGGCCGGGAACGACTTCTCGATAACCTGCAGCTGGTGGTCCACCCGGGACTCCAGTTCGAGAACGACACAGCTATCGCCGAGGGATTTTGATTCGAGAACAATGTACCGCTGGCCACAATCGGTGATCGGGTCGCCCGAGTGCAATTTCTCGACCGCAACCGACTCCGGAGTTGCATCTGCCTCCATCCATGACACGTTAGGTCAATTACTCGGGTGAGGGAATAGACGTCTATGTGCTGTCGGCGTGGCGCTGCTTGAAATAGACGCTGACCCGAGAGATCAGGCCGTGTTGGTCTTGCTCGAACAGGATGCACTCGGGCCACGTCGTCGCGATGTCATCGATCTCGAATGTCTCGGACAACTCGGCGTAGGACACCCGGGAGTCGACGTGGGAGACCCGCGCAACGTGTAACCGATGGCCCGCGAGATTGGTGCATACCTTGCGCAAGTAGGCGACGTAGTGCGCCTTGCCTTCAATGACATCGCAGAACGGGCCCTCCCGGGTCAGTCCTTCGTCGGCGATCGTGTCGGCCAGTCCCTGCCAGTCGTGAGCGGCCAGGCATTCCAGGTAGCGCTCGACCACTTGACCGTGCGTGCTCATGTCGCCTCCGCTCGCTGCTGGGTCCACGGTAAGCGCGCCGCGGTGGCAGGGCTAGGTTCTTCGGTATGAGTTTGTGGACCGCGCACTCCGAACACGCGCTGTCAGAAGATGTGCCCGCCCCGCCGGATGCGGTGCGCGACTTCTATGTGGATTTGGACAGCATCAAACTCGTGCACCCGCTGATCGTGTCGGTGGAGTCACTCGAGCGCAGCGAAACGCCGGATGGCTACCGGCAGAGCTACCGGGTGGTCGATCGAATTCCGTTGGGGCCCTTCACCAAGGAGATTACTTACCAGGCGTGCCTGCACGTCCGCCATAGCGGCTACGTGCTCACCGAGGCCGATCAATCCCCGGGGGTGCGCCTGCGCGGAATGGTGAGCTTCGAGCCGATCCAGGAGCCGATAGTCGGCACCCGGCTCACCGAGCGGATCCGGATATCGGCGCCCCGGCTGTTGGCCCCGATCACTCGGCGCGAGGGCGTCAAAGCGCACCGCAAGATGCTGGCCGGCATCCGGGAGCATTTCGAATCCGCCCGAGCGACGGATGGTTAGACGCCGGCGAAGTCGATCACGCCGCGAATGTTGCGGCCCTCGCGCAGATCCGTCATCGCGTCGTTGATCTCGTCGAGTTGATAGTGGCGAGTGACCAACTCATCGAGCTTCACCGCGCCGGCCTGGTACATCGACAACAGCAGCGGCACACTGGTGCGCGGATTCATGCCGCCGTACAGCGCTCCCTTGAGTTGCTTTGCCGAGAGCACCATCTCCTGCAGGACCAGCGGAACCATCGCCTCGGTGTACGGAGTGATGCCGGTGACCACGCAGGTCCCACCCTTGCGAAGCAACCTCATGGCCAGGGGAATCAGCTCCACGTGCAGAACACCGGGAGTCAGGACGACGCGGTCGGCCATCACGCCGGCGGTGATGTCGCCGACCAGGGGTGTCGCCTCCTCGGCGGAGGCGGCGGCATGCGTAGCACCGAAAATCTTCGCCGAATCCCGCTTGTATTCAACCGGATCCACCGCGACGACATATTTTGCGCCGGCGGCGCGCGCTCCCTGCAGGGCGTTCATCCCGACGCCACCGGTGCCGATGACCACCACGGTGTCACCGGGTTGGGTGCCGGCCGTCACCGTCGCGGAGCCCCAGCCGGTGCTGACCCCGCACGATACGAGCGAGGCGGCATGGAAGGGGACTGCGTCGTCGATCTTGATGACCGACCTCTCCGTCAGGACCGCGTACTCGGCGAACGTGCCGAGTTGACCGTAAGCCATCAGGTTTTCGTCGCCGAGATGGCGGCGGCACGTTCCGTCGGTCGGCATCTCTCGGGAGAACAGACTTGCGCCGGCATCGCAGATGTAGCTCTGCCCGTTCACGCAGAACCGGCAATCCCCGCACGCGGGAATGAACGACATCGCCACCCGATCGCCCGGCCGCACCGTCGTCACGCCCGGCCCGACCTCTTCGACGACACCGGCGCCCTCGTGACCGCCGATCATCGGGAACCAGTCCGGCTCAGGGATTCCCGTCGCGGCCCGCACCTCGGCGGTCGGCAACACGTCGCCGGTGAACAGATGGTCGTCGGAGTGGCAGATTCCGGCGACGGCCATCCGCACCAGGACTTCACCGGCGCGGGGCGGGTCAAGTTCGATCTCGCCGATCTCCCAGTCCTGGCCGACTCCGCGAATCACAGCGGCACGACACTTCATTGTGACCTCCTTGATCTTTCGTCACGGCTCACTGCGCCAGGCTGGCGCGCAGTTTCCGCTTGAGTACCTTGCCGTAGCTGTTTTTCGGTAGCTCGTCGACGAATTCGTAACGCTTGGGCCGTTTGAAGCGGGCGATGCGCCGCAGCAGGTGCGCGTCCAAGGCGGCGGGGTCGACCGCGCCGACGATGAACGCGACCACCACCTCGCCCCACTCGGCGTCGGGTGTGCCGACCACGCACGCCTCCGCAACGCCGGGGTGCTCGAGCAGCACCTCCTCCACCTCGCGGGGGTAGATATTGCTTCCGCCGCTGATGACAACATCTTTCGAACGATCGCGCAGCGTCAGAAAACCGCGCGCGTCGAATGAACCCATGTCGCCGGTGTAGAGCCAGCCGTCTTTGAGCGTGGCGTCGGTCGCGTCGGGATTGCGCCAGTATCCGGACATGACCGCGTCGCCGCGGCAGACGATTTCGCCGATCTCGCCGGTGGGCGCCGGGCTGTCGTCGCCAAGCAGCACCGCGACCTCCATTCCCGACCGCGCATAACCGACCGAACCCAGAATCGCGTCGTCGTCGCAATCGTGATCGACACCGCGCAACCCGGTGATCGTCATCGGGGACTCGCCCTGCCCGTAGATCTGCGCGAAGATCGGCCCGAATGCCGCGATCGCTTTGCGCAGGCTTTCGACGTACATGGGCCCGCCGCCGTAGACGATCATCTTGAGATTGGCCGGACGGCCGCGGCCCGTGTCGACCAGTCGTTGCACCATCGTCGGAGCCAGAAATGCACTGACGGCCCGGTGGTGTTCGCAGAGATCGAGGAACTCCGCGGGATCGTAGGAACCGGATTCGGGCACCACCTGACGGGCGCCGCGCAGCACGTACGGCAGGACATAGAGGCCGGAGCCGTGCGACATCGGCGCCGCGTGCACGAGGCTGCAGTCCTCGTCGACAGCGTCGATGTCGGCGAGGTGTGCGACGGTCATCGCCGTGAGGTTGCGGTGCGACAGCATCGCACCCTTGGATCGCCCGGTGGTGCCGCTGGTATAGAACAGCCACGCCAGTGCGGCCGGGTCGGTGTGCGGTGGCGGCGTCGACGGGGTGGCACTGAATCGTCGTGAATAGTCCTTCGAGCCAATGATTTCCGTGCGCGTGGTGACGATCGGCGCGAGGTCGGCGCCGATCTTGGTGGAGGCGAACACCTGCGCGACGCCGGCATCCTGGAAGATCTGCGCCATCTCGAGCGGATGCAGCTTGAAGTTGACCGGGACGACGACGCATTCGGCGGCCCAGATCGCGAACATCAATTCGATGATCTCGGGGCAGTTGTGGGTCGCGATCGCGATTCGCGCATCCGCACCGTGCTGCTGCCGGATCGACGCCGCCAGCCGTAACACCCGGTTGCGCAACTCAATCCAGGTGTAGATTCGGCGGCTTCCGTGATACACGGCGCCGCGATCGGGGAACCGGCTCGCGGCCTGATCGAGCAGCGCGAACAGGTTCATTGCTCGGTCCACCGTGATTCCAGCGCGAAGTCCGACAGATACTTCGTCGAACTCCACCCGCCGTCCACGACGATCGTCTGGCCGTTGATGAAACTTCCGCCCGGTGAGCACAGGAAGGCCACGGTGCTGGCGATGTCGTCGACGCGGCCCAACCGCTGATGCGGGGTCATCTCGGTGTTGATTTTGCGGAATCGCTGGTCCTGCAATCGCTTCTCGACCATCGGTGTCACCGTCACCCCGGGCGCTACGGCGTTGCAGCGGATGCCCGACGCGCCGTACTGGCAGGCGATGTGGGTGGTCAGCGCGGTCAGCCCGCCCTTGGCGGCGGAGTAGGCGCCGCCGCGCAGGCCGCCGACGACGGCGAATGTCGATGTCACGTTGACGATCGCCGAGCCCGGCGCCATGCGCGGCAGCACGTCGCGTGCGAGCCGAAACGGTGCCCGCAACATCAAACCCAAGAAGTAGTCCAGGGTTTCGTCGTCGGTTTCGTGCAGCGGTTTGGGGCTGCCCACTCCGGCGTTGTTGATCAGGAAGTCGATGTGACCCCAGCGCCGCACCGCGAGATCCACGATGCGTCGCGGTGCGTCATCATCGGTCAAGTCGACCGCGAGGGTGGCTACCCGATCCGGATCGTTGATCGTCCTTTCGAGCGCGGCGAGCCGATCCGGGTCGCGGCCGGTGCCCAGGACCGCCATGCCCATCTCGGCGAGCTTTGTCGCGCAGCCCAACCCGATACCGCTGCTGGCCCCCGTGATGATTGCGACCTGCATCTCACCCATCCTCGGTTCCCGCCTTGGTCAAAGACGCTCGGATCTGATGCTTGAGGACCTTGCCCGCGTCGTTTTTCGGCAGCGCATCGGTGATTACGACCTGCTCGGGTGCCTTGAATTTGGCGACACCCTTGCTCACCAGCAGCGCAAGCAGGCTCGCGACGTCCGGGGCGGCGGTGCCCGCGGGAACGATCACCGCGCATGCCCGCTCGCCGGTGCGCTCGTCGGGCAGCCCGACGACCGCGATCTCGGCGATGCCGGGGTGGTCGGCGAGCAGGTCCTCGACCTCTTTGGCCGAGATGTTCTCGCCGCTGCGGATGATGACATCCTTGGCTCGGCCGGTCACGACGAGGTACCGGTCGTCTACCCAGCGTCCGAGGTCCCCGGTGCGGAAAAAGCCCGCGGCATCGAAGGAGTCGTCTTGCGCGTGGCGGTAACCGGCCAGCATCTGAGGTCCGCGCACGCAGATTTCCCCGTCACCGGCGGGTGCGGACTGGTGCGCGACGAGCTTGATCCGGGCGATCCCGGGTCTGCCGTCGGTGTCCGCCGCGTAGTCGGCTTCGTCGGGCCCCGGAGCGCCGACCGTCATGACGGGCACTTCCGTGCACCCGTACACCCGGGTCACCACGGCACGACTGAAATACGCTGCGGCACGGCGGATCAGCGTCGGCGACACGGACGCGCCACCGCAGATGAACACCTTCAAGTCGGGCAGCCGGGTCCCGGCTTGTTCGGCGGCAGACAACAGCTGCTGCAGAAATGGCGTGGCCCCGGCCATGTGGGTACATCGCTCGGCGTCCATCAGGGCGACGGCCTCCGACGGTTCCCATCGGTCCATCAGCACCGCGGTCGTCTCCAGCAGGAGCGGGCATTCGAAGGCATAGATGGAGCCACCGATATGAGCGATCGGCGACGGGACCAGGAACGTGTCGCCCGGCTCGATCATCCAGTGGTCGCGGATCTGACAGATCAGGGCGTGGATCGAATTATGAGTGTGTAGCACACCTTTCGGGCGGCTCGTGGTGCCGGAGGTGTAGAGGATCATGCGCACCGAATCGGGATCCAGTTCGGGAAGCACCGCATCGGGTGTCGGCTGCGCCGCCAGCAGGGCCGCGTAGGGAGTGTGCGAACGGCCGGCGCCGCGGACCACCACCACGTCCGGTGCCGGACTCATCGCTGCCGTCACCCGGTCGAGCATCGCCGCGTAGTCATGCCCGCCGTATTGACCCGGGACGAAAATCATTGCGGTATCGGCGTCTTCGAGGATGAAACGCAGATCGTGGTCGCGCAGCGACGGCAGGATCGGGTTCACCACCATCCCGGCCAGCGTCGCGGCCAGATAGATGACAGCGGCCTCATGCCAATTCGGCAGCATGAACGACACGACGCTGCCTGCCGGCATGCGCGACAGCAGCGCGGTTGCCAACGCGCCGGCCTGCGTGTACAGCGCGGCACAATCCATCCGGACGTCCTTGTCCACCAGAACTATTCGCTGCGGCGATATTTCGGCGGCGGTGCGCAGCGAGTCGGCCAGCGTGGTGCGCACCCAGAGCCCGCGGCGGTATGCCTCGGTGGTGTCCTGCGGGGCCCGGGCGGTCACCTCAACCGGCCTGACCAGCGACGCGACGCATGGTCATCGCGTACCGAAACCTCGACGACAGGTGAGTGTTGATCGTCACCTGGGCCACCTCGCCGTCGGAGGTCGTGTAGGTGCGCCGCATCTGCAGGGCAGCCGTCCCCGCTTCGACGCCGAGGCCGTCGGCCAGTTCCGGCGATAGCAAGACGGCGGCGATCTCCTGATGCAACGCGGCGACACTGACACCGAACAGATCCTCGATCAGCGGAAAAATAGGGCCGGCATGGCGTTGCAGCAGCCTGCCGACCGCGGCGAAACTGCGGCTGATGTAGTACTCGGTTCGGCACATCGGCACCGGCGCGCCGTCGGCTTGCCGATAGCCGCGTACCGATAGCCACTGGGTGCCGACCTCGAGTCCGGTCGCAGCGGCCAACTCCTCGTCGATCGTCACCATCGCGTTGGATTCGATGGTCAGTTGCGCGCCGGACGCGAACGCGAGGAGATCGTCGATCGACATCGCGTCCTGGGCATAGGAACTCGATGCCGGCCGGGGCACCACCCGGGTGCCCGCCCGTGGCCGCGATGCGACCAAGTTGTCCTCGCGCAGCCGGCGCAGTGCTTCGCGGACGGTATAGCGGCTCACCGCGAAGCGCTCGCACAGTTGGTGTTCGGTCGGCAGCTGCGAGCCCACCGGGTAGACGCCGTCGACGATCTCCTTACGCAGCGTGCGTGCGATCTGTAGGTAGCGATGGTCACCCGCGATGATCTGTGGCATCAGCCGCCGTCCTTGCGCAGGGCCAGCACGCTGCCGTCGCCGTCGGCCGAGAGGTAGATCGTTCCGTCCGCCGCGGCGGTGATCCCGGCGAACGGGCCCTGCGGTCCGGAAAACGGCGGCATGCCCAGCAGCGGCTTGGGCGTGATGCCGGGCGGCGGACCGACCGGCAGCCCGGATGCGATCGTGCGCCGTGCGCTACCGTTCAGATCGAACGCGATCAACTCCTTGGCGCCGGCATCCACGATGTAGAGCACTCCGCCGTGTACCAGAATGCCTTGCGGGCGTTGTAGATTCGCGACAACAGTATCGATTTTCGACCCGCCCACCCTGACCACTCGGCCCGCACCGGCCTCGGCGACCAGACAGGTTCCGTCGGCATCGACCGCGACGCCGACCGGCTCACGCAGGCCGGTGGCCAGCACCTCGATACCGCCGGACCGCAGCGACAGCAACCGGCCGGTGCCCAGCTCCGCAAACACCACACCGCCGGGGCCCAGCGCGACACCATAGAGCTGATCGAAACCGTCTGCCAGCAACTCGGTTTGGTCCGTCTCGGGCCGGTAGCGGCTGACCTGACCGCCGGAGGTCGTGACGACGAACTCGCCGGGTCCGCTGGCGACAACGCCGCGCAGGAATCCGGGATAGCCGGGGCTGAACAGCATGCCCGCGGTGTGCAAGGACCCGTCGGGCAGCGCGACGTAAAAGTATGTGCCGTCGGCGATGTAGAGCTGTCCGTCGTATCCGACCGCGAGGTCCAGCGGCCAGTTGAGTCCGCCGGTCAACACGGATCTCGTGGTGCCCTGCGGCGATATCTCGGTGATCTCGCCGCTGAAGTTGGAGACGAACAGCTGCTCGCCGGCGAAGGTGCAGTTGTCCAGGCCGGCATGCAACTGGGCGAGCAGTTGCCGTTCCCCGTTGCGGGGATCGATGCGCAGCACCTGACCGCTGGCCACCTGCGTGGAAACGATATAGCCCCGCGCATCGAACTTGACCGAATCGGGCACGCCGAGATCGCTTGCGACACACTGTGGTTCGCCACCGTCAGGATCGATACGCCAGATTTCGTTGGCGCCCATCACCGGGAAATAGAGCAGGCCGTCCGGGCCGACCTCCATCGCGTTGGGTGAGGGCACGTTCTCCAACAGCACCCGGGGCGGTCCGCCCGCCAGGTCGAGCTCCAGCAGCCGTCCGCCCGCGCGGCATTCACCGATGAACAACCGGCCCTGGTGAAAGGTGATGCCATTGGCCGACGGCACGTCGTCGCGCAGCACCCGCGTCCGGCCGCCGATGTCGCACACGCTGACCCGGCCGTCCATCACCTCGGTCGCGTACAGGTTGCCGTTGGCGTCGAACGCGACGTCGTCGGGCGCCACGATGTCGCCGCCCTTGGGGCTGGTGGTCACGAGTTCCCCGGTGCGGGGATCCAGCGCGCTGATCTGACTGCCGGTGACCTGGGCGATGTAGATGCGACCGTCCGGGCCGGTCCGCAACCCGTTGGCGCCGAACAGCCGACTGGGCGCGGTGATTCGTTCGAGCTCCCAACCTTCGGCGACGTTCACCGGCTGCGTCACCGGGTACCGCGAGGGCTGCGTTGAGATCATCGCCATTGACTCGCCCAGGTCCTTCCCTCAGCCGTGTGGGCTGGACGTTATCAATTCGTGTTAGTCCAGACAATAGCCGCGTAAGTGTCGCGTCCCGGCCTTGACAGTCAAGTCCGCCGATCGGAATAGTGTTCTCCAACGGGCAGAATGCCATATTTTGTCCGGACAAAACAGGTGATAGATCTGGCTGCGGACGATGACGACAGGACACGTCCAAGGCGGGCGAAAGCAGGTCATGGACGATCTTCTGGGGCGCCTCCTAGGGTTGGAAGGCCGCGTCGTAGTGATCTCCGGTGCCGGCGGCGGCGGCATCGGTACAACCGTCACGGCCATGGCCGCCCGGGCTGGCGCCACCGTGATCGCGGTCAGCCGGTCGAAGGAAAACCTGGACCAGCACATCGATCCGCTGGCCGCCCGCGGGCTGGCCGTGGTGCCTGTCGTCGCCGACGCGTCCACCGATGAGGGCATCGCCACGGTGATCGACCACGCACGCCGCGCCAAAGGCAGCTTGTACGGGCTGGTCAACGTCGCCGGCGGCGCGCAACCGTCGACGTGGATGCCGTCAACGCGGGTGACGCGCAGCGACTGGCGCAAGATCTTCGCCGACAATCTCGAAACGGCGTTCTTCATGAGCCAGGCCGTGGCGCGCGAACTGGTCGCACAGCGACAGCCGGGGTCGATCGTGTCGATCTCCTCGATCAGTGGCATGAACACCGCTCCGTTTCACGTCGCCTACGGGACCGCCAAAGCCGCGATCGTCGCGATGACCCGCACGATGGCCGTCGAGTTGGCGGAGTCGGGAATCCGGGTGAACGCGGTGGCGCCCGGCGTCACCGAGACCGCGGCGTCGCGCACTTATGTCGAAGAGGATCCCGAGCGGGACCGGCAGGCGATCGCGATGGGCCGGCGTGGCCGGCCCGAGGAGCAGGCCGGCGCGATCCTGTTCCTGCTCTCCGAGATGTCGAGCTATCTCACCGGTCAGACGCTGCTCGTCGACGGCGGTCTGAACCTCAAGTGGACCCATCTCGGCACCGACAACACATCGCTATTCCTCAAGGACGAAACCTTTCGCGCCGAGATTAGGAGGATGTGATGACCGACCTGGCACCAGGCGTGAATTCCGAAGTGGCTGAGGAACTATCGACACCGATGACCATCGGCGTCGAGGCATACATATCCGAGGACTATGCCCGCGCCGAGCGTGACAAGTTGTGGCGCCGGGTCTGGCAGCAGGTCGGCCGCGTCGAAGAGTTGCCCGAGGTGGGCAGTTACCTCACCTACGACATCCTCGACGACTCGATCATCGTGGTGCGCACCGGCAGCGACGAATTTCACGCGCACCATAACGTCTGCATGCATCGTGGCCGCCGGCTGATCGACACTCCCGAGGGCGCCAAAAACGCCTGCGGCCGCGCCCGGAAGTCGTTCGTGTGCGGCTTTCACGGTTGGAGCTACGGTCTGGACGGCACCTGCACTCACATCCGTGAACAGCAGGACTGGCAGGAAGCGCTGACACCGGACAACACCCATCTGCGGCCCGTCCGCGTCGACACCTGGGGCGGGTGGTTGTGGATCAACATGGACCCGGACTGCGAGCCGTTGGCCGACTTCCTGTTCCCCGCCGCGAAGATTCTCGACCCGTTCGGCTTGGAGAACATGCGTTACAAATGGCGCAAGTGGCTGACCTTCGATTGCAACTGGAAAGTCGCACTGGAGGCGTTCAACGAGACCTACCACGTCTACACCACGCATCCGGAGTTCAATAGGTTCGGCGAGTTCAAGGGCTGGGCGAAAGCGCAAGGCAAGCACAGCAATATCGGCTACGACGCCCCGGAGGACCTCGCGGCGACCAAGTCCAAAATCCGCCTTGGCACCGGGGACGATCCCCGGGTGTCAACGGCCCAGATGCAGATCTACACGATGGAGGAAACCAACACCTCCACCACCGAGACGCTGGTGAACGCCGCCAAACGATTGGTCGACGAACTGCCCGCGGGCACGCCGGCAGACAAGGTCCTCGAACATTGGCTGGCCTCGGCGCGCCGCGACGACGAGGCCCGCGGCGTGATCTGGCCGACGATTCCGTCCGACATCCTCGGGCAAGCCGGCACCGCGTGGCAGATCTTCCCGAACTTCCAGATCGGTCAGGGCCTAACGGTCGCGCTGTGCTACGGCGCGCGGCCGCACCCCAGCTACAACCCGGATAAGTGCATCTTCGAGGTGTCGGTCTTCGAGCTCTACCCGAACGGGCAAGAGCCGCAAACACAGTGGGAGTACACGCCGGTCGGTGACCCGAGCTGGCGGTCGGTGCTTCCGCAGGACTTCGCCAATATGGCCGCGGTCCAGCAGGGCATGAAATCGCTGGGCTTCGGCGGCACCAAGCCCAACCCATACCGGGAACGCAGCACGGTCAACTTGCACTACCAATTATCGAAGTATATGGGTGCCGGTGAGCCCCAAGAGCTTTCAGGCAAGGAGCACCCACGGGCATGACCCCCGGCACGGACGAGCACCAAGACGGTTGCGGGCCGACTCAGACACCCGACGACTTCGACATCGCCGCGCTGCGCGAGAAATATGCCCGCGAGCGCGAAAAGCGGCTGCGCAAGGAAGGTTCCAAGCAGTACATCGAGCTGGAGGACGACTTCGCCGGTTACTACGAAGTCGATCCCTACACACCCGCGATGCCGCGTGAACCGATTTCGGAAGACATCGACGTCGCGGTGCTCGGCGGCGGATTCGGGGGCCTGCTGTCGGCTGCCTACCTGAAGAAAGCCGGCGTCGACGACGTGCGGATCATCGAACTCGGCGGCGATTTCGGCGGTGTCTGGTATTGGAACCGCTATCCCGGCATCCAGTGCGACAACGAATCCTACTGCTATATCCCGCTTCTGGAAGAGCTGGATTTCATGCCGTCGAAGAAGTTCGCCGACGGTGCCGAGATCTATCAGCATTGCCGCAACATCGGCAAGCATTTCGGACTCTACGATTCGGCGATCTTCTCCACTCAGGTGCGCGACCTGCGGTGGGACCAGGAGATCAAGCGCTGGCGAATCAGCACCAACCGCGACGACGATATCCGCGCCCGGTTCGTGGTGCTGGCATCGGGCCCCTTCCACCGTCCGAAACTGCCCGGCATTGCCGGGATCACGGACTTCAAGGGGCATGCGTTCCATTCGTCGAGGTGGGATTACGACTACACCGGCGGCGACGCCGGCGGGGGCTTGACCAAGCTCGCCGACAAGAAGGTTGCCGTCATCGGCACCGGAGCCACCGCGATTCAGATCGTCCCGTTCCTGGCCCGAGACGCCGAGCACCTCTACGTTTTCCAGCGCACCCCGTCGACCGTCGACGAGCGCAACAACGCCGCGACCGATCCGGAATGGGTCAAGACGCTGCGTCCGGGCTGGCAGCGCGAACGTCAGCGCAACTTCCACTCGTGGACGTTCGAGGGCATGGCGCTGGGTCAGCCGGATCTGGTGTGCGACTTCTGGACCGAGCTGGGGCGCAATACCGCGGCCCGGGTGCTCGCACTGGACGATCCCGCGTCGATGACGCCCGAGCAGTTCATGGCGATCCGCGAGGAAGAGGACTACAAGCTGATGGAGCGGCTGCGGCGCCGCATCGACGCGATTGTCGACGACCCACGGACGGCCGAGGCGCTCAAACCCTACTACCGCTTTCTGTGCAAGCGGCCGCTGTCCAACGACGAATACCTGCCGATGTTCAACCGCCCTAACGTCACCCTCGTCGACGTCTCCGATTCCAAAGGCGTGGAACACATCACCGAAAACGGTCTGGTCGCCGGTGGCGTCGAGTACGAGGTCGACTGCATCATCTACGCCAGCGGCTTCGAGATCACGACCGAGATCAGCCGCCGCTACTCGATCGAAGCGATCGAGGGCCGCGACGGACTGTCGCTGTTCGACTACTGGCATGACGGCTACAAGACGCTGCACGGGATGACCAGCCGTGGCTTCCCGAACCAGTTCTATACCGGGTTCACCCAGGTCGGCATCTCGGCCAACATCGCGGCCAACTACGAGCTGCAGGGCGAGCACATCGCCTACATCATCGCCGAGGCGATGAAGCGGGGCGCCACCACCGTGGAACCCAGTCAAGCGGCACAACAGCAATGGTGCACGACGATCCGGGAAACCGCGATAGACAATTCGGCGTTCGACGCGCAGTGCACGCCGGGCTATTACAACAACGAAGGCGGTGGCGGAGGGGAGGGCATCCGGTCACACCTCGGCGAGCCCTACGGTCCCGGGTTCTACGCCTTCGAGGACTTGCTGCGGGTGTGGCGCGACAAGGGTGACCTGCAGGGTTTGGAGCTCGGCACGTGACCGAAAAACCGGACGCCCACTTACGATTCGACGACCGCGTCGCCGTGGTGACCGGAGCCGGCCGCGGCTTGGGACGCGCCTACGCGCAGCTGCTCGCCGCGCGCGGAGCCAAGGTGGTCGTCAACGACGTCGGCGGCAGCCTCGACGGTGCCGGGGTCGATGCCGGCCCGGCCGAGCGGGTGGTCGAAGAGATCACCGCGGCCGGGGGAGCTGCCGTCGCGTGCAGCGCGTCGGTTGCGACCCGAGAAGGTGGCGAGGCGATCGTTGCGTCCGCACTCGAAAACTTCGGCCGGATAGACATACTGGTGCACAACGCCGGCAACGTCCGTCGCGGCTCATTGAAGGACATGAGCTACGAGGACTTCGACGCCGTGCTCGACGTTCACCTGCGCGGCGCGTTCCACGTGGTGCGGCCGGCGTTTCCGCTCATGTGCGCGGCAGGCTACGGCCGCATCGTGCTGACGTCGTCGATCGGCGGTCTGTACGGAAACCACAACGTGGCCAACTACGCGGCGGCCAAGGCCGGTGTGATCGGGCTGTCCAACGTCGCCGCGCTCGAAGGCGCCGCCGAGGGTGTGCAATGCAACGTGATCGTGCCGGCCGCGCTGACACGCATGGCCGAGGGCATCGACACCTCGGCCTATCCACCGATGGGTGCGGAACTTGTTGCACCCGTGGTGGGTTGGCTTGCCCACGAGTCGTGCTCGGTGACCGGTGAACTGTTCATCGCGCTGGCGGGGCGGGTAGCCCGCGCGGTCATCGCGGAAAGCCCGGGCGTGTGCCGGCCAGCGTGGACGATCGAGGACGTCGACAGCCACCTGGACGCGATCCGGTATGTCGAAGCGCCGCTGATCTTTCCGGTTGCCCAGGACGGCCACAACGAGCACATTCGCTACAGCTTCGAGCTGGCTCAGAGGTCCAACGACCAAGGAGCGCTTCGTGGCTAGCCCGACGGGCCCGATGACCGGGGTACGGGTGGTCGATCTCACCGCAATGGTGATGGGACCCTACTGCACGCAGATATTGGCCGACATGGGTGCCGATGTCATCAAAGTCGAACCGCCCCAGGGGGATAACACCCGGTACATCTCGGTGGGGCCGGCACCCGGCATGAGCGGGGTATTCGTCAATGTCAACCGCGGCAAGCGCAGTGTCGTGCTGGACCTGCGCACCGACGCGGGAGCTGATGCGCTGCGCGCTCTCGTCGAGACCGCCGACGTATTCATCCACTCGATGCGCGCCAAAGCAATCGCCAAGCTCGGCTTCGGCTACCACGACGTCGTCGCCATCAATCCCGCGATCGTCTACACCAATTGCTATGGGTATGGGCGGCGCGGACCCGATCACGACCGTCCCGCCTACGACGACACGATTCAGGCCGAATGCGGTCTGCCCGCGGTGCAGGAGCAATTGACCGGTGAGGCCGATTACGTCGGCACCATCATGGCCGACAAGATCGCCGGGCTGACGGCGCTGTACGCGACGATGATGGCGTTGTATCACCGCGAACGCACCGGGGTGGGGCAAGAGGTCGAGGTCGCCATGTTCGAAACCATGGCCTCGTTCATGCTCGTCGAACACGCCAACGGTGCCATGTTCGACCCGCCGCTGGGACCGGCGGTGTATCCGCGCACCGTGGCGCCCAACCGCCGCCCATATCGCACCAGCGACGGCTATATCGCCGCACTGATCTACAACGACAAACACTGGAACGCGTTCATGCAGGCCGTGCAGCCGCCGTGGGCCAGCGAGCTGTATTCGACGCTGGAACAACGTGCTCGCGACATCGACACCGTCTACGGGCTGGTCGCCGAGACGATGAAAGAGCGTTCCACCGCGGAGTGGCTGACGTTGTTGCGCCGACTCGAGATACCGGCCGCGCCACTGAACACCCCCGGCGCGCTCTTCGACGATCCGCATCTGGCCGCCGTCGGCATGTTCGAGACGGTGGACACCCCGCACGGGCCGGTGCGTTTCCCCGGCGTGCCCACCTGGTTCTCCCAGACGCCGGGTCGCGTCGCGGGGCCCGCGCCGGGGCTCGGCGCCCACACCGAAGAAGTGCTCGCCGAAATCGGGCTGGGCGTCAACGTGAACCACGGATAGTACCTAGTCAACGAAATATGTTGCCACAGAGGAGTTTCCAACGATGACCGTCCCCGTTTACCAGCGGATCCTCGACCTGTTCGAGGTCGAGGGCGTCAACACCCTGTTCGGTATTCCGGACCCGAACTTCGTGCACATGTTCGCCGAGGCCGACGCGCGCGGGTGGTCGGTGGTCGCACCGCATCACGAACTGAGCGCGGGATTCATGGCCGAGGCGGCATCGCGGATGACGGGTAACCCCGGACTGTGCATCGGCACCCTCGGCCCGGGCATGGCCAACATCGCCGGGGCGATCCAGTGCGCGCTCGTGGAGAACTCGCCGGTGATCTTCCTCGGCGGTCAGCGGGCCCGCGTCACCGAGCGCCGGGTGCGCCGCGGCCGCATCCAATTCGTGCGACAGGAACCGCTTTTCGCCGCGTCCGTGAAGTACAGCAGCTCGATCGAATACGCCGACCAGACCGACGAGATCATCCACGAGGCCATCCGCAAGGCGATGTCCGGCACTCCGGGTCCGGCTTACGTCGAGTTCCCGTCGCACGTCATCCTCGAGGAGCTCGACGTCGCCGAAGCGCCGCCACCCAGTACCTACCGGCTGGTCAACCAGGGCGCCGGCACCCGCGAGGTTGCCGAGGCAGTCAAGCTGATTCGCGAGGCCAAGAGCCCGGTTCTACTGGTCGGGCACGGCGTGCACACCACCCGTACTCAACAACAGGTCAGGGAGCTGGCCGAGCTGATGGCCTGCCCGGTGATCCAGACCTCCGGCGGCACCTCGTTCATCCCGGGACTGCAGCAGCGGACGTTCCCCTACTTGTTCTCCCCGGCGGCCAACGACGCCGTCGAGGAATCCGACCTCTGCGTCGCGCTGGGTACCGAACTCGGTGAGCCGATGCACTACGGCCGCACCCAGCACTGGGCGCGCAACGATGCGAACCGCAAATGGGTTCTGGTCGAGCAGGATCCGACCGCCATCGGCGTCAATCGGCCCGTCGACGTCGCGCTGGTCGGCGATCTGCGCGGTGTCGTGCCGCAGCTGGTCTGCGCACTCAAGGATGCTGCGCGCCAACCCGGACCCTCGCTGGCGGTCCTGATCAAACAAGATGCGAAAGAGCTTGCGGACGTGGCGGAATCGGCACCGTCTGGGCGCTCGCCGATCCACCCGGCGCGCTACGTCGTCGAGGCCACCAAGGCGTTCAACGAGCTCGAGGACGGCATCATGGTGCGCGACGGCGGCGCGACCGTGATCTTTCAGTGGACCTACTCGCAGTCCAAGCCGCGCGACGTCATCTGGAACCAGAACTTCGGCCACCTCGGCACCGGATTGCCCTACGCGATCGGAGCGTCCGTCGCCGAGGGCGGCAAGCGGCCGGTGATGCTGCTGACCAGCGACTCCGCGTTCCTCTTCCATATCGCCGAGTTGGAAACTGCTGCACGACAGAACCTTCCGCTGGTATGTGTGGTGGGCGTAGACCACCAGTGGGGCTTGGAAGTGGGCGTGTACAAGCGCACCTTCCCCCAGCCGTCGCCGCAGCCCGGTGTGCACTGGAGCAAGGATGTCCGGATGGACAAGGTTGCCGAGGGCTTCGGCTGCCACGGTGAATACGTCGAAAAGGAATCCGAGATCGGCCCTGCGATCGCTCGCGCCTACGCCAGTGGCAAAGTCGGTGTTGTGCACGTGTGCATCGACCCCAAGGCCAACTCCGAGGAGATGCCCAAGTACGACCGATTCCGGACCTGGTATGCCGAAGGCACTCAGTAAGCGCACTTCGCCGAGAAAGGGATGATGTCATGCGCGAATACCTGAACTTCTACATCGACGGCAAGTGGGTTGAGCCGTTGGTGCCCAATGCTTTCGACGTGGAAAACCCGGCTACCGAGCAGGTGTCCGGCCAGATCTCGCTGGGCTCGGCGGCCGACGTCGACGTGGCGGTCAAGGCCGCGCGGCACGCCTTCGCCAGCTGGTCGCAAAGCAGCCGCGAACAGCGGCTGGACCTGTTGCAGGCCATCCTCGCCGAATACCAGAAGCGCTCGAGCGACCTCGCCGAGGCGGTGACCGAGGAAATCGGCGCGCCGGCATCGCTGGCCGCGGGGCCACAGGTCTTCCTCGGGATCGGACACCTGAACACGGCCATCGAGGCGTTGAAGCACTTCGCGTTCGAGGAACAAAAAGGGGCCAGCCTGATCACCAAGGAGCCGATCGGTGTCTGTGGGCTGATCACGCCGTGGAACTGGCCGATCAACCAGGTCGCCGTCAAGGTGTACCCGGCGTTGGCGACCGGCTGCACCGTTGTCCTGAAACCGTCTGAGGTAGCTCCGTATTCGCCATACATCTTCGCCGAGATCCTTGATGCCGCGGGTGTGCCACCCGGGGTGTTCAATCTGATCAACGGCGACGGCGCGGGCGTGGGCGTCGCCCTGGCCAGCCATCCCGACATCGACATGGTGTCATTCACCGGTTCCACCCGCGCCGGTATCGAGGTAGCCAAGCTTGCCGCCCCGACCGTAAAACGCGTGACCCAGGAGCTCGGTGGCAAGAGCCCCAACATCGTGCTCGACGACAGCGGCTTCGCCGATGGTGTCCGCGCTGGTGTGGCCAACATGATGCCGAACTCCGGGCAGAGCTGTAACGCACCGACGCGCATGCTGGTGCCGAACTCGCGCATGGCCGAAGCGATCTCCATCGCGCGGGAGGCTGCCGACCAGGTCACGGTGGGCCATCCCGATGCAGGGACGACGATCGGGCCGGTGGCCTCGAAGACTCAGTTCGACAAGGTGCAACGACTGATCCAGCAGGGCGTCGACGAGGGCGCGACCGTGGTGGTGGGCGGCCCGGGCCGGCCGGACGGGCTGGACAAGGGTTACTACGTCAAGCCGACGGTTTTCGCCCACGTCACCAACGACATGACGATCGCGCGCGAGGAGATCTTCGGGCCGGTGCTGTGCATTCTCGGTTACGAGGATCTCGACCAGGCCGTCGAGATTGCCAACGACACCGAGTACGGGCTGGCGGGATTCGTCTCAGGAGCCGACCTCGACAAGGCACGTGAGGTCGCCCGCAAGATTCGCGCCGGCTGGGTGACGATCAACCACGCCTTCGACATGAACGCGCCCTTCGGCGGCTACAAGCGCAGCGGCAACGGTCGTGAGTGGAGCGAGTTCGGCTTCCACGAGTATCTGGAAGTCAAGAGCACCCTGGGCTATTCCGCCTAGAAGGCCCCTGACACGGCCTAACACTCTAGGCCGAAAACCGAGCACACCACCGCCGAAAACCGGCGCGTGTCTGCGCCGTATCTGACGCGCTCGCCCCTAAGCTTGCTGAAATCAAGAGGAGGGGCACGACGTATCGGCAGCAACTACCGCGCCGGGCACCGCAGTGGTCAGGGCGCGTTAAAAGCGGGCACTGAGCCGGACGGAACAGACTCCGCGCCGGCAAGTTCTGCTCGGCAGAATCGGTGGGTAGACCCGGTACGTCGTGTCGGCCGGCTGGCGATATGGGATAAACCCGAGCAGCGCAGCGGCATTCCCGCGCTCGACGGACTGCGCGCGGTAGCGGTCGCCCTGGTGCTCGCCGACCACGGCGGCATCCCCGGCGTGAGCGGCGGGTTTCTGGGCGTCGACGTCTTCTTCGTGCTCAGCGGATTCCTGATCACCTCGTTGTTGCTCGACGAACTCGGGCGGACCGGCCGCATCGACCTCACCGGGTTCTGGATCCGCCGGGCCCGCCGGCTGCTTCCGGCGCTGGTGTTGATGGTGCTTGCCGTCGGCGCCGCCCGCGAACTGCTTCCCGCTCAAGCTCTCACCGGGCTGCGCGACGACGCGATCGCGGCGTTCTTATGGGTGGCCAACTGGCGTTTCGTCGCGCAGAAGGCCGACTACTTCACCCAGGGTGCGCCGCCCTCGCCACTGCAGCACGCCTGGTCGCTCGGCGTCGAGGAGCAGTACTACTTCGTCTGGCCGGTCCTGCTGATCGTGGTCACCCTGCTGCTGGCCGCGCGGGCCAAGCGCTACTTCATGCGGGCCACGGTCGGCGATGTGCGCTTCGCCATCTTCGTGATCGCCACGCTGGGTGCGCTGGCTTCCGCGGCGGCAGCGATCGTGTTCGTCTCCGGCACCACGCGTGATCGCATCTACTTCGGCACCGACACGCGCGCGCAGGCATTGCTGGTCGGTTCCGCGGCGGCGGCTCTGCTGGTGCGGGACTGGCCGTCGCTCAACCGCGGCTGGTGCATGATCCGCAGTCGCTGGGGACGGCGGGTCGCCCGGTTGCTGCCGATGATCGGAGTGGCGGGGCTGGCGGCGGCGGCTCATTTCGCGACGGGCAATGTCGGCGATTTCCGGCACGGCTTGCTGATCGGTGTCGCGATCGCGGCGGTCTTCGTGGTCGCCCCGGTGGCGATGGAGCAGCGCGGCTTGGTCGCCCGCATTCTCGCGGCGCCACCGCTGGTCTGGCTGGGCACCGTCTCCTACGGCATCTATTTGTGGCATTGGCCAATCTTTCTGGCGCTCAACGGCGAACGCACCGGATGGTCGGGGTTACCGTTGTTCGCCGCCCGGTGCGGGCTCACGCTGGCGGTGGCCGCCGCGTCGTATTGGCTGATCGAACAACCCGTCCGGCGCTGGCGGCCGGCCCGGGTGGCGTTGCTGCCGCTGGCCGCTGCCACAGTGGCCAGCGCCGCGGCGATCACGCTGCTGCTGATTCCGGTCGGCACCGGAACCGGCCTGCGCGAGACCGGCCTGCCCCCGGGCGTTTCGGCGGTTGCCGCGGTGTCGAACGCCCCGCCGGGAGGCAGCCGTCCGGTCGGGCCGCGAAACCCCAACCGGCCGTTCACAGTTTCGGTCTTCGGTGATTCGATCGGGTGGACCTGGATGCATTTCCTGCCGCCGACACCCGGATTCGCGTTCCTCGACCACACGGTCATCGGGTGCAGCCTGGTTCGCGGCACGCCATACCGGTACATCGGCCAGACCCTGGATCAGCGAGCCGAATGCGACACGTGGCCGAGCAGATGGGCAGCGCAGATCAGTCAGGACCAGCCGGACGTCGCGCTCCTGATCATCGGGCGCTGGGAGACGGTGGACCGGGTCAACGAAGGGCAGTGGACCCACATCGGTGACCCGACGTTCGACGCGTACCTCAACGCCGAGCTGGAGCGAGCACTGAATATCGTGAGCGCCAGCGGGGTTCGGGTAGTGGTTGCCACGGTGCCGTACAGCCGGGGCGGCGAGAAGCCGGACGGCCGGCTGTATCCCGAGGACCAGCCGGACCGAGTCAATCAATGGAATGCCATGTTGCGCAAAACCGTTGCGCAGCACAGCGGCGTTGAAATCCTGGATCTGAACAAAAAGCTTTGCCCCGACGGTGTTTACACCGCCAAGGTCGACGGCATCAAGGTGCGCAGTGACGGTGTGCACTTGACCCCGGAAGGGGTCAAGTGGCTGACGCCGTGGCTCGAAGAGTCTTTGCGATAGACGCTTAGTCGTTGGTTCGGCAGCTGATTTCCATGCTGTCGCTTTCCCGGACCAGGCAATTGAAGCTGGTGTAGCCGTTGGCGGGGTCGCGCACGCGATCGAGATACGGCGCCATGTCGGGCGCGCTGGCGTTGTCGGCGATCACCAAAGCGCCTGTGGTGAGCCGGGGTTCGAGCAATTTGATTACTGGAAGATAGAGATCCTTCCAGCCGTCCAGCAAGACGAATTCGATCGGCCCGTCTTGGCCTTCCAGCGTGGTCAGCGCATCGCCTTCGAGAATCGTGATCACGTCGTCCAAGCCGGTCTCGGCGAACGTCTTCTTCGCGGCGGCAATCTTGCTCGCGCTGAGCTCCGTAGTCACCACGCGCCCCACGCCGTTGTCGCGGACGGCCGCCGCGAGATGAATAGCCGAGATACCGAACGACATTCCGAACTCGACCACCGTCGTCGGACGGGTCGCGCGAACCAGTGCGTACAGCAGCCGGCCGGCGTCCGGCGTCACTGGGATGTAGAACTCGCTCATCGCCTCGGTGCGCTCTGCGGTGGTCATCGGGCGCGCGAGCTGACCGTGCCGCTCACGCAGCAGTGACATCTGGTTCTTCGTCTCTGTGTACATCCGGTCGAGCACGCTCTCGACGCGAGAGTCTTGCAAGGTTGTGGCCATGCCCTTGAGGGTAGGCCTCGGCGACATTTGCCCGAGCGGTGACCACAGGCTCCCAGGGTGTGACCCAGAACACGCAAGCTCGCAGTCGTAAGAAAAGGAGTTTGACGAGCAGCGGGTGGCAGTGCCAGCATGGTTGGGCAAGCACCTCGGTAGGTGAGGCGTCTGCACGGACACAGGCCACTGACCCCGAACGTCGAGAGACGCCCCGGGTCAGGACAGCTCTTCCCGGACACAAGGGTTGAGCCCAAGTGGCTTCTGGTCGCGGCCATCGGTCGATCCAGATACGCCGTGCAGTGCCGAAGCTCCGACGAGAGGGGTGCGGTCGGCGGGCTCATGGCCCGGCATTCGTACCTCTCCCGCGTGTGAAACGTGGACACCCGCGCGTGTCATGGCCGTGAGGAGGTGAGGGCGAGATGAGTCCCGGCGATAGTTGCTATCCGAAATCCATCTTGAACCGATCCGGTTCCGGCATTTCTTTCTGCTGACGCAGCTCAAATTGGCTGTTCCGCAACCGTATTGACGGCGGCGAATGCGGGATGTATTTAGCGTGCCGGCGAACCGATCGGGCTTCCGACAGGGGGAAGACTATGACTTTTGTTGTTGCGCGGCGTATTCGCGGTCTTGGAAGGTTGCGCGGACGGTCGATGCTGCGTGCGGGTCGGCTGCTGACAAACAGGTTGTGCGCCATGCACATCCCGACGCCCGAAGAGCGGGCGAACCTGTATGTGTCGCTGACGCCGATCGCCGTGCTCTCGTCCGCGCCCGGCGGACACTCACCGGGCGGTGGGAAAGACCACCGATGATGTGTTCCGCCAGCGGTCCCCAGCGGCGGGTGGGGGGTTGGTAGCCCGCCGCTGGGGCGCGTTGAACACCCGACTTGGGTAGCCCGACTCTTCAGATAGCGAGAACGACATGACGTTGACTTCCACCCGTCCGCAAACCGTGTTGGATTCCGCGCACACCGGCGACATCGTCGGAGCGTTCGGCCGTATCAAGCGCGATGACACCGGTGCTCTGGGCGGCCGGTGGCGGCGGTTACGCACCCTGCTGGTGATCACCGGCCCCGGATTGATTGTCATGGTGGGTGACAACGACGCCGGCGGCGTCGCGACGTACGCGCAAGCGGGCCAGGACTACGGGATGAACCTGTTGTGGACGCTGGCCTTGCTGATTCCGGTGCTGTACGTGAACCAGGAGATGGTGTTGCGCCTGGGTGCGGTAGCGCGAGTCGGTCACGCACGCCTGATCTTCGAGCGCTTCGGAAAGTTCTGGGGCGCATTCAGTGTCGGTGATCTGCTGGTCCTGAACGCCCTGACAATCGTCACCGAATTCATTGGTGTCGCAATGGCGTTGGGGTTCCTGGGCTGTCCGAAGACCGTCGCGATCCCGGTCGCCGCGGTACTGCTGTTCGCCGTGGTCGCCGGCGGCTCGTTCCGGCGCTGGGAAGGGCTGATGTTCCTGCTGATCGCCGTGAACGTCGTGATGCTCCCAATGGTGCTGATGGTGCATCCGAGTCCGAAAGTGGCTGCCGGCGGTCTGGTTCCACAGTTCCCGGGCGGACTGAACTCGACCGTCCTGTTGTTGATCATCGCGATCGTGGGGACCACGGTGGCGCCGTGGCAGCTGTTCTTCCAACAGTCCAACGTGGTTGACAAGCGCATCACGGCACGCTGGATTCCCTATGCACGAGCCGATTTGATCATCGGTATCGTCGTGGTCATTGTCGGTGCGACGGCGTTGATGGCGGTCACCGCCTTCGGTCTGCCTGCAACCGGCAGCTTCACCGATGCCGGGGCGGTCGCGAAAGCGCTGCGCCACCCGGTGGGCGTGCTGTTCGCGATCATTCTGCTCGACGGTTCGTTGATCGGTGCCAATGCGATCGGGCTGGCCACCACCTATGCCATTGGCGACGCGATGGGCAAGCGGCATTCGCTGCACTGGAAAATCAACGAGGCGCCATGGTTTTACGGCGGGTATGCCCTGCTGCTCGGGGCGTCGGCCGCGGTGGCGTTCAGTCCGGATCACATCCTCGGGCTGGTCACCCAGGGTGTGCAGGCGCTGGCCGGCATCCTGCTGCCCTCGGCGACCGTGTTCCTGGTTTTGCTCTGCAATGACCGGGCGATCCTGGGACCGTGGGTAAACACGTTGCGGCAGAACGTCGTTGCCTGGGCCATCGTGTGGGCACTGGTGCTGCTGTCGCTGGCGCTGACGGCAGCCACATTCTTCCCGGATCTCTCCACGGCAGCTCTCGAAGCAGGGCTGGCGGCCGGTGCGGCGGTCGGCGCAGTGTGCGGCGCCGTGGCGATCATCGGCGACCAGTGGTACCGCGACACTCGCGCGGCCAAACTCGCCTCGCCAGTAGGTCGTGCCGAAAGCCGGGCCCTGCGCCGGCAAGAACAGCAGTCTTGGCAGACGCCAGAGCTTAGCTCTCTTGCCCGCCCGGCTCTTTCGCCGATTCGCCGGACCGGGCTGTTGATCTTGCGCGGTTATCTGGTGCTGGCTGTCGTATTCGTGATCGTCAAGATGGTGGAGGTTGGCGTCGGCTGACGTCTACGGCGAACCATTGGGCAGCAGGACGATTTTGCCGTGCGTGTGCCGGCGCTCGAGTTCCTCGAAGGCGTCAGCTACCCGATCCATCGGGAACGTCGCCGCGATGTCGAAATCGACGGCACCGCTGGCGACGAGATCGGCGACCTCGGTGAGCACTTCCGGAGTCGACGCGTCGGTGCTGCCTTCGGTCTTGGCGCCGACTTCGCCGGCCTTCTGGAAGGAGATGATCGTGTCGATGCGTTGCGGTGGCACCCCGAGATCCACGGCGAGCTGGACGTAATCCGGGCCGAATAGATCGATGAACGCGTCGATCCCGTTCGGCGCCGCCTCGTGCAGCCGCTCGGCCAAGCCCTGGAAATCATTGCCGTAGCCGATCGGAATGACGCCGTGCGCCCGCAGCCATTCGGCGTTGCCCGCGCCGGCGATGCCGAGCACGCGCGCCTCGTGCCGAACCAACAGCTGGACGACGAGACTGCCGACACCTCCGGCCGCCGCCGACACGGCGACGGTCTCGCCCGGCCGCGGTGCGACCGCGCGCACCGCAGCGTACGCGGTCGCACCGACGACATAGAGCGAACCCGCTGCCTCCCAGCTCAATTGCGCAGGCTTGCGGATCAACTGATCCACCGGGACGGCGGTGTGGGTGGCATGGCTCGATCGCCGGAAGCTGAACCCCAGCACCTCGTCGCCGACCGTGAACTCGGTGACCCCCCGACCGGTTGCCGTCACGACACCGGCGAGATCGCTGCCTTGCCCGGAGGGAAACGTGGCGGGGAACATCTCGTGCATCGCGCCCGATCGGATCGCGGCCTCGCCGGGATTGATGCCGGCGGCGCGAACCTCGACAACGACTTCACCCTGTCCGGGTGCCGGCATGTCGATATCTTCCACGTACAGCACATCGCGGCCCCCGTAACGGTCGAACCGTACCGCGCGTGCCACCGCAGCCGTCATCTCGATCTCCTTACCCAGTCGCATCGAAACGTGCGCCCGGCCCCTGGCCAGGATAGGCGCCTGCCGACTGGGCGTATGTTCATATGCGCCCACGCTGTTCTCGACCGAAAGGATGCCCATGCGACGTGCGCGTAGGACTGTCACCGGTTGGGTGGCCGCCATCATGGTGGTCGGCATCGCGATCACCGGCTGCGGCAAGACGTCGGCCCCGCCATCCGGGAGCGGCACCACATCGGTCCCCAGCACCCCGGCGGGACCGCCCCCGGATTACAGCGCGTTGCTGATCCAGGCCGGTGATATCGGCGCAGATTTCACCGCGCCGCAACCCCCGGTGCTGAATTCCAACAACACGACTGGCGTTGCCCAGCTGTTCGTCAACGCGGACAACAGCCGGCGGATCGGTGACACCATCCTGGTCGTCGCCGATCCCTCGATCGCGGCCGCGGCCCTGGAGAACACCAAGACGAATTACGCGAAGAAGGTCACCGGCACGTGGCAGCCCGTCGACGTCGGCACTAACGGTGCGATGATCTCGGGCGTCTCGCCGGACAACTCGCAGGCGATCGCGGTGTTGTTGTTCACCGAGGGCAGGGCGCTGGTAAACCTGGAATTCGACAGCGCGCCCAACGACCCGATCGACCCGGCGGTTGCCGCCGACGTCGGCCGCAAGCAAGCCGCAGCGGTCAAGAACGGTTTGCACGGTTAGCTGCTCGGGCTACACCAGCCCGAGCAGTCGCAGATCCGCGACGTACTTTTCGATCAGCCGCTCCGACAAGTGCGGAATGTCGTTATCCGCACCGATTTTCGCTGCCTGCACCGCGCCGCGGAACACGTCCGTGGGCGCCGGCGCCCCAAGCAGCGGTGCCTCGGGCTTCCGGTAGACGTCGAGCAAGGCAAGCACAGAGTGCTGACGCTGTTTGTCCGGCAGCGCCCGCAACGCTGTTTCGAAACGCCCGAACCATTCGTCATGGTCGTCGATGCGACGGATGTCGTTGCCACCGGCGATCAGCCAATCCACGAAGACGTCCAGTGAGATGCCGTCGTCGTGCGGGTTCATCACGTCGAAGGACCGGTACTCGCCAGCCGCTGCCGTCTGCTCGCCCAACGTGGTCACCGACTCCGCCACGAAGTCGGCCGGCAGACCGTCATAGTGCGCCACCGCCCGGTTTCCTTGCGGGTCGGTTTGGTAGAACGACGACGGCGCGATACCGGTCACCAGCAAGCTGAAGATCAACCGGGTGAACGCATCCGGGACATTGAGCTGGCCCGCGTACTGGCTGTGCGCGAGGATCATGTCGGACCGCAACACCGTGACCGGCAACCCGCACAGGTCGTGCGCCTCCCGTAGCAGCACCTCGCCGCCCCACTTGCTGTTCGCATACCCGTTCGCGTAGCTGTCGTCGACGGGACGTACCGCGCTGACGGTACGGATGTCGCCGTCCTCGGCGAACACGGTGGCATCCACCGACATGGCCACCGCAACGGTCGACATGTACGTGACCGGCTTAATGCGTGTCGTGATCGCCAGCCGGATCAATTCGGCGGTACCCACGACATTCGGGCCGAACAGCTGGTCGTACGGCAACACGTGGTTGACCAGTGCCGCGGGGTGCACGATCATTTCGACGTCTTGGGCGAGGCGCTGCCAAGTCGCTTGGTCCAAACCAAGATTCGGCTCAGCGATGTCGCCGACGATGACCTCGAGATGATCGGCGGCCAGGGTGCGGTACCGCTGCAGCAGTCCCGGATCACCACTGTCGAAAACAGCCTCCAAGCGCTTGGCGGCGGCTTCGGTGTCGGTGCCGCGGATGATAGTGATGAGCTTTCCGCCTCTATCGGCAAGCCGCTCAAGCCATTCCAGGGTAAGGAAGCGACCCAGATAGCCGTTGGCGCCGGTGAGCAGCACCGTCTGCGGTGTGCCGGAGACGTGCGGCAGCTCCGGGGCCGCGTTCAGGGTGGCGGCGTCGATGAACTTGTCGAGGGTGAGTTCGGACGCGCGGACTTCGGTGGCACCGCGGCCGTGCACGGTCGAGAAGGTGGGCCGCTTGGCGCCGGATTCACGTTCGGATTCCACATATTCGGCGAGCTGACGCAAGTCGGACGCCGGGCTGATGATCTGGCCCACCGGCACTTGCACATCGAAGATGTCCTGCAGCAGGTTAGAGAAGGTCAGGGCGGACAGCGAGTCTCCGCCCAGCTCCAGGAACTGGGTATGCGGCTGCGGCGGCCCGCCGGGCAGGCCTAGTAACGCCTGGGCAGCGCGCGTCAGGGTGTCGATGACCGGGCGGTCCGCCGCGCCTTCGCGCAGCGCGCGCAGCTCGGCGGTGCGGGTGGCGGCGAGCTCGGCGTAGAGGTCTTCCAGCCGTGCGCCGTAGTGCTCCTTCAGCTTGGGGCGCAGCAACTTTCCCACCCCCGACAGCAGTCCGTTGTCCTCGCTGAACGGCTCGGAGTCGACCAGGAAGTCGGCGGGCACTTCGTAGGATTGCAGCTCGGCGAGTTTGGCGGTGCGGCGCAGCGATTCGTTCAGCGCTGCCTTGAGGCCGTCCGGATCACCGGCGAATCGTTGCGCGGCTTCCAGGGTCGGGACCACGACCGCCACCAGGTAAGGCCGTTCACTGTTGCCGTACACGAAGATCTGCCGCACCAGCGCGGCGTTGCTGAAGACGGCTTCCAGGCGTGCCACAGCGACGAATTCGCCTTGCGCCAACTTCAATACGTTGTTTCGTCGGTCGACGTAGACCAGGCGATCCGGCCCGACTTCGGCCATCACGTCACCGGTGCGATAGTAGCCGTCGGGGTCGAACGCGTTCGCCGTCACATCGGGGCGTTTGAAATACCCGCCGAACGCGGTCTGCGACTTCACCAGCAGCTCGCCGCGCGGGTACGGCTTGTCGGTGTGGAAATAACCCAGTTCGGGCACGTCGATCAGCTTGTAGTCCAGGATCGGCGGCCGGCTCACCACACCGTCCTTGAACACCATCCCCACCTCGGTCAAGCCGTAGCCGTCGAGCACATGAGTGTCCAAACACGACTCGATGAAGGTCTTCATCTCGGCGGCCAGCGGCGCGGTGGTGGAGAAGGCGGTGATCACTCGACCGCCCAGAAGTTGTTCGCGCAGTTCGGCTTTTGCTGCCGCGTCAGCATCTTCGGGATCGGCGCCCTGACCGATCAGGCGCTCCACCGCGCTTTGGTAACGCTGGTAGAGCATCTCGACCACCCGCGGCACCATGCCCATCTCGGTGGGGCGCACCAGGTTCCAGTCATCGAACAACGTGGACAGGTCACTGTCCGGTACGAAATAGCTGGTGCCACCGGCTTGGAACGACGACGACAGCGGTATCCGTCCGCCGACGTGGTTGAGTGGCATGAAGTTGACGTTGAACACCGGTACATCAGCGAACTCCGGGTAGAGCTCGTTGGTCCACAGCTTCAAGATCATGCGCTCGGTGTACATCGCCCCCTTGGGCAGACCGGTGCTGCCCGAGGTGTACATGATCATGGCCAGCCGCTCGTCGGTTTCGCCGGTGTAGAACGGCTCCGGTGGCAATGCGCGGCCACGCTCGACCAATTCGTCGAAGGTCTCGACGGTAACCGCCACGCCGGCCTCGACCAATTTCGCCTGTGCGCGCTCCAGGTTCTCCCGCTGATCGTCGATGTCCGCCCGATAGTCGAAGACCACCAGACGGCGCAACGATGTGCTGCCCAGCGCGGCCTCGACGGCGAGGTCCAGATACTCCACCCCGGCGGCCAGCACCTGGGGTTCGATTTCGGCGACGATCGGCTGAAGCCGCGACGCGGTTGCGTTGTGCTGCAACGGCACCGCCACCAGGCCGAGGTAGCCGGTTACCAGGTCAACCGTCAAGTACTCGGGGCTCGCGAAACCGAGAGTCGCGACCACGTCCCCCGGCGCCACCGGGGTGGCCTCGTCGCGCCGCCACGCCGTGGCGACGGCGCGCACGTTGGCCCACAGATCGCGGTAGCTGATCGTGTCGAATCGGGGGAGCAGCCGGGTGGTGGTGCGGCCGGTGGTGGGATCGGTGCTCAGCTCGCGAGCGCGCCATCCCAATGCGGGGCGGTCGCCGTAGCCTTCGACGAACATCTCCAGGATCTGCGGAAGCCGCAGACCGGGCCGGCGGGCCGCGGCCTGCAGCGCGAGATCCGGCCTGGCGTTTTGATATTGCCCGTCGGTCGCCGCCACCCGCCTGATGCGCTCGGCCACTCGTTCTCGTGGGGTGGTTGTCGCACTCGCGCTCGTGCCGTTGTCGCGCTTCGCATCAGTGGTCATGACCAGCCCCAGGCTCTCGTTCGGACGACTCTCTAGCGCAAACCCCCGGCCCGCTACGAGTCTTCCACCCGGTCACTGTGACCGTGGCCACACCCAGCTCGAGGCCCTCCACCGGGGCCCGGAATTGCTACGCGACGACCTGAATCGGATCGCCGACGTTGACGTTGTTGAAGTACCACGCGGCGTTGTCCGGGCTCAGGTTGATGCATCCGTGGCTGACGTTGGCGTGGCCCTGCGAGTCGACGGACCAGGGTGCCGAGTGCACGTACACACCGCTCCAGGTGACGCGGACCGCGTATTGGGCGGTGATCTTGTATCCCTCGGGCGAACTCAGCGGGATACCGATAGTCCGCGAGTCCATCACGACGCTGCGTTGTTTCTCGAGGGCGGTGAAGTTGCCGATCGGGGTGGGGCGGCTGGGCTTACCCATCGAGGCGGGCATCGTGCGCAGAATTTCGCCGTCCCTGCTCACGGTGAACGTGTGCGCGGAGAGGCTGGCAACACCAAGGAATGCGTCGCCGGTGTCGAAACCCGTTGTCAGCTCTTGCACGCCCACCGAAACGTGGCTGTGGGCAGGCCAATACTGGTTCGGAACCCATTGCACGACGTTGTTTTCGGGCCACTCGAAGTGTCCGGTGATGTTGCTTGGGGAGGCCACGTGGATGGAGCGTTCCACGGCGGACCGGTCGGTCACCGGCGCGGTGAATTTCACGACGACCGGGTGCGCAACTCCCACCACCGCGCCGTCAGCCGGCAAAATCGAGGCAATTGCGGGGGTTGGTGCCGGTACCGGGACCGAGGCAACCGCGTGGGAACCGGATCCCAACACGCCAAAGCCCGTGATCGCGACCATAACAAATAGATAACGAACCCCACGACGCATGGCGTCAACCCTCCGAGATGGTGCGATCAACACGACGATATTCTACTGGCTGTCTGACCATTGCGGTTTTTAGCAAACAATGACACTCCGCCCGGTCTCCACGGTAACGATCGGATCACCAGATGAGTTCGATCGCCGGCGGCGGGCTAACCTCAGCGGAATCGGCGCCGCCGGACTGAGGAGGTGCGAGTGCTGTTTCGTCAGCTGGAGTACTTCGTCGCGGTCGCTCAGGAGCGCCACTTCGCTCGGGCCGCCGAGAAGTGTTATGTGTCGCAGCCCGCGTTGTCTGCCGCGATCGCCAAGCTGGAACGTGAATTGAACGTCACGCTGATCAACCGCGGGCACAGTTTCGAAGGCCTCACCCCCGAAGGGGAGCGACTGGTCGTGTGGGCCAAGCGGATTCTGGCCGAGCACGACGCATTCAAGGCCGAGGTAGATGCGGTGCGATCGGGAATCACCGGAACGCTTCGGCTGGGTGCTGTGCCAACCGCATCGACAACGGCGTCCCTGGTGCTGTCGGCCTTCTGCTCGGCTCATCCATTGGTCAAGGTGCACATCAATTCCCGGTTGGCCGCCACCGAACTGTACCGGCGCTTACGGGAATTCGAGCTCGACGCCGCAATCGTGCACGCGTCGCACGATGATGCCCACGAGGTGGACCTGGTGCCGCTCTATACCGAGCGCTACGTGCTGCTGTCGCCGGCGGACATGTTGGCGTCCGGCGCATCGACGTTGCGGTGGCCGGACGCCGCGCAGTTGCCACTGGCCTTGCTCACCGCGGACATGCGGGACCGGCAAATCATCGACGAAGCGTTCGCCGGGCACGGCATCACCGTCACTCCGCAAGTCGAAACCGACTCGGTGGCTTCACTACTCGCACAAGTCGCCTCCGGCAACTGGGCGTGCATCGTTCCGCACACCTGGCTGTGGACATCGCCGCTGGGCGGTGAGATTCGTGCGGTCGAAATGGTCGATCCGGCCGTCAAGGCCGAGATCGCGCTGGCCACCAATGCCTGCGGGCCGGGGTCGCCGGTTGCCAGGGCGCTCGTCGCGTGCGCGCATGAGCTTTCGCTGGACGAGTTCTTCAACGCCCAACTGATCGGCGTTACCCGTCGGCGCTGACCTTCCGGTTGGCCGCGCTGGTCGGATTGAGACTCGCCAGGTGTCCGCTCTCCACCCCGGCCGCCGTGTCGAGTTCGCAGTCGATCAGTGACGGCCCATTCGACGCGAGCGCCTCCGTGAGCGCCGACTGCAGCTCGGCCGGGGTGGTGACGTGATATCCCTTGCCGCCGAACGCCTCTGCCAGTAACTCATGACGTGCACCGGCGTTGAGCACGGTGGGGGCGGGGCGCTCGCCAGTAGGCTCTTCGTCGCCGCGGTACACACCGCCGTTGTTGAGGATGACGACCGTTACCGGCAGCCGGTAGCGGCAGATCGTCTCGATCTCCATGCCGCTGAACCCGAATGCGCTGTCGCCCTCGATCGCGACGACGGGCCGGCCCGTCTCGACGGCGGCGGCGATCGCGTAGCCCATGCCGATGCCCATCACGCCCCAGGTCCCGGTGTCCAAGCGGTGCCTCGGCAGCTCCATCTCGATCACGTTGCGGGCCAGGTCCAGCGCGTTGGCCCCCTCATTGACCACATAGACATCCGGATTCGCTTGCAGCACTGAACGAATCGCACCGAGTGCATTGTGAAACCGCATTGGGTGCGGATTCTCGGCGAGCCGCTCGCTCATCTTGGCATCGTTACGAGCTCGACGATCGGCCAGCTCGTCGGTCCATTCCGTCGGCACCGTGATCGGCCGGGTGGCCAAGCCGTCGCGCAACGCAAACATCACCGAACCGATGTCGCCGGCCAGTGGTGCCACGATCGGCTGGTTGCTGTCGAACTCCGACGCCGCGATGTCGATCTGCACGAATTTGGCGTCGGCGGCCCACTGCGGCGATTCGCCATGGCCGAGAAGCCAATTGAGCCGCGCCCCGACCAGCAACACCGCGTCGGCGCGGGCGATGGCCAGCGAGCGCGCGGCCGCCGCGGACTGGTGATGCGAATCGGGCAGTAGACCTTTGGCCATCGACATCGGCAGGAACGGAATTCCGGTGGATTCGACGAAGTCCCGGATAACGGCGTCGGCCTGCGCGTACGCGGCGCCCTTACCGAGCACGATCAGCGGTCGGCGCGCCCGCGCGAGCACGTCCAGCGCACGATCGACCGCCTCCGGGGCGGGCAACTGGCGCGGCGCGGGATCGATGACCCGCCAGACGCTTTCGGCCCCCTCGGCGGCGTCCATGGCCTGCCCCAGCACCGCGCCCGGGATGTCGAGGTAGACGCCGCCCGGCCGGCCCGAGACCGCGGTGCGGATCGCGCGTGCGATCGCGAGCCCGATGTCCTGGACCCGCTCGACGCGGTAGGCCGCCTTCACGAAAGGCCGCGCGGCGTTGAGCTGATCCAGGTCCTGATAGTCGCCGCGCTGCAAGTCGACCAGCGCTCGATTGCTCGAACCCGAGATCTGGATCATCGGGAAGCAGTTGGTGGTGGCGTTGGCCAGCGCGGGCAGGCCGTTGAGGAACCCGGGCCCGGAGGTCGTCAAGCAGACTCCTGGGCGGCCGGTGAGAAACCCGGCGGCCGCGGCGGCGTTGCCGGCGGAAGTCTCCTGCCGGAAACCGATGTACCGCATGCCGCAGGCCTGCGCGACCCGGGCGAGGTCGGTGATCGGGATGCCGACGATCCCATAGATCGTGTCGATGTCATTGGCCGCCAGCGCATCGACGACGAGATGGAAGCCGTCGATCAGCGCGGTGTCCGGCGCAGCGGCCGATGATGCCGAAAGTGTGGTCATTGCCCGACTCCTCGCGTGTCCGTGCCTGTCATCCACCACTGTGGTCCGGGGTCCCCGCCGCTGTCCAAGACCCAGCCGCTATGCAGCGATTCACGGTGATTATCGACCGCTGCCCAGCCAATCGATAGCCGCGGATTATCGATCGTGAGCTGAACAGTATTGGACGAACAGGGAGGTTTCTCTGCATCGTGCAATCAGGTGCTGATACACATGCGAGAAAGCGGAAGGACTATGGCGATGTCTGACTTGATCACCCCGGCGGCGGAGCTGACCGACGAATCCCCGAGCATCGCCGATCTGGTGGCGGCGGCCGCAATCCGCGAGCCGGAGGCGACGGCGCTGGTCGTCACTCCCGATCGCAGGCCGGTCAGCTACGGCGAGCTGGTCCGACTGGTCGACGACCTGGCCGGACAACTCAAGGACGGCGGCCTGCGGCCGGGTGACCGGATCGCGCTGCGCTCAGGCAGCAACGCCGAATTCGTCGTCGGCTTGTTGGCGGCGTCGCGCGCGGGACTGATCGCGGTGCCGCTGGACCCGGCGTTGCCCGTCGGTGACCAGCGTGCCCGCAGTGAGGTCGCCGGCGCGAGTGTGGTGCTTATCGACGGCGAGGGTCCCGGTGACAAGGAGGAGCCGGGATTGGTGTGGTGGACGTTCGCGGTGACCGTCGGCGCTGACGGCGCCCCGTCGTCGGTCGACCTGGACGCGCCGGCGGCGCCGAACCCGGACGCGGCGGTGCCCGAGGGCCTGCGCGACGACGACGCGATGATCATGTTCACCGGCGGCACCACCGGGATGCCGAAGATGGTCCCGTGGACACACACGAACATCGCCAGCTCGGTGCGGGCCATCATCGCCGCTTACCAGCTGGGCCCGGCGGACGCGACGGTCGCGGTGATGCCGCTCTACCACGGCCACGGTCTGATCGCCGCGCTGCTGTCGACGCTGGCATCCGGCGGGACCGTGCTGTTGCCCGCGCGCGGGAAGTTCTCGGCGCACACCTTCTGGGACGACATCAACGCCGTCGGGGCCACCTGGTACACCGCGGTTCCGACCATTCACCAGATCCTGTTGGAGCGCGCCGAGACACCGCGACCGGAACGCGGACGGGTCGCGCTGCACTTCATCCGTAGCTGCAGTGCTCCGCTCACCAGGGAAACGGCTCGGGCTCTGCAAGACACCTTCGGCGCCAGCGTGGTGTGCGCGTTCGGGATGACCGAAGGCACCCATCAGGTCGCCACCACTGGCCTTGAACAAGACGAAAACCCGGCCGAGACAACAGGTCTCGTCGGAAAGTCAACCAGCCCGGAGATCCGGATCGTCGGGCCCGGCGGTGAATCGCTGCCACCCGAGGCCGTCGGCGAAGTCTGGCTGCGTGGCCCGACCGTGGTGCGCGGCTACCTCGGTGACCCGGCGATCACCGCCGCCAACTTCACCGACGGCTGGCTGCGCACCGGCGACCTCGGGTCGCTGTCCTCGGCGGGTGACCTGAGCATTCGCGGGCGGATCAAGGAACTCATCAACCGGGGCGGCGAGAAGATTTCGCCGGAACGCGTCGAGGGCGTGCTGGCCAGCCATCCCTCCGTCCTGGAGGTGGCCGTGCTCGGGCTGCCGGACAAGATGTACGGCGAGACCGTGGCCGCGGTGATCGTCGCGCGGGGTACGACTGCGCCCAGCCCCGAGGAGCTGACGGAATTCTGCCGTGACCGGCTGGCGCCGTACGAGGTGCCGGCCACCTTCCTGCACACCGGCGAACTGCCGCACACCGCCAAGGGTTCGCTGGATCGGAGGGCCGTGGCCCGACAGTTTGGCGGCGTCTGAGAAAGGCTGGGCGCCAACCTCACTGGCCTGACGTCACGTTCCCCCACGCGGCGCGCGCACCCGAATCACCGACCCGGTAGGTCTGCACCAGGGTGGCCACCGCTGCGACGACCACCAGCACCCCGACCGCGGCGTGCAGGGTGAGTTTCATGTCCACACCGTGCGCCTCACGCACATGCAGCACGGCCAGCACCGTGACCGTCGCGGCCAGCGCCGCGACGATGTAGATCAGCGTCGAGCCGAGTTGCTCGTGGTTGGTGAGCACCGGCGTCTGAGCACCGACGCGAGCCGATAACCAGACGCCCGCGGTGGTCGTCAACGGGGTCAAGACAAGCGCGCCCACCGCCAGCAACAGCACCAGCCAGATCAGCCGGCGTCGCGCGGCGGGCCACACCACACACAGGATCGCCAGAATCGCAGCCAGCGGGGCTAGGACAACGACGAAATGATTGAGCAGGATATGGGCAGGAAGCCCATTGAACGTTGACATACGCGAATCCGGGGCTCCCAATCTGGCTGTTTATCAAGTGCTTTCAAACAGTAGCCTTCACTCGGGTCGCAGCGGACTCCGGCATCGGTTCGTAGCGGGCGAACGTTCGGGTGAAGGACGCGGCGCCATGTGCCAGTGAACGCAAATCGATCGCGTATCGGGTCAGTTCGACCGCAGGCACCTCGGCGCGCACCAGGGTGCGGTCCTGGCCCGCGGTGTCGGTCCCCAGCACGCGACCGCGCCGGCCGGACAAGTCTCCCATCACCGCGCCGACGAAATCGTCGGGCACCAGCACCGAGATCTCGTCGACCGGCTCGAGCAGTGCGACTTTCGTCGCGGCGGCGGCCTCCCGTAGCGCCAGGGAACCCGCCATCTGGAACGCGAAGTCCGACGAGTCCACGCTGTGAGCCTTGCCGTCGAGCAGGGTGACCCGGATGTCGACCACCGGATATCCGGCGTGCACGCCCTTTTCCATTTGTGCGCGGACTCCCTTCTCCACGCTCGGGATGAATTGCCGCGGGACCGCGCCGCCGACCACCTTGTCGACGAACTCGAATCCGCGACCTTCCGGCAGCGGCTCCACCTCGATGTCGCACACCGCGTATTGGCCGTGACCGCCGGACTGCTTGACGTGGCGACCGTGGCCTTTTGCCTTGCCGCCGAACGTTTCCCGCAGCGGGACGCGCAGTTCCACCGTGTCCACGGTGACGCCGTACCGGCTGGCCAGGGCCTCTAGCACGACGCCGGCGTGGGCCTCACCCATGCACCACAGCACGATCTGGTGGGTTTCCTGATTCTGCTCGATTCGCAGGGTCGGGTCCTCGGCGGCCAACCGGCCCAGCCCGACCGACAACTTGTCCTCGTCGGTCTTGGCATGGGCGGCAATGGCGATCGGCAGCAGCGGTTCGGGCATCGCCCACGGTTTGAGCACCAGCGGCTCGGCCTTGTCGGACAGCGTGTCGCCGGTTTCGGCACGGCTCAGCTTGCCGATCGCGCAGATGTCGCCGGCCACCACCTCGGGTGCGGGCCGCTGCTGCTTGCCCAGCGGGAAAGACAGCACCCCGATGCGTTCGTCTTCGTCGTGGTCGGGGTGGGTATGGCCCCTGGAGTCGGAGCCGTTGGCCGGCCCGAAGAAGGACGAAAAATGACCCGACACATGCACCGTCGTGTCGGGCCTGATGGTCCCGGAAAACACCCGGACCAGACTCACCCTGCCGACGTAAGGGTCAGACGTCGTCTTCACCACCTCTGCCAACAACGGCGCTGCCGCATCACACGCCAGCTCGGCGTGCACAGCGCCATGCGGCGTAAACACCTCCGGTAGTGGATGTTCCATCGGGGAGGGGAATCCGCGGGTGGCGACCTCGAGCAGTTCCAGGGTGCCGACGCCGGTGCCGCTGCAGACCGGGATCACCGGGAAGAACGAACCGCGGGCGACCGCGCGCTCCAGGTCGTCGATCAGCACGGCCTCGTCGATCGCCTCACCTGCCAGGTAGCGCTCCATCAGGGACTCGTCCTCGGATTCCTCGATGATGCCCTCGATCAGCGTGCCGCGCGCCTCCTCGGTCCGGTCGTCGTCGGCGGGATCGGGCGCCTCGATGGTCCGGGTGCCACCGGAGTATCGGTAGCGCTGCTGCGACAGCAGGCCGATCAGGCCTTCGCAGGCCGGCGAGCCGGTCGGCAGGTAGAGCGGTAAAACCTTGTCGCCGAACGCGTTTTGCGCGGCCTGCAGTGCTTCGGAGTAGTTCGCGCGGGCATGGTCGAGCTTGGTGATTACCACGGCGCGAGGCATGCCGACCTGGCTGCACTCCTGCCAGAGCGACTTGGTCGGTTCGTCAATACCGTCGCAGCCCTCGTTGGCCGCGATCACGAACAATGCGCAATCCGCCGCACGCAATCCGGCACGCAGCTCGCCGACGAAGTCGGCGTAGCCGGGTGTGTCGACCAGGTTGATCTTGATGCCGCCGTGCGACAGCGAGGCCACCGCGACGCCCACCGACCGCTGTTGGCGAATCTCGGCGTCGTCGTAGTCGCAGACGGTGCTGCCGTCAGTCACCGACCCCGCCCTGGTCAGCACGCCACCCGCGACGAGCAGGGCCTCGACCAGCGTCGTCTTGCCGCCGCCCGAGGGGCCCACCAGGACGATGTTGCGGACATCGCCAGGACAGTTGGCGGTGGGAGGTGCTCCCGTGCTCACCGAAGCGTTCGCCTTGTCCGCCATGACCTTCCTCCAGTCCGCTCGGTCGGGCACGGTGTGTCCTAGCTCACAGAACGTATTTAGGCAACCTTTCTCCCAACTGCCGCCCAATACAAGGCCACGGGACGGCCACGATTACGCGCAGCGACGCGCTGGGTCAGGCGTGCCAGCTCGACCAGCGGTGCACCGTTATCTCGATGACCGGGCCGTTGAGCGAAACCGATTGGTACTGAGGGTATTTGGCCCGCAACAGCTGGTAGCCGGTGTGCAGTGCCGCGCCGTCGGTATGGATGCAAGCCTCCCCGTCGGCCCGGACCCACCACAGCTGTGTCCACTCGTCGGCGTAGTGGTCGACGAGCAGGCTGACCTGCGCGTTGCTCGCGATGTTAGCCAGCCGGCGCAGCCGCTGCGTGCTCTTCGGTTTCGCGTCGATTGCGGTGTACACCATGTCGCGGGAGCCAGTTGGAGCGGTTTCAGAGACCGCGAAGACCACCGGCACCAGGTGCGGTTTTCCGTCGGCCGAGCTGGTCGCCAGCCGCGCCACCGGGGACCGCGCGAACCGGGCTCTGGGGTCGAATTCGCCCACTGCGCCAGCTTAGGGCCGTAAATGCCGATCAGCGTTCCGTGCGCCCTGAACTAGCTACCTGCATTACGGTGAGGTACACAAAATGTGCGGTCCAGACGTGGAGGCTGGGCCGCTTCTGGTTCGCACCCCGATGCAGGGAGGTACGGGATGAGCAAAGGGCACCCCCGCTCAGTCTGGTGGTCATGGCTGGTCAGTGTGCTGGCTGTGGTGGGACTGAGTCTGGGCCTGAACACGGTGCCGGCAGCTGCATCGCCGTCAGCCCTGGGGCCAGACCGCGTCCGCGACGCACCGATGTTCCCGCTGGACATCGCCAGCCAGGTCGGACCCGCGGTCGTCAACATCAGCACCCGGTTCGGCTACAACAACGCGATCGGGGCCGGAACCGGCATCGTCATCGATCCCGGTGGTGTGGTGCTCACCAACAACCACGTGATCTCGGCTGCCACTGACATCTCCGCGTTCGATGTCGGCAATGGCCAGACCTATGGCGTCGACGTGATCGGCTACTCCCGCACCGCCGATATCGCGGTGCTGCAGCTGCGGGGGGCGGGCGGCCTGCCCGCCGCCGCCATCGGTGGCGGCGTCGGGGTCGGCGAGCCGGTGACCGCGCTCGGCAATACCCACGGGCAGGGCGGAGCGCCGAGCGTGGTGCCCGGCCGCGTCGTGGCGCTCAACCAGACCGTCTCGGCCACCGACACCCTGACCGGCGCAGACGAGACGCTGGGTGGATTGATCCAGGCCGACACCGCGATCAAGCCCGGCGACTCGGGTGGGCCGCTGGTCAACAACGCCGGGCAGGTGGTCGGCGTGGACACCGCCGCCACCGACAGCTACAAGATGTCCGGCGGGCAAGGCTTCGCGATCCCGATCGGTCACGCGATGGGCGTCGCCAACCAGATCCGCTCCGGCGCCGGGTCCAACACCGTGCACATCGGGCCCACGGCCTTCATCGGCATGGGCGTTGCCGAAAACGGCGGCAACGGTGCCCGGGTCCAACGTCTGGTCGACGGCGGTCCCGCCGCGGGAAGTGGCATTGCGCCCGGTGACATCATCACCGCGGTCGACAATGTGCCGATCAACGGTCCCACCGCGATGACCGACGTCCTGGTTCCGCATCACCCCGGGGACGTGATCACGCTGCACTGGAACTCCGGCGGGGCTCCCCGCAGCGCGCCCGTGACCCTGGGCGACGGGCCTCCGGCCTGATCCGGATGCATGGAAATGCCTGACCGGAGGCCAATTCGGTTGCTGGGACGGCAGATTAGCGAGGTGGTTCCGATCTGCTCGCCTCGGGTACACGTGGCATCGTGGAATTGATGAACGACGCAAACGACGCCTCGAAGAAGGATTCGGAGCACGATCCCGCGGGCGGCAGCCACGTCGAGGGGGGTGTCGTCGAACACCCCAACGCCGAGGACTTCGAGATCGCGGCGTCACTGCCGGCCGATCCGACCTGGTTCAAGCACGCGGTGTTCTACGAGGTGCTGGTTCGGGCGTTCCTGGACGGCAATGCGGACGGGTCCGGTGATCTGCGCGGGCTGATGCAGCGCCTGGACTATTTGCAGTGGCTGGGGATCGACTGCATCTGGCTGCCGCCGTTCTACGACTCACCGCTGCGCGACGGTGGTTATGACATTCGAGACTTCTACAAGGTGCTGCCCGAGTTCGGCGACGTCGATGACTTCGTGGCGTTGCTCAACGCGGCGCACGAGCGGGGGATCCGGGTCATCACCGATTTAGTGATGAACCACACTTCGGATTCGCACCCGTGGTTTCAGGAGTCACGGCACGACCCGGACGGCCCGTACGGCGACTTCTACGTGTGGAGCGATACCAGCGAGAAATACACGGACGCGCGCATCATCTTCATCGACACCGAGGAGTCGAACTGGACGTTCGACCCGGTCCGCAAGCAGTTCTACTGGCACCGGTTCTTCTCCCATCAGCCCGACCTGAACTACGACAACCCGGCCGTGCAAGAGGCGATGATCGACGTGCTGCGGTTCTGGCTGGATCTCGGTATCGACGGTTTCCGGCTGGACGCGGTGCCGTACCTCTTCGAGCGTGAGGGCACCAACTGCGAGAATCTGCCGGAGACCCACGCGTTCCTGCGGCGCGTCCGCAAGGTCATCGACGACGAGTTCCCGGGCCGGGTATTGCTGGCCGAAGCCAATCAGTGGCCCGCCGACGTCGTGGAGTACTTCGGTGACGCCAGCACCGGGGGCGACGAATGCCACATGGCTTTCCACTTCCCGCTGATGCCGCGCATATTCATGGCGGTGCGGCGCGAGTCGCGGTTCCCGATCTCGGAGATCCTGGCCCAGACGCCCGAGATCCCCGACATGGCGCAGTGGGGGATCTTCCTGCGCAACCACGACGAACTGACGCTGGAGATGGTCAGCGACGAAGAGCGCGACTACATGTACTCCGAGTACGCCAAGGACCCGCGGATGAAGGCCAATGTGGGAATCCGCCGCCGGCTGGCGCCGCTGCTGGACAACGACCGCAACCAGATCGAGCTGTTCACCGGGCTGCTGCTGTCGCTGCCCGGCTCACCGGTGCTGTACTACGGCGACGAGATCGGCATGGGCGACGTCATCTGGCTCGGTGACCGCGACGGCGTGCGCACCCCGATGCAGTGGACCCCGGACCGCAACGCCGGCTTCTCCAAGGCCAATCCCGGCCGGCTGTATTTGCCGCCGAGTCAGGACTCGGTCTACGGCTATCAGGCCGTCAACGTCGAGGCACAACGTGACACCTCGACGTCATTGCTCAACTTCACCCGCATGATGCTGTCGGTGCGGCGCCGTCACGACGCGTTCGCGATCGGATCGTTCGAGGAACTCGGCGGCTCAAACCCGTCGGTGCTGGCGTTTCTACGTCAAGCACCCGACGACGGAGACATCGTGCTGTGCGTCAACAACCTCTCGCGGTTTCCGCAGCCGATCGAGTTGAACCTGCAACATTGGAGCGGCCACACGCCGATCGAACTCACCGGCCAAGTGGAGTTTCCGCGAATCGGACATCTGCCCTATTTGCTGACACTGCCGGGACATGGGTTCTACTGGTTCCAGCTGTGCGCATCGGAGGAGAACTCATGAGTCAGTCAACCAAGCTGCCCTGGACCGAATGGCTGCCGCAGCAACGTTGGTACGCCGGGCGCAATCGTCAGCTGACCCGCGCCGAGGCCGGGCTGGTGGTTCCGCTGCGCGACAATCTCGAGCTGGTGCTGGTCGACGCCACCTACGCCAGTGGCCCCGCGGAGCGCTATCAGGTGCTGGTCGGGTGGGACGCCGAGCCGGTCACCGAGTACAACACGGTGGCCACCATCGGCGCGGTCGACGACCAGACCGGCTATGACGCGCTGTATGGAACCGACGGTCCGCGGTTCCTGCTGTCGCTGATCGACCAGTCCGCGGCGCGCGATGCGGATGGCACCGAAGTCGTGTTTCGCAAAGAGCCCGATGCCACGCTTCCGCTGGAGGCATGGCCGCGGGTGGCCGACGCCGAGCAGTCCAACACCAGCGTGATCTTCGATCGGGACGCGATCTTCAAGATCTTTCGTCGGGTCAGCAGCGGCATCAACCCCGACATCGAGCTGAACCGGGCGCTGGGCCGCGCCGGCAACCCGAACGTGGCCCGACTGTTGGGCACCTACGAGATTGCCGGGGACGACGGCGCCGAGGACACGGCATGGCCGCTCGGCATGGTCACCGAGTTCGAGGCCAACGCCGCCGAGGGCTGGGCCATGGCCACGGCCAGCGTCCGCGACCTGTTCGCCGAGGGTGACCTGTATGCCTACGAGGTCGGCGGCGACTTCGCCGGTGAGTCCTACCGGCTTGGGGAGGCCGTCGCGTCCGTGCACGCCACCCTCGCCGAAACCCTGGGCACCGCGCAGACCACCTTCCCGGTGGACAACGTGCTGGCCCGGTTGGCGTCGACGGCGGCGCTGGTGCCCGAGCTGCAAGAGTTCGCGGCGACGGTCGAGGAGCGCTTCGGCAAGCTGGCCGGCGAGACGATCACCGTTCAACGCGTGCATGGTGACCTGCACCTGGGACAGGTGCTGCGCACCCCGGAGAGTTGGGTGCTGATCGACTTCGAGGGTGAGCCCGGCCAGCCACTGGATGAGCGACGGGCCCCGGATTCGCCGCTGCGCGACGTGGCCGGTGTGCTGCGGTCGTACGAGTACGCCGCATACGGGCCGCTGGTGGACCACGAGGGCGACAAGCAGCTGGCGGCGCGCGCCCGCGAATGGGTCGAGCGCAACCGCGCCGCCTTCTGCGACGGCTACGGCGCCGCGTCGGGAACCGACCCGCGTGATTCGGCGCGGCTGCTGGCCGCATACGAACTCGACAAGGCCGTGTACGAGGCCGGCTATGAGGCGCGGCACCGGCCGGGATGGCTGCCCATCCCACTGCGGTCCATCGCCCGGCTGACGGCGACCGAGTGACTTTATGCGCCGCATGTGTCGGGCACGCCCGACACATGCGTTTCCTATGTGTTTCCAATGCGATCGGTGCGCGCCTCCACGACCTCTGCTTGCATGGTTGCCGTGGCGAATGAAATCTTCAACAGCGAAACACGGCTGTCCTGGGTCTTGGGGGCGCTCGCCGGTGTGCTGGGTGCGACCTCCTTTCTTCATTCCGCCGGGTATTTGGTGACCTTCATGACGGGCAACGCCCAACGTGCTCCGCTCGGGTTCTTCCGCGGCGAGGTGTGGCCTTCGGTAGCCGCGATGCTGCTGATCCTGTGCTTCGTTGCCGGGGTGGTGATCGCGTCGGCCTGCCGGCGGCATTTCTGGGTCGCGCATCCACACGGACCGACCGTGCTGACCACCTTCAGTCTGATCGCGGCCACCTTGGTCGACGTAATCGATGAGGGCTGGAGCGAAAGTGATGTCGACTTCCCGCCAATCGCGCTGATGGCGTTCGGCATCGGCGCTTTGAACACTTCCTTCGTCAAGAACGGCGAGGTGTCGGTGCCCTTGAGCTACGTGACCGGCACGCTGGTCAAGATGGGCCAGGGCATCGAGCGACACATCGCCGGTGGTCGGGCTGCCGACTGGCTGGGGTACTTTCTGTTGTTCGCCAGCATCGTCCTGGGCGCCACGCTGGGCGGCTTCATCGGTTCAGTCGTCAACGGCACCGCGATGCTGGTGGCCGCCACCGCCGTGTGCGCTTTGACGACCGTCTACACCTATTTCCATCAGGACCGCCAGGCAGAGCTGAGAAAAAAGGACGCCAAAGAATAAGCCGCCTCGGCAGCAGCACTGATTGGTGCGCTGCTGCCGAGGCTGACTTTGCCATTCTCAGCCGGCGGGAGCGGCCGCCGGGGCAGGTGGTGCCGTGGTGGGCGAGTTGAGCACCTGCAGCATGTCGGGCTTCATCGCCATCAGCTGCTGGTTCCAGTAGGGCCACGAGTGAGTTCCGTTGGCAGGGAAGTTGAACACACCGTTGCGTCCACCGGCTGCCACGTAGTTGTTCTGGAACTGCTCGTTGGTGCGCAGCGTCAGGCCCTCGAGGAACTTCGCCGGCATGTTGTCGCCGCCGAGGTCGCTCGGTGTGCCGTTACCGCAGTACACCCACACGCGGGTGTTGTTGGCGACCAGCCGCGGGATTTGCAGCATCGGGTCGTTGCGCTTCCATGCCGGGTCGGTAGACGGGCCCCACATGCTGTTGGCGCTGTAACCACCCGAGTCGCTCATCGCCAAGCCGATCAGCGTCGGCCACCAGCCGTCGGAGGGGTTGAGGAAGCCGGAAAGCGAAGCGGCGTAAGGGAACTGCTGTGGGTAGTAGGCGGCCAGGATCATCGCGGAGCCACCCGACATCGAAAGCCCCACCGCGGCGTTGCCGAACGGCGACACCTGCTTGTTGGCCTGCAACCACAGCGGCATCTCCTGGGTCAGGAAGGTCTCCCACTTGTAGGTGTAGTTCTGGCCGTTGCTTGCCGAGGGCTGGTACCAGTTGCTGTAGAAGCTGGACTGGCCGCCGACAGGCATGATCACCGAAATGCCGGACTGGTAGAACTCCTCGAATGCCGGGGTGTTGATGTCCCAGCCGTTGAAGTCGTCCTGCGCCCGCAGACCGTCGAGCAAGTAGACCGCGTGCGGTCCGCCGCCCTGGAATTGGACCTTGATGTTGCGGCCCATCGACGGTGATGGAATCTGCAGGGTCTCCACTGGAAGACCCGGCTTCGAGAACGCCCCCGCAGTCGCCGAGCCGCCGACAACAGCGACCAGACCGGACAACAGGGCAGCGCTTACAACCGCGATCGCCAGTCGGCGCGGCCGAAATGTCGCGGCGCCACGCAACTTCCCAACGAATGTCATAGCGATAACCCATCCCAACTTTCATCTGCCGCGTCGCGCGGTGGAATCTGTTCTCCGGGAGTGAAACACAGCGGGAGGGTCTGATTCGTCTGGCACGGCCGGGCCCGTAGATCGCGGTTGGCTAACGATTCGGAGTCGCCGAGTTATCATCTCGGTCAGGTCACGATCGGCTCCCGGAACCGTGCCACCCCCTTGCGCCGCGATCGCGCATGCGTTACCGCCTAGGCGACCAAGCGCCGCAAAAGTGTTGAGGCGGTGGCAATTCCAAGCAGCGCCGCCACGACCAGCACGACGAAGTCCAACAAGTTCAGCGGGGTGCCGATCAACAGCCCGCGCAACGCGTCGACCTCGTAACTCAGCGGGTTGACGGTGCTCAGCACACGCAGCCACGACGGCATCACGTCGACCGGGTACAGCGCGTTCGACGCGAAGAACAACGGCATCGTGATGGCCTGTCCGATACCCATCAGGCGGTCGCGATTGCGGACCAGTCCGGCCAGCGTCATCGACAGGCAGGCGAAGAACGCCGCGCCGAGCATCACGGTGGCCATGGCCGCCAGGATGCGCAGCGGGTTGATGGTCAGGCCGACGCGCATCAGGTAAGCCAGCGCCAGCACCCCGACGACTTGGGCGACCGAGCGCACGCCGGCCGCGAACGCCTTGCCGGTGATCAGCGACGCCGCCGGTGCCGGCGTCACCATCAGTTTGGACAGCACGCCGGCGTCGCGGTCCCAAATGATCTGGATGCCATAGAAAATCGAGATGAACAGCGCCGACTGCGCGATGATGCCCGGGGCCAGGAAGGCCTGGTAGGACACCGATCCGGTGTTGATGACACGCAACTTGCTGAAGGTGGTCCCGAAGATCAGCAACCACAGCGCCGGTTGCACCATTCGGGTGACCAGCTCGGTGCGGTCGTGCTGCAGCTTCTGCAGTTCGACAATCGCGAAAGCGCCGACGCGCCCGAACGTCGCGCTGACTCGCTGCCATCCGCGCGGTGCACGCACCAGCGTGGCGGCCGGGATTTCACAGGTGTGATCAACTGGCACGGCTGGCAACCTTTCTACTGGAACGGATTTCACGGAAGTCGGACTTGGATACTTCGGAGGACGCGGAGTCGTCGCGCAGGTCGGTGGACGCAAAGTGGCGGAAGACGTCCTCGAGCGTCGCGCCGGACGACACCTTCGACTTCAGCTCAGTGGGGGTGCCCACGGCACGCAGGACGCCGTGATGCATCAGCGCGACGCGATCGCACAAGGCGTCGGCTTCCTCCATGTAGTGCGTGGTCAGCAGCACGGTCATGCCGAACTGGGCCTGCATGCTGCGCACCTGGTTCCACACGCCGTCGCGTGCGATCGGGTCCAATCCCACGGTCGGCTCGTCGAGCACCAGCAGCGACGGGCGATTGACCAAGGCCTGTGCCACTTCCAGGCGGCGCACCATGCCGCCGGAATAGGTGGCGGCCAGGCGGTCGGCCACATCGAGTAGCTCCATCGCGTCCAGTGCCTGCTCGACCCGGCCGGCCCGCTCGCAGCGCGGTACCCCGTACAGCCGGGCGAACCATTCCACGTTCTGTCGGCCGGTCAGTGCGGGTTCGATCGAAAGTTGTTGCGGGACATAACCGATATTGCTGCGGATGTCGACAGTATCGCGCCGGGAGTCCATCCCGAAGATGCGCAACTCGCCGTGCTGCACGGGGGTCAGCGTGGTGAGCATCCGCACCAGCGTCGTCTTACCCGCGCCGTTGGGTCCCAGCAAGCCCATCGTCTCGCCGGGCCGCACCTTGAGTGTCAGATCGTCGACGGCGGTGAAGTGGCCGTAGTGGAAGGTCAGGTGCCGGCAGTCGATCGCCATCGGTAATTTCGTCATCATTTCTCCTGTAATCTGCGGGCCACCATGTCGAGAATCTCCAACCCCTTTGTCAGAGAATCGATTTGGTCGTTATTGAGTTCTTGCATCACTTCGGACAGCAGCGCGCGCCGGGCGGCACGCGATGCGTCGACGATCTGCTGGGTGGGCTCGGCGAGTCGTAGTTGGCAGACGCGACGGTCGGTCTCGTCGACGGTCCGAATCAGCGAACCGTTGGACACCAGCTTGGAAACCATCGTCGAGGCGGTGTTGGGGACCAGCCCGAGTTCGGTCGCCGCCGCGCGCACCGAGATTCCGGGGCGGCGGCCGACCAACCAGAGCAGCTCCGACTGAGCCTCGGTGAAGCGGGCGGAGTCCAGCCCCCGGCCGGCGGATCTGCGCAGCTGGCGGCGGAATCGGCCGACGACGCCGAACACTTCGCCGACCAGGTCGGTATGCGATCTGAGTGCTTGCATATATACCTCTGTTTACGAGCTATATATGTGTACGGGCTGTGTAGGGCCTTTATCTGGGCTACTTCTCGAGGTGGTGCAGCATGACCTCGGTCACTGCACCGTGATCGACGCTGGTTGTCATGTAGCTGCAGAACGGCTGGCGGCGTCGATCCGTCGGCGAGCCCGGGTTGAGCAGGCGCAGGCCGGACGGGGCCGTCGTATCCCAGGGAATGTGGCTGTGGCCGAACACCAGCACGTCAGTGTCCGGATAGAGCCGCGACATCCTGGCTTCGCGGCCGGACGCCGCACCGGTTTCGTGCACGACCGTGAACCGCACACCCGCCAGCGTCACGTCGGCTCGCTCCGGCAGCCGCGCCCGCAACCGCGGTCCGTCATTGTTGCCCCAGCAGCCGACCAGGCGCGCTGCCCTGGATTCCAGCTCGTCGAGCAATTCGAGCGCGATCCAGTCACCGGCGTGGATGACGACGTCGGCCTGCTCGACCTCCTGCCACACCCGGGCCGGCAGATCGCGGGCGCGTTTGGGCACATGGGTATCGGCAATCAGCAGCAGCCTCACGAGTTCTATGCTTACCCGCGAGCAGAGGAGAAAGCATGCGTACCTTCGAGTCAGTCGCCGACCTCGCCGCCGCCGCGGGGGAGACCATCGGGCAAAGCGACTGGGTGACCATCACTCAGGAAGACGTCAACCTCTTCGCCGACGCGACTGGTGATCACCAATGGATCCACGTCGACCCGGAACGGGCGGCCGCCGGTCCCTTCGGTAAGACCATCGCCCACGGCTACATGACGCTGTCGCTGCTGCCGCGGATGCAACACGATATGTACACCGTCAAGGGCATTAAGCTCGCAATCAACTACGGCCTGAACAAGGTTCGCTTTCCCGCCCCGGTGCCGGTGGGGTCGAAGGTACGGGCGAGAAGTTCGCTGGTCTCGGTCGAGGACGTCGGCGGCGGCGCCGTGCAGGCGATCGTGTCCACCACCGTCGAGATCGAAGGGTCGCCGAAGCCGGCCTGTGTGGCCGAAAGCATCGTTCGCTACATTTCCTGACGTCTGCTCGGCAGGGAAGCGTGCGTCAGAACTCGGCGATCGCGTGCTCCAGTCGCTCCGCCAGGCGGGCCTCGGCTTCCGCGCGTCGGGTCGGTATGTGAGCCGACGGGAAAGGCGTTGTCACAGGCTGGTATTTACGCAGCGTGCGGCGGGCGACGGTCATCTTGTGCAGCTCGGTAGCGCCGTCGGCGATGCCCAGCGACTCGGCGGCCACCAGCATCTTGACGAACGGCATCTCGTCGGAGACCCCGAGAGCGCCATGCAGGTGCAGCGCGCGCTGCGCGACGTCGTGCAGCACCTGGGGCATCGCGACCTTCACCGCGGCGATGTCGCGGCGCACCTTCTGGTAGTCGTGATGCTTGTCGATCAGCCAGGCGGTGCGCAGCACCAGCAGCCGGAACTGCTCGATCTGGATCCAGCTGTCCGCGATCTTCTCCTGGGTCATCTGAAAGTCGCTGAGATGGCCATGCCGGGTCTTGCGTGACACGGCGCGCTCGCACATCATGTCGAACGCCTTGCGTGCCAACGCGATAGTGCGCATCGCGTGGTGGACCCGGCCGCCACCGAGGCGGGTCTGTGCGATCATGAACGCCGATCCTTCACCGCCGAGCACGTGATCGGCCGGCACCCGGACATCGTTGTAGCGGACGTAGCCGTGCGAACCGTGCTTTGATTCACCGCCCACCCCGACATTGCGGATGATCTCGATCCCCGGCGTCTCGGCCGGAACGATGAACAGCGACATCTTGTCGTAGGTCCGGGCGTCGGGCTTGGTGACGGCCATGACGATGAAGAACGACGCATGCTTGGCGTTGGAGGAGAACCACTTCTCGCCGTTGATCACCCAGTCATCACCGTCCTGGGTCGCCGACGTCACGAACATCCCGGGATCGGAGCCGCCCTGCGGTTCGGTCATCGAATAACACGAGGAGATCTCGCCGTTGAGCAGTGGCTGCAGATAACGCGCCTTCTGCTCTTCGGTGCCGAACAGCGCCAAAATTTCGGCGTTGCCGGAATCCGGCGCCTGGCAGCCGAACACCGACGGCGCCCAGCGGGAGCGTCCGAGGATTTCGTTGAGCAGTGCGAGCTTGACCTGGCCGAAGCCCTGGCCGCCGAGTTCGGGGCCCAGATGCGCCGCCCACAGGCCTTGATCCTTCACCTGCTGCTGCAACGGCCGCAGGATGGCCATCATCTCGGCGTTCTTTTTGTCGTACGGATCAAGGGCGACCAGATCGAGCGGCTCCAGCTCGTCGACCATGAACTTTTCGACCCAGTCCAGCTTCGCCTGGTATTCCGGGTCCGTTTCGAAGTCCCACACCGTGGCCACCCATCCGCCGGTGCACCGTCGCACCGGCATCTCAGCTACAACCCGCAACGGGCTCCCTCATCGTAGATGCGATCCGTCGTACGGGCGTCAAGGGAGGCCGGTGGTCGCGCCGGCCTAACTCAGTCGCCGGCGCCGCGGGTTTCTATGACCCGATCCGCGATGTCGACGAGTTTTGTTTGTTGCTCCTGAGATAGCAGTCGCAGCATGTCGAAGGCGCGCACGTCGTCCACGTCGTAGCGCTCCATGATGATGCCCTTGGCCTGGCCAATGCGATCTCTGGACGACAGTGCTGATTGCATGTGTTCTCCGTGCCGCTCCGCCAAGATCGCCGCTGCGGCATGCGCCGCCAGCACCGATCCAATGGTTTCCGCTTCGGTGTCCCACACTCCCGCCTCGAAACCGAACAAGTTCAGCGCGCCCGCGGTGCGGTCCGCCGTGTACAGCTTGAACGACAGGCCGCTGAGGACACCGAGCTGCACGGCTGCCGGTGCGTATCGAGGCCACCGTGTCTCACTACGGAGATCGTCGGCGCGGACAATCGTTTCTTGAAGAGCCGCCTCGGCACACGGTCCTTCGCCGAAATCCTGCTGGAGTTTGTCGAGCTGTCCAGCCAGGCCGTCGGTGTCGGCAAGGGACTCGAATTCCCCGGCTTTCTTCACCAGCAACACTCCGGCGACGTCGGCTCCCGGTATCAATTCCACCGCTGCCTCGGTGACATCCCGGAGCACCTGGTCGAGTGCGCGCGGGGTGGCAATTGCGCGGGCGAGTTCGGCCATGCGGACGGCGAGCTCATGCCTGGCGTTCCGCTGCGAAGGATCCATGAGATCGCATTCTGCACGATCTGGGGCGCGGCTTGTACCCGGTGTTGGCCGCACGAACCGGCGGAATGCGCAATACGTTGCGCCACAGCGCAAACCAAGCCAGGCAGCGAAAGCAGCTAGTGCAGCTTGGGCAGGACGTAGTCGCGATAGAAGTTGATCGCGGCGATGGGGTCGCCCTGCGGGAAGTGCAGAAACGGGATCGCGCCGCCGTCGAGAACCCACTGCACGGCGGTGACGTGTGTGGCGGGATCGGTGCCGACGGTCCAGTTGGCCAGCACTTTCTCGATCGGGTTTGCCTCGGCGGCACGCTGAATCTCGACCGGATTGGGTTGGTCGGCGGCCCCGGCGGTAAATCGCCACAAGGCAGCCGTGCGGGCGGCTTCTTCGGCGTCGCCGACGACGGCGAACAATTCGGCGCGCTTACCTAACGTCGCGGGATCCCGCCCGGCGGCGTGGGCACCGTCGTTGAGCGCGGCCAGCAGCTTCGGATTGATGAGATCGCGGGATTGAGTGATCCAGCCGTCGCCGTATTGCCCTGCCAACCTTGCGCTTTTGGGTCCGCTGGCGGCCACGAAGATAGCCGGCGGATTCGGTGGTATGTCGTAGAGCTTTAGCGAGTTGGTGTGAAAGTAGCGGCCCGCGAACGAGATTCGCTCACCAGACCAGAGCTGCCGGATCAGTTGGATCGCCTCGACCAGCCGGTCGTGACGCTCGGGGTACTTGCCCCACATGTTGGTGGTGGCCTGCTCGTTGAGCCGCTCGCCGGTCCCGACGCCCAAGAACACCCGGCCCGGACTCAGTATCGCCAGCGACGCGAAGGCCTGCGCCACCGTTGCCGGGTGGTAGCGGTAGGTCGGACACGTGACTCCGGTGCCGAAGGAGATGCGGCTGGTGCTGTTGCCCACCAGTGCCAGCGTCAACCACGGAAACATCGAGTGGCCCTCGTTGTCCTGCCACGGCTGGATGTGGTCGCTGGCCCAGACGTATTGGAAGCCAGCCTTTTCGGCGGCCTGGGCCTGCAACACCAGCTGGTCGGTGCGAAATTGCTCGTGCGACAGCGTGATTCCCACGCCCTTGGTCACCGGCGGCGGATTGCTGGGAGAACCGCGATGTTCGCTCGAGCATCCACCGGCCAACGCGCCGGCGCCGAGCACCCCCACGCCGGTGGCGATCTGCCCGAATGTCCGACGTGAGAGTGCGGTCATCGCACTAAAGTACCCCTCGTCTGCACCCTGAGACGCGTGCTGTTGAGGCGGGACCTCGTCGTCTACGCCGTGGGTGCACTCGCGGCGGTCACGGGCTTCACCATGATGTTCCGCGGTCCGTCGTTCTGAGCAGGTTTTGCCACTAGCCTGGCGGGATGGCCCCCCAGGCACGTCCGGCGCGCAAAGCCGACCTCCGCGAGTTGTCCGCCACCTTGAGCCGTGCCTTCTTCGACGATCCGGTGATGACCTGGATATTTCCCAATAGCATGACCCGGACCGCGCATCTGATGCGGATGTTCACCGCCATGACCCGCCACCATCATCTGCCCCAAGGCGGCGTCGAGGTGGCCGACAACGGATCCGGCATCGGTGCGGCTGCCCTGTGGGATCCGCCAGGTCACTGGCAGGAATCCCGCCGGGCCCAGTTCGCGATGACGCCCGCCTTCTTGAGGGTGTTCGGGTTGCGGACCGGGATGGCACGCGACATCCAGGAAATGATGAAGCGCGAGCATCCCGAAGAGCCGCACTGGTATCTGGCCGCGATCGGCAGCGACCCGACGGTCCGCGGCCAGGGCTACGGCCAGGCGTTGATGCGGTCGCGGCTGGACCGCTGTGATGCCGAGCACTGCCCGGCCTATCTCGAGTCGAGTAAGCCCGAAAACGTGCCGTACTACCTGCGTTTCGGCTTTGAGGTCACCCAGGAAATGCCACTGCCGGGCGGCGGCCCGCCGCTGTGGGCGATGTGGCGCGAACCCCGCTAGGGGTCAAGGGTTGCTTCGCCAGCTGGCGATACCGATGGCGATCATGCGCAACTGCTTGACCGCGATCCGCCGAATGTCTTCGAGCGCCTCGGCGGTCTGGGCGTCCTCGATCGCCTCGGCGATCACGATCATCGAGTTGACGAACAGGGTCGCCAGCACGTTGAGGTCCTCGGTGCTCCAGGCGTTGAGGCCCGGAAAGCGGGCCAGGTCGGTGGCCAGCTCCGAGGTGATCAGCCGGATCTCGGTGCGGATCGCGTAGCGCAGCACGCTGAGACCGCTGTTGCGTTCGCGGCCGATCAGACGCCAGTGCTCGCGGCGGTCGGCGACGCTGGCGATCAGGATCTCGACGGACGACTCGATCACCCGGTTCGGGTCGAGCTTGCCGGCGCGCGCGTCGCGCAGGGTGTCGCGCAAACTGCGAAACGACTCGTCGATCAGCACCAGCCCGAGCGCCTCCATCGACTCGAAGTGCCGATAGAAGGCCGCGGGCACGATACCGACCTCGCGGGTGACCTCACGCAGGCTCAGGGCCGAAAAGCTGCGGTCTTGCAGCAGCTTGAGCGCCGCGGCGATGATGGCGCGCCGAGTGGCCTCCTTGCGCTCTTCGCGTGAGGGGCTTTCTCGGGAACGCTCGCGGCCCGAACGGTGCGGCCGTGAGCTAGGAGTACGACCGTTCACTGTGTGAAGCCTACCACAGAGCTGCGGAAACCCTTGACTAGCTGCACCCATACGCCGCACGGTGTACATATGTTCACTCAAAGAAGTCAGACCTCGCGTCGGAGCTTCGCCAAGACTTTCCGGAACCGCATCCTCGGTTCCGACCTGGTTGACCTGCTTACCGGCCCGCACGGTGTCGACCGCTACACCGAGCTGGTAGACCCAACCTGGACCCAGGGCGAAGCCCGCGCCAAGGTCGTCGACGTGCGTCGCACCACGCCGCGCAGCGTCACGCTCACCCTCGCGCCGAACGAGAGCTTCACCACCACCACCCACACCGTCAAGGCCGGTCAGTACGTCAACGTCACCGTCGAGATCGACGGCCGCCGGCACACCCGCTGCTATTCCCCGGCCAACGTCGAAGGCAGCGAAACCGTCGAGTTGACCGTCGGCCGGCACGACGGCGGGTTGGTCTCGAACTTCCTGTATGAGCAGGCCCGCCGCGGCATGGTGGTCGGGCTGACCGGTGTCGGCGGCGACTTCGTCTTGCCGGCGCAACGGCCGCGACGGATTCTGCTGGTCTCCGGTGGTAGTGGCATCACGCCCGTCATGGCGATGCTGCGCACCCTGGTCGCCGAGGGCCACGACGGTGAAATCGCGTTCGTCCACTACGCGCGCACCGAGGCCGAGGCGTGCTACCGCGAGGAGCTGGCCGCGATGCCCGGGGTCCGGGTGTTGCACGGGTTCACCCGTTCGGGTTCGGGCGAGCTCGACGGGCGCTTCGGGCCGCATCATCTGGCCGCCGCGATGCCCGACCCAGATGCGGTATTCGTTTGCGGCCCAACAGCTTTGGTCGACGCTGTCCGCGAGCACTGCGACAACGTGTGCACCGAGAGCTTCGTGCCGCCGGTCAGCACGGCTCCGTCGAACCCGTCGGGCGGACGGATCACGTTCGCGGACAGCGGAGTTGACGTTGTCGACGACGGCCGCTCGCTGCTCGAGCAGGCCGAATCGGCCGGCCTGACGCCGGAGAACGGATGCCGGATGGGCATCTGCCACACCTGCACCCGCCGGAAGGTCTCCGGCACCGTGCGCAGCCTCACCACCGGCGCGGTCTCGACCGCCCCGGACGAAGACATCCAGATCTGCGTATCCGTCCCCGTCGGCGACGTCGATCTATCCCTTTAATTTTCGTAAACCTTTGGAGGAGGAGCTATGTCACACGACAAGATCACCCTTACCCCCGAACAGGCCGACGCGTTCGGCCGTGAACTCGACGCCATCCGAGATCGGGTGATGGCAGACCTCGGCGCAGCGGACGCCGACTATATCCGTCGCGTCATCAAGACTCAGCGGACGCTGGAAGTCGGCGGGCGCGCTCTGCTGTTCCTGCCGCCGGCCTGGCTGCTGGGCACCGCGATGCTGGGAGTCGCGAAAATCCTGGACAACATGGAGATCGGCCACAACATCATGCACGGCCAGTACGACTGGATGCGCGACCCGAATATCTCCGGGCGCTCGTTCGAGTGGGACACCGCGTGCCCGGCCGACCAGTGGCGCCATTCGCACAACTACATGCACCACACCCACACCAACATCGTCGGGATGGACCGCGACATCGGTTACGGCATCATCCGGATGAGCGAAGACCAGAAATGGACGCCCTACTTCATCGGCAACCCGCTGTATGCGTTCCTGCTGATGGTGCTGTTCCAGTACGGCGTCGCGCTGCACGAGCTGGAGACCGAGAAGATCCGCTCCGGCGAGATCCGGGTCTGGGACAAGAAAGACACCCTGAAGGAGATCTGGAAGAAGACCAAGCGCCAGACCCTCAAGGACTACGTCGCGTTCCCGCTGCTGGCCGGCCCGTTCGCCCCGTTCGTCTTCACCGGCAACATGACGGCGAACCTGATGCGCAACGTGTGGTCTTACATGATCATCTTCTGCGGCCACTTCCCGGACGGTACCCAGGAATTCACCGTCGAAGAGACCACGGACGAGTCGCGAGGCCAGTGGTACTTCCGCCAGGTGTTGGGTTCGGCGAACCTGACCGGCGGCAAGATCTTCCACCTGCTGTCCGGCAACCTGTCGCACCAGATCGAGCACCACTTGTTCCCCGACATGCCGGCGCGCCGGTATGCCGACATCGCACCCGAGGTCCAAGAGATCTGTGAGCGCTACGGGATTCCCTACAACAAGGGACCGTTGCTGCAGCAGTTCGGCACCGTAGTGCGCAAGATCGTCCGGCTGACCTTCCCGGACCCGGGCAAGCTGACGTCGTTGCTGCCGAAGATCAAGGCCGACAAGCCGGCCGATCGCGAGCCCGTCGCGGCCTGAGGCCCGCCCCGGGTGGGGGACAATGGGCGGCGTGGAGTGGACCGGAGCACGTTACGCCGACATGCCGACCGTGGAAGTTTCGACGTGGATTGACGCCGATCCGGCCCGGGTCTGGAATCTGGTCTCGGATATCAAGCTGATGCCGACCCTGAGCAACGAGCTGCAGTCCGTGGAGTGGGCCGGCGGCGCCGACCGGCCGAAGGTGGGTGCCCGCTTCGTCGGCTACAACCAGCACGACGCGTTCGGCGAATGGAGCACCACCTCGCACATCGTTGTCTGCGAGCAGCACCGGGAATTCGCCTGGGCGGTCGGCGATGCCGGGCATCCGTCGGCGATCTGGCGGTTCCGGCTGGAACCTCGGGACGGCGGCACCAGCCTGAGCTACTGGATGCAGATGGGACCGGGACGCTCGGGGCTTTCGGCGGCGATCGACGCCATGCCGGACAAAGAGGAAAAGATCGTGTTCGTCCGGCTGCGCGAATTCGAGACCGCGATCGGCAAGACCCTGGCGGCGATCAAGAGGCTGGCCGAACACGGGGTGCGCTGATGCGCACTGCGACCACGGTCGAGTTGTCCGGTGGCAGCGACGAAACCGGCCAGGTGGTGACGCTGGCCGTCGAAGCCGAAAAGCTGGGCCTGGACGTGTGCTGGGTCGCCGAGGCGTGGGGTGCCGATGCTGCGTCGGCGCTGGGCTACCTCGCGGCGCGCACCGACACGATGCTGCTCGGCTCCGGCATCCTGCAGGTCGGCACCCGGTCGCCGGTGCTGGTCGCTCAGACCGCGATCACGCTGTCCAACCTGTCGAACGGGCGTTTCCTGTTGGGGCTGGGCGCTTCCGGGCCTCAGGTCATCGAGGGCCTGCACGGCGTCTCGTTCCGCCGGCCGCTGGCCCGCGTCGCCGAAACCGTCGATATCGTGCGGCAGGTGTTCGCCGGGGGCAAGATCTCCTACTCCGGCAACGAGTTTCAGATCCCCCGTCCCGGCGAGGCGGTCCCGATGCGGGTGGCGAACGCGCCAGCGCATGCCATCCCGATCTACCTGGCCACGCTGTCGCCGGCGATGCTGCGGCTGACCGGACAGATCGCCGACGGCTGGCTGGGCACCAGTTTCGTGCCCGAAGGCGCTGCCGAGGCGTACTTCGCCCACCTCGACGAGGGCCTCGAGAGCGCCGGTCGCACCCGCGCGGACATCGACATCTGTCAGGGCGCCGAGGTCGCATTCGCGGCCGACGAGGACGAGCTGAGCGGCATGGTCGGCAACCGCAAGAAGGAACTCGCCTTCAGCCTCGGCGGTATGGGGTCGTCGAGCACGAACTTCTACAACCAGGCCTACAGCCGGCAGGGCTGGGCCGATGTCGCCGCTGCAGTGCGTGAGCGCTGGCAGGCCGGCGACCGCGACGGCGCCGCGGCGCTGGTGAGCGACGACATGGTGCTGGGCACCACGCTGATCGGCACCGAGCAGATGGTCCGCGCGCGCCTGGCGGTATGGCGCGATGCCGGCGTCGACACCGTGCGACTCTATCCGGCCGGCGACACGCTGGATGCCAAGCTCACGACCCTGGGTCGCGCGATCGAGCTGGTCCGCGAAACCTCTTGACTTGCGCCGAGTGTGCACTGGTTGCGACTTGTCGCCGTCTTTTTCGCGCTCAGGACACACTCGGCGGACGCGACGTCAGCTGACGGCGGTCGGTGCGTCGATGGCCTTGACGAGCTGCACCTCGGGCCGCTGTGGCACCCCGTCGGACAGGAACCACCGGAACGCCAGGTTGCCGAGTGGATAGCCCAGCGTCGTCAGTGAATTCGGATGGGCCAGGATGTCTTTGGACAATACGATCGTCACGGAGCCGTCGCTGTTGAGCGCGGCGCTGTGGTTGTTGAGCGACGAGCGGGCACCCTCGTCGCCGTAGGTGGCCATGAACTGGTTCCACACCACCAGGTTCCAGAACCGGCATGACGGCGGTCGATGCGTGATGACCAACGCCTCGTCGTCGTCGAGCACGAAACTGCCGTACGCGTAGCAGGCGTCGCGGGCCGACCAGCCGAAGTTGGCATCGGGAACCTGATAAGGGTCAGCGAATTGGTTTGCGGCGTGCGCGGTTTCGTGGCCCAGCCCGTGTTGGTCGTCCACCCGTGTCCCGACGGCCAGCGGCACGATGGCGAACATGGTGCGCATCCAGGCCGCGACCGCGCGCAGGCTGGCCGCCGTCTCCGCGTCGCCATGCCGGATCGGCTCCGGCTCGTCGAGTGCCTCGATCTGCCATGTCACCGGGCGACCGGTCGACGGGTCGGCCTGGTAATCGCGGGTCATCAGCACCACCGCGTCCGGTGTCGCCGGGAAATCGAAGGCGAAGTTGCCGTCGGCGTCGATGTCGAGATCGGTGTCGCGGACGATCGCGACGATGCGGTCCGACCATGCGCCCGGTGCGGGTTCGTTGTAGGCGGTCACCGAAAAGTACACGCTGTCACCCTTATTGCCGCTGATGCGATACCGCCGCTTCTCATCGACCGGGCAGATGAAGTAATACGCGTCGGTGTTGTCGCCACCCCAACGGCGATCGCGACGGAATGGGGTGTTGACGGCGACGAACTGCGGACGACCGGGCTCGGGGAACAGGTAGGTGTCGAAGGCGACGCCCAAAGTGGTGGCCAACATGCGATAACCATCGGCAATGTGACGGTCGTCGGTCACCGCGCGGTCGCCCTGCAGGAAGGAGCGGTCCAGGTCGCCGATGGTGGCCAGCAGCTCGTTCCACGCGGCTGTCGATTCGTGCGTCATGCGCTGATTCCTTTCAGGAGCAACGTGGTGGTGCGGTCTATCCAGGTGTCGTCGAATTCGTCCGGGCGGGTGAGCAGGCCCATCAGGGTGATGCCGGCGATGGCATCTGTTATTTGGGAGGCGAGTTCGGAAGCTGTTGCGTCGCTGCGTACTTCACCGCGAGCCGCGGCGCGTTCGAGCAACTCGCCGAGACCGCCGCCGGTGATGCCGGCGAAACGCTCCAGTAGCACCGAATGCAGGGTCGGATCGGCTGCCATCTCGCCGACCAGGCCCGGTAAGGCGGCCCGGGCGGCTGGCGTAGTCAGGAAAACCATTGCGCGACGGACCATTTCGCGAAGATCTGCGGGCAGCGACCCGGTGTCGGGGATCTCGGTGGCGGCGCCGATCGGGAATACCGCCTCGTGCACCAGATGCGCCTTACTGGGCCAGCGGCGGTAGATCGCGGGCTTGCTGGTGCCGGCGCGTTCCGCGATGGCCGAGACCAACAGCCCCGGATAACCGGTCTCGGCCAGCAGCTCGACGGTGGCGCGCAGCACCGCAGCGTCGATGCGCGGGTCGCGGGGTCGGCCAAAATCCACTACCATTACGAAACTCAGAGTAACATAAGTCGCCGTGACCGACGCCGTTCGCCTAGACGACCTGACCTTGCCCCGTTTCAGTGTCGAGGGTCAGCAGATCCTCGACATGATGGCCACGATGGCCCCGCAGTGCCCGCTGGAGTCCGACGCGTTGCACGCGCAGGCCAGCGCCGATACCGGCCTGCACGACTTCGGGTCCGACGACTACCGGGAACGCCTCGAGGTCTACCTCGCCGCGGTGCGTGAGATCGACGGGCTGCACGGCGCCGGCATCGTCAACTTCTACGGCCAACTGCTGCAGCTGCTCAAGAACCGTCTGCTGCTGACCGACCTTTTGAAGCGGCATCCCGAGATCAATGACATCGAATTGCGCTCGCCGGTGGTGATCGCCGGGCTGCCCCGCACCGGCACCACGCACCTGCACAATCTGTTGGCCGCGCCGCCCACCTTCCGCACCATGCCGTACTGGGAAAGCAACGAGCCGTTCCCGTTACCGAATGAGGTTGGCGTCGAACCGGATCCACGGCGCGCGAGGATGGATGTCGCGGTCGGGGTGGTCAACATGGTGATGCCGCATTTCCCGCTGATGCATGAGATGACCACCGATCACGTGCACGAAGAGATCCAGCTGCTGGCCAACGACATCTCTACGATGCTGTTCGAGACGCTCGGCGAGGTGCCGCGCTGGCGCGATTACTACCGCACCCATGACCAGACGCCCCACTACGAATACCTCGCCACTCAACTCAAGGCGATGCAGTTCCTGCGCGGCGGCCGGCGCTGGCTGCTCAAGTCGCCGCAGCATCTCGAGCAGGTGCGGGTGCTGGATCGGGTGTTTCCCGACAGCATCGTCGTGTTCACCCACCGGGATCCGGTGCCGGTGGCGCTCTCGATGATCGCGATGATCACCTACTCCGCACGCATGCACCGCTCACCGGTGCCGGTGGCACAGATCGCCAACTCGTGGATCGACCGCCTCGATGCGATGCTCACCGCACTCGTGCGTGATCGCGACGCCATCGGTCCCGATCGCTCAATCGACATTCGGTTCAACGATTTCATGGCCGACGAACTCGGTGTCGCCGAGCGGGTCTACGCCCTGGCCGGCGAACCGTTCACCGACGAGGCACGCAAGCCCATCGCCGACTACCTCGCGAACCACCAGCGCGGCCGCTTGGGCAACGTGCAGACATCATTCGAAATGTTCGGTCTGCAGGAGGGCGCGCTGCGCGAACGGTTCGCTCCGTATGTCGAGCGGTTCCTGGATTAGCGTGCGCCGCCGAGGACCTGTCGTCCAGGCGATCCATTTCGCCTGTGACATCTGAGAGATGTCACATATACTTGAGCCAAAGATATATGATCGTGCGTGAGCAGGCAGGTTTCCGACGCGCATCGGATGGGTGCGCTGTCGCACCATGTCGCGAAAGTTGTACGCGATCGACAACCTCGCGACGTATCGCCCGACGAGGCGAAGGCATGCTTCGCTGAAATAGGCCGCATCGCAATCGCTCTCGGCCGCGGTGTCGAAAGCGTGCTGCGGTCCGGCGATCCAGGGAAGGCCGCCAAGCTGCGCCATGACGGCGATGCCATGGACGAGCTGTACCGCCACCTGTTCACCGTCTTGATTGAGCAAGACTTGACACTCTGCGTTGCGGCAGTAGTCGATGTTGCGCTGCTCGGAAGCTACTACAAAACGCTTTGCCGACCACGCCATCCGCATCGCAAACAGGATCGTCGTCGTCCAACGGCATCCGCACCCCCGCGGTCAAAACGCCTCGGGTTGCGGCACTACCTCCGAAGACGCGATGACTCCGGATGGGCTACCGGCAGTTTCCGGGTCGGCCCGCTTTGCCCCGCTAGTCCAAAGCCGCACTTATGTGATGGTCACCAATGAACGCGACGCGAGTGATTGTCGTCTCGACGGGGGCGAACAGGCCCCTGGTGCGATCAGCTGGCGGGGTTTTCGAAAGACTTCAACATGATGTTGATGACGCGGTCCAGATGCTCGGCCCGTACGCGGGCGGCCTTGTCGGGATCGCCCTTTCGGACCGCAGTTACGAGAGCTCGATGGTAGCGGTTGGCTCTGGCCGCCATTGCTGGATCGTCCCGCACCATCTTCGCCACAGGCAGCATCGACCTGTTCCGCAATGTTTCGATCATGTTGAACAACAGGGGCCATCGGGTACGAAGAGGTTCAACGAGACACGCGTGGAACTCGTGATTCAGCGTCGTCCAGGCGCCCATGTCGGACTCCCGATCCATCTCTTTGACCAGTCGGGCGGCGATCGTGCAGGCGACCACTCGGTCTTCTTCAGCCAGCGCTGCCACCTCGGCCATCGCCCGCGACTCAAGTAGCGACCGTAATGCATAAATCTCGGACAACTCCGCGGCGCTGGACGCGTGTACTCGAGCGCCCTTATGCGCGTCGATATCGACCAATCCGGACGCGGCAAGGTCACGCAGCGCTTCGCGGACGGGAGTGACGCTTGTCCCGATCCGTTGCGCAACGTCGGCAAGGACTACCCGGCTGCCGGCATCGATCTCCCCTCGTAAAATCATATTTCGTATTGTGTCGCGTGCCAGGTCGACCCCAGTGCGAGAAGTGCCGGGTACCCCCTCGCTCTTGCGAGTGGCGTAAGATACGCTGCCCATTTCCGTATGTACTCCTTGCCCCTGCGTCCTTCTCACGAAATCGTATATCTTCGTGGCCTCTGGTTACTACTCGAACCGCGTGACGGCCTTCTGCGCCGCCGCAATCGCCGCCGGAGTACGTCAGGTCGTGATTCCGGCTGCCGGCTTGGATTCTCGCGCCTACCGTCTGCGATGGAACCCTGACTCCATACTCTTCGAGCTGGACCAACCGCTGATACACGCATTCAAACGACGAGTGCTGACGACGACCGGGGCGGTTGCGCGGGCCACCCGGCGTGAGGTCGCCGTCGACCTGCGTGACGACTGGGTTAAGTCATTACACGATAACGGTTTTGACACATCGAAGCCCGTTGCATGGTTAATCGAAGGGCTGTCGATGTATCTGGGCGGTGATGCTCAACGGCAACTCTTCGACGCCGTCGCCGCGTTATCCGCACCCGGTAGCCTAGTCGCCATCGAGCAGATGGCGATTCTGCCAGATGTGGTGATGGACAAGCTGTTCGACGACGCGACCGAACGCGGCGACGCTGGGGAGTTGAGATTCCTGTCGCTGATCTACACCCAGCGACGCGACGAGGCCGCGACTTGGTTTCGTTGCCACGGCTGGCAGGTCGAACGCACCGAGTTGCTGGACCTATTGAACGTCCATGACCGTCCGACGCCACAGATAGGTCGGCATGCCTGGTTCACGTTCAGTGCGCTTAGCCTCGTCACTGCCGTGAGAGCGGATAGCTCATTGCGCACGGTTCCTCAGATGGCATCCTTGCGCTAGCTTTTCAAGCATGGTCACCATGCCCGCGTTGGACGGAGTCGAGCACCGGTACGTAGAACTCGGCGACGGAGTGACAATCCACGTCGCCGACGCCGGGCCGCCCGGCGGACCGGCCGTGATGTTGGTGCACGGCTTCCCGGAGAACTGGTGGGAGTGGCATGAGCTGATCGGTCCGTTGGCCGCCGATGGCTATCGGGTGTTGTGTCCGGATCTGCGCGGTGCGGGCTGGAGTTCGGCGCCCCGCTCGCGCTACACCAAGGTGGAGAAGGCTGAGGATCTCGCCGGCGTGCTCGACCATTTGGGTATCGACAAGGTGAAGCTCGTCGCCCACGACTGGGGCGGACCGACCGCGTTCATCATGATGCTGCGCCATCCGGAGAAGGTAACCGGATTCTTCGGCATCAACACCGTTGCGCCCTTTGTGAAGTTGAGTCCGTCGGGGGTGCTCAACCTGTGGCGGCTCTGGTACCAGATTCCGATATCGTTGCCGGTCATCGGTCCCCGGTTGCTCAGGGATCCCAACTCGCGGTTCATGCGAATGTTGGGGCCCTGGGTCGGTGGCGGGTTCTCGATTCCCGAAGAGAGCGCCGGCTTGTACCTCGAGTGCATGCGCGAGCCCGGCCACGCGGAGGCGGGCTCCCGGTGGTACCGCAGTTATCAGACCGGAGAAATGATGCGCTGGGTGCGCGGCCAGTACGCGGACGCTCGCGTCGACGTGCCGGTCCGCTGGCTGACCGGTACGCAGGATCCGGTGATCACGCCCAACCTGACCGACGGATACGAGGACCACATAAGCGATTTCGAGGTGGAGCTGGTCGACGATGCCGGCCATTGGATCATCGCGCAACGACCCGACTTGGTGCTGGACCGGGTGCGCGCGTTCTTGAAACTGTGAGTTACTCGACGCCGATGGTGACTTCGGTCGACTTGATGAAAACCGTCGCGGGCTGACCGACCTTGAGACCGAGGTCGATCGCGGCGTCCTTGGTGACCGAGGAGGTGACGATGTGCTCGCCACCGTCGAGTTTGACCTTCACGACCGCCATCACCGATCCGAGTTCAACCTCGATGATGGTGCCCTTGAGCTGGTTTCGAGTGGATAGCCGCATGCGACGAGGTTAGCTGCTAGTGGCGAGGGCCCAGCAGCGCGATGCACGCGTCGACGGCCGGTTCGACAATCTCGCGGACGGCCTGGCCGTCTTCGACGGCGAGCGCGGTCAATTCGCGCAACCCGCCGAGCAAGATCACGGCCAGCGGCGCGGTCAGTGGCGGCAGTTCGGCGCGCCGGAACCCGGGGCTGGCGCTGAGGTCGATCAACAAGTCGGACAACAGCTGTAGGCCACGGCGCTGGACCGGTCGACCGACGGGTCCCAGCGACGGCAGCTCACGAATCCAGCTCAACGTAATCGCCGGCCGCGCTTCGATATAGGCGACGTAGGCCTCGACGGCTTGGCGGATCTGGTCGTGCCAGTCGGTCTCGGGATCGACGGAATCGGCGATGCGCTCGCCGAGCTTTTCGATGTCGGCGGCCAATAGCTCGAGGAAACACTCTTCCTTGCTGGCGAATTGGTCGTAGAACGTGCGCTTGGACGTGCGCGCGTGGCGCACCACGTCGGCGACGGTGCTGGCGCGATAGCCGCGTTCGCCGATCGAGGTGGCAAGACCGTCGAGCAGCCGGAGCCGGAAAGGATCTTGAACAACCGCGACCTCAACCGCGTCTGTCACCGTCGTCGCGGATGGCATGGTCGGCGGCCCTTTCGGTGTTCACTCCCTTGTCAGGTTCGGTACCACAGAGTACCGTACGGGGATAGATCTGTGGTACACCGCGGTACCAACCCCCGGACTGGGGCAGATGTTGGGAGACGTAGCGCCATGAGCGAAGTAGTCACCGCCGCACCGCCGGCCTGCGCAGTCAGACTGCCACCCGCAGTGCGGGCGCCAAAGATCGTGCAGGGCTTGGGCTTTGCGATTTCGCGACGACTGATGATGCAGCGACTGTCACGCCGCTACGGCAGTGTGGTCGCGCTGAAGCTGCCGATGTGGGGGCGCGTGATCGCGGTCAGTGACCCGCAGCTGGCCAAACAGATCTTCACCACCAGCCCAGACGAGCTCGGCAACATCCAGCCCAATCTGAGCAGATTCTTCGGCTCCGGCTCGGTCTTCGGACTCGAGGGCGACGAGCACCGCCGCCGTCGGCGGTTGCTCGCGCCGCCGTTCCACGGCAAGAGCATGAAGAACTACGAGAACATCATCGAAGAAGAGACACTGCGCGAGTCCGCCGAGTGGCCGGAAGGCCAGGCGTTCGCGACGCTGCCGCCGATGATGCGAATCACGCTCAACGCCATCCTGCGTGCGGTTTTCGGTGCCGATGGCGCCGAGCTCGACGAGCTACGAGGGCTCATCCCGCCGTGGGTCACGCTGGGCTCGCGCCTGGCCGCATTGCCGAAGCCCAAGCGCGACTATGGCCGGTTCAGCCCATGGCACCGGCTGGATGAATGGCGGCGGCAGTACGACAACGTCATCGAGAAGCTGATCGCGGCGGAGCGGGCTGACCCGGACTTCGCCGATCGGGCCGATGTGCTCGCGCTGCTGCTGCGCAGCAGCTACGAAGATGGTTCGACCATGTCGCACAAGGAGATTGGAGACGAGCTCCTGGCCCTGTTGGCGGCGGGGCACGAGACCACCGCGTCGACGCTGGCGTGGGCATTCGAACGAATCAGCCGGCATCCGCAGCTGCTGGCGCAGCTCGTCGACGAGGCTGACGGCGACGGCAATGAGCTGCGGCAGGCGACGATCCTGGAGGTTCAGCGGTCCAGGACCGTGATCGATTTCGCGGGCCGTCACGTCTACCCGCAGACGTATCAACTGGGTGAGTGGGCGATTCCCCGCGGCTATTCGATCATCGTCGGCATCGCGCAGATACACGACAATCCGGAGGTATTCCCCGATCCCGGGCGCTTCGACCCGCAGCGGTTCATCGGAACCAAACCGTCGGCGCTGTCCTGGATTCCATTCGGCGGCGGCACCCGCCGCTGTGTCGGGGCGGCCTTCGCCAACATGGAGATGGACGTCGTGCTTCGAACGGTGTTGCGCCACTTCACCATTGAGACCACGGACGCCCCGGGCGAGCGCTGGCATTCCCGCGGAGTCGCGTTCATCCCGAAGGGCGGCGGCCGGGTTGTGCTGCAGCGACGCTAGGCGGACGCGCGACGAGGCAGCTTCCAGCCCGGGCGGATGTAGTGGCAGGTGTATCCGCTGGGGTAGCGCTCCAGGTAGTCCTGGTGTTCGGGCTCGGCCTCCCAGAAGTCGCCGGCGGGACTGACCTCGGTCACGACCTTGCCGGGCCATAGCCCCGAGGCCTCGACGTCGGCGATGGTGTCCAGCGCGACCTGCTTCTGCTCGTCGTCGACGTAGAAGATCGCCGACCGGTAGCTGGTGCCGCGGTCGTTACCCTGCCGGTTTTTCGTTGTCGGATCGTGGATTTGGAAGAAGAACTCCAGCAGCGTGCGGTAGTCGGTGGCGGTCGGGTCGTAGACGATCTCGATGGCCTCGGCATGCGAGCCGTGGTTGCGGTAGGTCGCGTTGGGTACATTCGGGTCGCCGGTGTAGCCGACGCGGGTCGAGACCACGCCGGGTTGTTTGCGGATCAGGTCCTGCATGCCCCAGAAGCAGCCGCCAGCGAGAATCGCCTTTTGCGTGTCGGTCATGTCATTGCCTCATTTCGTTCGGGCCGAATGGCCGCAATCTCCCTCCGATTATCCTGATGTTCTCGACCGCGTACACCCGCGAGGCGAAGCCCTCGACAAACCACGGTAGAACGTGTTCTAGTTTTCGCGTGAACAGCCCGCAATTCTCCCGGAGCGAACTCGTCGACGCCTTCGCCACATTCGAAGCGACCGTCGATGCGGCCGCGCAATCCCATGATTGGGACGCCTGGGTCCAGCACTACACACCCGACGTTCTGTACATCGAACACGCGGCGGGCACGATGCGCGGACGCGACGAGGTCCGGGAATGGATCAGCCGGACCATGGGCAGCTTTCCGGGCAGTCACATGGTGGCGTTCCCCTCGCTGTGGCACGTCATCGACGAGCCCACGGGCCGCGTCATCATGGAGCTCGACAACCCGATGCGCGATCCGGGCGACGGCACCGTCATCGGGGAGACCAACATTTCGATCATCACCTACGCCGGCGATGGCCTGTGGCGACAGCAGGAAGACATCTACAACCCGCTGCGCTTCGTGCAGGCCACGCTGAAGTGGTGCCGTAAGGCGGCCGAACTCGGCACCCTCGACGAAGCGGGTGCGCAATTCGTGGCTCAGTACGGCGGCGCGCAGTGAGTGCCAAACCGAAACTTGTCATCGGCGCCAACGGTTTTCTCGGCTCGCATGTGACCCGCCAACTCGTCGGCGACGGTGCGCAGGTGCGGGTGATGGTGCGCGAAGGCGCGAACACCCGCTCCATCGACGACCTCGACGTCACCCGCTTTCACGGCGACGTCTTCGACACCGCCACGCTGCGCGAGGCGATGGACGGCGTCGACGACGTGTACTACTGCGTCGTCGACACCCGCGCGTGGCTGCGGGACCCGGCGCCGCTGTTCCGCACCAATGTCGAGGGATTGCGCAACGTTCTCGATGTCGCTAAGGACGCCAACCTGCGCCGGTTCATCTTCACCAGCACCTACGCGACCGTGGGCCGACGGCACGGTCACGTGGCGACCGAAGACGACATGATCGCCTCGCGCGGGCTGACGCCCTACGTGCAATCTCGGGTTCAGGCCGAAAACCTGGTGATGCGCTACGTCGCCGACGCCGGGTTGCCGGCCGTCGCGATGTGTGTGTCCACCACCTACGGCGACGGCGACTGGGGCGGGACCCCGCATGGCGCCTTCATCGCGGGCGCGGTCTTCGGCAAACTGCCGTTCCTCATGAACGGCATTCAGCTCGAAGTCGTCGGCGTCGACGACGCCGCCCGGGCCATGATCCTGGCCGCCGAGCACGGCCGCATCGGGGAGCGCTACCTGGTTTCCGAGAAGATGATGGCGCTCAACGATTCGATCCGGATCGCGGCCGACGAGGCCGGCGTCGCGCCGCCGCGGCGGGCGATCTCGGTCCCGATGCTCTACGCACTTGCGGCGGCCGGCACCGTGAAGGCCAAGCTCACCGGTACCGACGCCCAACTCAGCCTCACGTCGGTGCGGATGATGCGTGCCGAAGCGCCGGTGGACAGCAGCAAGGCGCGCCGCGAGCTGGGCTGGCAGCCGCGCCCGGTCGAGGAATCGATTCGCCAGGCCGCCCGGTTCTGGGCCGCGATGCGCACCCCTCGAACGGTCGCCCAACCAGAATAGGCTCGGTCGAATGGACCGGATTCGCGTCGATCTGAACGGGCCCCCGCAGACGATGCTGGCGACGCTGTACGCCAAAGCGCTGGACGCCGATGCACCCAACTCGATCCTGAGCGATCACTACGCCAAGGCCGCCGTGGACCGCATCGAATACGACTGGGCCGCAACGACCATCGACGCGCGCCGCGCTCCGTCGGTCGCGGTTCGCACCGCGCATTTCGACAACTGGGCCCGCCAGTTTCTGGCCGTGCACCCCGAAGCCGTCGTGCTGCATGTGGGCTGCGGCCTGGACTCCCGGGTGTACCGGCTGGATCCGGGCCCGGGTGTGCGGTGGTACGACATCGACTACCCCGACGTGATCAGCCTGCGCGAACGCGTCTACCCGCAGCGGGCCAACTGCCGGATGCTGGCCGCCTCGGTCACCGAACCGGCGTGGCTGCAGGAGATACTCCCCGACCGTCCGGTGCTGTTCCTCGGCGAAGGCCTGACCATGTATCTGACCAAATACGACGGGCTAGCGCTGCTGCGCCGCGTCGTCGAGCGGTTCGCATCCGGTGAGTTGCAGTTCGACGCGTTCAACACGTTCGGCATTCGCACCCAGTGGATCAACGCGGTGGTCCGGCGCTCCGGCTCGAAGCTGCACTGGGGCATCGACGGGCCCAGCGACATCGTCGACGCGGTTCCCGGGGTGCGCGTGCTGGCCTGGGAATCGGTCTTCGACAGCGATACGTTCGACCTGGTTTCACCGTATGTGCGCTGGATAGGCAGGGCGATGGCAGCGGTTCCGGCGTTGCGCTACATGTCGCAATACCATCGCTACGCGTTCGGGCCGGTCGATGCGGGGAAGTCTTGACCGCCTGACGGTGTTGCACCGATACGTCTGAGGAGGAACAGCATGGCCCACAAAGAAATCCTGGAACCCAACGCGGGGCACCCGATCACCATCAGCCCGACCAAGGGACGTGTCCAGGTTCGCGTCAACGGCGAGCTCGTCGCCGACACCACTGCGGCCCTCGAGTTGCGGGAAGCGACAATCCCTGGGGTGCAATACATTCCGCTGGCCGACGTGGCACAGGACCGGTTGACCCGCACCGAAACCGTCAGCTACTGCCCGTTCAAGGGCGACGCCAGCTACTACGCCGTCACGACCTCGGCGGGCGACACCGTCGAGGATGTGATCTGGACCTACGAGCAGCCGTACCCCGCGGTCGCCGAGATCGCCGGGCACGTCGCGTTTTACCCCAACAAGGCCGACATCAGCGTCACCGCCGAATAGGTCACCCGCCCAGCAGCTTGGGGTAGGCACGGGTGTCGCTGTACTCGCGCATCGAGACGATCAGCCCGTCACTGGTCTCGAAGATGCACACGAACGGTGTGTCGTATTGCTCGCCGTTGGAATTGGTGCCGGTGGCATACGCCTCTACGACGACCGTTTCTCCTTCGTTGATGCAGCGAAGCAAATCGATGGTGAGTTCGACGGACTGCTTGCGCCGGTCGGTCACGCGGCGCAGGGCTTCCTTGTCGTAGGTCTCCCGGGTGAACAGGCTCCAGTAGCTGAAGTCGTCGCTGAGCAACGCGAAACCCTCGTCGAGGTCGCCGCCTTCGCTCAGACTCTGGAGGAACATCCAGGCCAGCTCGGCGTTGGGAGCATCGAACGGCGTCATCACATCGCAATAGTGTCGTGGCAGGTAGTGGGCGGTCAATCAGAGTGGAAATCCGGAGTCGTCGGTGACGAGCACGCGAACGGTGACGCTTCCCGGGGCGGTCAGCTTCGGGCCCACCCTCGCGCCGCTTCGCCGCGGTCCCCGGGACCCCTGTTTTCGCCTCCCGGGTGATGCCACCATCTGGCGCACCAGCCTGCTGCCCAGCGGGCCGGTCACCGCGCGCATCAGCCGCGCGGCCGCCGACGCCGCGCGCTGCGAGGCCTGGGGTGACGGTGCCGAGGAGTTTCTCGAGCGGCTACCCGCACTGCTGGGTGCCGACGACGACGCCTCGGGCTTCGCGCCGGCACACCCGACGGTTGCCGCAGCGCACAAGCGCGTCCCGCACCTGCGCCTGGGCCGTACCGGGCAGGTGCTGGAAGCGCTGATCCCGGCGATCATCGAGCAGCGGGTGCCGGGCGCCGACGCGTTCTCCTCCTGGCGGAAGCTGGTGTCCAAGTACGGCACGGTGGCACCCGGACCGGCGCCGGCCGGCATGCGCGTGCCGCCGTCGGCCGAGGTCTGGCGAAGCATCCCGTCATGGGAATTCCATCGCGCTAACGTCGATCCGCGCCGGGCCCGGACCGTCGTGACGTGTGCGCGCCGGGCGGCCTCGCTGGAACGGCTGGCGTCACGGCCGGCGGCGCAGGTGCGCGAAGCGCTGACGTCGCTGCCGGGAGTCGGGGAGTGGACGGCCGCCGAGACCGCGCAACGGGCGTTCGGCGATGCCGATGCCGTCTCGGTCGGGGATTACCACGTTCCGAAGATGATCGGCTGGACGTTGGTGGGCCACCCGGTCGACGACGAGGGCATGCTCGAGCTGCTGGAGCCGATGCGGCCACACCGCCACCGGGTGGTCTGCGTGCTCTATGCCAGCGGACTGGCCTACGAGCCGCGACGCGGCGCACGACTGCCGGTCCAGCAAATCCATGCGCTCTGACCAGCCGGTGTTTTCGAGCCGGGTCATCGGGTACTCGTCGTGAAATTGCCGGTACGACACGCAGGGAGCGATCGATGACGCAGTTCACCATTCCGGGATTGACCGAAAAGCAGGGTGCCCGGTTGGCCGAGTTGTTGCAGAAGCAACTGAGTACGTACAACGATCTGCACTTGACGCTGAAGCATGTTCACTGGAATGTCGTGGGCCCCAACTTCATTGGTGTGCACGAGATGATCGATCCCCAAGTCGATGCGGTGCGTGCTTTCGCCGATGACGTCGCCGAACGTATTGCGGCCCTTGGTGCTTCCCCGGAAGGAACTCCGGGCGCCATCATCCGGGACCGGTCATGGGACGACTATTCGGTTGGTCGCGACACCGTCCAGGCGCACCTGGCGGCGCTGGACCTCGTCTACAACGGCGTGATCGAAGACATCCGCGAAGCCATCGACGAGACAGAGGAACTCGACCAGGTCACCCAGGGCATGTTGATCGGTCAGGCTGGACAACTGGAGAAGTTCCAGTGGTTTGTCCGTGCGCATCTGGAGAGCGCGGGCGGCACGCTGACTCACGAGGGCAAGAAGACCGAAAAGGGTGCGGCCGACACCGCGCGACGGAAGAAGTCGTAGGGCAGCTACTCGGGCGCGGCCTTGGGCGCGCGCTCGGCTTCGGCGGCCTCGCGGTTGAGGCGCTGTGCCTCGTAGATCGTGACGTTGGTGCGCGACATCAGCAACGACGCGATACCCACCGCGATGATGGCTCCAGGCACCACCGAGAACGAGCCGGTCATCTCCGCGACCATGATCATGATGGCCAGCGGTGCCCGGGCGACGCTGCCGAAGCAGCTCATCATGCCGACCACGACGAAGATGCCCGGCCCATTGGGTATGCCGGGCGCAGCGGCTAGCTCGCCGAGACGCCAGACGGCGGCGCCGACGAAGGCGCCGATCACGATGCCGGGACCGAACAGTCCGCCGGATCCCCCAGTGCCGATCGACAGCGAGGTCGCGACGATCTTGGCCAGCGGCAGGACGAGGATGATCCAGAGCGGGATCTGTAGCAGGGCGGTGCGGTCGGCCGCCAGCTGAGCCCAGCCGTAGCCGCTGCTCAGAATCTCCGGGATCAGCAGGCCCAGCAGCCCGACCAGCAGGCCGCCCGCCGCGGGCTTGAGGACCGGCCCGCCCGGCAGCCGGCGGGTGAGCCGGACCGAGGCGTGAAAGATCCAGGCGTACAGGTAGCCGACCGCCGCCGCGACCAGACCGAGCACCACGAACCACAGCAGCGGCCACGACTTTTCGAACCGATACTCGGCGTCGATGTAGCCGAACAGCGGGTCGAACCCCAGGAATGCACCGAGCACCGCGTACGCCGTCCCCGAGGTGATGAATCCGGGCAACAGGCAGCGATAGTCGAAGTCGTCGCGGTAGGTGATCGAGGCGGCCAGCACCGCGCCGCCCAGTGGCGCGGCAAAGATCGCGCCGATACCCGCACCGATGCCCAGCGCGACCGCGATCCGACCGTCCTCGTCGGACAGGCCGAGGCGCCGGGTCAGCAGCGAGCAGAAGCCGGCCGAGATCTGTGCCGTCGGGCCCTCGCGGCCACCCGAACCGCCCGAGCCGATCGTCAACGCGCTGGCGACCATCTTCACCAGCACCGCCCGGAAGCGGATCGCGCGGGGATCGGTGTGCACCGCCTCGATGGCTTCGTCGGTGCCGTGCCCGGTGGCCTCCGGCGCGAGCTTGGCCACCAGCAAGGCCGACAGCAGCGCCCCGGCCGTCGTCACCAGTGGAATAGCCCATGGACGCGTGAAGCCGGCCGAACCGCGGCTGCCGCCCTCGCCCACCGGCGTCGGGATGCGGTAGTCGGCCAGATAGCCGAGCAGGAAATCGCCGGCGTATTTCAGGACCAGATAGAACACCACCGCACCCAAACCCGAGATGACGCCGATCGTGATGCCCAGCGCGAACCACTTGGGCAGGTAGCTCGCCTGTCTGATCGATGCTCCGAATCGCCCGCCGGCGGCCGCGGCAGGAGCGACAGCGGGCTGGGGCTCGTCCTCCGTCGGCTCCACCGCGCCATCCTATGACAGAGCGGAATAACCGGACTCCGGTCCGGTTATATGGGTAGTTCTCACTAAAGGAGGTTGATATGCCTGCCATCACCGCAGACACGTTGACATTGCCGCGGGTCGGCGCGGCCACCCCACAAGACACCGAACGCCCGGTCCGCTCGATCACCACCGGACCGCGCGGATACGAGGGCGAAGGGTTCCCTGTCGTCCGGGCATTCGCCGGCGTCAGCGCCGCCGCCCTGGACCCGTTCGTGCACATGGACCAGATGGGCGAGGTGGACTACGAGCCGGGAGAGCCGCGGGGTACCGACTGGCACCCGCACCGTGGCTTCGAAACCGTCACCTACCTGATCGACGGCAAGTTCGCGCACCAGGATTCCCACGGCGGTGGTGGGCTGATCACCGACGGCGCGACGCAGTGGATGACGGCAGGGTCCGGGATTCTGCACATCGAGACCCCGCCCGCCGAATTGGTCGAAAGTGGCGGGCTGTTCCACGGCATCCAGCTCTGGGTGAACTTGCCGAAGAAGGACAAGTTCGCGGCGCCCAGGTATCAGGCCATCGAAGGCGTCGACGCCAGGCTGCTGGCCTCCGACGACGGCGGGGCATTGGTCCGCATCATCGCCGGTGAGATCGACGGTCAGGGCGGCCCGGGCATCACCCACACGCCAATCACCTTGGCGCACGCCACAATTCAAAACGGGGCACGGCTCAATATTCCTTGGCGGCGGGATTTCAATGCGCTGGTTTATGTGTTGTCCGGCAGTGGGTCGGTCGGACCGGTCGGTCATCCGATTCGCGCACGCCAATTGCTCGTGCTCGGGCCCGGCGACCGGATCACGGTAGCGGCTGACTCGACTCAGGAATCGTCGTCGACCTCAGCAATTGATGTGTTACTGCTGGGCGGACAACCGATTCGGGAGCCGGTATTCCACTACGGGCCATTTGTGATGAACTCGCGCGCGGAATTGCTCCAAGCACTGGAGGACTACCAAGCGGGAAAGTTCGGCAACATTCCGCCAAATGCTTTAATGCCTACCCGAAGGGGTGGCACACTCTAACGGTGCCGTCCACGGCGAGGCGCCGGCCGGGCCGTCCACCCGCCGCGAAGGCAGACGAGACGCGCAAGAGAATCTTGCGCGCCGGCCGCTTGGTGTTCAGCGAACGTGGCTACGAGGGAGCCACGTTTCAGGCAATTGCGGTGCGCGCCGATCTCACCCGGCCAGCCATTAACCACTACTTTTCCAGCAAGCGGGTGCTGTATCGAGAGGTGCTGAGCGAAACCAGCGAACTCCTCTTCGGGGCCGGCATCGCACAGGCGGACCGCGAGACGACCCTGATGGCCCGGCTCACCGGGTTCATCTCGGCGGCCGTCGCGACAAATTCCGAGCATCCCGCGGCGTCGGCGTTTCTGATCGGTTCGATTCTGGAATCCCAGCGCCACCCCGAATTGAGCCAAGCAGAAAACGATGCGATAAGGATTTGTCGAGACTTCTTGACGCGTGTCATCAATGACGCAATCGAGCAGGGGGAGTTCGCTATCCCAGTCGATGCCAAAGCGTTGATCGAGACCCTTTTGGTGGTGCTGTGCGGCGCCGGGTTCTACGCCGGCTATGTCCAGAGCTACCAGGAGATGCAGGCCGTCACCGGCATGCTGGGCCAGTTGCTGGAGGGCGCGCTGTTCAAGGGACGGGACTGAGCCGGTTCGCGTGCGAGTGAGATCGCGCACAAAGCGTATAGGCTAACTAACTTTTCCGGGTAAGCTGGGCCGGAAATGACTGATCTCGACGACTCCTCCTCGTTGCAGCCGCCGCTTCCACCCTCGCTCCGGACCGCGGGGGATTCGTGGGCCATCACCGAGCTGGTCGGCGCCACCGCTTTGGGTGTCGCGGCCGCACGCGCCGCGGAGACCGCCGGATCCAACCCGCTGATTCGGGACGATTTCGCCCGGAAACTGGTCTCGCCGGCCGGACCGGCATGGGCCCGGTTGACCGACCCCGAGCTGGCCTGGCTGGACGGCGACGAGCAGGGCCAGCGAGGACATCGTCTCGGCATCGACTACCAGGCCGTCCGCACGCACTTCTTCGACGAGTACTTCGCCGACGCCACCCGCGACGGAATCCGGCAGGTAGTGATCCTGGCCGCCGGCCTGGACTCGCGGGCCTACCGGCTGGACTGGCCCGCCGAGACCACGGTCTACGAGATCGACCAGCCACAGGTGTTGGAGTACAAAGGCAAAATTCTGGAATCGCACCTGCCCACCGCCAGCCGGCGCGCGGTCGCGGTGGATCTGCGCGACGACTGGCCGGCGGCACTGACGGCGGCCGGATTCGACCGCACCCAGCCCACGGCATGGTTGGCCGAGGGCCTGTTGCCCTATCTGCCCAGCGATGCCCAGGACCGGCTCTTCGAGATGTTCACCGACCTCAGCGTGCCTGGTAGCCAGGTCGCCATCGAGGTGTTCGGCATGAACGCGAGCAGCAACACCAACCGCTGGCAGCGGATGCGGGACCGGCTCGGCCTGGACGTCAACGTGCAGGCGCTGACCTTTCACGAGCCCGACCGCTCCGACGCCGCCGAGTGGCTGACCCAGCACGGCTGGCAGGTGAACGTCGTCAGCAACCGCGACGAGATGGCCCGCCTGGGCCGCGCCGTCCCCGAAGACCTGGCCGACGATGCCGTCCGCAGCGCGCTGCTGCGTGCGCGCTTCGCCGGACCATCACACTGACCCGACCGCACAAGACCTGGAGCACAGCCGATGAGTTCACTTCGCACACATGACGACACCTGGGACATCAAAACCAGCGTCGGGAGCACCGCGGTCATGGTGGCCGCCGCCCGGGCCATCGAAACCGAGCAGCCCGACGCGCTGATCCACGACCCCTACGCCAGGCTGTTGGTGAACAACGCCGGGGCCGAGATCATCTGGGAGGCCATGCTCGACCCCGAGGTCGTCGCCAAGATCGAAGCCATCGACGAAGAATCCGCTGCTCGCATCCACCACATGCGCGGCTACCAGGCGGTGCGCACGCATTTCTTCGACGCGTACTTCGCCGACGCCGTCGCCGGTGGGATCCGCCAGGTCGTGATCCTGGCGTCGGGACTGGATTCGCGGGCCTACCGGCTGGACTGGCCGGCCGGCACCACCGTCTATGAGATCGACCAGCCTCAGGTGCTGGACTACAAGTCGGCCACGCTGGCCGAGAGCGGCGCCACCCCGTCCGCCGACCGTCGTGAGGTGGCCATCGACCTGCGCGAGGACTGGCCGGCCGCGCTGCGTGCCGCCGGCTTCGACCCGGCTCAGCGCACCGCCTGGCTGGCCGAGGGATTGCTGATGTACCTGCCCGCCGACGCGCAGGACAAGTTGTTCACCCAGATCGGTGAGCTGAGCCCGGCGGGCAGCCGCATCTCGGCCGAAACCGCACCTACGCACTCCGATGAGCGGCGTGAACAGATGCGCGAACGGTTCAAGAAGGTCGCCGACGAGATCGGCATCGAGCAAAGCGTCGACGTCGGCGAACTGATGTATCGCGACGAGAATCGCGCGGACGTCGCGCAGTGGCTCAACGGCCACGGCTGGCGCGCCACGTCGCAGAACTCGCTCGACGAGATGGAGCGCTTGGGCCGCAGGGTTGCCGGTGTCGAGCTGGACGACGACAAGGATTCGTTCTCCGATTTCGTGATCGGGGAGCGGTTGTAACCGGCGGCAAGTTAAGTCCCAGTCATGCCTCGCAGTGCAGACGACACGTGGGACATCGCCACCAGCGTCGGCTCGACGGCGGTGACGATCGCCGCGGCGCGAGCCGTCGAAACCGAACAGCCAGATGCGCTGATCCGCGATCCGTACGCCAAACTGCTGGCCACTAACGCCGGTATCGGGGTGCTCTGGGGGGCCATGCTCGACCCGGACGTCGCCGCCAAGGTGGAAGCGCTCGACCCGGAATTCGTGGCCGATCTCGCCCATATTCGCGGTTACGTGGCGGTCCGGACGCACTTCTTCGACCGCTATCTCACCGATGCCGCGGCCGCCGGAATCCGCCAGCTGGTAATCCTGGCGTCCGGGCTGGACTCCCGTGCCTACCGCCTGGATTGGCCCGACGGTACCGCGATCTATGAGGTCGACCAGCCCCAGGTGCTGGCCTATAAGGCCGTAACGCTGGCCGAAAACGGCGTGCGCTCGTCAACGGATCGCCGCGAGGTGGCCATCGACCTGCGGCAGGATTGGCCCTCGGCGCTGCGTGCCGCCGGCTTCGACCCGTCGGCACGTACGGCGTGGCTGGCCGAGGGACTCCTGATGTACTTGCCCGCCGAGGCGCAGGACCGGTTGTTCACCCAGGTCGGCGAGGTGAGCGCGGCCGGAAGCCGGGTGGCGGCCGAGACCGCCCCCGCTCGTGCCCAACAGCGGCGGACGCAGGTACACGAGCGCGTGAGCAAGTTGGCCGACGAGATCGGCCTGGTGCGCAACCCCGACGCCGGGGAGTTGATGTATTTCGACGAGCATCGGGCGGATGTCGCGCAGTGGCTCAACGCGCACGGCTGGCACGCGCAGCTGTGGCTATCGGCAGACGAGCGGCGCAGGCTGGGTCGTTGGAGCGACGATCACCCGCTTGCCGACGAGCAGGACATTTATTCCAACTTCGTGATCGGAGAGCGGTTGTAATGGCACGCACGGCAGACGACTCCTGGGACATCGCCACCAGCGTCGGGGCCACCGCGGTGATGGTCGCGCTGGCCCGTGCCGCCGAGACCGCCAGCGCGGATCCGCTGATCCGCGACCAGTTCGCCGAACCGCTGGTTTCCACGCCGGCACTGGAAGGCGTGCGCGAGCAGGTGACGGCGTGGTGGGCAGGCGCCGAGGACGACGATCCCGACGGCGCGGTGCGCGCCCAGGAGATGATCAACTACCAGGCGGTGCGCACGCATTTCTTCGATGCGTACTTCGCTGCGGCGGCCGCCGCGGGTATTCGCCAGGCGGTGATCGTGGCCGCCGGATTGGATTCGCGCGCGTACCGGTTGGACTGGCCCGCCGGGACGACGGTTTACGAGATCGACCTGCCCAAGGTCCTCGAGTACAAGGCCGAGACGTTGGCGGGCTCGACGCCCATCGCAGTGCGGCGCCCCGTCCCCGTCGACCTGCGCCACGACTGGCCGAAAGCGTTGCGCGAGGCGGGCTATGACTTGAGCCAGCCAACGGCGTGGCTGGCCGAGGGGCTGCTGCCGTTCCTGCCGGCGGCCGCTCAAGAAGCGCTGTTCGTCGCGATCGATGCGCTGAGCGCATCGGGCAGTCGGGTGGCCGTCGAGAATTTCGGAGTCGACGTGGAGAAGCGCCGCGAAGCCGAACAGCGGTGGGCCGAGCTGAAGGCCAAGCGCGAGGCGCGCGGCCAGGATACCTCGTTCAACCCGTTCGACCTCTGGTTCGAAGACGAGGGCCGGCCCGACTGCGGCGAATGGTTCGCTACGCACGGCTGGACGGTGCATACGGTCAATGCGCGCGAGGAGGCCACCCGATTGGGTCGCGAGCCGCAAAACGATGACCGGCCCTTTGCGAACACCTTCATCACCGCAACCAGGGGCTGACCAGGCGGTTCGCCGGATGGGCGCTGGCCAAGGATCGGCTGCCGGCGCGATATTCGGCCGCACCTGTTGGAGCTTCCCTTACCTCCCAACCGACCGGATGGTTAGGATCGCGGTTATCGCCCGTATGTGTCCGCGCGCACAGTTGTGGGCATTTCCGGGAAGGTCCGAGAGGGGAAGACAGCGATGACTACCGAATCGGTTGCACGCAAGACGTCCGAGTCCACCAACGGGGCTTCGTCGGGGCCGCAGGCCCGGCCCGCCGATATCCCCGCGACGGTGGCCCGGCTGCGCCAGACCTTCGCCACCGGGCGCACCCGTGACGTCGAGTGGCGCAAGCGCCAGCTGCTGCAGCTGGCGCGATTGATGGAAGACAACGAGGCCGCGATCAACGCCGCGCTCGCCGACGACCTGGACCGTCACCCGTTCGAGGCGTTCATCGGCGACTTCGCCGGTACCGTCGGCGAGGCGAAGTACGCCGCCAAGAAGGTCCGCAAGTGGATGAGGCGCAAGTACGCGCTCCTCGAAGCGGCCCAACTACCCGGCCGCGGCTGGATCCAGTACGAGCCTTACGGGACGGTGCTGGTCATCGGCGCCTGGAATTATCCGTTCTACTTGACCTTGGGTCCGGCGGTCGGCGCGATCGCGGCCGGAAACGCCGTGATCCTCAAGCCCTCGGAAATCGCGGCCGCGTCGTCGCATCTGATGGCTGATCTGGTCCCGCGCTACCTCGACAACGACGCCATCGCGGTGTTCGAAGGCGACGGTTCGGTGAGCCAGGAGCTGATCGCTCAGGGCTTGGACCGGGTGATGTTCACCGGCGGAACCGAGATCGGCCGCAAGGTCTACGAAGGCGCGGCGCCGCACCTGACCCCGTGCACGCTCGAGCTCGGCGGCAAGAGCCCGGTGATCGTCGCGGCCGACGCCGACCTGGACGTCGCGGCCAAGCGCATCGCCTGGATCAAACTGCTCAACGGCGGGCAGACCTGCGTCGCCCCCGATTACGTGCTGGCCGACGCGAAGATCCGCGACGAGCTGGTGACCAAGATCGGTGCGGCCATTACGAAGTACCGCTCGCAAGGGCCGACCGGAATGCGGGTGGCCAATCAGCGTCAGTTCGACCGGCTCACCAGCTACCTCAACGGCTCGGGCGGCAAGACCACCGTCGGCGGCGGCTCCGACGCGTCGACCCTGCGCATCGAGCCGACGGTCGTCGTCGATCCCGACACGGACGGCCCGCTGATGGTCAACGAGATCTTCGGACCGCTGCTGCCGGTGATCACCGTCCAATCTCTGGACGATGCAATACGTTTCGTCAACTCGCGACCGAAGCCATTGTCGGCGTACCTGTTCACCAAGTCGCGCGAGGTGCGCGAGAAGGTGATCCAGGAAGTCCCGGCCGGTGGCCTGGTGGTCAACCACCTCGCGTTCCAGGTATCGACGGCCAAGTTGCCGTTCGGCGGGGTCGGCGCGTCGGGAATGGGTGCCTACCACGGCAAGTGGGGCTTCGAGGAGTTCAGTCACCGCAAGTCGGTGATGACCAAACCGACCCGCCCGGATCTGTCCAGCTTCACCTACCCGCCCTACACCGACCGGGCCCTGAAGATGGCGCGCAAGCTGTTTTGACACACTAGCTCGGGGGTCGTCCACGACCGTTGGTTAATTGCAGAGAGGAACCTGATGCCCGGAGTGCAGGATCGCGTCATCGTCGTCACCGGAGCCGGCGGAGGACTGGGGCGCGAATATGCGCTCACCCTCGCCAAGGAGGGCGCCAGCGTCATCGTCAATGACCTCGGTGGATCTCGCGACGGCACCGGAGCCGGCCACAACATGGCCGACGAGGTCGTCAAGGAGATCAAAGACGCCGGTGGCCGGGCGGCGGCCAATTACGACAGCGTCGCCGAGCCCGAGGGCGCCGAAAATATCATCAAGACCGCGCTCGACGAGTTCGGTGCGATCCACGGCGTGGTGAGCAACGCCGGCATCCTGCGCGACGGCACCTTCCACAAGATGTCCTTCGAAAACTGGGACGCCGTACTCAAGGTCCATCTCTACGGTGGTTACAACGTCATTCGCGCCGCCTGGCCACACTTCCGCGAGCAGAGCTACGGCCGGGTCGTCGTCGCCACCTCGACCAGCGGACTGTTCGGCAACTTCGGCCAGACCAACTATGGCGCGGCCAAGCTCGGGCTCGTCGGTCTGATCAACAGCCTGGCGCTCGAGGGCGCCAAGTACAACATCCACGCCAACGCTGTCGCCCCGATCGCGGCAACCCGCATGACCCAGGACATCCTCCCCCCCGAGGTACTCGAGAAGCTCACCCCGGAGTACGTCGCGCCGGTGGTGTCCTACCTGTGCACCGAGGAAAACCCCAACAGCGCTTCGGTTTTCGTGGTCGGGGGTGGCAAGGTGCAGCGCGTCGCACTCTTCCAGAACGACGGCGTCAACTTCGACAAGCCGCCGACGGTTGACGATGTCGCCGCGCAGTGGGACCAGATCACCGATCTGTCCGCGGCGAAACAGGCCGACTTCAAACTCGGCTGAACGAGACCGTCGTCGTGGTCCGGTCGTTGTGCGATCAGTGCAACTGACGACAACGTCAATAGTCCCTTCGGCGAAGCGCTCCAACCGGATTCGCCTTACAGTGGACGCGACCCAACCAACCCCACGTCGCATCGCGACTGGACCTGACGGCTACCTGGCGGGGTCCAGGGAAAGGCAGCACAGTCATGTCTGAGGAGCTGACGCCGCATTTCGAGGACGTGCAAGCGCACTACGACCTCTCCGACGACTTCTTTCGTCTGTTCCTCGACCGCACCCAGATGTACACCTGCGCCTACTGGCTGGGCGGCGACGACATGACGCTGGAACAGGCGCAGATCGCCAAGATCGACCTCTCGCTGGGCAAGCTGGACTTGCGGCCGGGCATGACACTGCTTGACCTCGGCTGCGGCTGGGGCGCCGCCATGGTGCGGGCCATCGAGAAATACGACGTCAACGTCGTCGGCTTGACGCTGTCGAAGAACCAAGCCAGCCACGCCCAAAAAGTGCTCGACGAAATGGACAGCCCCCGTTCCAAGCGGGTGCTGCTGGAGGGCTGGGAGCGCTTTCACGAGCCGGTGGACCGAATCGTCGCGATCGGCCCGCTCGAGCATGTCGGCCTGGACCGCTACACGGCGTTCTTCGAGCGCGCGTATGAGCTCCTGCCGGCCGGTGGCACGTTCCTGCTGCACACGATCACCGTGCTGTCGGAGAAGGAAATCATCGCGTCCGGCTTGCCGCTGACTCCGGCGATCGTCGAGTTCAGCGACTTCATGAAGACCGAAATCTTCCCGGGCGGTTATCTGCCGACCATCGACATGGTCAAGGAGTTCTCGGCGAAGGCCGGCTTCAAGCTGAGGCGTCGCCAGTCGCTGCAGCGGCATTACGCCAAGACCCTGGACGTATGGGCCGCGGGCCTGCAGGCGCACAAAGCCGAGGCCATCGAGATCCAGTCCGAAGAGGTCTACGAGATGTACATGAAGTACCTGACCGGGTGCGCGAACCTGTTCCGCAAGGGCTACACCGACCTCAACCAGTTCACCCTGCGCAAGTAGTCAGGCCAGCAGTTCGCTGCGCAGGCGTTCCACATCCGTGCGCGTGACGCCCGCATCGCGCAGGTAGGCCTCCAGCGAGCCGAACTCGCTGTTGATGGTTTGGCGTGCGGCGTCCAGGTATTCGGCTCGCACGCCGAGGACACCGTCGGCCAGTCGGGCTTTGGTGAAAGTGACGACCTCCGGGGTCAATTCGACATCGGAGCGTTGCTGGATCATGTCGTAGATGTGCTCGCGCAGCTGGGGTACCGCGGCGTTGCTGCGCAGGTAATCGGCGACGATGGTGTCCTCGTCGATGCCGATCGTCTCCAGAACCGTGGCGATCACGAAGCCGGTGCGGTCCTTGCCCGCGAAGCAGTGCGTGAGCACCGGGCGTCCCGCGGCCAGCAACGAAAAGACATGTTGCACAGCGCGTTGTGCGCCATTGCGGGTGGGGAATTGCCGGTATTCGTCGGTCATGTGGCGGATGGCGGCCTCGTTGACCTCTTCGTCGGTCTGGTGGGCCTCGCCCTCGAACAGGCGCCGAAACGCGGTCTCGTGCGGCGCGTCGTCGTCGGTCGGCTCCTCGTCGCCGAGATCGGGAAACGGCAGCAGATGAATGTCGATGCCGTCGGGGACCAGCCCCGGACCGCGCCGGGCCACCTCACGCGCGGCGCGCAGATCGGCGACATCGGTAATCCCCAACTCGCGCAGCGTTTCCCGGCCCTCGTCGTCGAGGCGGCTCAGCTCGCCGGACCGGAAGAGCCGTCCGGGCCGCAGCGCGGACACGCCGTCGGCGACATCGCGAAAGTTCCACGCGCCGGACAGTTCTCGCAATGCTTCAGTCATGCGGGGTCACCGCAGCGGCGAAGGCGGACTGCTCCCTGCCGATTTCGGTTCGGGCGATGGTTCGCATGTGCACCTCGTCGGGTCCGTCGAAAATCCGCATGGCGCGGTGCCAGCCGTAGAGCCGGGCCAGCACGGTGTCGTCGCTGACCCCGGCGGCTCCATGTACCTGAATCGCGCGATCGATCACGTCGCAGGCCACTTGCGGTGCAACGGCTTTGATCTGTGAGACCAGTAGGTGGGCGGCCTTGTTGCCGTGCTGGTCGATGGTCCACGCGGCCTTCTCGCACAGCAGTCGAGCCTGGTCGATTTCGTTGCGGGACTGGGCAATTGCCTGCTGTACCAGACCCTGGTCGGCCAGCGGGCGGCCGAACGCGATCCGGTTGTTCGCGCGGTGCACCATCAGGGCCAGGGCACGTTCGGCCCCGCCCAGCGCGCGCATGCAGTGGTGGATGCGGCCCGGTCCGAGCCGGGCCTGGGCGATCGCGAAACCGCCGCCCTCTTCGCCGAGCAGGTTGGTGGCCGGAACCCGGACGTTGTCGTAGATGATTTCGCAGTGCCCGTGCTGGTCCTGCCAGCCGAACACCGGGGTCGAGCGCACCACCGTCACGCCGGGGGTATCCATCGGCACCAGCACCATGGACTGCTGCTGGTGGCTGGCCGCGTCGGGATTGGTGCGGCCCATCACGATCAGGATCTTGCAGCGCGGGTCCGACGCACCCGAGGTCCACCACTTGCGGCCGTTGATGACGTAGTCGGCGCCGTCGCGCACGATGGCCGTTTGGATGTTGCGGGCATCGCTGCTGGCGACCGCGGGCTCGGTCATCGAAAAGGCGCTGCGAATCTCGCCGGCCAGCAACGGCTCCAGCCATTGCTTGCGCTGCTCCTCGGTGGCGAACAGGTGCAGGGTCTCCATGTTCCCGGTGTCCGGTGCCGCGCAGTTGACCGCCTCGGGCGCGAGCTCCAGGCTCCAGCCGGTCAGCTCGGCCAGCGGGGCGTACTCGAGGTTGGTCAACCCGGACTCGGCCGGCAGGAACAGGTTCCACAGGCCGCGTTCTTTGGCCTTGACTTTGAGTTCCTCGATAACGGGGGGAACGGTGTGGTCATCTGCGCCGGCCTCGTGGCGGTAGCTGTCGTAGGCGGCCTCAGCCGGAAAGACAAACTCAGTCATGAAGTCGGACAACCGCTTGTGGTAGTCGGTGGCCTTAGCCGACATCGCGAAGTCCATGACCGTCACGATAGGACACGTGGGTAAGGGCGGCGCTCGCGGGACAAACGCTTCGATTCCCGGCCACCGGCGCGACACCGAAACTAAGCAGCTGACTCGCCGCGGCTGGTAAGCGAGATTTCAGTCTCGACGAACGGGACAGCTCATATCGGCTTATCGTTCGCGGTCGCGATCCGCCACGATGGACCCATGAGCGACGACGCCGAATCCCGTCCCCCGTTCCCGCCATTCACCCGCGAAACAGCGCTGCAGAAGGTCCAGGCCGCCGAGGACGCCTGGAACACGTGCGACCCCGAGAAGGTCAGCCTGGCGTACACGCCCGATTCGCAATGGCGCAACCGCGACGAACACGTCGTGGGCCGGGCCGAGATCGTCGCGTTCCTCACCCGCAAGTGGCAGCGCGAACTGGACTACTCCCTGCGCAAGGTGCTGTGGGACTTCCACGACAACCGCATCGCCGTGCGGTTTCAGTACGAATGCCACGACGCGAGCGGCCAGTGGTATCGCAGCTACGGCAACGAACTCTGGGAATTCTCGCCGTCCGGCTTGATGGCGCGCCGCGAGGCCAGTATCAACGACATCCGGATCGACGAATCGCAACGGCGCCACTTCGGGCCCCGACCGGTGTCGGAACACGGCCAAGACATACCGCTTTGGTAACGGCCGCTAGGGTGTTCAACTCAACGAGGTTCGCATTAATGCAGCTGAGCTAAGGAAAGTAGATGTACGCGCCATGACAGATGCGCAGCTAGAGCCGGTCAAGGTCGGCGTTGTCGCCGAATCCGGGACGGATGAGCGCCGCGTTGCACTGGTACCCAAGGCGGTCGCATCCCTGGTGAGCAGTGGTCTGGCGGTGGTGGTCGAGTCCGGTGCGGGTGCGCGGGCGCTGCTTCCCGACGAGCTGTACACCGAGGCCGGCGCCACCATCGGGGACGCGTGGTCCGCCGATGTCGTCGTCAAGGTGGCGCCCCCGACCTCCGACGAGGTGGCCAAGCTGCGCAGCGGCCAGACGCTGATCGGCTTCCTGGCGCCGCGCAGTGCCGAGAACTCGATCGGCGCGCTCAAGGCGGCTGGCGTGCAGGCGTTCGCGCTGGAGGCGATTCCGCGGATCTCACGTGCGCAGGCCATGGACGCGTTGTCGTCACAGGGCAACGTCTCCGGTTATAAGGCCGTGCTGCTGGCGGCGTCGGAGTCGACGCGGTTCTTCCCGATGCTGACCACGGCGGCAGGCACGGTGAAGCCGGCCACGGTGCTGGTGCTCGGGGTGGGCGTGGCCGGACTGCAGGCGCTGGCGACGGCCAAGCGGCTCGGCGGGCGCACCACCGGTTACGACGTGCGCCCCGAGGTGGCCGACCAGGTGCGTTCGGTCGGCGCGCAGTGGCTCGACGTCGGCATCGACGCGGCGGGTGAGGGCGGCTACGCCCGCGAGCTGACCGACGAGGAACGCGCCCAGCAGCAGCAGGCGCTGGAAAAGGCCATCAGTGGATTCGACGTGGTGATCACCACGGCGCTGGTCCCGGGCCGGCCCGCGCCGCGGCTGGTGACCGCCGCCGCGGTGCAGGCGATGAAGCCCGGCAGCGTCGTAGTCGACCTGGCCGGGGAAACCGGTGGCAACTGCGAGCTCACCGAGCCCGGGCAGACGGTCGTCAAGCACGACGTCACCATCGCCTCGCCGTTGAACCTGCCGGCGACGATGCCCGAGCACGCCAGTGAGCTCTACAGCAAGAACATCACCGCGCTGCTGGACCTGTTGGTGTCCGACGGGAAGCTGGCCCCGGACTTCGACGACGAAATCGTCGCGGCATCGTGCGTGACCCGCAAGGAGGACTCCTAGATGTACGACGAGCTATTAGAGAACCTCGCGATTCTGGTGCTGTCCGGATTCGTCGGGTTCGCGGTGATCTCCAAGGTGCCCAACACGCTGCACACGCCGCTGATGTCGGGCACCAACGCGATCCACGGCATCGTGGTGCTGGGCGCGCTGGTGGTGTTCGGGGAAGTCGAGCATCCGTCGCTGGCGGTGCAGATCATCCTGTTCGTCGCGGTGGTGTTCGGCACGCTGAACGTCATCGGCGGCTTCATCGTCACCGACCGGATGCTGGGTATGTTCAAAGGCAAGAAGGCCCAGCCTGTCAGCTCCGAGAAGGCGGAAGGGCCGGCCGCCAAATGAACTACCTGGTCACGGTCCTCTACATCATTTCGTTCGCGCTGTTCATCTACGGCTTGATGGGCCTGACCGGTCCCAAGACCGCGGTGCGCGGCAACCTGATCGCCGCGGTGGGCATGGCCCTGGCCGTGGCAGCGACGCTCATCAAGATCCGGCACACCGAATCGTGGGTGCTGATCATCGCCGGCCTGGTCGTCGGTGTCGCGCTGGGTGTTCCCCCGGCGCGGCTGACCAAGATGACCGCCATGCCGCAGCTGGTGGCGTTCTTCAACGGCGTGGGCGGTGGCACCGTCGCGCTGATCGCGCTCGCGGAATTCATTGAGACCAACGGCTTTTCGGCGTTCCAGCATGGCGAGTCGCCGACCGTGCACATCGTGGTGGCCTCGCTGTTCGCCGCGATCATCGGCTCGATCTCGTTCTGGGGATCGATCATCGCTTTCGGCAAGCTGCAGGAGATCATCTCCGGTTCGCCGATCGGCTTCGGCAAGGCCCAGCAGCCGATCAACCTGCTGCTGCTGACCGGGGCGGTCGCGTCGGCGGTCGTCGTCGGCCTGCACGCCCATCCGGGCACCGGTGGCGCGTCGCTGTGGTGGATGATCGGCCTGCTGGCCGCCGCCGGTGTGCTGGGTCTGATGGTGGTGCTGCCGATCGGTGGTGCCGACATGCCGGTGGTCATCTCGCTGCTCAACGCGATGACCGGGCTGTCGGCCGCCGCGGCGGGCCTGGCACTGAACAACACCGCGATGATCGTGGCGGGCATGATCGTCGGCGCCTCGGGTTCGATCCTGACCAACCTGATGGCCAAGGCGATGAACCGCTCCATCCCCGCGATCGTCGCGGGCGGCTTCGGCGGTGGTGGTGTGGCTGTCGGTGGTGGCGACACCGGCGACAAGACCGTGAAGGCGACCTCGGCCGCCGACGCCGCGATCCAGATGGCCTACGCCAACCAGGTGATCGTGGTGCCCGGCTACGGCCTGGCCGTCGCGCAGGCCCAGCATGCGGTCAAGGACATGGCGGCCCTGCTGGAGAACAAGGGTGTGACGGTCAAGTACGCCATCCACCCGGTGGCCGGCCGGATGCCCGGGCACATGAACGTCTTGCTGGCCGAGGCCGAGGTCGACTACGACGCCATGAAGGACATGGACGACATCAACGACGAGTTCGCCCGTACCGACGTCGCGATCGTCATCGGCGCCAACGACGTCACCAACCCGGCCGCCCGCAACGACGCCTCCAGCCCGATCTACGGCATGCCGATCCTCAACGTCGACAAGGCCAAGTCGGTGATCGTGCTCAAGCGGTCGATGAACTCCGGTTTCGCGGGGATCGACAACCCGCTGTTCTACGGCGAGGGCACCAGCATGCTGTTCGGCGACGCGAAGAAGTCGGTGACCGAGGTCGCCGAGGAACTCAAGGCCCTGTAGGGGCCTTAGGCGCGCGGTAGCGCCGCGACGACGGGACCGACCCACACGCCCAGCAGCCGGCGCAGTTCGGCCCCATCGCCGGTCGGCGGCGACAGGATGAACGATTGCAACGTGCGCAGCACGATCTGCAGGATGTCTTCGATCGCAGCGGGAGCATAGGCCGACCAGTCGACGTCGAGGCGGTCCAGAATCGAGCGGCCCAGCACGCGGGCGGTCTCGTTGGTGACCGTGACCTGTTCGGCGAATGCCCCGGTGCGCGACACCCGCAACAGCAGGCCGATGTAGGGGTCTTTCGGCAGCCGCTCCAGCGTCAGGCAGATGCCCTCGATCAAAGCCGCCGCCGGGTCGGTCATCCCGTGTAGCGCCGTCGCCAGGTGGTCCATGAAGTCGTCGGTCGCCCCCAGGGCAGTCGCCTGGAGCAGTTCGTCGGTCGAGGCGAAGTAGTGGTAGATCGTCTGCCGCGTCACGTTCAGCGTGCGCGCGACGTCGGCCAGCGTGGTCTGGTCGCCGCGCTCGTCGATGGTCCGGCGGGTGGCCGCCAGGATGCGAGCCACCGCCTCCTCGTCGGTGGCCGGCACGCTGCCACCCCATCCACGGGTCCGCACACCGCGACGATATCCGACGCGCGCCGCAACGCCAGGTCATACGCTGCGCAATCGTCTGTATGATCGGCGAGATGAACACAACGACGTGTCCGTTCGGAGCGAACTTCGATTTCACCGATCCCGACGTACTGCTGGCCGGCCTTCCGGTCACCCAATTCGCCGAGCTGCGCCGCACGGCCCCGGTCTGGTGGAACCCGCAGCCCGAGTCGATCTTCGACGACGGCGGCTATTGGGTGATCAGCCGCCACGAGGACGTCAAGGCCGTCTCCCGGGACGGCCACCTGTGGTCGACCAATCGCAAGGGCGCCGTCATGCGCCTTCCCGAAGGCGTCACCGCCGATCAGCTCGAGCTGACCAAGGCGTTGTTGATCAACCACGATGCGCCCGAACACACCCGGCTGCGCAAACTGGTGTCGCGGCTGTTCACGCCGCGCGCGATCGCCCAACTCGAAGAGAAGCTGGCCGGCGCGGCGAAGGAGATCGTGCGTACCGCCGCGCTCAAGCGGGACGGCGATTTCGTCAACGACATCGCGATGAACCTGCCCCTGCTGGCGATCGCCGACTTGATCGGCGTGCCGGAGGCGGATCGTGCCAAGTTGTTCGACTGGACCAACGCGATCATGAACACCGACGATCCCGACTTCGACAGCGACCCCACCACCGCCAACGCCGAGCTGATGGCCTACGCCTACAACATGGCCGACCAGCGGCGCCGCTGCCCGGCCGACGACATCGTCACGCGCCTGATCCAAGCCGACATCGACGGGGACGCGCTGGGCGACGTCGAATTCGCGTTTTTCGTCATCCTGCTGGCCGTGGCCGGCAACGAAACCACTCGCAATGCCATGACGCACGGGATGAACGCGTTCTTCGACAACCCCGAGCAGTGGGAACTGTTCAAGCGCGAGCGGCCGGCCACCGCGGTCGACGAGATCATCCGCTGGGCCAGTCCCGTGCACTGTTTCCAGCGCACCGCGCTCGCCGACGTCGAACTGGGCGGAGTCACCGTCCGCGAAGGGCAGCGGGTCGGGCTGTTCTATAGTTCGGCCAATTTCGACGAGGAAGTCTTCGACAATCCCTTCCGATTCGACATTTCGCGCAACCCGAACCCGCACTTGAGTTTCGGCGGCAATGGCGCGCATTTCTGCATCGGCGCCAGCCTGGCCCGCATGGAGATCAAGCTGATCTTCGACGAGCTCGCCGGGCAGATACCCGACATCACCAGGCTCGCCGCGCCGCAGCGACTGCGGTCGGGCTGGATCAACGGTGTCAAACGCCTCGACGTCGCCTACGGCGCATGATCGGCGCCTAAGTGGGCGGATACGCGGGCGGCGGGTACCCCTGACCGTTCTGAACTCCGCGCAAGCCCCAGCTCAGGTAGTTCATGAAGAACTCGATCTCGTCGCTGGCGTCATAGTCCGGACTGGGGTCCACCCCGCAGACGGTAGTTTCCCCTGGACGCGGCGCGACGCCAGGCGCATGACCGGCGAATGGAATGCTACGGCTATCGATACCAGCCGACTAGAAGCCAATAACTTTGTGGCACAACGTGATTGGTTGATACTTAGCGGCGCGTGAGTCAGCCCAACCGCGATTTGTTCGGGACGCGAAAAAGTCTGTCTAAACGGGTGGGTAGGCGGGCGGGGGGTAGCCGTTTCCGTCCTGAACCCCACGCAGGCCCCAGGTGAAATACTTCATGAAGAATTCGATTTCGTCGCTGCCGTCATAATCCGGACTCGGATCCATCGCCCCACCTCTGCACTCGCGACCAGTTCAAATATCCGAGTCTAGTCGCATCCGTGCCGGTGCGACAGGCGCCGATCCCTCTAAACTGTCCAACCAGTTGATTGGTACTTTGCCTAGACCGGACCCGAAGCCATGCCCATTCGGCCGCGTTGGCGCGACGATAGTGAGTAAAGATGTCATCGGACAGCATCACCCGCAACGGGTTGACGCGCCGCGAGGAGTTGCTGGCGGTCGCCACCAAGCTGTTCGCCGCCCGGGGTTACCACGGCACCCGGATGGATGACGTCGCCGACGTCATCGGCCTGAACAAGGCGACGGTCTACCACTACTACGCCAGCAAATCGCTGATCCTGTTTGACATCTACCGCCAGGCCGCCGAGAGCACCCTGGAAGCCGTCCACGATGACCCCTCCTGGACGGCCCGGGAGGCGCTTTACCAATACACCGTGCGGCTGCTGACGAACATCGCCGAGAACCCGGAGGGCGCGGCGGTGTACTTCCAGGAGGCGCCCTACATCACCGAGTGGTTCACCGAGGAACAGGTCGCCGAGGTCCGGGAGAAGGAAACCCAGGTCTACGAGCACGTGCACGGCCTGATCGACCGCGGCATCGCCAGCGGTGAGTTCTTCGAATGCGATACCCACGTGGTGGCGCTGGGCTACATCGGTATGACTCTGGGGGCCTATCGCTGGTTGCGCCCCGACGGCCGCCGGACTGCCAAAGAAATCGCCGCCGAGTTCAGCACCGCGCTGCTGCGGGGGCTGATCCGTGACGAGACGATCCGCACGGAGTCTCCGCTCGGGCCGTAATGGGCCCGATCGGTTTGAGTAGAACTACTCAGGCTTAACGCGTAGAACTGCGCGGGTCCTGGGGGTCGCTGCCCGGCAATGCTTTTCGAGTGCAAACACTTCTTAGCCCCGCCGAGCTGGCGGCCACTACGCCGGCCGATCGCGACCGCGCCCTCGACGTCATCCGCATCGTGTCGCTGATCGGCGTGGTGGCCGGTCACACCGTGATGGCCATCAGCGTCATCCGCAACCACGTGCTGATCTGGGACAACCTGCTGACCACCTCGGTGGTGTTTGCGGCCCTCACCTGGATCTTCCAGATTATGCCGCTGTTCTTCTTCGCCGGTGCCGCCGCGAGCCTGTCGTCCTGGCGGCCCGGCGCCAACTGGGGCGGCTGGCTGATGAAACGCTGCACCCGGCTGTTCCGGCCGGTGTTCTACTACCTCGGATTCTGGGCGATCGCCCTCACCCTGCTGTATCCCGTTCTGCCCCAACATATTTACGAGCCCGTCGCCGGTGTCAGCATCCAGCTGCTGTGGTTTCTCGGCGCCTACGTGCTGGTACTGGCCGCGATGCCGGCGATGGCCCGGATCACCACCCGCACCCGTTTCGTCGCGGGGGTAGCCGCGGTCTACGGGGCCATCGCCGCCATCGACGTCGTCCGGCTGCACTGGCCGGTCGCATCGGCGCTGGGCTACCTCAACATGGCGGTCTGGCTCATCCCCGCCATGTTCGGTGTCGCGTACCGCCGCGGCTTGCTGCCCGGGCGTGCCGCGCTGGTGACAGCCGCAGTCGCCTTCGCGGTCGACGTCGCCCTGGTGTGCTGGGGACCGTACGAAATCAGCCTGGTCGGCACCGGGCATCACGGACTGTCCAACACCAGCCCGCCGTCGCTGCTGCAGGCCGGTCACGCCATCGTCCTGAGCGCGCTGGCCATCGCCGCCATGCCCGCGATCACCCGATGGGCGCAACGGCCACGCGTGTGGTGGTGGACCGCACTCGGCAACTCCGGCGCGATGACGCTCTACCTGTGGCACATGCCCGCGCTGCTCGGCATGCACCTGCTCTTCGATCTCACCGGCCACCCTCGCTACCCCGGCCGGCCGGACTACCTGGCCATCAGCGTGATGCAACTGATCCTGATGGTCGCCGTGGTGGCGGTGCTGTTCCTGGTGCTGCGGCCGCTGGAGAACAACCCGCTTGCGGGCTGGGACGGCGCCGGGGCGATCACCTCGGTCGCCCGGGGTGTGGCGGCGGGCCTGCTGCTGTGCGTCGCCGGGGTGGCAACCCTGGCCTCGATCAAGTGGGGCCTCAAGGACAATGGCCTGATGTGCGTCGCGACGATGGTGACCGCCCTGCTGGGTGCTCGGGCGCTGGCCGCGACCGGTCGGGATCGGGCGTGAAATCCCTGCAGCAGTCGGCCGCCACCGTGGCGGCCGGACTGCTCGCCCTGGCCGGTGCGGCCGTCCATGGACTTGGCTTCGTCGCGTGCGACCTCGAGTTGGCCAAGCTGGTTGCCGGCCTTGGGTTTTTGTCTCCGCTGCTGTTGGCGGCGCCTGTGGGGATGGGCCTGCTGATGGTGGCATTGCTCGAGGCCGTCGCGGCGGCCGGGCTGTTCATCGGCGCGGTCATCCTGTGGTGCCGGCGCCGCGCGGGCATCTGGGTCACCCTGGTGGCATCGGTGCCGGGCTTGCTGGCGGGCCTGTTACTGGTGACACACCTCGTCCCGGCCCCGCTGGTGTTCGGCAAACAGATGGCCGGACTGCCCACCGGGGCGGTGTCATGGGCCATCTTCGCCTACACCCTTGTCGCCACGATAGCTGTTGTTGCACTGGCCATTTCGTTGCCAAAGCAGCAGCCGTACCGGGCCTAGGGTTCGCTGTCCAGCCCGTGCTCGATCGCGTAGCGGGTCAACTCCACGCGATTGGCGACTTGCAGCTTGCGGAAGGTCGCTTGGATGTGGTTTTCGACGGTGCGGTGGCTCAACGACAGCCGCTCGGCAATCTGCTTGGCCGACAATCCCTTTGCCACATGGCGCAACACCTCGGTCTCGCGCTCGGTCAGTCTGGGGCCGGGGGGCCCTGGGTCCTTACTCTGGGCGATGCGCCGGTACTCGCCGAGTACCAGTCCGGCCAGGCTGGGGGTGAACACCGCCCGCCCCGCGGCGGTGGCTTCGACGGCTTGCGCCAGTTCGGCTTTCGAGGCGCTCTTGACGAGGTAGCCGGTGGCGCCGGCCTTGACGGCCTCCAGGACGTCGTCGCGTTCATCCGAGGCCGAGAGCACCAACACGCGCGATGACGGGGAAACCGCCAATACCTCGGCCGTAGCCTGCGCGCCGTCGCCGTCGGACAGGCGCATGTCCATCACCACGACGTCCGGCCTGACCACCGCCGCCCGGCGCCGGGCGGCGGCCACACTGTCAGCCGTGGCGACCACGTTGAATCCGTCCTCGGCGAGGTCGCGGGCGACCGCGTCGCGCCAGATCGGATGGTCGTCCACCACCATCACCGTCGCCGCGGTGTCGTCGGTCATTTGATCCCCCCGTCGCGTGGCACGCACAGTTCCCACTCCGTGCCTTCACCCGGGCGGCTGTGCAGCTGGGCAGTGCCGCCCAGCGCATTGAGCCGTCCCACAATCGATTTCGAGACTCCGAGGCGTCCCTGTTGGGCGGCCTCCTCGAGTCGCCCGTTGGCGATGCCCACGCCGTCGTCGCGCACGCTGACCGTCACCGAATCGCCCAGATCCTCCAGCAGCACGAATGCGTGGGCCGCGGCGCCCGCGTGCGCCGCAACGTTGTCCAGCGCGTTGCCCACGGCGGCATCGAGCTCGGCGGCCACCCGACGCGGCAGCGCCACCGCCGTGCCCGGCACACTCAGCGATACGCGGTCGGATTCTCGGTGGCGCAGCAGCGTGCGCAGATCGATCGTCGTCCGGTCCCCGTACTCGTCGATGCCGGTGGAGGTGACCCATCGTCGCAGCGCGCGTTCCTGCTCGCTGGCCAAGTCGGCTAATTCCGCTGTGGGGCCGCCGATTTCGTGTCCGCGCTTGGCGACCAGCGCCAGCACCTGGATGGCGCCATCATGCACCTCGCGGGATAGCCGCTCGCGCTCTTGCACCGCGGCGGACAGCGCAGCGGCGCGTTGCAGATCCGCGTGGGCGCTACGCGCGGTTTGGGCGGCCAAACCTATGGCCATGCCGATCGCCAGCTCGATGATGATCGTGGCGTTGTGGCTCATGTTGAGGTCGAAGTAGTTCTTGACCGCGAAATTGGTGGCCATCACCACCAGTCCGGTCAACATGCCTCGGACAGGACCGAGCTGAATCGCGGCCGAGATCGTGGGATTGCTGGCCCACAATGTCGTCGGCCAGGTCTGGTTCTCCGAGGCCCAGTGATCAAACGTGACCACCCGGTTGGACCACATGAGCAGTACGACGACCACGATCTCGGCGACCACCCACGCCGGCCTTCGGCCGAACCCGCGTAAGTAGGCGATCGCGCAGACCGCGCTCCATCCGATCAGCACCGCGAACAGCACCCAACCCAGCCCCGGCCGGCGCAGGTCCGGGTTGATGGCGATCTGAAAGCCCAGCGCGTAAAGGCAACTCAGCAGCCGGAACACCTGCGCCGCGCGCCACAGCGGCGCCGTCGGATCGGGATTGGGGCGCGTCATCGCGCTCAGCATAAGTCGGCGGCGCCTCGGCGCGGGCTCGCCCGACGATCAGGTCGCGGTGGTAAACGGATTGTGTTCGGCGAACAGCTTCTCCATCCGCGCCTCATCCAGACGCACCCGCACGGTCGCGGCCTCCTGCTGATCGCGGATCACCTTTGCCAGGGTGAACGCGCTGGAGACGAGGAACAACACGGTGATGCCGAGGAACAGTCGCTGCCATGCGTCGAGCGGGAGATAGAAGATTCCGCCGAGCGCGCTGACGAAACTGACGCCGAACGCGATCGCGGCCTGAATGAAAAAGGCGGGGGTGTTCTTCGACGTGCCATTGGGAATTTCCATGTATCCCAGGATGCGAAAGCGTGGCCGCGCCGGACAGGGTAGGACTACTCAGATACGGGGGCCCCGGCGCTCGAGTGTGACGCTGGCTTCACACTCGGCGCCCAACGTGACGCCAGCGTCACACTCAGCGCAGATGCTTGTCGAGGAACGCGATCTGATCGGCGACCACCCGCTCGAAAGCGTCGTCGACGTAGATCGCGAAGTGGCCCTCGGGGTAGGTGTGTACCTCGCCGCGCGGCGCCTTGGCCGCGTGGCGCAGGGTGGCATCCGCCGGCGCCAGCGAGTCGTATACGCACACGCAGAACAGGATGGGGCAGCCGATCTTCGGGGTGAGCAGCCCGGGACGGTAGGTGAAGATCTTCGGCGTGATGCGTGCCGCGATCTCGTTGCGCAGCTGGACACCGTCGGGCACCAGCCGCAGGTACCCCGGGTAGGAGTCGGGCGTATTCATCAGGGCGACGTCGCCGGGATGGCCCGCCGTGCCGATCATCACCGGAGGCCGGCCCAGCCGGGCGCCGACGATGTCGCGGATCGCGCGTGCGGCGATGCGCGCGACGGCCAGCGGATGAGAGATCGTGCGAGCCGACGCCAGGCCGTCGGTGAACGGACATTGTGCGATGACCGCCGCGATGCCCGGCAGCCGGGCGGCCGTGGCGATCACATGGCCACCCGCAAAAGACGTGCCCCACAACGTGATTCGATCGTGGTCGATGCCGTCGAGGGTGCGGGCGTAGGCCACCGCGGCGGCCCAGTCGGCGAGCTGCATGTCGATGTCGAGGACCTGGCGCGGCTGACCCTCGCTGTCGCCGAAGTTGCGGTAGTCGAAGACCAGGCAGGCGTAGCCGGCGGCGCTGAACCGCTCGGCGTAGGCATCCAAGCGCATGGTCCGCACCCCGCCCAGGCCGTGCGCCATCACCAACAGCGGTGCATCGCCGGCACCGGCGGGCCGATACAGCCACGCGCTGATCCGGTCGCTACCGGAGGTGAATTGCACGTCTTCGCGCTCAGTCATCGGCACTCCATTCTTGTCTGCTCGCGAGCGTAAGCACACCGCGAGATTGCGATCGCGTTCCCTGCGCGCAAGACCCCGGTAGGCGGCTCAAAAATAGTGGACTAGTGTCTGGAAAAGTTTTCCAGGCTGCAAGGGACGGAGACTGAAGATGGTGATCCGCGTCGCGCACGTCGGTACCGGAAATGTCGGAGGCCTGGCCCTGGCCGAACTGATCGCCAACCCGCAGTTCGAACTGACCGGCGTCAACGTGTCCACGCCGGAGAAGGTGGGCAAAGACGCCGGGGAACTGTGCGGCGTCGGCCTGGATGCCCCCACGGTCACCGGCATCAAGGCCGTCAACGACCTGGACGCCATCATCGCCGCCAAACCCGACTGCGTCGTCTACTGCGCGATGGGCGACACCCGGCTGCCCGACGCGATGGCCGACGTGATGCGCATTTTGGCCGCCGGTATCAACGTCGTCGGGTCCTCGCCCGGGCTGCTGCAGTTCCCATGGGGCGTGATGCCCGACAAATACATCGGCCGCGTGGAAGATGCTGCCCAGCAAGGCAATTCAAGTATCTTCATCAGCGGTGTCGATCCGGGCTTCGCCAACGACCTGATCCCGTTCGCACTCGCGGGAACCTGCCAGCGCATCGAGCAGGTGCGCTGCATGGAGCTTCACGACTACGCCTCCTACAACGGGACCGAGGTCATGGACTACATGGGTTTCGCCAAACCCATGGACGAAATCCCGATGTTGCTGCAACCGGGCATCCTCAGCATCGCGTGGGGCACCGCGATCCGTCAGCTGGCCGCCGGCCTCGGCATCGAGGTCGACGAGATCAAAGAGTCCTACCAGCGCGAACCGGCGCCGGAAGACTTCGACATCGCGGTCGGCCACGTGGCCAAGGGCACCGTGGCGGTGCTGCAGTTCGAGATTTCCGGCATGGTCAACAGCCACCCGGCGATCGTCATCGAGCACGTCACCCGGCTACGGCCCGACCTGCGCCCCGACCTGCCCCGGCCCGCTTCCGGTGACGGCTCCTACCGCGTCGAGATCACCGGCGAACCGTCTTACGCCGTCGACATCATTCCGAGCAGCCGCAAGGGCGACCACAACCACGCCGCGATCGCCGGCGCCGCGGGCCGCGTCGTCAACGCGATCCCGGCCGTCATCGCGGCACCGCCGGGCATCCGGACCACCCTCGATCTGCCGCTCGTCACCGGCAAAGGCCTTTACGCACCAAGCGCTTTGGTGACCACTTAACGAAAGGAGACCCAACCGTGGGTCGGGTAGACGGAAAAGTTGCACTCATCAGTGGCGCCGCGGGCGGTATGGGCGCCGAAGACGCTCGCCTGCTCGTCGAGGAGGGCGCCAAGGTGGTGATCGGCGACATCCTCGACGACCAGGGCAAGGCACTGGCCGACGAGATCGGCGACTCTGCTCGCTATGTCCACCTCGACGTGACGCAGCCCGACCAGTGGGATGCCGCGGTCGCCACCGCGATCAGCGAATTCGGGAAGCTCAACGTGCTGGTCAACAACGCCGGCACCGTCGCGCTCGGCCCGCTCAAGAGCTTCGACCTGGCCAAGTGGCAGAAGGTCATCGACGTCAACCTGACCGGGACCTTCCTGGGCATGCGGGTGGCCGTAGAGCCGATGATCGCGGCCGGCGGAGGCTCGATCATCAACGTGTCGTCGATCGAGGGCCTGCGCGGCGCACCCATGGTGCACCCGTACGTCGCGTCCAAGTGGGGAGTTCGTGGCCTGGCCAAGTCGGCCGCCCTGGAGCTGGCGCCCCACAACATCCGGGTCAACTCCGTGCACCCCGGCTTCATCAAGACCCCGATGACCAAGCATCTGCCCGAGGACATGGTGACCATTCCGCTGGGTCGGCCCGGGCAGGTTCGGGAGGTCGCGACGTTCATCCTGTTCCTGGCCAGCGACGAGTCGTCGTACTCGACCGGCAGTGAGTTCATCATGGACGGCGGGCTGATCACCGACGTGAACCACAAGGACCTGTTCTGACGCTCAGGGTGCTATAACCGCGAACATGCCAGGCAGTCTCGGGGACCTCAGCGGGATCGTCGGGTCCAATCACGTCGTCACCGACCCCGACGTGCTGTCCGGGCGCAGCGTCGACCACACCGGCCGCTATCGCGGCAAGGCCAGCGTGCTGGTGCGTCCGGGTTCGGCCGAGGAGGTGGCCGAAGTGTTGCGGTTGTGCCGCGACGCCGGGGCCCACGTCACCGTGCAGGGCGGTCGCACCTCGCTCGTCGCAGGTACCGTTCCGGAGCACGACGATGTACTGCTGTCCACCGAAAGGCTCTGTGCGCTAGGTGATATCGATACCACCGAGCGCCGTATCGCGGTCGGTGCCGGAGCCACCCTGGCCGCCGTGCAACGCGCCGCGACCGCGGCGGGCCTGGTGTTCGGCGTCGACCTCGCCGCCCGCGACACCGCGACGGTCGGCGGCATGGCCTCGACGAATGCCGGCGGGCTGCGCACGGTCCGGTACGGCAACATGGGCGAGCAGGTCGTCGGCCTGGACGTGGCGCTGCCGGACGGGTCGCTGATGCGCCGGCACAGCCTGGTGCACAGCGACAACACCGGATATGACCTGCCCGCGCTGTTCGTCGGTGCCGAGGGCACTCTCGGGGTGATCACCGCGCTGGATTTGCGGCTACATCCGACGCCGTCGCATCGGGTGACCGCGGTGTGCGGCTTCGGCGATCTCGACGCGTTGGTCGCCACCGGCCGGGCGTTCCGAGACGTGGACGGGATCGCCGCACTCGAGTTGATTGACGGCCGGGCGGGTGCGCTGACCGCCGAGCATCTCGGAATTGCCGCACCGGTCGACGCGAACTGGCTGCTGCTGATCGAGCTGGCCGCCGACCACGATCAGACCGAACGGCTGGCCGACCTGCTCGCCGAGGCACCGCTGTCCGCCGAGCCCGCGGTGGGCGTGGATGTTGCTGCCCAGCAGCGACTCTGGCGGGTTCGCGAATCGCTGGCCGAGGTGCTGGGCGTATACGGGCCGCCGCTGAAGTTCGACGTGTCGCTGCCGCTGGCTGCCATCGCAGGATTCGCGGACGAGGCGGTCGCGCTGATTCGCGAGCGGGTCAGCGACGCCGTACCCGTGTTGTTCGGACATATCGGTGAGGGCAACCTGCACCTCAATGTGCTGCGGGTGCCGCTGGATCGGGAGAAGGCGCTCTACGGGCCGATGATGGACCTGATCGCGCGGTGTGGGGGTAACGTCAGCTCCGAACACGGCGTCGGCAGCCGAAAGCGTGCCTACCTTGAAATGTCAAGGCAGTCAACCGATATCGCGGCGATGCGGTCGGTCAAGGCCGCGCTGGACCCGACCGGCTACCTCAACGCGGCGGTGCTGTTCGACTAGTCGGCCGCGGGTTTGATGCCGACGGCGTGGCGCAGCTGGGCCAGGAACTGCTCGGCGTCGTCGCTGCGCACGATGTAGTGCGAGATGGCGATCCGGATCACGGTCGCGGCCTTGACCGCGGCGTTGGGCCCGGGCAGGTGTCGTTGCAGGCCGTCGCGCATCTGCGGGATGACGTGGGCGAACTCGGCGATCGTGTGCTCGGGTTCGACGTCGACCATTCGCACGCCCGAGTACGAATGCTGGTACTCGACGATGAATCGCAGCACGGCGTCCAGCTTGTCGTAACCCTTGAGCCCCGCGGTGGCCCGCACCAGTCCGCTTTCGAACAGCTGGCGCTCATACTGCGAGAACGCGGTCAGCAGCTCCTCTTTGGACGCGAACCAGCGATACAGGGTGGGACGCGAGACCCCGGCCTGGGCGGCGACCTCGGAGAGGCTGAGTTTGGTCTTGCCGTTGCGGCCCAGCACCTCGGCCGTCGCCAACAGGATCCGCTGGCGCGTCGAGGTGTCGGTCTCGGTCTCTGTGGTCGCCCCGGCCGGCTGGCTCATATCTGAAACTTTACGAAGTATTGCCGAACTAGCCATGCCGAATCCCCTCAGGCCTTAGGCGGGCGCCGGCGCACCAGCACGGACTGCTGGATGGCGCCGACCGCGCCCCGCTCGTCGTACAACGTGCCGATCGTCGTCCCGATGCCGTCCGGTCCGTAACTGGTTTCCGCTCGAATGCCGACCCAGTCCCCGTCGGGTACCCGAAACACGTGCACCGCCAGATCGGTGTTCAAAAACGTCCACTTGGTGATGTCGAGCTTGCTGCCGATGCCGTTGGCGCAGTCAGCCACCGCGAACAACCGCTCCAGCTGCGTCATCGTCTCGCCCTGGACCAGGTCGACCTCCGGCTTGATCCACGATTCGCCAGGGCCTGGCGTCAGCGGCTCGGTCAGCCAGAGCCACTCCAGGCTGTGCACGTAGTTGCGGTCCCATTCGCGGGCCTTGAGATTACGGTTGCGGGCGTCGGTGCGCGGCGCGGGCAGCTCGGCCGCCGCGTGCGCGACGGCCTGGGTGTCCTGCTGCTGCAGCCGCCAGCCGCTGGCCCGAGCGACGGGGCGGGGCTGGCCGTCGGGGCCAGGAGCCAGCATCTCGGCGCTCACCAACTCGATCTGCTTGCCGCCGCGCTGCAGTTCGGCACGTACCCAGATGTCACCTTCCGAGGGCACCCCACCCAGCAGGTCGATCACTACCCGGGACAGCCGGGTGTCGTCACGCTGCTCGCAGCGTTCCAGCGCCCGGACCAGTAGCGCCGACACCGGGCCGCCGTGCTGGATGGCCGCCGACCAGGTGCCGCGGGCCAGGTCGGTCGCCCGGAACTTCTCGCCCAACGCGTCGGCCGGGTCGATCAGCTCGTAGTACGAGTCGGTCACGTGTCTCCCTCTCGGGTGTCTCAGGGCAGCCCGGCGCCGGGCGTAGCAACCTGCACGGCGTCGAGCCGCGAGAGTTTGGTGCCCACCAGCCGCTGAGGATAGGCGTCGGTGCTCGACAACAGAAACAGGATGCGCCGCTCGGGACCGCCGAGCGCGCAGGCGATGGCGACCCGTTCGCCCATGTCGATGCGGTCGGTCACCGCGCCGCCCGCGACGATTCGCTCGAATTGGTGCGCCAGCGTCATCGACGTCCACACCCCGCCCTCGGCGTCCAGCGCGATGCCGTCGGGCGGGCCGTCCAGGCCGTCCGCGAAGACCCGCCGATCGTGCAGCGCGCCGGCGTCGTCGATGCTGAACGCGGTGAGCCGCCGGCCGGTCGACTCGGCGACGATCAGCGTCTTGCGGTCCGGCGTGATGACCATGCCGTTGGGGAAGTCGAGGTCTGTGGCGACGACGGTCGCGCTTTCGTCGGGATCGAGGCGCACGATCACGCCACCGCATCGGGCCTGGGATCCGATGTAGGCGCGCCCGGTGTCGTCGATGACCATGTCGCCGAGGTTGGCCGGCACCAGGTCGGTGAGATCGGCGATCTCCACGACGGTTTCCCCGTCGTAGCGCAGCACCCGCCGGTCCTCGGACGAAGCGATCAATAGTGAACCGTCGGGACGAAAACCCAGGCCCGACGGCGAGTGCCCCGGCAACGGCAGCGTGGTGAGCGCGCCACCCAGGGTCGAGGTGTGTACCGCTTCACCGAGCATGTCGGAGAACCACAACAGGCCTTCGAACCAGCGGGGGCCTTCGCCGAAGCAGAACCCGTTGGCCAGCACCTCGGGGATCATCGGCTCAAGCCTTTACAAAACACCGCAGAAGTGTCATGCACCTGCGGCGCCGGTGTCAATCTGCGGCTCGCGCGAGCTCCCGCGCCACGGCCGCGTGATACTCGTCGATCCGCGCCGGATTGGCCTGCTCGAAGAGCTTGTCGGGCAGCGGGGCGTGCTTGGGTGCCTCGATGGTCATGGTGCGGGAAAATAGCGTGATGTCCTGGCCGGGCCGGGAGAACCGGTAGGAGACCGTGATGCGGCCCTCCAGGCCGCCCTTGCCCTCGCGGTCGTGACCCAGCCGCCCGATCGAGGTGAACACGAACTGGATGGGCCGCACCGCGACGGCCAGCTGCCAGCTGAAGACCCGGTCGCCGTCGGGACCGGCTTCCTCCCAGGTGTCACCGACCTTGAGCGGCAGTGGCGGCAGTTTGCCGATGTGGGCACTGCCGGGATAGGTCTTCGTCCAGTTTTCCGGGTTGGTGACGAAGTCGTACACGGTCTCGGCGGACTGGGTGAACGCGGTCTCTGATGTGCTCATCACGATGCCCAATTGCGTTGCCTCTCTGCGCTTTCCAGCGGCATGCAGGGGCGCTGCCCGCAGTGCTCACCGGAGTCTTGTTAGCCAACCTTTACAAATCCTACTCAAAGTGTCACGCTGTGCCGGAAGCTGCCAACCTGAGAGGTGGATCGGATTTGACCACGGAATCTGAGCAGACTGAATGGACGGTTGCGGGCCTGCTGGATCTGTTTGATGTGCGGTCCGACGGGGACGACGACCGGTTCACCGGTGAAACCGGCATCGCCGCCGGCGACGAACGCCAGGTGGTGGAGGGCACTCAGGTGCTGGCCCAGGCGATCGTCGCGGTGGCCAAACGCTTCCCGGACAAGTCGGTGCGCTCGGCGCACGCGGTGTTCTCGCGTGCCGTGACGGTCGGCCCGCCGATCGAGCTCGTCATCGACGTGGTGTCCGAAGGCCGATCGACCGCGACCGCCGTGGTCGCCGTGCATCAGAACGGGCGGCGTTGCCTGAGCATCACGGTGCTCGCCGACGTCCCCACCGACGACGTGATTCGCCACCACCTGCCCAAGCCCAACGTGGCCCCCCCGGCCGACGCCCACCACTCGCCGATGCCGATGGTCGGCCGCGAGTTGCGGCTGGTCGACGTCGTCGACGTGAACAGCCCCGACGAGGTCGGTCCGCCGGAGCTGTATGCGTGGCTGCACTACGACCCGATTCCCACCCGAGACGATCTGGCCAAGGCGCTACTGGCGTACTTCACCGGCCATCTCGGGATCTCCACCACGATGCGCGCGCATGAGGGCATCGGCACCGCCCAGGCGCACCTGACCGTGTCCACCGCACCGATGAGCATCTCGGTGGCGTTCCACGAACCGGTGGACTGGACCGGCTGGCTGCTCTACGCACATGAGAGCACCCAGGTCGGCGCGGGCATGTCGTACGTGCGCGGCACCGTGCATTCCGAAGAAGGCGAGCTGCTGGCTTCCTTCGCGCAGGAGGCGCTGATCCGGCCGCTGCGCACCAGCGACACCGCGATCGACTCGCGCGCCCGCTTCTGACGGCTGGGAATCCCGATGCGCTTCACGATCACCCACCCGATGCACAGCCACCCCTACAACCCGGAGCTGGTCGGCGGGGATGGCATCGGGAAAGTGGCCGCGGCCACCGAGGCGGCCGGCATCCACGGATTCGGCTTCACCGATCATCCGGCGCCGTCGCAGCGCTGGCTGGAGGCAGGCGGCCACGATGCGCTAGATCCTTTTGTCGCACTGGGTTTCGCGGCGGCCACCACGTCGACGCTGCGGCTGATCCCCAACATCGTGGTGCTGCCCTATCGAAACCCGTTCGTGGTGGCCAAATCCGGCGCCACCCTCGATCTGCTCTCCGGAGGCCGATTCACGCTCGCGGTCGGCGTCGGCTACCTCAAGCGTGAGTTCGCGGCGCTCGGTGTCGGCTACGACGAGCGTGCCGAGCTGTTCGAGGAATCCCTGCAAGTGATCCGGGCTATCTGGAGCGGCGACGACATCACCTTTGAGGGAAAGCATTTCAGCGCCCGTGGCATCACCGCGCATCCGCGTCCGCCGTGCAGCCCGCCGATCTGGATCGGCGGCAACACCACAGCCTCTCGTCAGCGGGTAGCGCAGTACGGCGACGGCTGGTGCCCGTTCCCCGCCCCGCCGCAACTGGCGCAGACCGCCGGCACCGCGGTCATCGATTCGCTGGACAAGCTCACCGCCGGCATCGACGATCTGCGGCGCCGCTGCGATGCCGAGGGCAGGGACTGGTCTGCGATCGACATCACCTTCACCAACTTCGACGGCGGCAGCATCACCGACGACGACTTCAATGCCGACGCCTACCTCGAAGGCTTGGACAAGCTGGCGAAGCTGGGGGTCACTTGGGTCAGCGTCCACCTGCCCGGCGACAGCATTGGGCACGCGCTGGAGACCCTGGATCGTTTTCGCACCCTCGTGATCGACGCGGCGTAATGGACTTCTCCTACGTCGACCTCTCGCCCGAGGACCGGGAATTCTTTGACCACACCCGGGCGTTCATCGCCGAACACGTCACCGATGAGGTGCTGCGACGTGATCGTGAGACCGGTGAAAACTTCAGTGAGCCAGTGCATTTGGCGCTGGGCGCCGAGGGTTATCTGGCGTCGGATTTCAAGCAGGAGTCCGAGGGGGGATTCGATCCGGTGCGCCGGCGAATCTTCCATCTCGAGATCGGCCGCGCCCACACGCCGTGGTTCCACTGGGGCACCACCGCGGTCGTCGCGCGGTTGGTCAAGCAATTCGGGAAGCCCGAACTCGTCGACGCGGTACTGCCGGGCGTGCTGTCCGGTGAGATTCGGCTATGCCTGGGCTATACCGAGCCGGAGGGCGGCTCGGACGTAGCCACCTGCAGGACCCGAGCCGTACGCGACGGCGACGGATGGATCATCAATGGGTCCAAGATGTTCACCTCGAACGCGCAGAACGCCAGGTACGTCTTCCTGCTAACCAACACCGACCCGCAAGCCCAGAAACACAAGAGCCTGACCATGTTTCTGGTGCCGCTGGATTCCGACGGCATCGAGATCCAGGGCATCCGCACGCTGGACGGCGACCGCACCAACATTGTCTATTACAGCGACGTGCGGGTCGACGATCTCTACCGCATCGGCGAGGTCAATGCCGGCTGGACGGTAATGCGGTTCGCCCTGGACGCCGAACACGGCATTACCGAGACGGAAGGCCATGGCCTGCAGAATGTTTCGATGATGTCGGAGCACGGCCATCTGATGGCCGAGGCGGCCGACGGGGTCGCGGCGATCCTGTCCAAACCGGATGCCAACGGGCGGTGCCCGATTGACGACGAGTCGACGAAATTCCGGCTCGGGCGCACCATGGCCCGCATCGAGGCGGCGCTGTCGACGCCCGGGATCTACGGACGCGTCGCGCTCATTCAGACCATGCGCGACGTCTCGCCGGAATTGATGGACATTCTGGGAACCGCATCGGCATTGCCCACCGGCACAACGGGTTCCGCGGACAACGGGGCCGTCGAGTTCATCTTCCGCCACGGCGTGCCCGCCGGGATCTACGGCGGCACGATGGAGGTCTTCCGCAACATGATCGCCCAGCGCGAGCTGAAGCTCGGGCGCCCCAGCTACGGCGGCTAGCGACTCTCTTTCAGCCGGGTCGCGTCATACGCTTGAGGCCGTGCTGCTCCGAGCGGACGGACGGCGGAAAGGTGGACCGCGCGGTGGTCGTCCTGGTGGCCTTCTGTTCGTTCCTCACGACGTTGTCCGGCGGATACGCGGCGCTACGTATCGGTTCCTACCGATATCTCGTGCTCGGCTTGGCCGCCGGGCTGATGCTCGGTGCGGTGAGCTTCGACCTGCTGCCCGAAGCGCTGAGCCACGGCGACGTGTGGTCCCTGTTCGGCATTCCTGCTCCGCTCGTGGCGTTTGTTCTCGGCTTTCTCGTGCTGCACATCGTCGAACACACCGTGGGTATTCATCGCGGTCAAACGATGAACGACGCGGTGATCGCCGACGCACCCAGCATTGGGTTGCTGGCGGCAGCGGGGCTCGTTGGCCACAGCGTGATGGACGGATTCGCCATCGGTGCCGCTTTCCAGGCGGGGGCGGGAGCGGGCACCGTGGTCGCGGTGGCGGTGATCGGCCACGACTTCGCGGACGGCTTCAACACGTACACGGTGACGTCGATCTACGGCAATGACCGCCGAAGGGCGCTGACCCTGCTGGTGGCTGATGCCGTCGCGCCCGTCGTCGGTGCGGCCCTCACGCTGATGGTGACGATTCCCCATCGGCTGCTCGCGGTCTACCTCGGCTTCTTCGCGGGATTCCTGATGTACCTGGCGAGCGCCGACATTCTGCCGAAAGCACATACCGGGCATCGCACTGCGGCCACCTTGGCATGCACCGTCGGCGGGGTGCTGTTCATGTTCGCGATCGTCGCGCTGGCCAACTGAGCGGCAATTCGGCACGCACGTCGATACGCGCGCCGTCGAAACTCAGAAAACCCTTGATGGGCAGGCTTTCCGGCGGTGGATCCGGATAGCTCCACGCGATGTCCTGGACATCACCCATTGACCAGTACGTCGCGAATCCCTTGTAGTTGCAGTAGCTCGTCGTCTCCGACGGGCGCAGCAGATCGGTCTGCACATGCGCGGGATCGACGTAAAGCCTTGGCTCAAGCGCGGTCTCGAAAACGATCATGGTGTCGTCGGTATCGACCAGCACGGTGTCCGCGACGCTGACGCGCAGGCGACGCGTGGTGGGCCGGCAGTCGACTCGGTGATACGGGTTCGGCGGGTAGTGAACGAGTTCGCGGCCTTCCTCCAGCCAGGTGTCGACGGCCTCCCACGGCACGTGCACGAAACCCGGTGCCGCCGACTCGGGTTCGGCGGGCAGGTCACCGATTTCGTCGGCGCGGAACAGATAGCTCAGCGGGTGGCCCTGCCGGTGCACCATCAGCACGTGTTCGGTGTCGATCACCGGACGTCCGTCCTTGAACGCCTGCACTCGGCGCGGGTGTGGCTCGATGTAGATCACCTCACCGGGCAGCGGGGGAGCGAACCGCCCGGCCGGATCGCGGCTGAGCGGACCACGCCCGGCGACCAGACTCATGGTGCCCAGGTTAACGCCGGCGGCCGGCACTATGGCCGCGTATCTCGATGTCCGTTGACCGCTTCTTCGGGGCGTCGGTATCGGCTGTCACGCGGACCGCGAGGGTTTGGCCGGTGTCGGCATCGACGAACGACAGCGGCGCCGGTCCGTCCTGCAAGTAGCTGTCGCCCCACTGCACCAGCGACATGAAGACCGGCAACAGATCCTCGCCGGCCTGGGTCAGTCGGTATTCGTCGCGGGCGCGACTGCCCGGCTCCTGATACGGGACGCGGGTGACGATCTGCGCCGCCTCGAGCTGCTTGAGCGCCCGCGACGCGGCCGGCGCCGACGTCTCGGTGCGCGCCACGAAGTCCTCGAAACGCGTCGTGCCGAAGAACAACTCGCGCAGGACCTGGAAGGTGGTTTTGGTGCTGAGCAAGTCGAGCACCTTGGACATCGAGCAGCGATCGTTGATCGACCACTGCTGGCGGTCCTGCAGCCGCTTTTCGAACTCCACCCGGATCTCCTATGAATAACGCTTGCGTTAGTCAGCTTACCGTGCTTTGATCTAAATAACGTAATCGTTAGTCAGAATGCTAAGGAGTCGAGATGTCGAACCAGAAGTTGTTTCTGATCACCGCGCCGACCGGCAACACCGGGGCGCCCACTGTCGAACTCCTGCTGGACGCCGGTCACCGGGTTCGCGCCTTCGTGCATCGCATCGACTCTCGCTCCGACGCGCTGGCAGAACTCGGCGCCGAGATCGCCGAGGGCGATCTGCTGGATTTCCGCGCCGTCAGCTCTGCCATGACCGGAGTCGACGCCGCCTACTTCTGCTACCCGATCGCACCCGGCACGTTGCTGCCCGCCACCGCGATCTTCGCCCAGGCCGCCAGTGAGGCCGGCGTCGACGCCGTGGTCAACATGTCGCAGATCTCCGCCCGGCGCGATGCGAAAAGCAATGCTGCTCAACAGCATTGGATTGCCGAACGACTGCTGGACCGCGCCGCGTTCAAAACCACCCATCTGCGCCCGACCTTCTTCGCCGAGTGGTTGAAATGGCAATGGCAGCGCGATGAGAACGAGGGCGTGCTGCGGTTGCCGTTCGGCGACGGGCGCCACGCGCCCATCTCCGGACCCGACCAGGCCCGGGTGATCGCCGCCGTCCTGCAGAACCCCGCGCCGCACGACCGCCAGGTCTACCCGCTGGTCGGGGCCAAAGAACTCGACCACTTTCGCATCGCCGACGAAATCGCCGACACCCTCGGCATCCCGGTCCGCTACGAGCCGGTCTCAATCCCCGCGTTTGCGGCCGGGCTGAGCGCCGCCGGCTTCCCGGAGTTCTTCGTGCAGCACATCAGCAGCGTCGCCCAGGACTACCGAGACGGCATCTTCTCCGGCGAGAACAACCTTGTCGAGGTGATCGGCGGACGCAGGCCGATGACCGTGGCCGACTACGTCACCGCCAACCGTGCCGAGTTCGAGCACGACGGCCGTTTCGTGCGACGGGGTCAGCTCAAGGCGAGCTGACCGGGGGCAAGTGCGCGGTCCGGTCGAGCCACGGAGTAGGAACGTAGCCATGGCGGGACCGGTGGAAGGCCTTAAAGTCGTCGAGCTCGGAGTGTGGGTGGCCGGGCCGGCCGCCAGTGCCATCCTGGCGGACTGGGGTGCCGACGTCATCAAGATCGAGCCGCCGACCGGCGATCCGGGCCGCATGTTCGGCCGGATGCTGGGCTGCGACCTCGGGGTCAACCCGCCGTTTGAGCTGGACAACCGTTCCAAGCGCAGCATTGTCTTGGACCTGAGCACCGACGATGGCCGCGAGATCGCGTTCGAATTGCTCGCCGACGCGGACGTTTTCGTGACCAACGTCCGTCCGGGCGCGTTGCACCGCCTCGGCTTCGACTTCGAGTCGCTGTCCGCCCGCTACCCGAGGCTGGTCTACGGCCTGATCACCGGCTACGGCCAGACCGGGCCCGACGCCGACCGGGCCGCATACGACGTGGCCGCGTTCTGGTCGCGCGCCGGCGTGGCGCACCTGCTGACCCGGCCCGGCCAGACACCACCGTTCCAGCGGGGCGGCATGGGTGACCACTCGGCGGGCATGACCCTGGCCGCGGCGATCTGCGCGGCGCTGCTGGCCCGCGAGCGCACCGGGAGCGGTCAGCTGGTGAGCACCTCGCTGTACCGGCAGGGCGCCTACACCGTGAGCTTCGACCTCAACACCTACCTGCTGACCGGTCAGCCGATCGCGATCGGCCAGCGCGAGACGATGGGCAACCCATGCATGAACAACTACGCCGCCGGTGATGGGCGGCGCTTTTGGATCGTCGGCCTCGAAGGCGACCGGCACTGGCCGCCGCTGTGCCGCGTCGTCGGCCACCCCGAATGGGTCGACGACCCGCGCTACAGCGATGCCGCCGCCCGTTTCGTCAACGGCCCGGAGTTGATCGCCGAGCTGGACGAAATCTTCGCTACTCGCTCGCTCGACGAATGGGCGCAGGCCTTCGCAGAAGAACCGGACTTCTTCTGGTCGCCGATCAACACCCTCGAAGACGTCGTGGCCGACGAGCAGTTCTATGCCGCGGGCGGCATCGTCGACGTCCCCGACGGCGATGCCAGCGTCGCGATGGTCGCCACCCCGGCGGACTTCCACGGGACGCCGTGGGAGCCGCGCTCCCCGGCACCGCAACTAGGGCAGCACACCGACGAAATCATCGCCGAGCTGCAAGCCCGCCGCCGCGGCTGACCACGCCGCGGGAGCTTTACAAATTTAGACAGAAGTGTCACGCTGGGGCATGAGTCGCGTCACCCCGGTGTGAGGCGGCGTCAGCCCTTGGGAAGCCCATGACAAGCGCTGCAGCTGCCTTGGAGCGAACGCACTCCGCGGTGTGGCGGTGAGGAACGGATTTGATGGTCACTCCGACGTTCGACATCGGCCAGAGCAGACGCGTCAGTGCTGGACGAGCAACCCGCGGCAACGGTGAGTGTCTGCGGTATCGACTGGATGTGGTGGCTGCCAGCGCGGTCGACGTCGTGCACTCGGCCGGCGGATGGCTCTACGACCGGGTGATGGCCGGCTGGGAGGTGACCGTCCTGCTGCCGGGCGGCTGCGACACCCGACCGCTGCGCATTCTCGGCGTGGCGGTGGTGGACACGGACAACATTGCGACCGCGATGGGATCGACCAGTCACACCCTGGCCGTCAGCGCCGAGGCGTTCACCGCGGACGCCCGCGTGCGCGACAAGGTGCTCAAGTCCCTCGACGACCGGCTGACCGAAGTCGCGCTGTGGGGCGAGGGGTGGCCGTTGGGCGTGAACCGCGGCATGACCCGAGCCCAGCACGTGCTGTCGGCTGCGGCGCGCACATTCAAGGGGTACGCCCTTGCGGCAGCGGGGATCCCGTCTGCACTGGTCGAACCGACCGAGACACTGCTGTGCGAGGCGAGTTGTGCGCGCGTCGACTCAGAGCCGGTGCGGCTCGACTGATGAAAAAGTATTACGGCCACACCCTGCTCTACCTGCACGAGACGATTTCGCTGGGATCGGGGTTAAGCGGCCGCTTCACCGAGGTCTTCACCGACACCTACCAGCCGATGATGGACGCGCTCGGCGCCCGGCTGTTCGCGATGTGGGAAACCACGCCCTACAACGGCCACTGGCCGCAGGTCACCATCATCTGGGAGATCGACGGATTCTCCGACTACGCGAGGATCGGGGCCGCCCAGGCCCGCGGGGGAGACCACGCGGCCGCGGCCGGCAAGTGGGCGGCGTTCCTGTCCGACATCGGGGCCTGCGGCGAGGGCCGGATCATGTACCCCGGGCCGAGTAATAAAACCCTCGCCCAGCTACGCGAAGCCAATTTCGCTGCGCCACTGGTGATTCAGGAGATCATGCAAACCAAGCCAGGGCGCCAGGACGACTACATCCGGGAGTTGGAACGGCTTTACGTCCCATGGTCGGAGCGCACCGGGAAGCGCTGGCTGGGATCGTTTACCACCACGTTCCGTTTCAACGAGGTCATCCACTACTGGGCGCTGGACGGCGGCTGGGAATGCTTCGCCAACCACTACCCATCCTGGAAGGACAGCCCGCCCGCCGAGATCGTCACCTGGATGAGCGTGGCACCGGCATTGCGCGATGGCTGGGAAGACTCGATTCTGCAGGCTCTACCGCCCTCTCCGCTGCAGTGACCGCCCCCACCTCCGACTTCGCGTACGACCCCTTCGACGCGGACGTCATGGCAAACCCGTTGCCGTACTACCGAACTCTGCGCGATCACCATCCGGTCTATTACATGCCGCAATGGGATACCTACGCGCTGTCCCGCTTCGAGGACATCTGGCAGGTTCTCGAAGTCAACGACGGAACCTTCGTGGCGTCGGAAGGAACCCTGCCCCCGGCGACCGTGTTGGCCAAGCACAACAGCGGGCCGGTCGAGGATCCGCCATTGCACCCCTTGCCATTTCACGCCGTGTTCGACACCGATCTGTACGGCGAGATCCGTCGGTCCCACTCGGCGCCACTGCGGCCGCGGTCGGTCGCCGGGCTGGAGGCCAGGATCCGCGAGCTCGCCAACGAGCGCCTCGACCTGTTGCTGCCGCAGGGGTCCTTCGATCTGACCCAGGACTACGGCGGCATCGTGGCCGCCTCGATGGTGTGCGACTTGCTGGGAATATCAACCGAACTCGCGCCGCAGGTGTTGGCCGCGGTCAACGCCGGAAGCCTCGCGGCACCCGGTGAGGGCGTCGACACCGCGCAGGCTCGGCCCAACTACCTCGAATACCTGATCCCCGTGGTCCAACGGCGCCGGGCCGACCAATCGGGCGCGCCGCTTCCGGTGGTCGACGGGCTGCTGGGTTACCGGTTGCCCGACGGCAGCGCCCTGTCCGACGTCGAAACAGCCACGCAGATGTTGTGCATCTTCATCGGCGGCACCGAAACCGTGCCCAAGATCGCTGCGCACGGGCTGTGGGAGCTCAGCCAGCGGCCCGACCAGCTTGCCGCCGTGCGTGCCGATCCGGTCAACACCGTGCCGGTGGCCCGTGAGGAGATGCTTCGGTACTGTGCGCCCGCGCAATGGTTTGCCCGAACGGCGCGGCGGCCCTTCACGATTCACGACCAGACCATCGAGCCGGGCCAGCGGGTGATCACGCTGCTCGCCTCGGCCAATCGCGACGAACGGGAGTATGAGAACCCCGACGAGTTCGTCTGGGATCGGCCTATCGCCCGCTCGCTGGTCTTTGGCCGCGGCCAGCACTTCTGCATCGGCTACCACCTGGCCCGGCTGGAAGTCGCGGTGCTCGTTCAGGAATGGCTGCGCCGGGTGCCGGACTTCGCGATCAAGGGCCAAGGCGCGACCCGCCTGCCGTCCAGCTTCCAGTGGGGATGGAACCAGATCCCGGTGGAGGTCTGACGTGTGGTCCTACCGGATCATCGCCCCGTACGAGTTCGAGCGCACGTCGATCGTCGAGAAGAAGCCGGACGACCTGGCCGACGGGCAGGTGCTGATGCGGTTCCTGGCGGCCGGGGTATGCGGCAGCGACCTGCCGGGATTTCGCGGCGCCCAGGGCAGACTTGCCGGCGACGACGGTCGCAGCGCCGCCGAGAAGGATGGCTTTCCGATCCACGAAGTGGCCGGTGAGGTGATTGCCAGCCGGCATCCTGAACACCGGGTTGGCGATCGCGTGGTGGGCTGGGCGTCGGGATTTGACGGGCTGATGGAGCGGGTCATCAGTGACGGCAACGGCCTGGCGCCGTATGACCCCGCGCTCACCGCTGCGCAGGCGGTCGGGCTGCAACCGCTGGCGTGCGTCCTGTATGCCTGCGAGCAACTGCCGGACCTGGCGGGCAAGCACGTCGCGATCATCGGACAGGGCTCGATCGGCCTGCTGTTCTCCTACGTCGCCAAGACCGCCGGCGCCCGACGTGTCACCGGTGTGGACCCGGTCGACCGGCGAAGCCTCGCAACGACGTTCGGTGTCGACGAGGTGGTGCGTGCGACCAGCGACCGCTGGGTTAGTCGACTGGCGCCGACAGATCGCGCGGATATCGTCATCGAGGCCGTCGGTCATCAGGTCGCCACGCTGGGCCACGCCATCGAGGCCACTGCCCCCGGCGGCACGGTCTTCTACTTCGGCGTCGCCGACGACGAGGCCTACCCGATTAGCATGCGTCTCATGCTGCGCAACAACTTGACCCTGAAATCCGGTGTGACGCTTGACCGGCGGCGGGTGCTCGAGCTCGCCGGCAAGTTTGCCGCCGAACATCCCGAGCTACTCGGCTGCTATCTCACGCACACCTTCGGGATCGACGACGTGCAGGGCGCATTCGACCTGGCGTGCCGGCCGGTTCCCGAGCGCGTCAAGATCGCGATCGCGCAGTGAGCATCTTCGGCGACGCGCAGGCCAAGGCGGCCCCGATCTGGGGCGGGTGGGTCACCGGCCCGACGCTGATCGGGCCGGAGGAATTCGCCCGGGCCGGATACGACTACGTCGGATTCGACGCCCAGCACGGCTATCTCGACGACGCCGACATCGCCGGCATCCTGCGGCGCCTCGAGCAGGTGCCTATCGCGACCGCGGTGCGGTTGCCCAATGCCGACCCCGCTCCGATCGGGCGGGTGGCCGACGCCGGTGCCGACGCCGTCTTCATCGCGATGGTCGAGTCGGCCGGCCAGGCCGCCGCGGCCGTGGCCGCGACCCGTTACCCGCCGGCGGGCGTCCGCAGCTTCGGACCGCTGCGCACCGGCCTCGGGCTCGACCCCGCCGCCCACGAGGCGCGGGTGAGCGTGTTCGCGATGATCGAAACCGCTGCGGCGCTGGCAAACCTCGCTGACATTTGTGCGGTCGACGGGCTGGCCGGAATATATATCGGGCCCGCCGATCTGGCGATCTCGATGGGCCACCAACCCGTCGGATCGACCCGACAGCCCGAAGTGCTGGACGCGATCGTGCGGATCCACCGCGTCGCGACCGCAGCCGGGCTGGTCGCCGGGATTCACGCCAGTGAGGGCAAGACCGGTCACGCGATGGCGCAGCTCGGCTTTCGGATGATCACCCTGGCCGCCGAATCGGCGGCGCTGCGCCGCGGGGCGATGGAGCATTTACGCGAAGCGACCGGACAGTGACCGACGAGCGCACCGCGATCCGCGAACTGATCGGCGCCTACGCACTCGCCCTGGACGGGGGCGATGCCGACGCGTGCGTGCAGCTGTTCACCGACGACGCGGAATTCCTGGTCTACGGACGGTCTTTCGCCGGGCACGAAGGGATCGCCTCGATGTTCACCGATGCTCCCCGCGGGCTGCACCTGACCGGGGTGTCGCGCATCGACGTCGGCACCGACGAAGCCGGCACCGCGACCGCCCGCACCCAGGTCCTGTTCGTCCGGGCCGGCGATCTGCACCTGCGGCCCGCGCTCTACGACGACCAACTCGTCCGCCGCGACGGCCGATGGCGTTTCCGGCGGCGCAGATGCCAATTCGTCACCAGCCACGGCTTGTCCGACAGCCCGGAGGTTCCGTCATCATGAGCGTCGCACTCGTCACCGGAGCGGCGGGCGGCCAGGGCTGGGCGATCGCGAAAAAGCTTCGCGGCAACGGTTATTCGGTGGCGGCCTGCGACCGGCGCGCCAAGGATGTCGCGGCCGCGGTCGCCGAATTGGGTGACGACGAGGTGATCGCGATCGAACTGGACGTGACCAGCGAGCAGCAGTGGGAGACCGCCGTCGCAACGACGGTGGACCGCTTCGGCGGGCTGAACACGCTGGTCAACAATGCGGGGGTGCTGCATCGTGCCGCGCTGGGCGACGAGACGGTCGCCGATTTCGAAAATGCGTGGCGGGTCAACTGTCTGGGTGCCTTCCTGGGCATGCGAGCCACACTCGGCCAACTGCGGGCGGCCGAACACGCGGCGATCGTGAATATTTGCAGCACCGGAGCCATCCGCCCGTTCCCGGCGCACAGCGCCTACGGTTCGTCGAAGTGGGCGCTTCGGGGGCTGACCCAGACGGCGGCGGCCGAACTCGCGCCGTGGGGTATTCGGGTCAATGCGGTGTTCCCCGGGCCGATCGCAACCTCGATGCTCGACGACGCCACGCAGGCGCGGCTGACAGCGACGGCGCAGTTCGGGCGGCTGGGGCAGCCAGCCGAAATTGCCGATGCGGTGGCCTTTCTGGTGTCGGGCGCCGCGTCGTTCATCACCGGTTCGGAATTGGTCGTCGACGGTGGGCAATGCCTACAAATCCGATGAACACAACATTGTCGGTCGGCATCATCGGTGCCGGTCCGGGCGGACTGGCATTGGGAATCCTGTTGGACCGCGCCGGATTTCACGACTTCACCATCTTTGACCGCGAAGACGACGTCGGCGGCACGTGGCGGATCAACACCTATCCGGGACTGGCCTGCGACGTCAAGTCGCATCTGTATTCGTTCTCCTTCGACCTGAACCCGCATTGGTCGCGGTTATGGTCCGGCCAGCCCGAGATCCTCGCCTACTTCGAACGCTGTGCCGACAAATACGGGTTGCGGCCGCATCTGCGGCTACGCACCGAAATTCGTTCAGCGACTTGGGAAGAGGACGCACAGCAGTGGTGCCTCACCACCAGCAGTGGCGAACAACACCGCTTCGACGTCGTGGTCTCCGCCGTGGGTCTGTTCACCCGGCCCCTTTTCCCGGAGCTCGTCGAGCAGGAGCCGTTCACCGGGACCGTGATGCACTCGTCGCAATGGGATCATTCGATCGATCTCGAGGGCGCGCGGGTGGCGGTGTTGGGCACCGGTTCGACGGCGTCGCAGCTGCTGCCCGAACTCGCAAAGGTCGCTGCCCGGGTCTATTCGGTACAGCGCTCGCCGACCTGGATTCTGCCCAAGCCGGATCGGCACTACACCCGACGGGAGCGTTGGGCCTTCGCTCATCTGCCGTTCGCCAAAAGGCTGTACCGGACCCGGCTGTGGCTGCGCAGCGAATCCAACATCTCCGTGATCGAGCACGGCAGCGACAAGACGCAGGATTTCACCGCGATTGCCCTTGACTTACTTGAAAAGACAGTCGCCGACCAGGAATTGCGGCAGCGGCTTACTCCGGATCACCCGATGGGCTGCAAGCGGCTGGTGTTCTCCTCGGACTACCTGCCAACGCTGACCCGGCCCAATGTCGAGGTGGTTTCCAGCCCGGCCCGCTACCTCAAGGCCCGGTCCTTCGTCACCGAGGACGGCACCGAGCGCGACGTCGACGTCGTGGTGTGTGCCACCGGCTACGCCGCCGCCGACTATCTCGGGCAGCTGGATGTGTCCGGCGAAGGCGGCGCCACACTGCGCGAGGTGTGGAGTGAGGGGGCGCATGCGTATCTCGGCATGGCCGTCCCCGGGTTCCCGAACTTCTTCATGCTGTACGGGCCCAACACGAACGTCGGCTCCAACAGCGTGATCTTCATGTTGGAAGCTCAGGCCCGCTACATCGTGCGGGCGTTGAAGTACCTGCGGCGCCGGGGCAAGACGTACGTAGCGGTGCGGCCGTCGGCGCTGGCGCGGTTCATCGCCAAGATCGACCAGTGGATGGTCGGCACGGTGTGGACGACCCAGTGCAGCAACTACTTTCGCGCTCCGAACGGGCGCGTGGTCACGCAGTGGCCACGCAGCGCGCGTAGCTTCTGGGAGATGACGCGCAGGTTCACGCCCGGCGATTTCGTGTTCTCCAGCCATCCGCGCCGACCCGTGTCCGCCGGCCATAGGCGCACGCCGGAGGCGCGATGACGGACCTGGACGGGGCGCACCGTCTGCATCCGGTGCTGCGCGCGGTTGCGACGGCGCGAACGGTCTTCTCCCCGCAGGCAATTCAGTCGATGCGCACACCGTTCGACCAGCGCCGCCGCGACACCGCGGCCATCACCGAGTTGCCGGGCGTGCAGATCACCAGTGACGCCGCCGGCAACGTGCCGGTGCGCATCTATCGCGGCGGGCCGTCACCGGCACCGGTCGTGGTGTATTGCCACGCGGGCGGATTCGCGCTGGGCAACCTGGACACCGATCACCGGCAGTGCGCCGAACTCGCCCGCCGCGGCCGCTGCACGGTGGTGTCGGTCGACTACCGGCTGGCCCCGGAGCACCCCTACCCGGCCGCGCTCGACGACGCGATCACGGTGCTCAACTGGGTCACCGGCAAAGCGGCGGAGCTGGATGTAGACATCACCCGGCTGGCCGTCGCGGGCAGCAGCGCCGGCGCCACTCTGGCCGCATCCCTGGTGCAGCGTTGTGCCGACGGATCGCTGCCGGCCGTCGTGTTCCAGCTGTTGCACCAGCCGGTGCTCGACGATCGTGCTACCGCGTCGAAAGCGGAGTTTCGCACCAGCCCGGCGTTCGACGGTGAGGCGGCCGAACTGATGTGGCGCTACTACCTGGCCGGCCGGCCCGCATCGCCGGATGCCGTGCCGGCGCGGCGTCCCGAATTAGGACATTTACCACCAACTTTGATCACCTGCGCGGAGATCGATCCGTTTCGCGACGAAGCGATCGACTACGCGCTGCGGCTCCTGCGCGCCGGCGTGTCCACCGAATTGCACGTATTCGCGCGCACCTGCCACGGTTTCGATTCCCTGCTGCCCGACTGGTCGGAGTCCGAGCGGCTGTTCACCCTGCAGGGTCAGGCGCTGCAGCGCGCCTGGTACGCGATGTGAGCCGCCCTCGGCTCGAGATGGCGGCGTAGGACCTTTGCCCCTACCCGTGAACGTGGCGGGTCGCGAACAATGACCCGTTATGAGGATCACCGGCCTACAGGTCGTGCCATTCGAGACCTTTGTCGACCGAATCTCGTTCGGCCAGTTGACTACCGATTACCGTGTGGTGCAGACCGTGACAAAGGTGCTCACCGACGAGGGCGTCGAGGGTTACTACTTCGGGGGTCATTTCCACGGCGACCAGGACGGGCTGCTGCCCGGGGACCGGGCACTGATAACTCAATTCTTGAGTGCCCTGCTCACCGGCCAGGATCCCTTCGACCGGGCGGAGATCTGGCGTCAACTCTGGGCCGCGAAACTACCGGAGAACGTGTGCAGCGTCATCGATCTGGCCCTTTGGGATTTGGCGGGCCGGGCTACCGGGCTACCCACCCGCAAGTTGCTGGGCGGTGCTCGCGACCGCGTCAAGGCCTATGCGAGCAGCTTCAACAATCTGGGCAGTCCCGACGAGTACGCGGCTCATGCCGTCGACTGCCAGCGCCAGGGTTATCGGGCCTACAAAATCCACCCGTATCACTATTGGAACCCCGCGACCCGCCAACCCGCCCTGCCGCGGCCGTCGTATGTGGACTGGGATCTCCAGGTGTGCCGGGAGGTTCGGGCGGCGGTCGGAGACGACATGGTGCTGATGTTCGACCCGTGGGGCACCTACCAGACTTTCGAAGACGCCCTACTGGTCGGGCGCGAACTGGAGCGGCTGGGTTTCTATTGGTATGAGCACCCGATGCCCGAGTACCGGGTCGAGTCATATGTGAAACTGGCCGACGCACTTGATATCCCGATCTGCTCCCCGGAGATCGCCGAGGGCGGTGTCTATACCCGAGCGGACTGGATCTTGCGTCGTGCCTCCGACATCACCCGCATCGACGTCTTGCGCGGGGGCATTACCGGAGTGATGAAATTAGCCGGAATGGCTGAGGCCGTCGGCATGCGCTGCGAGCTGCACATGAGCGGTTTCGGCAATTTGCAAGTCCTGGGTGCCACGAGCGACGACGTGTGCGAATACTACGAGCGCGGCCTGCTCGGGCCCGGGGTCCGCTACGACACTGTGCCGGGCTATCTCGAAGCACCGTGCGACCCACTGGGCGCGGACGGATTCGTCGACCTACCGCAAGCACCCGGGCTCGGTTACCAGATCCGTTGGGATTACGTCGAAAATCACCGCGTTGCCGACATAGCGGCCGAACCCGTCGCACCCCTGCACCCGAGGTAGCAGCCGTGAACCGTGGGCCGGCCGAACCAATCCGGTGCGGCACCGCCCACCGGGGGTCACACATGTTGGAATACCAGCATGGCTCTCATTCCGCCGGCCCCAGAGCGGCTCACCAGCAGCGACTTCCCGGTGCTGTGGCCGGTGGGCACCCGGTGGGCCGACAACGACATGTTCGGTCACCTCAACAATGCGGTCTATTACCAGTTGTTCGACACCGCGATCAATGCCTGGATCACGATCGGCACCGGGCTTGACCCGACCACGATGCCGGCCTTGGGCGTCGTCGCCGAGTCGGGCTGCCGCTACTTCTCCGAACTGCAATTCCCGCAGAGTCTCGAGGTGGGTCTCGCCGTGACACGGCTGGGCCGCAGCAGCGTCACCTACCGGCTCGGCGTATTCGATTCACGAGAGGGTCAACAGCCGCGGCCGGTCACCGCGCTCGGGCATTGGGTGCACGTTTACGTCGACCGCACCGGCCGCAAGCCCACCCCGATTCCCGACCCCATCCGGACCCTGCTGTCGACGGCCTGCGTGGCGGTTTAGCCGAGAAAGCGCCAGGCGCTGGGGCTTTCGCGCGCCCGGCTATGCTTCGGCAATGCCCGTATTGAGCAAAACCGTCGAGGTCGAGACCAACGCCGCGGCCATCATGGCCATCGTCGCGGATTTCGAGCGGTATCCGGAGTGGAGCGACGGGGCCAAGGGCTGCTGGGTGCTGGCGCGCTACGACGACGGCCGGCCCAGCCAGATTCGGTTGGACGCCGCCTACCAAGGTTTCGAGGGTGTGTTCATTCAGGCCATCTACTACCCGGGACCGAACCAGATTCAGACCGTGCTGCAGCAGGGCGAGCTGTTCAAGAAGCAGGAGCAGCTGTTCAGCGTGGTGGAAACCGGCGCCTCGAGCCTGTTGACCGTTGACATCGACGTCGAACCGTCGATGCCGGTGCCCGCGCCGATGGTGAAGATGATGCTGAACAACGTGCTCGACCACCTGGCGGAGAACCTGAAGAAGCGCGCCGAACAGCTGGCCGCCAGCTAACCGAAAATCCCGGCCCCGTCCAGCATTTGGGTCAGTCGCTGCGCCGCGTCGGTGAATTGCCAGACCGTGTGCTCGATCACCGCGGACGTATCCCGACGGCGCAGCGCGGCGATCAGCTGCTGGTGATTGTCGACCGCGGCGACACCCCACTGCGGATCGCCGGCGTACACCAGCACCGGCATATACCGCGCGGCGTTGAGCAGGAACCAGGCCAGCTTGATCCGACCGCTGGCCTGGTTGAAGACGCGGTGAAACGAGAACTCGATGCCCGCGATGGTCTCGGGGTCGCTGGCGCCCACGGCCGCGGCGAGCGAGTTGTTGATCCGCTCCAGCTCGTCGATTTCGGCCTCGGTGATGTGTGAGGTGGCCGCCGCGGCCAATTCCCTGGCGATGGTGGCCTGCAGCCAGAAGATGTCGTCGATGTCTTGCCGGGTCAGCGGCAGCACGACGTGGCCGCGGTGCGGTTCTAGCTGCACCATGCCCTCACCGCGCAGCTTCAGCAGAGCCTCGCGCACCGGTGTCACGCTGACCCCGAGTTCGGCCGCCGTCTCGTCGAGGCGTATGAAGGTGCCCGGGCGCAATGTCCCCGACATGATCGCCGCCCGCAGGTGACCCGCGACCTCGTCCGACAGCTGCGCTCGGCGCAGTTGTCGCCGCCTGCCGTGGGTTCGCGTAGATAGAGGTACGTTCACGTCGGTGGCCAGGCTTTCGAGGGGCGTTTTCAGGGAGTTTTCAGGGCGTATCGGGGCTTGTCATCAGGGCGGTAAGGCCATAGTGTGACCCACACAACACCATGTTTTATCAAATATCAACCTGTCGCAAGCGGTGCGCGAGTGAAGGGAAGGTATTAGTTGACCGCGCAACTTGCTAGCCACAAGGCACAAGCGTCGCAGCCGTCACACCCGACCGCGCAGCCGTATCTGGCCCGCCGGCAGAACTGGGTCAACCAGCTGGAGCGCCACGCTCTCATGCAGCCGCAGGCCGTCGCGCTGCGATTCACCGGCCGCACGCTTACGTGGGCCGACCTGCAGCGACGCGTCACCGCGTTGGCCGCAGCGCTGCGCCGCCGCGGGGTCGGCGCCGGGGACCGGGTGATGATCCTGATGCTCAACCGCCCCGAGTTCGTCGAGGCGATGCTGGCCACCAACATGCTCGGCGGCATCGCGGTTCCGCTGAACTTCCGGCTCACCCCGTCCGAGATCGCGTTCCTGGTCGAGGACTGCGAGGCGCGGGTGATGGTCACCGAAGCGGTGCTGGCTCCGGTCGCCACCGGCGTGCGCGACATTGCGCCGCTGCTCGCCACCGTGATCGTGGCCGGTGCTTCGACCGACGACAACGTGCTCGGTTACGAAGACCTGATCGACGAGCCCGGCGACGCGTTCGAGCCGGTGGACGTCCCGAACGACTCGCCGGCCCTGATCATGTACACCTCGGGCACCACCGGTCGCCCCAAGGGCGCCGTGCTCACCCACACCAACCTGACCGGGCAGACGATGACCGGGCTCTACACCAACGGCGCCGACATCAACAACGATGTCGGCTTCATCGGGGTCCCGCTGTTTCACATCGCCGGCGTCGGCAACCTGCTCGGCGGGCTGCTACTCGGCCTGCCCACGGTCATCTATCCCCTCGGGGCTTTCGACCCGGGCCAGCTGCTCGACGTGCTCGCGGCCGAGAAGGTCACCGGCATCTTCCTTGTTCCCGCGCAATGGCAGGCCGTCTGCGCCGAGCAACAGGCCCGCCCCCGCGACTTGAAGCTGCGGATCATGTCGTGGGGAGCCGCGCCCGCTCCGGACGCGCTGCTGCGGGAGATGTCGGCCACGTTCCCCGGCACCCAGATCCTCGCCGCGTTCGGCCAGACCGAGATGTCTCCGGTCACCTGCATGCTGCTCGGCGAGGACGCGATCCGTAAGCGCGGGTCGGTCGGCAAGGTGATCCCGACCGTCGCCGCCCGCGTCGTCGACGAAAACATGAACGATGTGCCGGTCGGTGAGGTCGGCGAAATCGTCTACCGCGCACCGACATTGATGAGCGGCTACTGGAACAACCCGGAGGCCACCGCGGAGGCGTTCGCGGGCGGCTGGTTCCACTCCGGCGACCTCGTCCGGATGGACGAGGAGGGCTATGTCTGGGTGGTCGACCGCAAGAAGGACATGATCATCTCCGGCGGCGAGAACGTCTACTGCGCCGAAGTGGAGAACGTGCTGGCCGGCCACCCCGGCATCGTCGAGGTCGCGGTTATCGGCCGGGCCCACGAGAAATGGGGCGAGGTACCGATCGCCGTCGCGGCGATCACCGTCGAGCGCCTCAGTCTCGAGGATCTGGATGAATTCCTCACCGAGCGCCTTGCCCGCTACAAGCACCCCAAGGCACTCGAGATCGTCGACGCGTTGCCCCGCAATCCGGCCGGCAAGGTCCTCAAGACTGAGCTACGGGTTCGCTACGGCACCGCCGGCGCAACTCAAAATCAGGCTACTTCAAGGGATTTCACGTCATGAGAGGAAAGCTGACAGAAACTGTAACGTTTGCCCGTTGTTGACGAAGGGTTAATTGTGCGGATGCGGTTCACACCTGCTTGGCCATCGGGTACATTCCTGTGGTCTCCGTTACTACTTGCCAGTAGGGAGTCGGTGATCACACATGTGGGTCCGGGGCAAGGTGGGGGCGTGCGAGACGATTCGCTGCGCCGTGGGGCGGGTGGCGCCGGCATGAGGGGGCAGTGGTGACTTCGACGTCTGCGGGCGGGCGGGGCCCCTACCTCGTCGGCTACCTGCGCGACCAGCTGGAGACGCCGCTGACGCTGATCGGCGGGTTCTTCCGGATGTGTGTGCTGACCGGCCGGGCGTTGTTCCGCCGGCCCTTCCAGTGGCGCGAGTTCGTCCTGCAGTGCTGGTTCATCATGCGGGTCGCGTTCCTGCCGACCGTTTTCGTCTCGATCCCGCTGACCGTGCTGCTGATCTTCACGCTCAACGTGCTGCTGGCCCAGTTCGGTGCCGCCGACCTGTCCGGCGCCGGCGCGGCGATCGGCGCGGTCACCCAGCTCGGTCCGCTGACCACGGTGCTGGTGGTTGCCGGCGCCGGATCGACCGCGATCTGCGCGGACCTGGGCGCGCGCACCATCCGCGAGGAGATCGACGCGATGGAGGTGCTCGGCATCGACCCGATCCACCGCCTGGTGGTGCCCCGGGTGATCGCCGCGACCCTGGTCGCGACACTGCTCAATGGCCTGGTCATCACCGTCGGCCTGGTGGGCGGCTACCTGTTCGGGGTGTACCTGCAGAACGTCTCCGGTGGTGCCTACCTGGCCACCCTGACCACGATCACCGGCCTGCCCGAGGTCGTCATCGCGACCCTCAAGGCGGCGATCTTCGGCCTGATCGCCGGTCTGGTCGGCTGCTACCGCGGCCTGACCGTGCGCGGCGGTTCGAAAGGCCTGGGGACTGCCGTCAACGAAACCGTGGTGCTCTGCGTCGTCGCGCTATACGCGGTGAACGTGGTGCTGACCACGATCGGCGTGCGATTCGGAACGGGACACTGACATGACAAACGTCGCCGTACTGCGCGCCCGGTTCCCGCGGGCAGCTGAAAACCTGAACCGCTACGGCGGTGCCGCCGGCCGCGGCCTCGACGACGTCGGCCGGATGGCCTGGTTCGGGATGATCTGCATCGCGCACGTGCCGCATGCGCTGCGCAACTACCGCAAGGAAACGCTGCGGCTGATCGCCCAGATCGGCATGGGCACCGGGGCCATGGCCGTCGTCGGGGGCACGGTCGCCATCGTCGGCTTCGTCACGCTGTCCGGTAGCTCGCTGGTCGCCATTCAGGGCTTCGCGTCGCTGGGCAACATCGGCGTCGAGGCGTTCACCGGCTTCTTCGCCGCACTGATCAACGTGCGCATCGCCGCCCCGGTGGTCACCGGCATCGCGATGGCCGCGACCGTCGGCGCGGGCGCCACCGCCGAACTCGGCGCCATGCGGATCAGCGAGGAGATCGACGCCCTGGAAGTCATGGGCATCAAGTCGATCTCGTTCCTGGCCACCACCCGGTTCATGGCCGGGCTGGTCGTGATCATCCCGATCTACGCGCTGGCGATGATCATGTGTTTCCTGTCGCCGCAGATCACCACGACGGTGCTCTACGGGCAGTCCAACGGAACCTACGACCACTACTTCCGGACGTTCCTGCGCCCCGACGACGTGTTCTGGTCGTTCCTGGAGGCCATCATCATCACCGCGGTCGTGATGATCACGCACTGCTTCTACGGCTATAACGCCGGCGGCGGGCCCGTCGGCGTGGGTGAGGCCGTTGGCCGCTCGATGCGGTTCTCGCTGGTCTCGGTGCAGGTTGTGGTGTTGTCCGCCGCGTTGGCGCTGTACGGCGTCAACCCGAACTTCGCCTTAACGGTGTAGCGCATGACCCGACCCGGCAAGACGAACGCTGCGCGGACCCCGCCCTACAAATTGGCGGGGATCGGCCTATTGGTCATCGGCGCGCTGATCTTCGTGTTGATCTACGGGCAGTTCCGCGGCGACTTCACCCCCAAGACCAAGCTGACGATGCTGGCATCGCGGGCGGGTCTGGTGATGGATCCGGGTTCGAAGGTGACCTACAACGGCGTCGAGATCGGTCGGGTGGCCACCATCTCCGAGATCGTCCGCGACGGTAAGCCGGCGGCCAAGTTCACCCTGGACGTCTATCCGCGGTACCTGAAGCTGATCCCGGCCAACGTGAACGCCGACATCAAGGCCACCACGGTGTTCGGCGGCAAGTACGTGTCGCTGACGACGCCGCAAAACCCGTCGCCGCAACGACTCGGCCCATCGTCGACGATCGACGCGCGCTCGGTGACCACGGAGATCAACACGTTGTTCCAGACCGTCACCTCGATCGCGGAGAAGGTGGATCCGGTCAAGCTGAACCTGACGCTGAGCGCGGCCGCGCAGTCGCTGGCCGGCCTCGGCGACAAGTTCGGGCAGTCGATCGTCAACGGCAACGCGGTCCTCGATGACGTCAACCCGCAGATGCCGCAGATCCGCCACGACATTCAGCAGCTGGCCGGCCTCGGCGACACCTACGCCAACGCCTCGCCGGACCTGTTCGACTTCCTCAACAACGCGGTCATCACGTCGCGCACGATCAATCAGCAACAGAAGGATCTGGACCGGGCGCTGCTGTCGGCGGCCGGGTTCGGCAACACCGGTGCGGAGATCTTCGAGAAGGGCGGGCCGTACCTGGCCCGGGGCGCACAGGATCTGGTGCCCACGGCGCAGCTGCTGGACACCTACAGCCCGGCGATCTTCTGCACCCTGCGCAACTACCACGACATCGAGCCCAAAGCCGCCTCGTTCCTCGCCGGCAACGGGTACTCGCTGAACGCCCACACCGAAGCGCTGTCGGGGCTCGGTCTTCTCGCCAACCCCGTCTCCGCGGTGGCCACGATCGCCAGCCTGGTCGGCGGTCTGGCCGGGGTGGTCGGTGGGGCGCCGAACCCCTACATCTATCCCGAGAACCTGCCGCGGGTGAACGCCCGTGGCGGTCCGGGCGGTGCGCCGGGTTGCTGGCAGCACATCACGCATGACCTGTGGCCCGCTCCCGAGTTGGTGATGGACTCCGGCAACAGCATCGCGCCGTACAACCATCTCGACACCGGTTCGCCCTACGCAATCGAATACGTGTGGGGCCGTCAGGTAGGGGATAACACGATCAACCCATGAAAATCACCGGTACGCTCGTCCGACTCGGCATCTTCTCACTGGTGCTGCTGCTCTTCACTGTGATGATCGTCGTGGTGTTCGGTCAGATGCGGTTCGACCGCACCAACGCCTACACCGCGGAGTTCAGCAACATCAGCGGGCTGCGGCAAGGCCAGTTCGTCCGCGCCTCCGGGGTGGAGATCGGCAAGGTCGACTCGGTCGAGCTGATCGACAGCGGCAAGCGCGTGCGGGTGAAGTTCAACGTGGACCGCTCGGTTCCGCTATATCAGTCGACGACGGCGCAGATCCGCTACCTGGACCTGATCGGTAACCGGTACCTGGAGCTCAAGCGCGGCGAGGGTGAAGGCGCGGACAAGGTGCTGCCGCCGGGTGGCTTCATCCCGCTGTCGCGCACCGCGCCCGCACTCGACCTCGACGCGCTGATCGGTGGTTTCAAGCCGCTGTTCCGGGCGCTGGATCCGGAGAAGGTCAACACGATCGCGAGCGCGCTCGTCACGGTGTTCCAGGGTCAGGGCGGCACGATCAACGACATCCTGGACAACACCGCGCAGCTGACGAACGCGATCGGCGAGCGTGACCAGGCGATCGGCGAGGTGATCAAGAACCTGAACGTGGTGCTGGACACGACGGTCCGGCATCGCCAGCAATTCGACCAGACCATCAACAACCTCGAGGTGCTGATCACCGGGCTCAAGGACCACGGCGATCAGCTGGCCGGCGGGACCGCGCACATCAGCAATGCGGCCGGCACCGTGGCCGATCTGCTCGGTGAGGATCGCGCGCTGCTGCACAAATCGATCAACTACCTGGACGGGATTCAGCAGCCGCTGATCGACCAGCAAGACCAACTGCAGGACTACCTCAAGAAGGTGCCGAGCGCGCTGAACATGATCGGGCGCGCGATCGGGTCGTACGGAGACTTCGTGAACTTCTACGCCTGCGACATCACGTTGAAGATCAACGGCCTGCAGGGCGGTGGTCCGGTCCGCACGGTCCGGCTCTTCCAGCAGCCGACGGGTAGGTGCACGCCGCAATGAGAACGCTGGAACCTCCGAACCGGCTTCGGATCGGCTTGATGGGCATCGTGGTCACGCTGCTCGTGATCGGCGTCGGGCAAAGCTTCACCAGTGTGCCGATCCTGATGGCCCGGCCCGCGTACTACGGGCAGTTCACCGACTCCGGCGGGATCAACGTCGGTGACAAGGTGCGTATCGCCGGGATGGACGTCGGCAAGGTCGAGGCCCTCAAGATCGACGGCGACCACATCGTGATGAAGTTCTCGATCGGGACCAACACCATCGGCACCGAGAGCCGGCTGGCGATCCGCACCGACACCATCCTCGGTAAGAAGGTCATGGAGATCGAGGCGCGCGGCAACCAGCAGCTCAAGCCCGGCGCTTCGCTGCCGCTGGGCCAGAGCACCACGCCGTATCAGATTTACGACGCGTTCTTCGACGTCACCAAGGCCGCTTCCGGCTGGAACATCGATACGGTCAAAGAATCGCTGCACGTGCTGTCGCAGACCATCGACCAGACTTACCCGCACCTGAGTGCGGCGCTCGAGGGCGTCTCGAAGTTCTCCGACACGGTCGGCAAGCGCGACGCCGAGGTCAAGCACCTGCTCGCCCAGGCCAACCAGGTGGCCAGCGTGCTGGGCGACCGCAGTGAGCAAGTCGACCGCCTGCTGGTCAACGCCAAGACGCTGCTGGCCGCGTTCAACGAGCGCGGGCAGGCGATCAACGCCCTGCTGGGCAACATCGCCGCGTTCTCCGAACAGGTCAGGGGCCTGATCAACGACAACCCGAACCTCAACCACGTGCTCGAGCAGCTGCGCACGATCAGCAAGATCCTGGTCGAGCGCAAGGACGACGTGGCAGCGGGTCTGACCGAGGTCGGCCACTTCCTGCCGTCCTTGAACGAGGCCATCGCGTCGGGACCGTTCTTCAAGGTGGTCCTGCACAACCTGGCGCTCTACCAGATCATCCAGCCGTGGGTGGACGCCGCCTTCAAGAAGCGCGGCATCGACCCGGAGAACTTCTGGCGCAGTGCGGGTCTGCCGGAATACCGCTGGCCCGACCCGAACGGCACCCGGTTCCCCAACGGCGCGCCGCCGCCGGCACCGCCGGTGCTGGAGGGCACGCCCGAGCACCCCGGACCGGCCATCCCGCCCGGATCGCCGTGCTCCTACACGCCGGCCAACCCCGGTGGCAACGTCACCGTCGGCGACGAGGGTCTGCCGCGGCCGTGGAACCCGCTGCCCTGTGCGGGTGCGGCCACCGGTCCCTTCGGCGGGCCCGGCTTCCCCGCGCCGGTCGACGTTGCGACGTCGCCGCCGAACCCGGACGGTCTGCCGCCCACGCCCGGCATCAATATCGCCGGGCGCCCGGGTGATCCGCCGCCGAACGTTCCGGGCACGCCGGTGCCGTTGCCGACCCAGGCTCCGCCGGGCGCGCGCACCGAGAACCTGGGACCGGCCGGCCCGGTGCCGCCGCCGTCGACCTTCGCTCCGGGTCTGCCGCCGGGTCCCCCGGCCCCGCCCGGACCGGGGAACCAGTTGCCGGCGCCGTTCATCAACCCCGGCGGTTCGGGCGGTAGTGGTGTCACGGGAGGTAGCCAGAATTGAGCACCATCTTTGACGTCCGCAACGTCCGGCTACCGAAGTTCTCCCGGACGACGGCGATCATCGGAGCGCTGGTCATTGTCGTCGCCCTGGTCGTCGGGTATGTCGGCTACCGGCTGTTCGAGAAGCTGACCAACAACACCGTCGTCGCCTACTTCCCGGCGGCGAACGCCCTTTACAAGGGGGACAAGGTCCAGATCATGGGCCTGCGGGTGGGCTCGATCGACAGCATCGAGCCGGTCGGCGACAAGATGAAGGTGACCTTCCACTACGAGAACAAGTACAAGGTCCCGGCCAACGCCTCGGCGGTGATCCTCAACCCCACCCTGGTGGCCTCGCGCGCGATCCAGCTGGAGCCGCCGTACAAGGGCGGACCGGTGCTGGGCGACAACGCGGTGATTCCCGAAGAGCGCACCCAGGTGCCGGTGGAGTGGGACGAACTGCGCAACAGCATCACCAACATCATCTCGAAGCTGGGTCCGACCAAGGAACAGCCGACGGGTCCGTTCGGTGAGGTCATTTCGTCGTTCGCCGACGGCCTGGAAGGCAAGAGCAAGCAGATCAACACCGCGCTAAACAGCTTGTCGTCGGCGTTGAACGCCTTGAACGAGGGCCGCGGCGACTTCTTCGCGGTGGTGCGCAGCCTGGCGCTGTTCGTCAACGCGCTGCATGCCGACGACGCGCAGTTCGTCGCGCTGAACCAGAACCTGGCCGACGTCACCGGCCGGCTGGCCAGCGATGACGGCGCCCTGAACAATGCACTGCAGCAGTTCGACAGCCTGCTGAGCACCGTGCGCCCGTGGCTGGACAAGAACCGCGAGGTGCTGACCACCGACGTCAACAACCTGGAAACCGCGACGAACACGCTGCTGCAACCCGAGCCGCTGAACGGGCTGGAGACCGCGTTGCACGTGCTGCCGACGGCGGCGGCCAACATCAACCAGATCTATCACCCGTCGCACGGCTCGGTGGTCGCCATTCCGGCGATCACGAACTTCGCGAACCCGATGCAGTTCATCTGCAGCTCGATTCAGGCCGGCAGCCGCCTCGGCTACCAGGAATCCGCCGAGCTGTGTGCGCAATACCTGGCGCCGATCCTGGACGCGATCAAGTTCAACTATCTGCCGTTCGGTTTGAACCTGTTCAGCACCGCCGAGACGTTGCCCAAGCAGGTCGCCTATTCCGAAGATCGGCTGCACCCGCCCAACGGCTACAAGGACACCACCGTCCCGGGTATCTGGGTGCCCGATACGCCGACCTCGCACCGCAACACCCAGCAAGGCTGGATCGTTGCGCCGGGTATGCAAGGCCAGCAGGTCGGGCCGATCACCGCGGGCCTGATGACACCGGAATCGCTTGAGGAGCTGATGGGCGGTCCCAATATCGAGCCCGTTCAATCCCAATATCAGACGCCGCCGGGCCCGCCGAACGCCTACGACGAGAACCCGATCCTGCCGCCCATCGGGCTGCGGGCGCCGACGCCGATCCAGCCGCCGGCGCCGGGACCGGGCGTGATTCCGGGTCCCGTCGCCCCGACGCCCGCGCCGGTGGTAGCCGTGGCACCTAACGCCGGTGGGCCGCCGTCCGGCCCTGACTTCGGGGGTGGCCAGTGAGGATAGGGTCGAGCCTGATCCGGCACCGGGCCTGGCAGGGCATGGTGCTGCTGGTCGTCGCCATGGTGCTGAGCTCGTGTGGCTGGCGGGGCATCTCCAACGTGGCGATTCCGGGCGGTCCCGGAGACGGCCCCGGCTCCTACACCATCTACGTGCAGGTACCGGACACCCTGGCGATCAACGGCAACAGCAAGGTGATGGTCGCCGACGTCTTCGTCGGGTCGATCAAGAAGATCGAGTTGAAGAACTGGGTGGCGACGCTGACGCTGGGCGTCAAGAGCAGCGTCAAGCTGCCGAAGAACGCCATCGCGCGGATCGGCCAGACATCGCTGCTGGGTTCCCAGCACGTCGAGCTGGCCGCGCCGCCGAACCCGTCGTCGGAGCTGCTGCGTAACGGCGACACCATTCCGCTGAAGAATTCGTCGTCGTATCCCACCACCGAACAGACGCTGGCCAGCCTGTCGTTGATCCTGCGCGGTGGCGGCATCCCGAACCTCGAAGTGCTGCAGAACGAGGTCTACGACATCTTCCACGGGCGCGGGGAGCAGATCCGCTCCTTCATCGGCAAGCTGGACACCTTCACCGCCCAGCTCAATCAGCAGCGTGATGACATCACCCACGCGATCGACTCCACCAACCGGCTGCTGGTCTATGTCGGCGGTCGCTCGGACGTCCTCGACCGAGTACTGACCGACATCCCGCCGCTGATCAAGCATTTCGCCGACACCAGGAATCTGCTGATCAACGCCGTCGACTCGGTGGGCCGGCTCAGTGGGGCCGCGGATCAGTACCTGTCGGAGGCGCGCGGCCCGCTGCACACCGATCTGCAGGCGCTGCAATGCCCGCTGAAGGAACTCGGCCGCTCCTCGCCCTACCTGATCGGCGCGCTGAAGCTGATCCTGACCCAGCCGTTCGACATCGACACCGTCCCGAAGATGTTCCGCGGTGACTACGTGAACATCTCGCTGACGCTGGACGTGACCTACAGCTCGGTCGACAACGCGTTCCTCACCGGAACCGGGTTGTCGGGCGCGCTGCGGGCACTCGAGCAGTCGTTCGGCCGCGACCCGGAGACGATGATCCCCGACGTCCGCTACACGCCGAACCCGAATGACGCGCCCGGCGGTCCGCTGGTGGAAAGGGGGGACCGGAATTGCTGACCCCGTTCATTCGACGCCAGCTGTGGGCGTTCCTGGTCCTTACGGTCGTCTCGTTGCTGGTGCTCGGCATCTACTACCTGCAGGTCCCCAGCTTGATGGGGATCGGCCGGTACTCGCTCAAGGCCGAGCTGCCGGCGTCGGGCGGGTTGTACCCCACGGCCAACGTGACCTATCGCGGCATCACGATCGGCAAGGTCACCGACGTCGAGCCGACCGACCATGGCGCCGAAGCGACGATGAGCATCGACAGCCAATACAAGATCCCGGTCGACGCGGTCGCGAACGTGCACTCGGTGTCGGCGGTCGGTGAGCAGTATCTGGACATCGTGTCGTCGGGCAGCCCCGGGAAGTACCTCGCCGACGGGCAAACCATCTCCAAGGGCACCGTGCCGGCCGAGATCGGTCCGGCACTCGACACCGCCAACCGCGGGCTCGAGGCGTTGCCCAAGGACAAGATCGGCAAGCTGCTCGACGAGACGGCGGAGTCGGTCGGCGGCCTGGGCCCGGCGTTGCAGCGCCTGGTGGACTCGACGCAGGCGATCGTCGGCGACTTCAAGACCAACATCACCAACGTGAACGACATCATCGTGAACTCGGGACCGGTGCTGGACAGCCAGGTGAAGTCCAATGACGCGATCGAGCGCTGGGCGCGCAACCTGAATACGCTGGCCGCGCAGTCCGCGCAGCGCGACGCGAACGTGAAAAGCATTCTGTCGCAAGCGGCGCCGACCGCCGATCAGGTCAACGACGTGTTCAGCGACGTCCGGGAGTCGCTGCCGCAGACGCTGGCGAATCTCGAGGTCGTCTTCGACCTGCTCAAGCGCTACCACACCGGGGTGGAGCAGGTGCTGGTGTTCCTGCCGCAGGGTGCATCGATCGCGCAGACGGTGGCCGCGCCGTTCCCGAACCAGGCCGCACTCGACCTGGCACTGTCGATCAACCAGCCGCCGCCGTGTCTGACCGGCTTCATTCCCGCGCCGGAGTGGCGGGCGCCGGCCGACACCAGCATGCAGCCGCTGCCGTCGGGCACCTACTGCAAGATTCCGATGGATACGCCGGCCAACAGCGTGCGTGGCTCGCGCAACATCCCGTGTACCGACATTCCCGGCAAGCGGGCGGCCACGCCCCGTGAGTGCCGCGACCCCAGGCCCTACGTTCCCGCCGGGACGAACCCCTGGTTCGGTGACCCGAACCAGATTCTGACCTGCCCGGCGCCGGGAGCGCGATGCGATCAGTCGGTGCGCCCGGGCATGGTGATACCCGCGCCGTCGATCAACAACGGCATGAACCCGGCACCGTCGGACCGGGTCGCGGGGACGCCACCGCCGACCAGTGACCCCTTGACCCGACCGGGGCAAGGTACCGTGCAGTGCAACGGACAGCAGCCCAACCCGTGTGTCTACACGCCCTTTGGACCTCCCTCGGCGGTATACAGTCCCCAGAGCGGTGAACTGGTAGGGCCCGACGGCGTCAAATACTCCGTCGAAAACTCGACCAAAACAGGAGACGACGGATGGAAGGAGATGCTGGCACCAGCCGGCTGAACCCACCACCGATGTCGATGCTTAGTCGTCTACGTCGGAGACGGCCGAAGCAATCGGACGACGTCACCGACGAGACAAACCCCGAGGTGACGGCCGAGGATTCGCCAGAATCCGAGGTCGGAGCCGAGCAGACCCGCCCCGAGGCCGAAGCCGATCAGCCCGAGGTGACCGCGCCGGATTCGGCAGCAGCCGAACCCGAAGCCGCGCCGGAACCCGAAGCCCCGGAAGCGACCGCCGCGGAGCAGCCCGAGCCCGCCACTGACGCCGCGCCAGCGGCCGACGATGCCGAACAGCCGGAAACCGACGGCGAGGACGCGACCGAGGCGCAGACGCAACCGCGCCCCCCGTCGGCCCTGGGCCGCGGATGGCTGGCCGGCATCGCGGCGGCCCTGGTGCTGCTGGCCGGTGCCGTCGGCACCGGCGGTTACCTGGCGATGCGGTATCACCACGAGAGCCAGGCCATCGCGCGCAACAACGCCGCGGCGCTCAAGGCGGCGATCGAGTGCGTGTCGGCCACGCAGGCGCCCGACACCAACGCGATGATCGCCAGCGAGCAGAAGATCATCGAATGCGGGACCGACGCCTTCCGTGAACAAGCCATGGTCTACACCGGCATGCTCGTGCAGGCTTATCAGTCCGCGAACGTCCACGTCCAGGTCTCCGATGTCCGCGGAGCGGTCGAGCGCAACAACAAAGACGGTTCGATCGACGTGCTCGTGGCGATGCGCGTCCAGGTGGTGGCCGATCAATCACAGAACGAGACTGGCTATCGGCTTCGGGTGAGAATGGCGCTGGACGAAGGCCAGTACCGGATCGCCAGGCTCGACCAGGTGACGAAGTGACGCTGGTGGTCGAGGAAACTCAGACCACGGCCCCCCAAGTGTCATCAGAGAATGCCTTGGCGCCCTGGCATATTCGCGTGTGCGCGTTCGCCGTCGACGTCCTGCCCGCCGCCGCGGTGGCGACCACGATGGCCTTGGTGTCGTTCACCGTGCCGCCGCAGGGCGTGTGGTGGTGGCTGAGCGTCTGCGTCCTCGGCATCGCCATCCTGGCGATGTTGGTCAACCGGCTGCTGCTGCCGACCATCTACGGCTGCAGCCTGGGACGCGCTCTGTGTGGAATCGCGGTGAGACACCGTGACGGCTCCGTCATCGGCGCCTGGAGCCTGCTGCTGCGCGATCTCGCGCACCTGCTCGACACCGTGTCGGTGGTGGGATGGCTTTGGCCGCTGTGGGATTCGCAGCGCCGTACGTTCGCCGACATGCTGCTGCGCACGGCCGTGCGAGGCTCGCGGCCGCCGCGGCCGGACATCATCCGGCGCTGGACGATCATCGCGGTGCTCACCGCGACCGCACTGTGCGTGGCGGGCGGGGCCGTGAGCTACGAGGTGGTCTACTCCCGCGATCAGCAGACCGACCAGACGCGGGCCGAGATCTCGATACAGGGGCCGAAGATCGTCGCGCAGATGCTGACCTACGACCCGAAGACGCTGTCCGACGATTTCAAGCGGGCCCAGTCGCTGGCGACCGATAACTACCGCGGTCCGCTCAAGGCGCAGCAGGACATCGTCCAAAAGGGAAACCCGGTCATCAACGAGTACTGGGTGACCGACGGCTCGATCGAATCGGCGTCGCCGGATCGGGCGACGATGTTGTTGTTCATGCAGGGCCGGCGCGGCGCGGCGCCCCAGGAGCGCTACATCACCGCGACCGTCCGGGTGAATTTCGTCAAGGACGCTGGCGGCCATTGGCTGGTCGACAACCTCACCGTGCTGACCAAGCCGAAACCACCGGGGAACGGAAAATGAGCCCCCGCCGCAGGTTTGAGCCCGGCGAGGGCGCGCTGCTGGTCGCGACGGATCCGCAGACGCAGCGCCGGCGGTGGGAGCTACCCGTCGCGAGCACGGTCGCCGCGGTGTTGACGACGGCGGCGATCACGCTGTGCACCCTGATGCTGGTCTCCCACGAATCTCGTGAGCACGACGCCTCCAAGACCCGCGAGGTGCTCAACTACGTGACGGGGTTCATGACGCAGTTCACCTCGCTTGACCCCTACCACGCCAACGACTACGTCATGCGGATAATGGCTCAGGCCACAGGCGATTTCGCCAAGCAGTATCACGACAAGGCCAACGAGATCCTGTTGCAGGTTGCGCGTGCGGAACCCGCCACCGGCACCATCCTCGGCGCCGCCGTGGAACGGTGGAACGACGACGGCAGCGCCACCGTCATGGTGGCGACCGAGGTCACGTCCAAGTCGCCGGATCAAAAACAGGTATTCGAGAACACCAACCGTTGGACGGCAACTGCTACGCGGGAAGGGAATCAGTGGAAGATAAGCAGCCTGCTGCAGGTGATCTGACCGCCGAGGCGGCCTCCGACGACGCCGCTGATCACGACGAAAACACTGTCACCGCAACGGAATCAGCCGAAGAGACCGACACGGTGAAGTCCGAAGAGTCCGATGCCGACGCTGACGCGGACGAGTCCGCTGCGGCGACCGAAGAGGGCGCCCGCTTGCGCCGCAAACTGCTGGCCGGCAAATGGATGGCGATCGTCGTGGTGGTGGCCGCACTCGTGTTCGTCGGCTCCGCGGCCTTCGCGGGCGCGGCCGTGCAGCCCTATCTGACTGACCGCGCCACGGCGGCAACCAAACTCAACGTGGCACGCACCGCGGCCAACGCGATCACGACGCTGTGGACCTACACACCGGAGAACATGGACAGCCTCGCCGATCGTGCGTCGGCTTACCTCAGCGGTGACTTCGAGGCCCAGTACCGCAAATTCGTCGACGCCATCGTGGCTCCGAACAAGCAAGCCAAGATCACCAACCGGACCCAGGTCACCGGTGCGGCAGTCGAATCGCTCGATGGTCCGAACGCGGTCGTCATCGTCTACACCAACACCACCTCGACCAGTCCGCTGACCAAAGACATCCCGGCGCTGAAGTACCTGTCCTATCGGCTGTTCATGAAGCGCGCGAACGGGCGCTGGCTGGTGACCAGGATGACGACCGTGACCTCCCTGGACCTCACGCCGCATCCGTAGTCCGGCCGAACCGAGACCGCCGAAATATACTGCACCCGTGGCCACCACGTCGCCGGTAACCGAGCGATTCACCGTTGCGGCGTTGTTGCTGCTGACCTTCGCGACCGGGCTGGCCGACTCGATCAGTATCTTGGTCCTCGGCCACGTGTTCGTCGCCAACATGACCGGAAACGTGGTCTTCCTCGGCTTCTGGCTTGCCCCGCGTACCAGCATCGACCTGACGGCGGTGTCGGTGGCGCTGCCCACCTTCGTCACCACCACGATCCTCAGCGGGCGCCTGCAACGGTATTTCGGTGAGCGGGCCCGCCCGTGGATCACGACCGTGCTGGCCACGGAAATCCTGCTGCTGCTTACCTTGTCGATCCTGGCGGGCGCGGGCGTGCTGCACTATCACGACAACACGAAGCTGATCATGATCGGCTTCCTCACGGTGACATTCGGTCTGCAGCATTCGAGTGCCCGCCAGTTCGGCATCCAGGAACTGTCGACGACCGTCTTGACGTCGACGATCGTCAGCCTCGGTCTGGACAGTCGGCTCTCCGGTGGCACCGGCGAGCGTCAAAAGCTGCGCTTCAGCGTGATTTTCACGATGTGCGCCGGTGCTTTTCTCGGCGCCACGCTGTCGCGGTTCGTCATCGCGCCGGTGTTCGCGTTGACGGCGGCCGTGGTGGCGGCGAGCCTGTTGATCTTCCGGTACGGCGCTGCTGAGGCGAAAACCGTTGCCGTTGAGGATATTTAGTTGAAGGCCAGCCAGCTGGGCAGGGCGCGCTCGTGGGAGTCGCACAGCACCTGACGGGTATCGCACGACCCACGCGGCGAACCCGCGCCGGCCCACATGCCGCCGGTGTCGCGCCGTAGCACGATCGCCGAGGACCCGCCGCCGTCCAGCAGGATCGCGGTATCACTGCCCAGTCCGCGGAACAAGTCCTGCATGTTGTCCGGCGTGTAGCTGCCGCCCTCGAAGATGTACATCTCGTCGCGTTGCTTGACGTAGGCCAACGCGGTGCGGGCCGCGCTGGGGCCGCCGTCGTGCAGCTGTTGGGTCTGGCCCGGGGCCAGCAGTCCGATCCCGGACACCGCAACAAACTTCTCATTCTTGTTCAGCAGGTCGGCGACCACCGGGGTGGCGGCGTCGTAGTCGTTCTTGCTGCGCGGCCACACCACGTACGGCGCTCCACCGGTCGGCAGGATCATCGTGGTCAGCGAGGACCAACTCTCGCCACCGCCCGACAGCCCCTGCTTGCCGGGGTAGGCCGCGGTACCGGTAACAGCCTGGTTGGCGCGGCCTTGCCCGTTCGTGTTGTCCACGAACGCACCCAGCGGTGAGCTGCAGCCGGTCTGACGCCACGAACCCGCCTTCTGCCCGCGCACGTCGAAAAAGTTGGCGTTGATCGCGATGGTCGGCTGCCCCATCCGCTGCCATGCCTGCAGCGGCGCGTAGAGCTCGGAGGCCTGCCACAGGCCTTCGCCGGTGCGGGCTCCGGGGTTGTTCTCGCAGCGCGCCTGGTCTCCTCGGTGGGTGTCGACCAACAGATGCGGCGCCAAGCGTTCGGCCGCGTTCTTGATGATCATCAGGTGGCCGCCGTTGTTCATCTCGTACCATCGGCCGCTGGCGTCCATCAGCGGCGTGGGGTGGCCGGGACCGAAGTTGTACACCAGATACGAGCCCTTGGTGGCGCCGATCGCGCTGGCGAGCAACTCGCGGGCATCCGCGGCGTGCGCGACAGGCGGTGCGACGGTTCCGGTCACCAGGGTGCAGGCGAACATCGTCGTGAGGCTTGCCGCCAGTCGGCGCAACCTGGTGCGTCGTGTCAGCACGGCAGCCCTTTCGGCCCTTATGTGGATGCAACACTCACAGCATCAGTCACATTGGCCACACTGTCAACATAAATAACAAACGTGTGACACTTAGGCCGCGCCCGAATTACGTTTGCTCGCTTACGCTTTCGGCATCGGGCTCGCTGGGTTCCGGGTGGCCGGATTGGGCGTCGGCGGCCTGGCTCGAACTCTCGTGCTTACCGGCCTTGCTCGCCTGGTGTTGGGATTGGTGCACCTCGGCGATTGCCACGCCGATCGCGCCGGGAATCCGGTGGAAGCCGCTGCGGTCGTACATGCGGGTGATGATGCCGCCCACCAGCAGGCCGATCACCAGCCCGATCGACGTCATCAACAACGCCTGCGTGAGGCCGGCCTCCCCGTCGCCGTTGAGATACAACAGCGACCGCACGCCCAGGAACACCTGGTGCATCGGCTCAAACTCGGCCAGCCAGCGAAAGAACGGCGGCACCGCCTCCAGCGGGACGGTGGCGCCCGCCGACGGCAAGCCGAGGATCACGAAAACCAGCATGCTGAACAGCAGACCCATCGAACCCAGCACCGCGATCAGCGAACTCGACGTCACGCCGACCGCGACGATCGCGAATACCCCATAGGCCCACAACTCCCAGCCGAGCGTGATGGGCATGCCGAGCCCGTGCGCAATGGCCAGGTAGACACCCGACGTCAGCAACGCCAGCACCAGCATGATGCCCCACTTCACCAATAAGGTGCGGAAGCGAGAGATGTTGGCCTGCTCGGCAAATCGATACACCGGCCCCCATTCGGCCGGCACGTACCCGAGCAATGAGTCCACCAAGGTCGACACCACGATGCTGCCGGTGAACCCTGCCAGCAACAACAGCAATGCGTAGTAGAACGCCGACAGGCCGTTACCCGTGCCGTTGGGTAGCGGGTTGTACACGGCCGATTTGATGTCGATGGGGCTGGCCAGTCCCGCCTGCGACGCTCCGGTCAACGGCGCACCGCCGGTCTGCTCCGCGACTTGTGACGAAAGATATTGTCCTACTTTGGTATTGGCAACAGTCATGGCCTGGTTCAGGGTCTGTCCGGCGATGCCGGCGCCCAGCGTGCCGGCGCGCGGGTTGGTGAAGATCGTGACCGAAGGCCGCTCGGCCTTGGCCGGCATCACCGCGCTCTCGCCGTACTCGCGCAAACTCGACGAGAACGTCGGCGGAATGACCAATTCGCCATACACCTGCGCCCGGTCCAGCAGCCGTTTGGCCTCGTCGTGGGACACCACGCGGATGTCGAATTTGTTCTTGTCCAGCGCGGACACCAGTCCGTCGACGATCTTCGGGCCTGCGGTTCCGGCGTCCTCGTTCACCACCGCGATCGGGAAGTGGCGCAGGTTGGTGGTGGGATTCAAGATGCCACCCAGATATAGCGCACACAGCGCCGACATGAGGGCCAGCGTGGCGCCGATCGGCAGCGCCCAGAACCGCACGGTCCTCAGGGCTCTCGCGTTTCGCCTTGGATTCGGCACCGCGTGGCGCGGTTGGCCTTTCGACATCCCAGCTCCCGTCTGTCACGCCCACTCTATTGGTCTAGCCGCCCAACTTTGCGTGCATCTCCCAGATCAGCAGCTCCGTCGGCTCGATCGCCGTCAGCCGCGAGCCGTCACCGTCTGTGACGCGGGCCGCATCGCCTTCGGCGAGTTGATCGGACCCGTCCAGGGTCAGCCGGCCGCGCGGCACGAAGATGTGCAGATAGGCGGCGGCGGGGGTGGTGACGGTGTCGCCGGGTTGCAGCCGGGCGCCGTGCAGGGCCGCAGCGCGGTTGTGCAGCGAGATCGCCGCGTCGCGCCCTGGGATGCCCGAGGCGATGGTCACGAGTTCGGTGCCGATGTGCCCGATCTCATGCTGCTGATAGCTCGGCGGTATTCCCGATTCGTCGGGGATGACCCACATCTGGATGAAATGCACTGGCTGCGTAAGCGAATCATTCTTCTCCGAATGCAGGATCCCGCTGCCCGCCGACATGCGCTGCGCCAGTCCGGGATAGATCAGGCCGTGGTTGCCGGCCGAATCCTGGTGTGTCAATTCGCCTTCCAGTACCCATGTCACGATCTCCATGTCGCGATGCGGGTGGGTGTCGAATCCGCTGCGCGGCGCCACGACGTCGTCGTTGTTCACCACTAGCAGTCCGTGGTGGGTGTTATCCGGCTCGTAGTGATCGCCGAATGAAAACGAATGTCTGGATTCCAGCCACGGCGTCGTGGTGACAGCCCGGTCAGCCGCGCGCCGAATCTCGGAGTTGGCAGGCATGACTTCAGCGTAATCACACCTGCGCGCCGAGCAGTCGCTGCGCGTGCTGCAGCGCGGCGTCGAGTGCGGGCAGCGTCAAATCGGCCGGGCCGCCCAGGTGGATCTCGATCTGGTACTCCGGCTGCCCGTTCTGGCCGAAGATCGGCAGCACGACGAATTCTGTTGATGCTAACTCGTTCTCAAGCGTGTCGGTGACGGATTGCAGCGTCACCATCGTCATCAGCGTGGTGAGTTGCCGGGTGAGGTGTGCGGTCGGCTCCAGCGACGCGAGCAGCCCAGTCAGCCGATGGTGCAGCGACTGGTGCGTGTCGTCGAACCGCCAGGCGCCGTAGCCGCGGGATCGGATGTCGGCGAGTACCCGTTGATGCTGCGCGATTTCGTCGCGGGTCAGCCGCGGCGTCACCCGGTGCAGCCAGGCAGCGACGAAGTCATCGTCGTGCCAGGCCATCGCGACCAGGCCGAACGGGGGATCGATCGGGAAGCGCTGGCCGACGGCATGCGCGCCGTCGGTGCCATGGCCCACCGCGTCGACGGTGGTCAGGTGCCGGCCGCCGATCTTCGACATCGAGCAGCCCGCGCCGAGGGTGTGGTGCAGGAAGGCCAGTGCGTCGCGGCCACGGTCCAGCAGGGGGAACTGCGTTCGCAGCCCGTGCACCAGTCCGAACAATCCGCTGCCCAGGCAGAAGCGGCGGTCCTCGCGCCGGGTGACCCAGGACCGGCGTTCCAGCTCGGCCAGCACCAGCGCGCAGGTCGAGGTGCTGATTCTGCAAGTCTTCGCCAGCTCGGCCGAGGTTCGCCCGTCCGGCGAATCCGCGAGCGTGGCAAGCACGTCCATCACCCGCGCGGTGGGCGGTGACTTGGCGGTTGACGTACCCATACCCAGCTCCCTAGCATCCGTCCAAACTGTAAGAACCCTCGTCCTAATATTAGGAGAACAGTCGTGCTGAAGGTGGGAGTCTGGGGGCCGGGCTCGATGGGCGTCATCGCCTTGCGGGCCGTGATCGACCACCCCGAGCTGGAACTGACCGATCTCGTGGTGCACAGCGACGCCAAGGCGGGCCGCGACGCCGGGGAACTGTGCGGAATCGCGCCCGTCGGCGTGCTGGCCACCCAGGACCCGGCGCCACTGCTCGCGGGCGACGCCGACGCGGTGGTCTACGCCGCCGGCGCGAACCTGCGCCCGCTGGAGGCTGTCGAGGACATGGTGTCGATCCTGCGGTCCGGTAAGAACGTGGTGTCCTGTTCGGTGGTGCCGCTGGTCTTTCCCGACGCCGTCGACAGGGCCTTCACCGATCCGCTGCGCCGGGCCGCGTTGGAGGGCGGGGTGTCGTTCCTCACCACCGGCATTGACTCCGGCTTCGCCAATGATGTTCTGCCGCTGGTGCTTACCGGAGTGTCGCGGGTCATCGAATCGGTGCGGGTGACGGAGATGTTCAACTACGCCACCTACCCGGACCAGGCGGCGGTGTACGAGATCCTCGGTTTCGGTAAGCCTCCGGAGTATCAGGCGTTCGCCGCGCAGCCGGGGGTATTCACCTTCGGCTGGGGACCGGTGCTGCACCAACTCGCCGCGGGGCTGGGCGTCAAAATCGACAACATCGAGGAGAGCAACGAACGCGTCCCCGCGACCGAGTCGTTCGACACCCCCACCGGGCACATCGAGGCCGGAACGATCGCCGCGATGCGCTCGACCCTGACCGGATACGTCGGGGAGAAGCCGACTTTCGGCGTCGACCACGTGACGCGGATGCGCGACGACATCGCCGGAGACTGGCCCCAACCGCACATCAGTCTTCCGCCGAAAGACCTCGGCTTCGGACTGGCGTCGGGCCGCGGTGTCTACCGCGTCGAAATCGAGGGCTCGCCGACTATGCGCTGCGAATTCGAAATGGCCGAGGACCACGATCACGATCTGGGTGCGCGCATCGCGGGCTCCTCGCGCATGGTCAACGCCATCCCCGCGGTGTGCGCGGCCGCGCCCGGACTGCTGTCCGCACTCGACCTGCCGCTGATCACCGGTGCCGGTTTGGTCCGTTCGGTCGAAGGCCCGTTACCGGACAGTCGCCTGCTCGTCGGCTAGCGGCCCGTGTATCAGCGCATTCATCCATGCCGCAATCTGTTTAGGCCGCGGTACCGTGCCGACGGAGCCCGGCTTAGGTGACCACCTAGTTGGTGGGTGGTTGGGGTTGGAAGGGGTCATACCACCACCAGTGGGCGCGTTCGCCGGTGGGTCCGGGGCATGGTGGGACGTCGGGTGGGGGTTGGGTGGGTGGGCGCGCCAGTGATCCTGGGCGCAGTGGTTGGCCGTCCTCGTCGGTGATGGTGAGGTGGTCGGCGGGTCCGGTGAGGGTGATGACGCCGCGGTGGTGCAGCCGGTGGTGGTACGGGCATACCAGGACCAGGTTGGCTAGTTCGGTGGGGCCGCCGTCTTCCCAGTGCACGAGGTGGTGGGCGTGCAGGCCGCGGGTGGCCCCGCAGCCGGGGATCGCGCAGCTGCGGTCGCGGTGCTCAAGGGCGCGGCGCAGCCGCCGGTTGATCACCCGGGTGGTGCGTCCGGCGCCGATGAGTTCGCCGTCGCGTTCGAACCAGACCTCGCAGGTGGCATCACAGGTCAGGTATTGGCGTTCGGCGTCGGACAGCAGCGGACCCAGATGCAGCGCCGCGGCACGCTGGGCAACGTCGAGGTGCACGACCACGGTGGTGTGCTGGCCGTGCGGGCGGCGGGCCGCCTCACTATCCCAGCCCGTCTCGATCAGGCGCATGAACGCGTCGATGGTGTTCGGCAGCGGGGGCCGCTGATCCGAAGCGCCCCCACCATCGGGGTGATCGCGTTTCCATTCGGCGACAAGCGCGTCGCGGTGTGAGGCCAAGGCGGCGTCGAACTTCGCGGCATCCAGGTGCGGGAGTGTGATCCGGTAGCAGCTGAAGCGTTCATCGGAACTCTGGGTGATCGAGGCTTGCGGGTCCGGCCGGGCCGCATCGGGTTCGGGGTCGGGTCGTGGTTCCAGTGTGACCGCGGTGCGCAGCTGGCTGACCGTGGCCACCGCGGCCAGCGCCGCATAGTGCGCATCAGATCCCGCACCCGCGCCGGCGGCGATCACCCCGACCTGATCCAGCGACAACCGACCCTCGGCCATCCCCGCCGCACACCGCGGGAATTCCGCGAGCCGGCCCGCGATCGTGGTGATCGTGTGGGCATTGGCCGAGGACAAGGCCAGCTTCCAGCCCAGCAGTGCCGCCACCGAGCGCGCACCGGTGGCCCCGCACAACTCGTCGCGCTCGATCTCCGCGGCGATCTGCACGATGCGCCCATCAAGGGCATTGCGCTGACCGGCCAACTCCGCCAACTCCTCGAACAACACCCCCAGGCGATCCGGCGGGCACGACACCACAGCCTCAGCAGATGCGGTCAACGACATAACAACATCCTCGCCACCGAGTACGACAAGTTTATCCGCCGCCAACGGCGATCGCCGTCACTACTCGGCCGCTGTGCAACCCACCATGTTGCGTGCCGCGGGCGCGAATTCCCGCTCGGGGCTTGGTGTCTGCACGCCGCGGTGCCGGTCGGCGGCCCGGCTGTTCAGCCAGCATGCCAGGCCACCGACGAGCAGTCCGATCGCGACTCCGACGTCCGGGCGCTGACCCAGCATCAGCCAGCTCAGCACCGCGGCGGCCGCCGGGATGATCGCGAACAGCATCGCCACCGCCGCCGCTCCGTGAATGCTGATGGCGCGCAGGTAAATGCTGACCGCGAGCGTCGCATTGAACAGCACCATGGCCGCGATCGCGGCCGCGGCTTTGCCCGCATCGTGCACGGCGAACGGTGTTAGCAGCGCGAGCGCCGCCGCGGGAATGAACGCCACGGAGTTTTGCACTGCACTCATCGTGCGGAAGTCGACGCCCTTGCAGAACCGCTGCTGATACACCCCGCCAGCCGAAAGGCCAAGCAGCCCAAGCAAAAGCAGCAACATGACTGGGTCGACGCCGTGCATGCCCATCAGTCTCCGCGCACAGGCGGCGAGTACCGCGGCGACGCCGAGAACCAGGGCGACGATCCGCAGCCGGCCAAGCGGCTCGCGCAGGAACAGCGTGGCCAGGATGGCCGTCATCACGGGATTCATCGCGATCACCACCGCGCAGAGCACCGCGGACGCCCCGAGCAGCAAGGCCTCGTACAGGCAGCAGAACTGCACGGCCTGGATCAGCAGGCCCGCGACGATGACATGACCGAACTGCGCGCCGCGTGGCCACGACGCCCGGGCCAGCAGGGCCCACGCCGCGAGGATGACGGCGGCGAATCCGAAGCGCAGCACCAGCACGGCCATCGGGGTCATCTCGGCCACCGCCAGGGCGCCGATGGGATACCCGATCGCATAGGTCAACGTCACCGCCGAAGCGGTACTCAAGGGCATGCGTGGCAGGTGCATGCCCCCATGCTTGCGAACGGCCACCTATTACGTCCAACGATTTTTGGCGATCAGAACCGATTACGATTGCTTATCGATTAAAGCCAGTTGGGCGCGTATTTACCGCTCAAACCTGAATAATTGATCATTTATCCTGATCGAACTAGGGTGACGGGATGGCCCAGGTACTCGAAATCGCGCCGCTGCGCAGCCTCGTCGCGGTGGCCGACTGTGGCGGATTTCACCGCGCGGCCGCCGCGCTGCACCTGAGTCAGTCCGCGGTCAGTCAGCACTTGCGAAAAGTCGAGAGTGTGGTCGGCGCGCCCGTGGTGGAGCGCTCCGGGCGAGGCGTCTTGTTCACCGAGATGGGTCAGCGGGTGCTGCGGCATGCACGCACGATTCTGGCCGCACACGACGCGGCGCTCGACGATCTCGGCGCGACCGAACAGAAGGTGCTTACGGTCGGCGCCACCGAGCACGGCGCCGACGTGATGCTGCCCGCCCTGACCCGCGTACTGCGCGAACGCCTGCCCGACCGACGGCCGCGATTCCGGCTGGACCGCAACGTTTCCCTGGCGGACGCGATCGACCGCGGGCTGGTGGACTTGGCGATCATGCTCGACGGATCCGGGCTGGATCGTGCTAATGCTTCGGGAATCGTTCAGCTGCAATGGGTTTCAGCGCGGACATTCAGTTTTCAGCAGGCAGGGCCACTGCCATTGGTGATCTATGCCGAACCGTGCACCCTGCGCGAGCCGGCCTTCGCGCTGCTCGAGAAGCATCGAGTCGACTACGAGGTGGTGGCCGAATGTGGTGATCTGGCCGGGCTTTACGCGGCGGTGCGCTCGGGTCTCGGGTTGGCTCTGCTGCCGAAGATCGACAAGCTTCCCGATGGCGTGTGCCCGGCCGAGGGCCTGCCGGCGCCCAATGCCGCCTCGATCCTGGTGCGTGGCCGCTCGGGCATCGACCCCGAGGTGCTGAGCACCGTCGACGCCGCGGTGCGCGACGTGCTGGCCGGCGAAAGATGAACGCGGACTTCAGGAATCGTCGCCGGGGTAGGTGGCGCTGGCCAGCTCGAGGATCTCGGCACGGTCTGCGGGCAGGATGAAGCCGGACCGGATGGCCGCATCCAGCGCCGTCATGAAACTGCCCAGGTACTGCGCGGCCCCGCCCGGGTAGAGCCGCCGCACGGTGGCCTCGTCGAAAGGCTCGCCCGAACCGAAGATCGCCGACATCACGTTCTGCGGCGCGTTGTCCCAGGCGCCGTCCCCCGACGTCCGGGCCAGCGGCACGTCTACCCACGGCGTCCGCAGGCCGCCGCGTGTGAGGCCGTTGCGATCCAGAATCGGTTGGGGCAGTTCGGCTTCGCTCATCTCAAGGGGAGGGGCAGCCGGCGCTGCGTGACCGGTCCGGACCCAAGTGGTCAGCGCCGCGATCGCCGCTTGTACGACATAGTGATGCTGCGGCGCGAAATTGATGTAATGGTCGAGTTGCTGGCCCATCAGCATGTTGGTGGGTGCATAGGCGGCCAGGATGTCCTGCAGTGGCGCCGAGCCGCTGTCGATCGGTGCCACCTGGATCGTGTAGTTGTCGGCGTGCGCGGCACCGGCGATCTCCCAGACCCGCAACCGCTCGTTGTCGGGTTGCCGGGCGAAGTAGTAGCCATGCCGCACGGCGCCGAACAGGTCGGTTTCGGTGATGATCGTCAGCAGCGGCACGCGCAGGTCGGCGCGGAAGTTGACGGCTTGGGGCACGTTCACCTGAAATTCGTCAAGGACCGAGCCGCCGTCCAGCGGTGCGGCGGAAGCGAATCGCGAATGCACCAAGAAGCCGTCGTAGACTCCAGCCAGCGGATCGACCGCGTTGACGTAGGTGGTCAGGAACATCGCCGATTGCGATTCGCCCAGGGCGACAACGTGTTCAGGCCGCAGGCCGCGCAGGATGTCGGCACTGCGGGCCAGCTCGCCGGTCTGCGAGAAGATGTCGAAGCTGAACGCATCGCCTGGGTGACTCAGTGCCGCATAGCGCGTCGGGTCCTGGCTCTTGAGCGACATGTCGAAACCGAGCAAACTGGCACCGCCGTCCACCCCGACCTTCTGCGCGGAGACCGCGACGTAGGCGTAGCCCGACCGGATGATTTCGCGGTGCGCCATCATCCACACCGCCGGTGCGTCGATGCCGCCACTGACGTTGAGCCACTCGACCAGCACGGTCCCGTTGAACCGCGCCGGATCAGACGGCGTGAGCACCACGACCCGGGTCGTGTAATCGACGGTGCCGGAAGGTGTTACGGTCCAACGGCCGTCGGGCTGCAATTCCGAGGCCGGCGCGTACGACGTGGCCGTGCCCGAGACGAAGAACTCTTCGGTGACATAGCCGAGGTCGCCGATATCGAAGCCGCCCAACAACAAGAGCGGCTTGCCGGACACCGGCGTGATGCTGGGGGATTCCGTCATGGGCGCAACCCTTCTCGGATCGGGGTCCGCCCCGTCACAGGGAGCGGGGCAGCCCGAACTTCGTGAACAAAGTGTCGTCCAGAAATGCAACCACATGCGACACCCCGTCGGTGCCGACATCGAGCACGTGCAGCTGGAACGGCACGTGCTGCGCGCCGGCCCGCATGTACATCGCCGCGGCGGGCTGCCCGTTGGCGATCAGCGGGATCATCCGCATGTCGCCGGGGTGTTCGGCGGGGCACTGCTGATGAATCAGGGTGATGATGGCCCGCGGGCCTTGATACCAACCGGTGTACGGTGGCATCTCCCACACCGCCTCGGCGGTGAACAGCTCGACCAGCCGGTCGATGTCGTAGGACTCGAAGGCTGCGATGTAGCGGGCCAGCAGGTCCTGCGCTTCGGACGAATCCGGCGGCGTCAGGCGGTCATTCGTGCTGGGCCCGACGGTTTCCAGCTGGGTCCGGGCCCGCTGCAGCAGGCTGTTGACCGCGGTCGGGGTGGTACCGATCGCGTCGGCCACCTCGGCGGACTTCCACTGCAGCACGTCGCGCAACAGCAGCACCGCTCGCTGCCGCGGTGAGAGGTGCTGCAGCGCAGCGACAAATGCCAACCGCACCGACTCGCGCGAGCCCACGATCACCGACGGGTCGGCCGGATCCTCGGTCATGTCGGGCAGCGGTTCCAGCCAGGGCACCTCACGGCGTTCCGCCAGTTCGGCGGTCGGGTCCGAGCTGGGCCCGCCGAGCCCGGTGGGCAGCGGCCGTCGCGAGCGGCCCTCCAGCGCGGTCAGGCAGGTGTTGGTGGCGATGCGGTGCAGCCAGGTGCGAATCGAGGACTTGCCTTCGAACCGGTCGTAGGCCTTCCACGCCCGCAACAGGGTCTCCTGCACCAGGTCCTCCGCGTCATGCAGGGAGCCGGTCATCCGGTAGCAGTGCGCCAGCAGCTCGCGGCGATACGGCTCCGCATGAGCCGAGAAATCGTCGTGGCCCCCGCCCGTGGCGGGGTTTTCTGCATCGCCGCAATTCTCCGCGAGCACGCTCACCCGACTGAGCCTACGCAGCGCCTCGGACAACACAGGCGCAGGAGCCATTACGCTGCCCCTAATGACTAGGACGACCCGTGACCCGCACTGAACGGAACTTCGACGGCCTCGGCGGCGTCCGTATCGTGTACGACGTCTGGACGCCGGATACCCCGCCGCGGGCCGTGGTGGTGCTGTCGCACGGTCTCGGCGAATATGCCCGCCGCTACGACCATGTCGCTCAGCGCTTCGAACAGGCCGGACTGGTCACCTACGCGCTGGATCACCGCGGGCACGGCCGCTCCGGCGGCAAACGCATGCTGGTGCGCGACGTGTCGGAATACACGGCCGACTTCGACACCCTGGTCGGTATTGCCACCCGCGAACACCCCGGCCTCAAAACCATCGTGCTCGGGCACAGCATGGGCGGCGGCATCGTCTTCGCCTACGGCGTCGAGCGCCCGGACAACTACGACCTGATGGTGCTGTCCGGGCCGGTGGTGGCTGCCCAGGACGCGGTGCCCGGGCTGGTGGCGTTCGCCGCCAAAGTCCTCGGCTCGGTGCTGCCCGGCGTGCCGGTGCAGGACCTCGACGTCGACGCCATCTCCCGTGATCCCGCCGTGGTGGCCGCCTACAAAGCCGACCCGCTCGTCTACCACGGAAAGATCCCGTTCGGTGTCGGCCGGGCGATGCTGGAAGTCAGCGAGACCATGCCGCAGCGCGCGCCGGCCCTGACCGCTCCGCTGCTGGTGGTGCACGGCGAATGCGACCGGCTGGTGCCCGTCGCCGGAAGTCGTCGGCTGGTCGAATGCGTGGGATCCACCGACGTCACGCTGAAGGTCTACCCGGGGCTCTACCACGAGGTCTTCAACGAACCGGAGCAGGATCAGGTGCTCGACGACGTCGTCGCCTGGATCACCGAGCGTCTGTGAGCGTTGAGCGAATTGTCGGGATGCTCCCGTAGTTTGGCGCTATGACCCGCGCCGGCGACGATGCAGAGCGGAGCGATGAAGAGGAGCGGCGCTATGACTGACGACAAAATGTTGGCGCGCATCGCCGCGCTGCTGCGTCAGGCCGAGGGCACCGACAACGCGCACGAGGCCGATGCCTTCATGACGGCCGCGCAACGGTTGGCGACGGCGGCGTCCATCGACTTGGCGGTCGCCCGTTCGCATTCGTCCAACCGCTCGGCGGCCCAGGCGCCGACGCAGCGGACCATCACGATCGGGGCGGCCGGCACCAAGGGGTTGCGGACCTACGTGCAGCTATTCGTACTGATCGCATCGGCCAACGACGTGCGCTGCGATGTGGCGTCGAATTCGACGTTCGTCTACGCCTACGGGTTCGCCGAGGACATCGACGCCAGCCACGCCCTCTACGCCAGCCTGGTCGTTCAGATGGTGCGCGCCTCGGATGCCTACCTTGCCTCGGGCGCGCACCGGCCCACCCCGACGATCACCGCTCGGCTGAACTTCCAGTTGGCCTTCGGGGCACGCATCGGCCACCGGCTGAGCGAGGCGCGCGAAGAGGCCCGGCGCGAGGCCACCAAGGACAGCAGCCGTCGGCCAGGAACCGCTATCGCATTGCGGGACAAAGATATCGAGCTGCACGATCACTATCGCAAGGCGTCCAAGGCGCGCGGCACATACCAGGTCAGCCGGGCGACAGCAGGATATTCGTCGGCGGCGCGGCGCGCGGGCGATCGGGCCGGCAAGCGGGCGCGGCTCGGCAACAGTACCGAGCTGCCCGGAGCGCGGAGCGCGCTGGGCACGTGACCGCCGGGGAGGCGCCGCAGCGGGATACCCAGCGCGCCAAGGTGTATGCGGCCGAGGAGTTCGTCCGCACGTTGTTCGACCGTGCCGCCGAGCACCGATCGTCGACCGTGGAGTTCTTCGGCACCCAATTGACGCTGCCGCCTGAAGCGCGATTCGGCTCGGTGGCCTCAGTGCAGCGCTATGTTGACCAGGTGCTTGCACTGCCGGCGGTACGCGAGCGGTGGCCCGAGGTGGCGCCACTGAGAGTGCGCGCGCGGCGGGCCGCCACCGCGGCTCATTACGAAAACTACGAGGACACAGGCATTATCGCGGTTCCTGACCGGCGCACTGCCGACTGGGCACTGCGCGAGCTGGTGGTACTGCACGAAGTGGCACATCACCTGTGCCAGGCGCAGCCGGCGCACGGTCCGGAGTTCGTCGACACGCTCTGCTCGCTGACGGCGTTGGTGATGGGGCCGGAGCTCGGGCACGTGCTGCGGGTGGTGTACGCCAAAGAAGGTGTGAAATGGGCGAATTAGCCGACCCGGACGCCCGGGCCCGTGACGTCGAAAGCCGGATGACCGACGACGAACGCTTCACGTTGCTGGTCGCGGTGATGGGGATGTCGGAATTGTGGCCACTGCCGGACGACCGCATCCCGCCCGGCACCCCGATGAGTGCCGGCTACGTGCCGGGTATTCCACGACTCGGTATCCCGGCGCTGCGGATGAGCGATGCCGGGCTCGGCGTCACCAATCCCGGCTACCGCGCCGGTGACACCGCGACCGCGCTGCCGGCCGGCCTGGCGCTGGCCGCCGGTTTCGATCCGGCGCTGGCGCATGCCGCCGGCTCCGTGATCGGCCGCGAGGCGCGCAGCCGTGGATTCAACGTGCAACTGGCGGGCGCGATGAACCTGGCGCGCGACCCGCGCAACGGCCGCAACTTCGAATACGTCTCGGAAGACCCGCTTTTGACGGCCACAATCACCGCCGAATCCGTCAACGGAATCCAGCAGCAGGGCGTGATCTCGACCGTCAAGCATTACTCGCTGAACTGCAACGAGACCAATCGGCATTGGCTGAACGCGATGATCGACCCCGACGCGCATCGCGAGTCCGACCTGCTGGCCTTTGAGATCGCGATCGAGCGGTCTGCCCCCGGCGCCGTGATGACCGCCTACAACAAGGTCAACGGTGACTATGCCTCGGCGAACGGGCTGCTGATCAACGACATCCTGAAAGACGCTTGGGGATATCGGGGTTGGGTCATGTCCGACTGGGGCGCCACGCCCAGCTGGGAGTGCGCGCTGTCCGGCCTGGACCAGGAATGTGGCGCCCAGATCGACACCGTGTTCTGGGGTGCGGAGGCATTCACCGAACCGCTGCGGTCCGCCTACGCCGACGGCAAACTGCCCAAAGAGCGCCTGTCCGACATGGTTCGGCGGATCCTGCGTTCGATGTTCGCGGTCGGTATCGACCGGGCCGCTCCCGAGCCGGATATGGCTGCCCACAACGAGATTGCGCTGCAGATCGCCCGCCAGGGCACCGTGCTGTTGCAGAACCGCGGGGTGCTGCCGCTGGCACCCGATGCCCGCATCGCCGTGATCGGCGGCCACGCGCAGCTGGGAGTTCCGACTGGCTGCGGCTCGAGTGCCGTCGTTCCTCCCGGCGGCTATGCGCAGGTGGTCCCGATCGGGGGAGCGGGTCTGACCGGAGGCACCCGAAATCTGTACCTGTTGCCGTCCAGCCCGGTCGAGGAACTCAGGAAGCAATTGCCCCACGCGCAGCTCGAGTTCGATCCCGGCCTCAGTCCGGCCGAAGCGGTGCTGGCCGCGCGCCGGGCCGACGTGGCGATCGTGTTCGGGATCCGGGTCGAGGGCGAGGGTTTCGACGGTGCCGACTTGTCGCTGCCGTGGGGCCAGGATGAGGTCATCGCCGCGGTCGCGGCCGCCAACCCGAACACGGTGGTGGTGCTGGAGACCGGTAACCCGGTGGTGATGCCGTGGCGAGATTCGGCGAACGCGATCCTGCAGGCGTGGTATCCGGGCCAGGCCGGCGGGCAGGCGATCGCGGAGATCGTTGCCGGACGAGTGAATCCGTCGGGGCGCCTGCCGATCACGTTTCCGGACGGACTGGACCAGACGCCGCGCCCGGAGCTGCCCGGCCTCGGCGCCGCGTTCGGCACACCGACCGCGATCGACTACTTCGAAGGAGCCGAGGTCGGCTATCGGTGGCTCGCCGGTAACGGGCACACGCCGTTATTCGCATTCGGTCATGGCCTGTCCTACACCAGCTTTGAGTACTACGACTTGGTGGTCACCGGCGGTGACACCGTCACGGCGAGTTTCAGCGTAGCCAACACCGGCGAGCGCAGCGGGGCGGATGTCCCACAGTTGTATCTGACTCACCAACGCCTGCGGTTGCTGGGATTCGAGCGGGTCGAGTTGGACCCGGGTGCGACGTGCCGGGTGACGATCTCGGCGGATCCGCGCCTGCTCGCCCGTTACGACGGCGGCAGCTGGCGGATCGAGCCGGGCCGATACCCGGTGGCGGTCGGCGCCTCGGCGGTCGCGGTTCGGCTGACCGCCGAGGTCGAGCTGGCCGGTCGTGCGTTCGGGCGCTGATAGGCACGTCGAACGCGACGACCGGCCGGCTGGATTTACTTGACGGGCACCAATGCCTCGCCGCAGGAGCAGCGGTAGTCCTCGTTCGCGCCCGAGCAGTGGCATGCGACCTCGATACGGACGCGACATCCGCATCCCTCGTGACCGCAAGTCAGCTGGGTCCCCTCGTCGTAGTGCGCCATATGTATCACCCTTGTCTGTTACGGGATCCGGTTGGTTTCACCGCAATCCAGTGGTTACCTTCCGTGGCTGCCCGACGAGCGGGCCGCCACACTTAATGTATACCCCATACGGGTATCTGGTAAAGCCTCGGCGGTGTGTCTGTTATCGATTGGATGTGCGACCAGGTGGGAGACGGCGCCCGGCGCCGCGTGCGGCTAGCGTGGATCGCATGACCGACAAACCCACCCCGCAGGACGTCGACGCCTTCTTGGACAGCACCGTGATCGGTGACGATCCGGCCTTGTCCGCGGCGCTGGAGGCCAGCAACGCCGCCGGTCTGCCGCAGATCGCGGTGTCGTGGCAGCAGGGCAAGTTCCTGTCGCTGCTGGCCGGTGCCATCCAGGCGCGCCGCATTCTCGAAATCGGCACCCTCGGTGGTTTCAGCACCATTTGGCTGGCGCGTGCGGTGGGCCCGGACGGACAGGTGGTGACGCTGGAATTCGAGTCCAAGCACGCCGACGTCGCCTGCGCCAATCTGAAGCGGGCCGACGTCGTCGATCGGGTCCAGGTGGTCGTCGGCCCCGCGCTGGAAACCCTGCGGACGCTGAACGGTGACCCGTTCGACTTGGTGTTCATCGATGCCGACAAGGAAAACTATCCCAAGTATCTGGAGTGGGCGGTCAAGCTGACCCGCGTCGGCGCACTCATCGTGGTGGACAACGTAATTCGGGAAGGCGAAATTCTGTCACCGGATTCCGATGACGAGAAAGTGGCCGCCACCCGTGAGACGCTGCAGCTGATGGGTGAGCACGCGCAGCTGGACACCGCGGTGATTCAGACGGTCGGAGCCAAGCACTGGGACGGCTTTGCCATCGCGTTGGTCAAAGAGCTCTGAACCGCGCCCGTACAGCGGCGAAAACCGGTTAGCCGCAGACCGCGCCGATCGCGGCCGAGCTAACCAACTTGACGTACTTGGCCAGCACGCCGGTCTTGTAACGCGGCGCAGGAGGCGTGAAACCACTTTGGCGAGAAGCGAATTCGGTCGCGTCGCCCAGCACGTCCAGCGTGCCGCCGGCCACATCGAGCCGGATCCGATCGCCGTCGCGCAGGAATGCGATCGGCCCGGCGTCCACTGCCTCCGGTGCGATGTGTCCCACGCACAGGCCGGTGGTTCCGCCGGAGAACCGGCCGTCGGTGAGCAACAGCACGTCCTTGCCGAGCCCGGCACCCTTGATCGCCCCGGTGATGGCCAGCATTTCGCGCATCCCGGGCCCGCCCTTGGGGCCCTCGTAGCGGATCACCACCGCGTCGCCCTTGGTGATGGTGCCGTCTTCGAGCGCGTCCAGGGCGGCCCGCTCGCCGTCGAAAACCCTTGCGGTGCCTTCGAACACGTCGGAGTCGAAACCGGCCGACTTGACCACCGCCCCCTCCGGGGCCAGGCTCCCACGCAGGATCGTGATCCCACCCGTCGGGTGGATCGGATCGCTCAGCGCGCGCAGCACCTTGCCGTCCGGATCGGGCGGTTCGATGGCGGCCAGGTTCTCGGCCAGGGTGCGGCCGGTCACCGTGAGGCAGTCGCCGTGCAGCAGCCCGGCGTCCAGCAGCGCCTTCATCATCACCGGGACGCCGCCGATGTGGTCGACGTGCGACATCACGTGCCGGCCGAACGGCTTGACGTCGGCCAGGTGCGGCACCTTGGACCCGATCCGGCTGAAGTCATCGAGCGTCAGTGCGACCTCGGCCTCATGCGCGATCGCCAGCAGGTGCAGCACCGCGTTGGTGGAGCCGCCGAACGCCATCACCACCGCGATCGCGTTCTCGAAGGCTTCCTTGGTGAGGATGTCGCGGGCGGTGATGCCGCGGCGCAGCAGTTCGATGACGGCCTGTCCGCTGCGCCGGGCGAACCCATCGCGGCGGCGGTCGGTGGCCGGGGGGGCGGCACTGCCGGGCAGTGACATGCCCAGCGCCTCGGCGGCGCTGGCCATGGTGTTCGCGGTGTACATGCCGCCGCACGCGCCCTCGCCGGGGCAGATCGCGCGCTCGATGGCGTCGACGTCCTCGCGCGACATCAACCCGCGCGAGCAGGCGCCGACGGCCTCGAACGCGTCGATGATCGTCACCTCGCGCTCGCTGCCGTCGGAGAGTTTGGCCACGCCCGGCAGGATCGAGCCCGCGTAGAGGAACACCGATGCCAGGTCCAGGCGCGCGGCGGCCATCAGCATGCCGGGCAGCGACTTGTCGCAGCCGGCCAGCAGCACCGAGCCGTCGAGTCGTTCGGCCTGCATCACGGTCTCGACGCTGTCGGCGATCACTTCGCGTGACACCAGGGAGAAGTGCATGCCTTCGTGGCCCATCGAGATGCCGTCGGAGACCGAGATGGTGCCGAATTCCAGCGGGTAGCCGCCGGCGGCGAACACCCCGTCCTTGACCGCCTTGGCCAGCCGGTCCAGCGAGAGGTTGCACGGCGTGATCTCGTTCCAGGACGAGGCGACGCCGATCTGCGGCTTGGCGAAGTCTTCGTCGCCCATGCCTACGGCACGCAGCATGCCCCGGGCGGCGGTCTTCTCCAGACCGTCGGTGACGTCACGACTACGGGGCTTGATGTCGGCTGTTGCCGCGTCGGTGTGCAGGGCCATTGATCAAGTATGCGCGGACATGACAAGCCAATTTCACGGGTTATACCCCGCTGGGGTATAGGGTATCATCGAGGTTTGACACGCCGCAGAGAGGCTGAGATGACGACTCCACACGGATACTCGCAGCAGAAGGACAATTACGCCAAGCGGCTGCGGCGCATCGAGGGCCAGGTGCGCGGCATCGCCAAGATGATCGAGGACGACAAGTACTGCATCGACGTGCTTACCCAGATCAGCGCCGTGAACAGCGCGATGCGGTCGGTGGCGCTGAACCTGCTGGACGAGCACCTGGGACACTGTGTGACCCGCGCCGTCGCCGAGGGCGGCAGCGACGCCGACGAGAAGCTGGCCGAGGCGTCCGCGGCCATCGCGCGTCTCGTTCGTTCCTGATCGGTGACGTAGTTGAGACCGGTGTTGCGGTCCTAAGTTGGCCGAACCCGTTGTTGAGGTGCGTACGGTAAGGCAGTGTGATCGCATTAGGCACGACAACCCAGGAACTGGGGAACCCGGCCGATACCGTATCCCACGCCATGACTGCCGAAACCGGAACAGCCGCCGCCACCGCGCGAACGTGGACGCCACGGATCGCCGTGCAGCTGGCGGTGCTGGCAGCGGCGGCCTTCATCTATGTCACGGCCGAGATTCTGCCGGTGGGCGCGCTGTCCGCGATCTCCCGCGACCTGCATGTCAGTGTCGTCTACGTCGGCACCCTGCTGACCTGGTATGCGCTGGTCGCGGCGCTGACGACGGTTCCGCTGGTGCGCTGGACCGCCCACTGGCCGCGCCGGCGCGCGCTGCTGCTCAGTCTGACCTGCCTGACCGCCTCGCAGGCCATCTCGGCGCTGGCACCCACCTTCGGGGTGCTGGCGGCCGGGCGCGTGCTGTGCGCGTTCACGCACGGCCTGCTGTGGGCGGTGATCGCCCCGATCGCCACCCGGCTGGTGCCGGCCAGCCATGCGGGCCGCGCGACGACCTCCATCTATGTCGGGACCAGCCTGGCTCTGGTGGTCGGTAGCCCGCTGACGGCGGCGTTGAGCCTGATGTGGGGCTGGCGGCTGGCGGTGGTGTGTGTGTTGGTCGCGGCCGTCGTCGTGACGATCGCGGCCCGGGCGATGCTGCCGCAAATGGTGCTCACCGAGGACCAGCTGGCCTGCGTCGGCCCGCGGTCGCGTCACCACCGCAACCCGTGGTTGATCACGGTCAGTCTGCTCGCGATGGTCGCGGTGACCGGCCACTTCGTTTCCTACACGTACATCTCGGTGGTGATCCGCGACGTCGTCGGCGTGCGCGGACCGAACCAGGCCTGGCTGCTGGCTGCGTACGGTTTGGCGGGCCTGCTGTCGGTGCCCCTGGTGGCGCGGCCGCTGGACCGGCGGCCCCGGGGCGCCATCATTCTGTGCATGGCCGGGTTGACCGTAGCGTTCGTGGTGCTGACCGCGCTGGCGTTCGGCGATCGCACCACCACCGTGGCGAGCGCGCTGATCGGGACCGCCGCGATCGTGCTGTGGGGCGCGATGGCCACCGCGGTGTCGCCGATGATGCAATCCGCCGCGATGCGCAACGGCGCCGACGATCCCGACGGCGCGTCCGGTCTGTACGTGACGGCGTTCCAGGTGGGCATCATGGCCGGCTCACTTGCCGGTGGCCTGTTGTACGAGCACAGCGTGGCCACGATGCTCACCGCATCGGCGGGTTTGATGGGGATCGCGCTGGTCGGAATTGCGGTCAACCGGCGGATGCTGGACGTTGCTCCGGCAAGCTCACGCGATTCCTAGCTAAGCAGTTCACCGGGCCTAAACCCGGGCCAAAGCGGTGTCGCGGCCAGCCCGGATTAGGTAGCTGGTGGCGTCGCTATGCCACACTGGGGTCCAGTAACTGACTGGAGGTACGCATATGTCGGGCTGGACGAGGGCAAGCCTCTTCGCGGCTCTGAACGCAGTCGGCGTCGCCGCCGTGCTGGTGCTCGGCGCCGGCCCCGCACTCGCCGACCCGGACCCGGTTCCCGCCGACCCGAACGTGGTCGCCGCGCCCCCCGCGCCGCCTCCGCCGCCGTTCGAGCTGCCGCCGTTGCCCGGATTGCCGCCCCCGCCGCCCGGCGACGCGCCGCCACCGCCGCCGTGGGCGCCGCCCGGCGTCGTGCCGGCCGCGGCCGGTGCTGCCGACGGGCAGGACCCGACCCCGTTCACCGGCACCGCGCCGTTCGGGCCGCCCACGTTCGTCCCGAAGACCGGCTCGATGGTGGGCGTCGCCCAGCCGATCATCATCAACTTCCCGGGACGGGTCGATGACGCCGGCGCCGCCCAGGCCGCCGTGCACGTCTCGTCGATCCCGCCGGTCCCGGGCAAGTTCTACTGGATGACCCCGACCCAGCTGCGCTGGCGCCCGATCAACTTCTGGCCCGCCAACACCGCGGTCAACATCGACGCCGGCGGCACCAAGTCCAGCTTCCGGACCGGAGACCAACTGATCGCCACGGCCGACGACGCGACGCACCAACTGACGGTGACCCGCAACGGCACCCTGGAGAAGACCATCCCGATGTCGATGGGCATGACGGCGGGTAACCACCAAACCCCCAACGGCACCTACTACGTGCAAGAGAAGATGCCCTCGGTGGTGATGGATTCCTCGACCTACGGGGTTCCCGTCAACTCGACCTACGGCTACAAGGTGACCGTCGAGCTGGCTGTCCGGTTCGACAATGTCGGCGACTTCGTGCACAGCGCGCCGTGGTCGGTGGACGACCAGGGCAAGCGCGACGTCAGCCACGGCTGCATCAACATCAGCCCCAGCAACGCCAAGTGGTTCTTCGACAACTTCGGTCCCGGGGATCCGATCATCGTGAAGAACTCCAGCGGTGGGTCGTACAAGAAGAACGACGGCTCCAGCGACTGGATCACCAACTAGCCGGTCGGGGCCGCGCCGAGATTGTTCGTGACGACCACGCGGTCCGCGGTGACCGAGTCGGCCTGATTCGGTTGGCTTGCCTGGTGATTCGCGCGCAGGATGGTCGGGCGCGTCATGTCGACCGACAGGCTGAAGATGTCCGCACGGTTGTAGGTGCCGACGATGTCATGGGCTTGCTTGGCGACGACTTCCCTGCGCAGGTCGACTTCGGCGTGCAGGATTCCCTCCGCCTGGGTCATCGGACCGGCCACGACCCGGCCGTCGGGCCCGATCACCATCGCGGCGGGAGGTGTTGCCGTCAAGGCCTTTTCGATGCGGGTGTCACCGCCGGCGACCGCCCTTACGGCCGTGTCGTCCAGTGTCGTGGCCGCGACGACGACGAATACCTTGCCCTCGAACGCGTGGGCAGCGCTGCGAAGCCGGATGAATTCGCAGAGGTCGTAGTCGAAGTCCTCGGACCGGCCGTCGAACGGCCACGCCGGCGGGTAGGTCGCGATGTGCAGCCGTTCCCCCTGGGCGAGCAGGGTGAATCGCGCTAGCGTGTTGGTGTTTTCGCCACAGATGAGCGCGCCCAGGTACCACCCGTCGAGCTCGACCGGCCGCAGGTCGTGAGCGTCTCCGTGTGACCAGGTGAGGCGTTCGTACCAGGTGGCCACGAGCTTGCGACGGTGATTAACCAGGCGCCCGCTCGGGTCGAACACCAGGTTCGAGTTCCAGAGTTGCCCCAGGCTATCGGGATTGCGTTCGTTTACCCCGACCGACAACGTCACCTTGTTCGCTTGGGCGATGCGGCCGAGGCGCTGCGTCTCGGGGCTGGGCACGACGATCGACTCGGCGACGAGGCGCTCGTGCCATCCGTGCTGATCGATCGGAGGCAGCACGGCGTTCCAGACCGGGAAGCCGGCCAGAAACGCCTCGCCGAACACGACCAACTGCGCTCCGTCTCGGGCGGCGGTTGCCACCAAGTCCTCGACTTTGTCGATGCTGGCTCGCAGGTCGAGGAAGACGGGCGCGGCGTTCACGGCGGCAACAGCCACTGTCGGGAGGTGAAGTGATGACATGTCGTGGCCCTTCTCGAGATTGTTGTGATCGATCGACAATGCTTCCGGTCTGGCCTGGTCCGTGAAGACCACTCTATTCACCGCGCATTGGCTGTCAATCGTATTGTCTTGGATGATATTTCAAGCCGATTGTCGACAATTCTCGACAACGATGGCCGCTGGAAGTTTCTGCCAACCAGGTGATAGGTAAAGGCTTTCACTGATGAGTTGCCGACGGTGATCAGCCACTTATAGTGATGCACAACACTATTCGGTCCGTTCAATCTTTAAGTCGACACTTTTCGACACGCCACTTGGTGCTGAATTCGGAGGTTCACGTGTCACAGCCAACAGCGAGTAGCCAACAGCAACGTGGACCCACTCCGCCTGTGGCGCCGCTGCCGCGGTCCAATAATGGCCATTCAGCCAATGATTCGGCCACGGCAAGCCTCGGTGCGGCGCGAGTGGTCCCGGGGCCAGACGACTTTGTGCGCATGCAAGCCAGCCCGGAGTTTCAGGATCTGCGGCACCGGTTGCGCCGATTCGTCTTTCCGATGACGGCGTTCTTCCTCGCCTGGTATCTGGCCTACATGCTGCTGGCCACCTATGCGCATTCGTTGATGGCGACCAGGGTGTTCGGCAACATCAATCTCGGTGTGCTGCTTGGCTTTGGCCAGTTCGTCACGACCTTCGGAATTACCGTCGCCTACCTGCGTTTCGCCGGCCGGACCCTCGATCCGCGGGCCGCCAAGATCCGCGAGGAACTCGAAGGAGCGAGCGCGTGACCGCTACCCTTGCGGCTGCCGCCAACATCGGTAATCCATTGCTCAACATCGCGGTCTTCGGGGTGTTCGTCGCGGGTTCGATGGCCTTGGTGGTCTGGGCCGGTCGAACCACCAAGCGGCCCAGTGATTTCTACACCGGCGGCGGTGAGTTCTCCGGGGCGCAAAACGGATTTGCGATCGCCGGTGACTACCTGTCGGCGGCCTCGTTCCTCGGCGTGTCCGGCGCCATCGCGATCTACGGCTACGACGGATTCCTGTACTCGATCGGCTTTTTGGTGGCATGGCTGGTGGCACTGCTCCTGGTCGCCGAGATGCTGCGAAACACCGGCCGCTTCACGATGGCCGACGTGTTGAGCTTCCGGCTGCGGCAGCGTCCGGTCCGGATGGCCGCCGCCGTGTCGACGCTCACGGTCTCGCTGTTCTACCTGCTCGCCCAGATGGCCGGCGCCGGTGGGCTCGTCGCATTGCTGCTCGACGTGCGCAGCCGGGTCGGTCAGTCGACGGTGGTCGCGGTCGTCGGTGGGTTGATGATCGCCTACGTGCTGATCGGCGGCATGAAGGGCACCACGTACGTGCAGATGGTGAAGGCCATTCTGCTGGTGACCGGAGCCGCGATCATGTTCGCACTGGTCGTGATCGCGGTACGCGGCGACTTCTCCCGGCTGCTCACCAATGCCCAAGCGGTGGTTGCCCATTCGGCCAACGAGGCGGTCGCCGGTCGCGACATCCTGGGTCCGGGCGCCAAGTACGGCGCCACTCACATCACCAGGCTGGACTTCCTGTCGTTGGGGATCGCCCTGGTGCTGGGAACGGCCGGCCTGCCCCACGTGCTGATGCGCTTCTACACGGTCCCCACCGGTATCCAGGCCCGTCGCTCGGTCACCTGGGCGATCGGTTTGATCGGAATCTTCTACCTGTTTTCGTTGGCCATCGGTTACGGCGCCGCCTGGCTGGTGGGGCCTGACGTGATCCTCGCGACCGCCGGAAAGGAGAACTCCGCCGCGCCGTTGCTGGCATTCAAGCTCGGCGGAACGGTATTCCTCGGCGTGATCGCCGCCGTCGCATTCGCCACGATCCTGGCGGTGGTGGCCGGCCTGGCGATCACCGCGGCCACCTCGTTCGCCCACGACATCTACGCCGGCGTGATCAAACGGGGTGTGGCATCCGAGGAACAACAGGTTCGGGTGTCGCGGGCGATGGTCGTCGTGATCGGCATCCTGGCCATCGTTCTCGGAATCCTGGCGATGGGCCAGAATGTGGCATTCCTGGTGGCGTTGGCCTTTGCCGTCGCCGCGTCGGCAAACCTGCCCACGCTGCTGTATTCGTTGTTCTGGAAGAACTTCAACACCCTCGGTGCCGTGTTCAGTATCTACGGCGGGTTGCTCAGTTGCCTGGTGCTGATCATCTTCTCGCCCGCGGTATCCGGAAATCGCTCGGCGATGTTCCCGCACCACGACTTTGCGTGGTTTCCGCTGGCGAACCCCGGCATCGTCAGCATTCCGCTGGCGTTCGCGCTGGGAATCATCGGCACTTACGTCGGGCGACGCCGGCCCGAGGATCCGGCCAAGCAGGCGGAAATGGAGGTTCGATCCCTGACCGGCGTCGGCGTGGAAAGGGCCTTCGAAAAGGCCGCCACCCATTGACGGAGGGACGCCATGTGGGCAGAGCTGGTTGAAGCGGGGCTGGAGCCGAAGGAGGCCCGCTTCTACCTGGCCGCGCTCAACACGGACTCGGCGACCATTGCCCAGCTCGCCGAGGCGTCGAAGATCAGCCGCACGAACGCATACGACATCGCCAAGCGCTTGGCCCGGCGGGGGTTGGTGTCACTGACCGAAGGGGGCAGCCATCGCGAGGATCCGCAAGCCAGGGGACGCCCCAGAACCATTGTGCGAGCGGCAGATCCGCAGCGACTGCTGGACGAATGGGGGCAGCGGCGCCGGGTACTGGAATCGGTAGTGCCCCAACTGCGCGCCTTTCATGCCAAGGCCGGCACGACGCCGCGGGTGCGGTACCTGGACGGCGCGAGCGGTATCCGGACGGCGTTGTTCGAGACCCTGGACTGGCCTTCGCCGCTGCGCGCCGTGCTGTCGATGCGCGACCTGTTGAGCGTGCCGGGGGTCGAGGCGATGGAGGAGTACATCGCCGGCCGGCGCGAGCGGCAGTTGTGGCTGCATGTGCTGCGGCCACCCGAGAAGGACCTGCCCGGCGGCTGGCCCACCAGCTACGACGACTACCGCCGCACCCGGTATGTGCCCACCGAGTACGTCTTCACGATGTCGATGATCCTCGGCGATGTGTCGGCGACGATGATTTCGTCCAAGCGCGAGAACTTCGCCTTGGTGGTCGAGAGCCTCGAGTACGTCGAGATGCACCGCAACCTGTTCGAGGTGCTGTGGGCCGCTGGGGGTGAAGTGGCCGCAGATCCGCCCACCCCGAACCGCGGCAGCGGCTGATGGCCGCCAATTTCACGCCGAGAGCTTTCGCCCGCCGGGGACTTATGTATAGCATCATACATAGGCCGAAAGGGGTGGCGATGCGCAGTCCACGGGAGCGGATGGTGATCTCCGCCGCGCTGTTGATCCGGGAACGGGGCGCTCATGCCACCGCGATCTCGGACGTTCTCGAGCACAGCGGGGCACCGCGCGGTTCGGCCTATCACTACTTTCCGGGTGGTCGCACCCAATTGCTCTGCGAGGCGGTCGACTACGCCGGCGAACACGTCGGTGCCGTCATCGACAAGGCCTACAGCAGCCTCGACCTGCTGGACACACTGATCGACAAGTACCGCCGGCAGTTGCTCGACAGCGATTACCGCGCGGGCTGTCCGATCGTGGCGGTCTCCGTCGAATCCGGCGACCAGCAGGACCGTGAGCGGATGGCACCGGTCATCGAACGAGCGGCCGCGGTGTTCGAGCGCTGGAACGGCCAGGTCGCGCAACGCCTGATCGCCGACGGCATACCGGCAGTGCAGGCCAGCGAACTTGCGGTGCTGACCATCTCGGCGCTCGAGGGCGCCATCGTGTTGGCCCGGGTGCGGCGCGACGTGGCGCCGCTGGATCTCATTCACCGTCAGCTGCGCAACTCGCTGCTGGCCGCCTTGAAGAAGTAGTTCGAAAGGAAGTCCCGCGATGGCCGCTGAGTGGCAGTCGACCGCATGCATTCTCTGCGAATGTAACTGCGGCATTGTCGTACAAGTCGAAGATCGCACGCTGTCGCGCATCCGCGGCGACAAGGACCACCCGGCATCGCAGGGCTACACCTGCAACAAGGCGTTGCGGCTGGACCACTACCAGAACAACCGCGCCCGCCTCACCTCCCCGATGCGCCGCCGCCCCGACGGCAGCTACGAGGAAATCGACTGGGACACCGCGATTGTCGAGATCGCCGAAGGTTTCAAACACATCCGTGACACCTACGGCGGCGACAAGATCTTCTACTACGGCGGCGGTGGGCAGGGCAACCACCTGGGCGGGGCATACAGCGGCGCTTTCCTCAAGGCTCTGGGGTCGAAGTACCGGTCAAACGCGTTGGCGCAGGAGAAGACCGGCGAGGCCTGGGTGGACGGGCATCTGTACGGCGGCCACACCCGCGGCGAGTTCGAGCACGCCGAAGTGTCGGTGTTCGTCGGCAAGAACCCCTGGATGTCGCAGAGCTTCCCGCGGGCCCGGGTGGTGCTCAACGAGATCGCCAAGGACCCTAGGCGTTCGCTGATCGTGATCGACCCCGTGGTGACCGACACCGCGAAGATGTCCGACTTCCACCTGCGGGTGCGACCGGGCACCGACGCCTGGTGTCTGGCGGCCCTGGCCGCGGTGCTGGTTCAGGAAAACCTGTGCAACGAAGCATTTCTCGCCGAGCACGTGCACGGCGTTGAGGCCGTGCGGGCCGCGCTGCGCGACGTCCCGATCGCCGACTACGCGCAGCGCTGCGGCGTGGACGAAGAACTGCTGCGTGCCGCGGCGCGGCGCATCGGCACCGCCGAGAGCGTCTCGGTGTTCGAAGACCTCGGGATTCAGCAGGCCCCGAACAGCACCCTGAGCTCCTACCTGAACAAGCTGCTCTGGATTTTCACCGGCAACTTCGCGAAAAAGGGTGGCCAGCACCTACATTCGTCGCTGGCCGCACTGTTCAGCACGGTGTCGGGCCGGACCCCCGTCACCGGGGCGCCCGTCATCGCCGGCCTGATCCCCGCCAATGTCGTGCCCGAGGAGATCCTCACCGACCACCCGGACCGGTTCCGGGCGATGATCGTGGAAAGTGGTAATCCCGCGCACTCGTTGGCCGACTCGACCGCGTGCCGGGAGGCTTTTCAATCCCTGGAACTGATGGTGGTTGTCGACGTCGCGATGACCGAGACCGCCCGACTGGCACACTACGTGTTGCCGGCGGCGTCCCAGTACGAGAAGACCGAGGCGACGTTCTTTAATTTCGAGTTCCCGCACAACGGCTTTCACCTGCGTCGGCCACTGCTGAAACCGCTGGAGGGAACACTGCCCGAGCCGGAGATCTGGGCCCGACTGGTGCGCGCGCTCGGTGTCCTCGACGACGCGGAGCTACGGCCGCTGCGTGCGGCCGCCGAGCAGGGGCTGCAGGCGTATGCCGAAGCATTCCTGACCGCCGTCGCGGGCAATCCGACGATGGCGCGGCTGGTGCCCTATGTGCTCTACGAAACGCTCGGGCCGACGCTGCCCGAGGGCATGGCCGGGGCCGCCGCGGTGTGGGGGCTGGCGCAGAAAACGGCGATGACTTATCCCGAGGCCGTGCGGCGGGCCGGTCATGCCGACGGCAACGCGCTGTTCGAGGCTATCCTGAACAACCCCTCGGGGGTCGTCTTCACCGCGCACAACTACGAGGACGACTTCGCGCTGATCAGCCACTCCGATCACAAGATCGCCCTCGAAATCCCGGAAATGCTGCACGATTTGCGGGCCCTGGCCGCGGCGCCGCCGCAACTGACCACCGCGGAGTTGCCGATCGTGCTGTCGGTGGGGGAGCGGCGCGCTTACACCGCCAACGACATTATCCGCGACCCGTCCTGGCGCAAACGCGACGCCGATGGAGCGCTGCGGGTCAGCGTGGAGGATGCCCAGGACCTCGGCCTCGTCGACGGATGCCGGGCGCGCATCACCACCGCGGCCGGCAGCGCCGAGGCGACCGTCGAGATCACCGAGACGATGCTGCCCGGACATGCGGCCCTGCCCAACGGCTTTGGGCTGGACTACATCGCCGATGACGGGCGAACCGTCGTCCCCGGTGTGGCCCCTAACGCACTGACGTCGACCGGGTGGCGTGACTCCTACGCCGGAACGCCCTGGCACAAGCATGTGCCGGCGCGCATCGAGGCGTTGGCGGTGGCCGGGGGCTAGTTCCAGATCCGGACCCGTCGCTGCGGCGCCAGGAACAGTGCGTCGTCCTCGGCCACGTTGAAGGCCTTGTAGAAGGCATCGAGGTTGCGGACGACACCGTTGCACCGGAACTCCGGCGGTGAGTGCGGGTCCACGGCCAACCGCCGGATAGCTTCAGCCGCACGGGATTTGGTGCGCCACACCTGAGCCCAGCCGTAGAACACCCGCTGCACGCCGGTCAGCCCGTCGATCACCGGGGCCTGTCCGCCGTTGAGTGACAGCTGGTAGGCGAGCAGCGCGATCGACAGCCCGCCCAGATCGCCGATGTTCTCGCCGACGGTGAAGGCGCCGTTGACGTGGTGGGCACCGTCGAGCTCGCGGGGGATGTAGGCCTCGTACTGCTCGATCAGCGCCTTGGTGCGGGCGCCGAATTCGCTGCGGTCGGCATCGGTCCACCAGTCGACCAGATTGCCGTCGCCGTCGTACTTGGCACCCTGGTCATCGAAGCCGTGCCCGATCTCGTGTCCGATCACCGCCCCGATGCCACCGTAGTTGGCGGCGTCGTCGGCCTGGGCGTCGAAGAACGGCGGCTGCAAAATGGCTGCGGGAAAGACGATCTCGTTCATCCCCGGGTTGTAGTAGGCGTTGACGGTCTGCGGCGTCATGAACCATTCGTCACGGTCCACCGGCCCACCCAACTTGGCCAGCTCACGGTCGTGGTTGACCGCATACCCGCGCAGGCAGTTGCCGTACAGGTCATCGCGGTCGATGACCAGTGCGGAGTAGTCGCGCCACTTCGCCGGGTAGCCGACCTTGGCGGTGAACTTGCGCAGCTTGGTCAGCGCACGCTCCCGGGTCTGCGGCGTCATCCAGTCCAGATCGCTGATGCTGACCCGGTAGGCCTCCTGCAGGTTGTCCACCAGCTCATCGATGCGGGCCTTGGCCTCGGGCGGGAAATGCCGCTGCACGTACAGCTTTCCGACAGAATCGCCCATCAGGCTCTCGACCAGCGAAACACCGCGCTTCCAGCGGTCCCGGATTTGCTCGGTCCCGGTCAGTAGACGGCCGTAGAAGTCGAAGTCCGCGGCGACCACGGCGTCGGTCAACCACGGCGCACGCGCGCGGATCAATCGCCAACGCGCCCAGCGCTTCCAGTCCTCTAGGTCTTCACTGTCCCACAGCACACCGAACGCGGTGAGGTAATCAGGCTGGCGCACAACGACTTCCGCGACCGCCTGCGGGGTGCTGCCCAGCGCGGTGACCCAGCCGGCCCAGTCGAAACCCGCGCCTTCGGTCTGCAGCTGCGCGAAGGTCCGCAGGTTGTAGGTCAGATCGGCGTCGCGACGTTTGACCACATCCCAGTGCGCGGCGGCAAGTTTGGTCTCCAGCGCCACGATGCGCGCCGCGGTGTCGGCGTGGTCTGTCGCCTCCCCGCCGTAGACCAGGGCGAACATCCGCGCGATGTGTCCGGGGTAGGCCCCCAGCACCTGCGCGTGCTGCTCGTCGCGGTAGTAGGACTCGTCGGGCAACCCGATGCCGGACTGGTTGACGTGTACCAGGTAGCGGGTGGAGTTCTTAGCGTCGGTGTCGATGTAGACGCCGACGCCGCCACCGACCCCGGTGCGCTGCAGCGCGCCGACGACCGCGGCCAGCGCCGCCGAATCGGCCGCGCCGTCGATGGCGGCCAGCTCGTCGTGCAGCGGTTGGGTGCCCCGGCGCTCGACGGTGTCCTCGTCGAGGAAGCTGGCGTACAGGTCGCCGATGCGCTGCTCGTCGCTGCCCGGTGCCGCACCGCGCTCGCTTGCTTCGATGATCAGGTCGCGGACCTGCTCCTCGGCCTGGTCGAACAGGGTGCGGAAGGCGCCGTCGGTGGCGCGGTCCGGGGGAATCTCGTACTCGGCCAGCCAGCGACCGTTCACGTAACCGAACAGGTCGTCCTGGGGACGGGCGTTTTCGTCGATGTGGCTCAGGTCCAGGCCCGAGCGGGTGGCCGCATACGTCACCCTGCCATCCTTACCATCTTCCGCGTGCCGGACGCCTGCTGCGCCGACCGCAACGGACGGCGGGGTAACCTCGCGCCCATGCCTGGGGCCGAACAGACCGAGCCGGCGACCGAAGCTGACGAGCGGGACGCCGAGGCCAGCGCGCCCGAGTCCGACGACGAAGACGACGCCGAAGGCGCGATCTTCTCTCCGTACGGCATCGCCTCAGCGGTTCTGGGCGTGCTGTCGGTCGCCGCGGTCGTACTCGTCGGGATCATCTGGTCCGACCACCGCGCCGAGTCGGCCGAACGCACCTATCTGAGCCGCGTGATGCAAACCGCCGCCGACTGGACCGGAGTGCTGATCAACATGAACAGCACCAACATCGACGCCAGCTTGCAGCGGCTGCACGACGGGACCGTCGGCGAGCTCAACACCGAGTTCGACGCGACCGTGCAGCCGTACCGGCAGGTGGTCGAGAAGCTGCAGTCGCAGAGCAGCGGGCGCATCGAGTCGGTGGCGATCGAGACGGTGCACCACGACCTGGACAGCCAACCCGGTGTCGCGCGGCCGGTGGTGACCACCAAGCTGCCGGCGTTCGCCAGCCGAACGGATTCGGTGATGCTGGTCGCGACGTCGGTCAGCGAGAACGTCGGTGCCAAGCCGCAGACCGTGCACTGGAGCCTGCGCCTCGACGTCTCCAACGTGGACGGCAAGCTGATGATCTCTCATCTGGAGTCGATCCGATGAGAAACCTGTGGCGGCTGCTGGCCTTCGACATCCTGGCGCCGCTGGCCACGATCGGTGCGCTGCTGATGATCGGCGTCATCCTCGACTGGCCGCTGTGGTGGGTGTCGGTGTGTTCGGTGCTGCTGGTGCTGATCACCGAGGGCGTCGGAGTCAACTTCTGGCTGCTGCGCCGGGATTCGGTCAGCGTCGGCACCGACGACGACGCGCCGGGGCTGCGGCTGGCGGTCGTCTTTTTGTGCACCGCAGCTCTGGTGGCCGCGGTGCTGACCGGTTACACGCACTGGACGACCACCGACCGCGACTTCAAGAAGGATTCCCGCGACGTGGCCCAGGTCGCCAGCGGGATGGCGGAGGCGATGGCGTCATTCAGCCCGGGCGCGCCGACCAGCTCCATCGACCGCGCCGCGGCGATGATGGTGCCCGAACGCGCGGACGCGTTCAAGCAGCAGTATCAGAAGTCCAGCGCCGAACTCGCGCAGCGCAATGTGACGGCGCAGGCCTCGACGCTCGCGGCCGGGGTGGAGGCGCTCGGACCCACCGCGGCCAGTGTGGCGGTCATCCTGCGGGTCACCCAGAACACACCGGGTCAGCCGCCCAGTCGGGCAGCGCCGGCGTTGCGGGTCGCACTGGTCAAGCGGGGCAGCGACTGGCTGGTGAACGACGTGCTGCCGATCAACGCCCGCTGAGTCAGTCGGCGTCGGGCGGGGGCGTGTTCACCTTTACGAACCGGTCCGACAGTCGGCGCATCCGGATCATCAGCGAGGCCGACGGGCTGACGCTGCCGTCGAGGTAGGAGGCCAGATCCTCGGCTGCCACCCCGATGCGGGCGGCGAATTCCTGCTGGGCCAGGCCGGATCGCTCGATCAGCAGCCCGACGTGGCGGGCCACCTCGGCGCGTTCGTTGGCCTCCAGGTGGGTGCGGGCGCGCTCCAGCACCTCCCACAGCGCCTTGGAAATGCCATACGGGCGGGTGCCCTCGAGGACTTCTTCGACCTGGCGGGCGGTGCGGCCGAACGGGTCGCGCTTCAGCGCGGCGGCAATCCGCTTCCAGATGTCGATGTCACCGCCCTGCAGCGCCGAGCGGATGGCGGCGGTCGGCCAGAATTCCACCGGCCGATCGAAATCATGCTGCGGACGAGTCTCGGCGGCGGGCTGCTGGGGCGGCGGCACGCGTCGACGGTCGGCTGCCAACGTCACCTCGCCTCCTCCAGCATCGCGACGGCCACCGACAGACAGCGCTGCCTGACGTCCTCCCATTCTGCCTTGGCGTCCGGTTCGGCGACGGCGTCCGGCAGATCGGAAGGATTCGGATCCGCGAGTCGACGGACCAACTGGGAAGTGATCCATTGCTGCCTGGGCGGTTGACACCAGTAATACCTGTCCATTCCAGCGAGCACCACCGCGGCCGTTTCCGGTTCTAATGCGTCGACCATGTCAGCAAATTCGGCATAATCGCGGCTGCTGTTACGGGACATGATCAGGTAGCTCTTCAGACGTAGCGTCTCGGCACCCGTCGGGACCTGCAGCCGATCGCCGGTGGGCAATTGCACGTTGGTGGTTTCCACCGGGCTGCGACGCGCGTATTGCGGCCGACTGCGGTCGCGGGCGCCGGCCTCGAGCGCGTCGATGGCAACCGACAACCGACTCCGCCACAGCGTGACCGGATGCACCGGCCGATCGCCCCACGGCATGGCCCGGGCGATGCCGTTGCGCGACGCCAGGCCGTCGACCAGCTTCTTGGCCCCGGACGCGGCCCTGGTCTGGCCGTTGCTGCCGTTCTTCTCGGTGCCGAGCGTGACCGCGACAGTGTCCCCGTCGCCGATGTTGACCTGGTGCGGAATCTGGCCCGGGCCCTGGCCGCGGGTTTCGTCGGCGTCCTTGCAGTTGCGCCCACAGCCGGTGAAAGCCAGCGGATCGGCCACCGTGATGGCGTCGGGCGCCAAGTGTTTGAGCTTGGCCGCCGACTTGAGCACCATCCGCACGTCCGCGCTGGGAGCGGTGAGCGCTGAGATGTCGTCGGGGATGACGACGACGTCGCCCAGGTCGACGGCGGGCAGCGGCCGGTCGAAATCGACCGACGGCAAGACGCGGCGCAGCCAGCCCGGCAGCCACCAGTTCCACTGCGCGAACATCGCCATCAGGGCCGGGACCAGCACCAGCCGCACCACGGTGGCGTCCACCGCGATGGCGACCGCGCAGGCCACTCCGATCTCGGCGACCAGCGGCATGCCGGCGAACGCGAAGCCGATGAATACCGCGATCATGATCAGGGCGGCGCTGGTGATGGTGCGGGCACTGGTACTCACGCCGTAGGCGACGGCGTCGCGGGTGTTTCCGGTGTGCAGGAAGCGTTCCCGGATACGGGTCAGCAGGAAGATCTCGTAATCCATCGACAACCCGAACGTCATCGCCAGCACCAGCGGGGGAACGGTGCTGTCGATCGACGTGATGTGGGCGAACCCGAGATCGCGCAACCAGCCCCACTGGAACACCATGACCAGGCTTCCGTAGGCGGCAGCGACCGACAGCAGCGTCATCAGCACGCCCTTGAGGGCCAGGAACACCGAGTGGATCGACAGCAACAACATCACGAACGCGATGGCCGCGACGAACAGCAGCACAAACGGTTCGGTCGCCGAGACCCGGTCGTCGAAGTCCTTGATCAGGGCCGTCGGCCCGCCCACGTCGACGCGTGCGGTCCCCTCATTCGGAACCGTCGGTAGCTGGGCGCGCATCCAGTCAACGGACTGCCGGGCGCCCATGTCCTCGGGATCGACCGACAACACCGCGGACAGCAAGGCACTGCTGTTGTCGTCGGCGAACTGCGGCGGGGTCACCGAGACGATGTGCGGGGCCTGTGTCATCCGCTGCCGGATGGCGGCCAACGTCTGGCTGTGCTCGGGTGCGGACGCTGAGCCGTCGGGGAAGCTCACCATCACCTGGATCGGACCGAGCGCGCCGGGCCCGAGAGCCTGGGATGCCCCGGCGACGCCGGCGCGGATCTCGTGCGCGGAGTCGAACTGGCGCAGCAAGCTGTTGCCCAGCACCATCGACGCCGCCGGTGCGGCCATGACGAGCAGTACCGTCGCCGCCGCGATGGACGATATCCACGGCCGGCGCATCACGGCTGAAACCCAGCGGTTCCAGAACCGGGACTGCGTGCTTTCCGGCCGCCGCGACCAATGCAGCAACACCGAGCGCTTGGCCGCCGCCCGGCCGAACGTCGCCAGCGCTGCCGGCGTCAATGTCGTCGAGGTCAGCATCGCCACCGCGACGGCCATAATCGCGCCGGTGGCCATCGATTTCAGCGCCGGGGTGTTGATCAGGTAGATCCCCGTCAGGGACGCGACGACGGTCAGCCCGGACAGCACGACCGCCAGCCCGGAGGTGGCCATCGCGGCGTCGACGGCCTCGCGGTGCTGGCGCCCGGCCCGCAATTCCTCGCGGAACCGCATCAAGATGAACAGCGAATAGTCCACCGCCAGCGCGATACCGAACATCGACACCGTCGAGGTCACGAACACCGACATCGTCGTGTACGCCGACAGGAAATAGACCAGCCCCATCGTCACCACGACCGTGCAGACGCCAAGCGCCAGCGGTATCGTCGCGGCGGCCAGCGAGCCGAACACCACGAGCAAGACGATCAGGATGATCGGCAGGTTCCATTGTTCGGCTTTGGCGATGTCGTGTTTGGTGTTCTCCGCGGCGGCCGCACTGAGCGCGCCCTGTCCGATCACGTAGAGCCGCACCCGGCCGTCCGCGGTCTGCCCGGACTGGTCGCCCTTCACGCCCACCTTCTGCCGAAGCCGTTTGGCGATGTCGCTGGTACCGGCATTGCGGGAGTCGAGCCGCAGCGTCAGCACATACGGCCGGTCGGGCTGCGGCGGGCGCTGCGTGGGGTTGGTTTTCTCGGTGACGCCGGGGAATTCGCCGATGATCTGCCGCAGCTGCGTCACGGCGTTGTTCATGTCGTCATAGCTGGCGTCGGCTCGGGGGGCGGCCACCAGGGCCAACGATGACGCGCCCAGGTCGTGATACTGCTCCTCGAGCTGATCGTGCACCTTCAACGACTGCGAACCGGCCACTTCGAAACCACCGCCGGTGAGATTCCCGGACTGCGTCAAGGCCAAGTAGATCGCCGGGACCAATGCCAACAACCAGCCTGTGAAGACCAACCAGCGGTACCTGCGCAGGCTGCGGCTGAGGCGCAACATAAACTGCTGGATTTCAGGCTCCCCAAGTATCTCGCTTACGCGTGAGGGCGACGATACCGCAGCAGCCTGTGCATTAGTTCGGCTTAACGAATTCGTGAGCTGCGCAGACGGCTCCGTGGCCGAGTCGCGACCGAGTCGTTGCCGACCGGTGATCAAGCGGGATCTGCGTCACACCAGGTGGCAGCGTCCGGACCCCGATGGCAGGATGGCGCAGGTCGCGCGGGGATGGGGAGTTCAGGCATGAAGACAGGCATTCTGACCGGACGGCGCACGCTTGTTGCCGGGATGTTCGCCGTCGCGGTGCCCGCCGCGGCCGTCGCACTGCTGGCCGGGCCGCCGGCCACGGGCGCCAACGACCCGTGCGCGGCCAGCGAGATCGCCCGGACGATCGGGTCGGTCTCCAAGTCGATGGGCGACTATCTGGACTCGCACCCGGAGACCAACCGTGCGATGACCGCGATGCTGCAGCAGCAGGCCGGCCCGCAGTCGGCCACCGGGCTGAAGTCCTACTTCGAGGCCAACCCCAAGGTGGCCGCCGATGTGGCCGGGATCGCGCAGCCCCTGACCACCCTGTCGACGCAGTGCAAGTTGCCGATCAGCATTCCCCAGGCCATGGGCATGATGCAGCAGGCCCCCGGCGCCGGTGGGGTGCCCGCGTTGCCCGTCTCGCCGGCCGCCGGGCTGGGCACTGCGCCCGCGGCGACCGGTCCGGCCCCGGCCGCGAGCGGTGCATTGCCCGGTCCGTCGCGGCAGAACAACGTCGGCTAACCGGCGCTTTGCTCCGGAGGCGGTAGGGGACCCTGCAGCGCATCGGCGGTGGGATCGTCGTTCCAGTGCCGCAACTGTGGCTCGATCAGCGGCAGCGGCCCGGTCGGCGGGTCGTCGTCGGAGCCGCCGGGGTTTTCGGTGCGGAACACGAAGAAGAACACCACCCAGCCGACCGCCGAGATCAAAAGCCAGCTGATCAGCCGGTAGAGCAGCATCGCCGAGATCGCGTTGGGCAGCGACATGCCGCTGGACACTAGGCCGGGCACCAGCACCGCCTCGACGACCAACAGCCCGCCCGGCATCAGCGGAATCGTGCCGACGGCGCGGGCGGCCGCATACGCCACTGTCAATCCCGCGATCGACGCGTGGTCGCCCGCGGCGTAGGCGGCGAAGGCCAGGCAGGCGACGTCGGCGATCCAGTTGAACATCGACCAGCTGAACGCCACCCCGAGGTCGCGCCGGCCGAGGCTGACCGACTCGAGCTGCATCAGGATCTCGCGCCACTTGGCCAGGCCGGTGTCGACCGGCTTGCCGCGCGCGGAGTTGAACAACGACAAGACGCGGGCGCCGATGCCCTCGATCAGCTCCGGGCGCGACGCCACCGCCTGGAAAAGCAGCAGCAACGCGATGAAGCCGCCGAGGGTGAACAACAACGAAAACGGGTTGTTCTTCGCGCCCAAGAAGAAGGCGCCGCCCAACCCGAGCAGCGCCAGACCCACCGCCTGAAGTACCCCCGACATCACCAATTGCCAGGACGCCACCACGGTCGACGCTCCCCAAATGCGTTGCTGCCGAAGCAAAAACGTCGCCGACAGCACCGGGCCACCGGGCAGCGTGGTGCTCAGCGAATTGGCGGCATAGAACGCGGCCTCGGAGCGCAATTGCTTGACGTGCACCCCGGCGGACTTCAGCAGGGTGCGCTGGATCTGGGCGAAGCTGTGCATCGATGCGGCCGCTGCCGCCACCGCCGCGAGCAGCCACCACCAGTTGGCCTGGAACAGGCTGGTCCACGCCTTGGCCAGCTGATCCCAGCCCAGCGCGACCTCGACGCCGAGCACGACCGCGACCAGGCCCAGCACCGCCGGGCGCACCCACCAGTATTTGCCGCGCGGCGTCTCGCTCTCGCGTGCTGGAGCGGGCGGCTGATCCTCATGCGCTAATGGCCCGCCGCCCGGGAAGCGGAGGTTGCGGACGGGCGCGTCGTGCGGCACGTGATTTAGGGTAACCGCGCAGGTGGCACGCCGATCCAGACGCAACTCCGCGCGTGTCGCCGTTGTAACCGGATCGTGCTGACGTCACTACCCAACTGCGCGGCCCGATAGGCTGGCCGAATGCCGGCAAACTCCGACGACGACTCGGTCGAGCCCCTTGTCCGCAAGACCGCAGCCTGGGCGTGGCGTTTGCTGGCCATCTTCGCTGCGGCACTCGCGTTCTTCTGGGTGGTGGCCAAGCTCGAGGTCATCGTCGTCCCGGTGCTGCTGGCCCTGATGATCAGCGCGCTGCTGGTACCGGTCGTGGACTGGCTGGATCGGCAGGGTCTGCCGCGCGGCGGTGCCGTCGCACTGGTGCTGCTGGGCGGGTTCGCGGTGCTGGGCGGCATCCTGACCTTCGTCATCACCCAGTTCATCGTGGGTTTGCCCGACCTGACCGAGCAGGTGACCCGAAGCATCGACACCACGCGGCGGTGGCTGATCGAAGGGCCGGTGCATCTGCGCAGCGAGCAGATCACCAACGCGGGCAATGCCGCGATTCAGGCGTTGCACAACAACCAGTCAAAGTTGACCAGCGGCGCGCTGAACACCGCGGCCACGCTGACCGAACTGCTCACCGCCGCGGTGCTGGTGTTGTTCACCCTGATCTTCTTCCTGTACGGCGGCCGCAACATCTTCGCCTACACGGCCAAGATCTTCCCGATCGGCGTGCGCGACCGGATCATGGAGGCGGGCCGCGCCGGATACGGCTCGCTGATCGCCTACGTCCGGGCCACCTTCCTGGTGGCCTTCACCGATGCGGCCGGGGTGGGCGCCGGGCTTGCCATCATGGGCGTTCCGCTGGCGCTGCCCCTGGCGTCGCTGGTGTTCCTCGGCGCCTTCATCCCGCTGATCGGTGCCCTGATCTCGGGGCTGGTGGCCGTGGTGGTCGCGCTGCTGACCAAGGGCGTCGTCTATGCGCTGATCACCCTCGGCTTGCTGGTCGTGATCAACCAGATCGAGTCGCATCTGCTGCAGCCGCTGGTGATGGGCCGCGCGGTCTCGATTCACCCGCTCGGGGTGGTGCTGGCGATCTCCACCGGCGGTGTGCTGGGCGGGATCGTCGGCGCCCTGCTGGCCGTCCCGACGGTGGCGTTCCTCAACAACGCAATCCAGGTGCTGCTCGCCCGGGATCCGGCCGCCGAAGCCGAAAAATTGGACGAGGATTCCGAGGGCATCGTTCTGCACGCCCAGGCGGACGAGCCAGTCAAGCGGTCCGACTAGAACCCGAGCGGGTCTAGAGCCGTCCCTCGCGGCGCAGCAGATCCTGGGCCGACAGTCCACCGCCCGCGCGGCGGCGCGGACGCGCATTGTCGCCGTTGTCGGCCTGGCCGCCCTGCCCGCGCGCATTCATCTTCTCGGTCGCGGGATCGGATTCGTTGCCCTCGGAACGCAGCACCGGAAGCGCGGTGGTCGGGTCGGCCGTGCCCTCGCGGTTGCCGGGAACCGGCATGGCCCTGGTTTGACCGGCCGACGGCGGCGGAGCGGGCGCCGCGGGCCGCGGGTCGGCGCTGCCCTGAGCCGAGAAGCGGGTCGTCTTGGCTTCCGTCGGCTGGCTGGGACGGGACGGGGCGCGGCTGGGACCTGGAGGCAGCTCCGCTGCCGGCCGCGGCTCAGCCGGTCGCGACGGCTCCGGGGGTGCGCCGGGGTGCGTGGGGTCGTGCGGCGCCCGCGGTTTCGCGGCGACCAGGCTGGCCGCAACGGGCGGCCGGAGGGCCCGGCCGTTGACGACGTTGCGTTTGCGCTCGTCGGGCAGATCGATCTCGCCCAGGCCGATCTTGTTCTGTAACCGCCGGGCCCAGCGCGGGGCCCACCAGCAGTCGTCACCGAGCAGCTTCATCACCGAGGGCACCAGGAACATCCGGACCACGGTCGCGTCCAGCAGCAGCGCCGCCGCCAGGCCGAACGCCAGGTACTTCATCATCACCAGATCGGAGAACATGAACGAGCCCGCGACCACGGCGAGCACCAGCGCGGCGGCCGTGATCAGCCGCCCGGTGGTGGCGGTACCGATCCGGATGGCCTCGGCCGTCGACATGCCGCGTTCTCGCGCCTCGACCATGCGAGACACCAGGAACACTTCGTAGTCGGTGGCCAGCCCGAAGCCGACCGCGACGACCAGCGCGATCAGCACGATCATCAGCGGCGTCGGTGTGAAATTCAGCCACTTCGAGAAGTGACCGTCGACGAAGATCCAGGTCAGGATGCCCAACGTGGAGCCCAGCGTCAGGGCGCTCATCAAGGCGGCCTTGATCGGCAGCACCACCGACCCGAAGGCCAGGAACATCAGCAACAGACTGGCGCTCAGCAGCAACACCAGCATCAGCGGAGCCTTGTCGAACAGGCTCTGGATGCTGTCCTGCTCCAGCGCCGGCGTGCCGCCGATCAGCAGGGTCAGGCCCTTCGGCGGGTTGATCGCCCGCAGCTCGTTGATTTTCTTCTCGGCATCGTTCTTGTTGACCAGGCCGTTCTGGATCACCCGCACCGAATCGTCCTTCGGCTGGGTGGTCCCGTTCGGCCCGGCGACGCAGGGGTTGTCGGCGATCACCGGGCAGGGGCGCTCCTCCCAGGTCTTGTCGGTGAAGCCGGTGATCCCCGAGATCCGGTTGCGGATGTCGGCCACCTGCTGGTCGGTGACCTTGCTGTGGTTGTTGCTCTTGATCACCACGGTCAGCTGCTCGGTCCGGTACCCGGGGAATTGCTTGTCGAAGTGCTCTTGCGCCAGGCGCACGGCGTTGTCGGGCGGCAGGTATTTCTCGCTCATGCCGCCGAGCGACAGGTTGCCCAGCGGGATAACCAGCAGGATCATGCCGACGGCGATCGGGATGGCGAAGGCCAGCGGGCGCTTCATCACCGTCGTGACGAGCTTGCCCCAGAAGCCGGCCTCGACCTCTTCACGGGTCTTGGTCTTCTGCAAGCGCTCGGCCAGCCACTCCAAGTAGACCCGGGAAACCTTCCAGTTGCGCAGGAACGGCACCCGGAAGGCGGTCCGCACACCCAGGGCGTCGACGTTGCGGCCGAGGATGCCCAGGGCGGCCGGCAGCAGGGTGATCGACAGCAGTGCGGCGAGCCCGACCGCGGCGAAGATCGCATAGGTCAGCGAGTGCACGAAGCCCTGCGGCAACACCAGCAGGCTGGCGCTGCAGGCGATGATCAGCGCCGCGGAGAACACGACCGTACGACCCGCCGTCATCACCGTACGGCGCACCGCGGCCTCGGTGTCGTAGCCCTCGGCGATCTCCTCCCGGAATCGGCTGACGATGAAGAGCCCGTAGTCGATGGCGATACCGAATCCGATCAGCGAGACCACCGGCTGAGCGAAGAAGTGCACCGGGCCGAAGACGGCCGCGAAGCGCAGGATGCCCAGTGCCCCGGCGATGCTCAGGCCGCCCACGATGACCGGCAGGCCAGCGGCGACCGCGCCGCCGAACACCAGGAACAGCACCACCGTCACCAGCGGGAGCCCCAGGTATTCCAAATATTTCTGGTCGCTGGCAATGGTGCCGGTCAGGGCGTTGGCGACGGGCTCCAGGCCGGCGAGCTCGATCTTGCCGCCGTTGAGTTTCTGAAGGGCCGGCTCGATCAATTTGTAGTTATTGAGGATGGTGTCGTCGTCGTCGCCCTTGAGCGGGATGGTGACGAAGGTGTGCTTCTTGTCCTCGGTCGCCATGCCCTTGATCTGGCTGTTGGGAGGTTCGGCGCCGGGGGCCAGGGCGAGATAGCCGGCCCAGCCGAGCACCTGGCTGGAATGATCCTTGACGAACTTATTCAGCTCGTCGACTGTTTGCTGCCGCCACGCCGGGTCGTCGACGGTCTTGCCGTCCGGGGCGGTGAAGGTCGCCACGATCTGCGCGGTGCGATCACGGCCGTAGGTCTTGTCGCCCAGAATCGAGGCCGCCACGGACTGGCTGCCGTCGTCGTAGAAACCACTCTGCGTGACATGCTTACCCAGGCTCATCCCGAAGACGCCGCCGCCAAGGCACAGAGCCACCATGACCCCGATCACGATGTACCGGTAGCGGTACACGGTTCGACCCCACCAGGCGAACACGTAAGCTCCTTACTGGATCACTAACAGCGACCCGCGCATTGGTTTTCCAGTGTCACACACGCGTGGTCAAGAGCGCGGACAGCGGCCGGAACGGCTGCAGCCACGCTCCCTGGTCGGGCAGCGAATCTAGGCCGATCCGCGGCAGCGGTTCCCGGAAAACACCCTCGATGTCCTCCAGGTCAACGAAGTCCAAGGTATCCGACGCTAGTGCCCAACTCGCATGTTCGCGAAATCCGATCACTTGGACGGGGGTCGTGCCACCGACCCCGGCGCGTGCGATTTCTTCCAGCGGCTGACGGAACGCTTGACCGTCAGCGGACGCCACGACCAGCGCCGCGAGCCCCTCTTGGCGCCGCAGCTCGATGTGGGCGAGCATGTCCCTGTCGACATCGCTGTCTTCATCTATTTTCGGCTTGGCGAAGACCGCGAACCCCACGTTACGCAGAGCGTCCACCCAGGGCCGAACGACTTCGGCGCTGCCCGGGGCGATGTTGGTGAACACGGTCGCCTCGGGTTCGACGATGACGCCCGGGCGCCCGGCGCTGACTTCGGCCGTCCGCGCCAGCAGCCAGCGCCCCAGCGCGTCGAACCGGGGGCGTTCCAGCGCGGTCGGGCGCCGGCCCAGGATTGACCCCAGCCCCATGTCGAGGTTGGGGGCGTCCCACACCAGCAGCACGCGCCGCGGTGCCGCGTCGAGGCCGCCCAGATCGTTACCGGACGGCGCCGCCGGCGCTGCGGTGGTTTCCGCGGTCGTTTCTTCTGCGAGGCTCATACTCATCGTCTTTTCCAGATGAACTCGGATACGGAGCTGCCCGCTTCTTGGGCTTTCAGTTCGTATTTGGTCGTCGGGCGCACGGTCGAGATCGGCAGTCCGCTGCCGGGTTCGACCCGACAGAGCCGGGGCTCGGCGTCGCCCACCTCGGCCATCTGCTCGGCGTAGCCGGGGTGATCCGTCGCGGCGTGCAGCACACCACCGGGGAGTAGCCGGTCGGCGATCAAGGCAACCGTGGCCGGTTGCAGGAAGCGTCGTTTGTGGTGGCGCGCTTTCGGCCACGGGTCGGGAAAGTAGAGGCGGAACCCGGTCAGCGAGGCCGGTGCGATCAAATGCTGCAGCACGTCGATCCCGTTGCCGCGGATCAACCGGATGTTGGTGACCTGCTCGCGGTCGATCGCGCACAGCAGCTGGGCCAGGCCCCGCTTGTAGACCTCCACTGCGATCACGTCGATTTCAGGTTCCTCGCGGGCCATCGCCAGCGTGGACGTGCCGCTGCCGCAGCCGATCTCGAGCACCAGCGGCGCTTGCCGGCCGAACCACGCCCGGGTGTCCAGGGGTTCGAAGCCGCGCGGGATGTCGGAGCGGCCGATCGCCGGCCACAGCCGGTCCCAGGTCTCTCGTTGTCCGCCGGACAAGGTGGAACGCCTGGAGCGAAAGCTCGTGGCCGGTAGATAGCCCCGCTGAGGGTCGTCCGAACCGTCCGGATCCGACGCTGGCGTCACACCTTCTTCAGTATCCAGGCCGGTTTCCACCTCCGCCGGTGCATCGGGACAGGTCCCGACCCCGGGTTGCGCATGCATTTGTCCATGGTGGCCCATGAATCCCCGATGTAGCCGCCCCTGGTCCAGATTGATACCCAACAGTTGCCTTCAACTGGTAACAGATAAACGGTGGCTCGCAACTCGAAGACGCAAGTGCCACTATGCGGAGGTGCCCGATCGTTTGCCCGGCAAACAGGCCCGGTGCCGGCGACAGCCCCGCATGCGGTGCGAAGCAACGCCGCAGTGGAGCGCGGGCCGATCGGATCGAGCAGGCAGGAAATGAAGGTACGGGGAGGCCAAGTTTTCACCGACGAGCTGGCACGGTTTGCTGCCGAATGTGACGACGCGCGCGTGAGCGCGATCGCCGAGAATGTCGCCGCGCCGCTGCGGGTGGCGGTACATGGGCGCGCCGGAGTCGGCCGCGGCACCGTGGCGCGCGCGTTGGGTCATGCCGCGGCGGCGCCGGGAATCATGGTGACCCCGACCGAGGACGAGGCCGACGTGGTGGTTCAGGTCATCGCTGAAGTGGTCAAACCCGAAGACGCCGAGGCGATCGCCGCCGCCGGCCGCCCGGTGCTGACCGTGCTCAACAAGGCCGACCTGCTCGGCTCGCTGCCGGGTCGCAGCGGGGCAGGTCCGCTAGGGTGGGCACAACACCGAAGCGCGCGTCTCGCCGAGGTCGTCGGCGGCCCGGTCGAACCGATGATCGCTTTGCTGGCGGTCTCCGCGTTCGACGGATTGGACGCCACCTCGTGGACGGCGTTGCGGACGCTGGCCGCCCAGCCCGCCGGCCTGGACGGCTCGTTCGAGGATTTTGTCGCGGCAGATATTCCCGTGCCGGCCGACGCGCGGCTGCGGCTGCTGGACAGCCTGGACCTGTTCGGCACCGCACTGGGCGTTGCCGCGGTGCGTCGTGGCGGCACGCCGGCACAGGTCCGGGCCCTGCTGCGGCGGGTCAGCGGCGTCGACGCGGTGATCGCCCGGTTGTCGGCGCTCGGCGCCGAGGTGCGCTACCGCCGGGTGCTGGAGGCCGCCGCGGCGCTGGAGGCCCTGGCCGTCGGCCACATGACCGGGGAGCGGATCAGCGCATTCCTATCCGGCGACGACGCCGTGCTCGCGCGGATGGCCGCCGCCGTCGACGTGGTCGAGGCGGCCGGACTGGACGTCGACGGCGATGACGACCCGGCCGGACACCTGCCCCGCGCGCAGCGCTGGCAGCGTTACAGCCGCGGATCGGCGAGTGAATTGCACCGCAGCTGCGGCGCGGATATCGCCCGCGGATCGCTGCGGCTGTGGTCGCGGCTCCGGGGGGCGTCATGAGCGGCGATGCGTCCGGCGATCCGGCTGCCCAGGTCGACGAACTGGTGGCGGCGATCGGGCCGCGGCTGGAGTCGCCCGTGGTCATCCGCCGCGACGTCGTCCTGGTGACGGGCCCGTGGATGGCCGGCGTGACGGGGGTGGCCACCGCGCTGGGCCAGCGGCTGCCCGCGCACAAGTTCGTCGAGTCGACGGATCTGCAGCCCGGCGAGGCACCGACGGCGGTGGTGTTCGTCGTGTCCGCGGCCGCCGAACTCACCGCGTCGGACTGTGCGCTGCTCGACGCCGCTTGTGAGCACACCGACGTCGTCGTCGCGGTGGTCTCGAAGATCGACGTGCACCGCTCCTGGCGCGACGTGCTCAGCGCCAACCGCGACAAGCTCGCCGCACATGCGCCGCGCTACGCCCGGGTGCCGTGGGTCGGTGCGGCCGCCGCGCCCGAGCTGGGCGAGCCGCAGCTGGACGAACTGGTCGACACCGTCGCGGAGCAACTCGACGCAACCGATTTCGGGCGCCGAAATCGGTTGCGAGCCTGGGAATCTCGGCTCCAAATGGTCGCGCGGCGGTTCGATCGCGACGCGGACAGCGCCGGGCGGCGGGCCCGGGTCGACGCGCTGCGCGAGGAGCGCAGCACCGCGTTGCGACAGCGCCGGCAAGCGAAATCCGAGCGCACCATCCGGATGCGCGGCCAGACCCAGCAAGCGCGGGTTCAGCTCTCACACTTCGCCCTGAATCGGTGCTCGTCGGTGCGCAGCGAGCTGCAATCCGACGCCGCGCATCTGCCGCGGCGCGACCTGGCCGGATTCGAGGCGCATGCGCGGGGCCGGGCCGCGGAGGTGGTCAGCGAGGTGAACGAGGGCACCACCACCCAGCTCGACGACATCGCGCGCGAGCTGGATCTACCGATGGAATTGCCGCCGATCGAGCAGCTGCCCACCGTCGACGTCGCCCCGCCCCCGCTGAAATCCCGGCGGCAGGAGACCTGGCTGATGCTGCTGCTGGGCGTCGGGTTCGGGGTGGGCGTCGCGTTAACGCTGTCGCGGCTGGTCGCTGGCGTCGCCCATCGACTGAATCCGGCGCTGGAGATCGCCGGCGCGGTGGTGTGCGTGGTGGTCGGCGTGGTCGTCACCGTGCTCGTGGTCAAGCTGCGTTCCCTGCTGCACGACCGCGCGTTGCTGGATCGCTGGACGGCAGATCTGACGTCGGCGCTGAAATCCGTCGTTGAGGAGCTGGTCGCCACCCGCGTGCTGGTCGCCGAGTCGCTGCTGAGCACCGGGCTGGTCGCGCACGACGAGGCCGAGAACACGCAGGTGTCCGAACAGGTCAGCGTGATCGACACCGAGCTGCGCGAGCACGCCATCGCCGCGGCGCGGGCCACCGCCGCCCGGGACCGGGAGATGCCGACCGTTCAGGCCGCGCTGGACGCGGTGCGTGCGGAACTCGGAGGACCGGGTATTCCCCGCGACGATGATTCCGCTGAAGACGCCGGCGGGGCAGAAAACGGCAAAACGGCTTCGAGGAGCGCGGATGAACAAAAATAGACGCTTCTGAATCGTTGTTGTGAGAAGGCTTATACCCGCCCGGGCCTTCCCCAGCAAGGGGATCACGATAACCTGTAGCTAACGCCACCATGTCAATATCTGTGTGGGCGACTGCATACGCAATCACAATATGCCCGCGCGTACGGAGATGAATTCAGGAGAGTTCGATGACCTCAGCGACCATTCCCGGTCTAGACAACGCACCCACGAATCATCGGGGGCTGCTGGCGTGGGTAGAGGAGGTCGCCGAGCTCACCCAGCCCGACCGGGTTGTGTTCGCTGACGGCTCCGACGAGGAGTTCAACCGGCTGGCCACGCAACTCGTCGAGGCGGGCACCCTGAAGAAGCTGAACGAGGAGAAGCGCCCGAACTCCTACCTGGCGCTGTCGGACCCGTCCGACGTGGCGCGGGTGGAGTCGCGGACCTTCATCTGCTCCGAGCGCGAGATCGACGCGGGCCCGACCAACAACTGGATGGACCCCGCCGAGATGCGGTCCACGATGAACGACCTGTACCGCGGCTGCATGCGCGGTCGCACCATGTGGGTGGTGCCGTTCTGCATGGGCCCGCTGGGCGCCGAGGACCCCAAGCTGGGCGTGGAGATCACCGACTCCGAGTACGTCGTCCTCTCGATGAAGGTGATGACCCGGATGGGCAAGGCGGCGCTGGAGAAGATCGGCGACGACGGCTTCTTCGTCAAGGCGATGCACTCGGTGGGCGCCCCGCTGGAGCCGGGCCAAAAAGACGTGCCGTGGCCGTGCAACGAGACCAAGTACATCACCCACTTCCCCGAGACCCGCGAGATCATGAGCTACGGCTCGGGCTACGGCGGTAACGCGCTGCTGGGCAAGAAGTGCTACTCGCTGCGGATCGCTTCGGCGATGGCGCACGACGAGGGCTGGCTCGCCGAGCACATGCTGATCCTCAAGCTGATCTCCCCGGAGAACAAGGCCTACTACTTCGCTGCGGCCTTCCCGTCGGCGTGCGGCAAGACCAACCTCGCGATGCTGCAGCCGACCATCCCGGGCTGGCGCGCCGAGACCCTCGGTGACGACATCGCCTGGATGCGGTTCGGCAAGGACGGGCGGCTCTACGCCGTCAACCCGGAGTTCGGCTTCTTCGGTGTCGCGCCCGGCACCAACTGGAAGTCCAACCCGAACGCGATGCGCACCATGGAAGCCGGCAACACCGTCTTCACCAACGTCGCGCTGACCGACGACCACGACGTGTGGTGGGAAGGTCTGGAAGGCGAGCCCGACCACCTGATCGACTGGAAGGGCAACGACTGGATCCTGCGCGAGACGGACACCAAAGCGGCGCACCCCAATTCGCGGTACTGCACCCCGATGTCGCAGTGCCCGATCCTGGCGCCGGAGTGGGACGACCCGCAGGGTGTGCCGATTTCCGGCATCCTGTTCGGCGCGCGCCGCAAGACGACGGTGCCGCTGGTGACCCAGGCCCGCGACTGGCAGCACGGCGTCTTCATGGGCGCCACGATGGGCAGCGAGCAGACCGCCGCAGCCGAGGGCAAGGTCGGCACCGTGCGCCGCGACCCGATGGCCATGCTCCCGTTCTTGGGCTACCACGTCGGTGACTACTTCCAGCACTGGATCGACCTGGGCAAGAACTCCGACGAGTCCAAGCTGCCAAAGGTGTTCTTCGTCAACTGGTTCCGTCGCGACTCCGACGGCGGCTTCCTGTGGCCCGGTTTCGGCGAGAACAGCCGGGTGCTCAAGTGGATCGTCGACCGCATCGAGCACCAGGCCGGCGGCCAGGACACCCCGATCGGTATCGTGCCGACCGCGGACGACCTGGACCTCGACGGTCTGCAGATCGAGGGCGGTGACGTGGCCAAGGCGCTGGCGGTCAACGCGGCCGAGTGGCGCGAGGAACTGCCCCTGATCGAGGAGTGGTTCGAGTTCGTCGGCGACAAGCTGCCCACCGGCGTCCGCGACGAGTTCGAGGCGCTCAAGCAGCGGCTCGCCGAGGCCGAATAACACCGCAGGCAACATTGAATCGGGCTGGCGCGCAAGACGCGTCAGCCCGAATTCATTCGCCGGGTTCTCGGCAAACGAGTGTTTGGAACCGCACGCTGCGGTGTATAGATAGCTAACACCCGAACCCGGAAGGCCGACGATGAAGTCTGTGAAGTCCAAGACAACCCCCGCGCTCACGATTGTGGTTGCAGCGGCGGGAATCCTGTTCAGCGGATGCTCGGCGTCGCAAGTGATCAACACCGGCGGCGACACCAAGTGCAAAGACTTCACCACACAGGACGAGAAGAAGCAGAACGACGAGGTCAGCAAAATGCTGAAGGACAAGAGCGGCCAGGACCCGGCCAATCTGGAGATTTCCGCGACGCGACTGTCCGCACAGACCTGGTGCCAAACGTTGGGCAAGCCGGACTCCAAGATCTCCGAGGCGCCGCACGGCTGACGCGGCAGTCCTACCAGCACAACTTGCACGGCGGCGGCGCCGGTGCAGATCATCAAAGCGTGATCGTCGACCGCCGCCATGCACTCGTCGCGGCGGGATTGCTGGTTTCCGCCTGTCACAGCACGCCCGCAGGGCCACGTGACGCCGAGCCGGCGATACCCTGGCCCTCGGGTGACGCCCTCGGTATCGGGTTGGAGGGCTATCCCTATCCCCATCCGGTGCACTATCTCGACGTCACCCACGTCGCCCAGGCGGAATGGATCGATCGCCAGGCTCCGGACTGGGAACGGCGGGCGCGGCTGGCGTACATGGACATTGCGCCCGAGGGCGGGCAGCCGCGGGGCATCGTGCTGCTGGTGCACGGGAAGAATTTCTTCGGCGCTTACTGGAGGCACGTCATCGCGGCGCTGCGTCACGAGGGCTACCGGATCATTGTTCCCGACCTGGTCGGCTGGGGTAAGTCCACCAAGCCCTCGACGTTGACCGCGGAATCGCTGGTGGCACACCTGCGCTCGCTGCTCGACGCTCTCACCGTGAATTCCGTTGCCGTCGTGGGTCATTCGACGGGCGGGCTGGTGGCCATGCAGATGGCCCGGGTGCTGCCCGAGCGGGTGGCCGCGCTGGTGCTGGAGAACCCGATGGGACTCGAGGACTACCGGCACAAGCTGATCCGTCAGGTGGGCCACGACGATTGGGCGGCCGACGAACGGTCCTCGACCGCCGATCAGATCCGCCAGTACATCGCGCATTATTTCGTGAACAAAGATCCTCGACTCATCGATCCGTTCGTCGCGGTGCGCACGGCGATCGGGCGCTCACCGGAGTTCGAGCGCTGGGTGCAGAGTTCGGCGGCGGCCACCGACATGCTGCTCAATGAGCCCGCAGTGGATTTCGTCGCGTCGTTGTCCGCCCGCACGCTGTTCGTCTGCGGCCTGTCCGACCGCACCTATGTGGGCGCGAAGTACACCGCGCCCAACGAGCAAGCCGCCAAAGGGAATATCGCCGCAATGGCCCAGGCCGTCGCGGCCAGGATGCCCGCCGCCCGTTTCGTCGGGGTGCCCGACACCGGCCATGTGCCGCATCTGGAATCACCGGCCGCGTTCTCCTCGGCCGTGCTGGAGTTTCTGCACTGAGCACCGGACACTTGACACCCGTCAAATTTGACGGCGGTACAGTCTTCGCATGCAGATCCGCCCCTACCTCGGCGCCGACAAGCCGGCGATCATCCTGTACCCATCGGGAACGGTTGTCACCTTCGATGAACTGGAAGCACGGGCCAACCGGCTGGCACACCGGTTCCGTCAGGCGGGTCTGCGCGAGGGCGACAGCGTCGCGATCCTGATGGAGAACAATCAGCACATCCACGCGGTCATGTGGGCGGCCCGGCGCAGCGGCCTGTACTACGTGCCGATCAACACCCACCTGACCGCGGCCGAGGCGGCCTACATCATCGACAACAGCAACGCCAAGGCGATCGTCGGTTCGGCGGCGCTGCGTGACACCCTCGCCGGCCTGGCCGAGCATTTGCCGAACGGTCTGCCCGAATTGCTGCTGATCGCCGACGGTGAACTGCCGGGCTGGGAGCGCTACCCGGAATGCGTTGCGAATCAACCGGATACCCCGATCGATGACGAGATCGAGGGCGATCTGTTGCAGTACTCCTCGGGCACCACCGGCCGGCCCAAGGGGATCAAACGCGAATTGCCGCATGTCCCACCGCAGGACGCGCCGGGCATGATGTCGGCTCTGGTCGACTTCTGGATGGACAGCGACACGGTGTATCTGAGTCCCGCCCCGCTGTATCACACCGCGCCGTCGGTGTGGTCGATGACGGTGCAGGGCGCCGGTCTCACCACGGTGGTGATGGAGAAATTCGACGCCGAGGGGACGCTGGACGCGATCCAGCGGCACCGGGTCACCCACGGTCAGTTCGTGCCGGCCATGTTCGTCCGGATGCTGAAACTTCCTGCGGCCATTCGTGATTCGTATGACTTATCCAGCCTGAAGCGGGTGATGCACGCCGCGGCGCCGTGTCCGGTAGAGATCAAAAAGCAGATGATCGAGTGGTGGGGACCGATCGTCGACGAGTATTACGCGTCGTCGGAAGCGCACGGGTCGACGCTGATCTTCGCCGAGGACTGGCTGACACATCCGGGTTCGGTCGGCAAACCCATGGGCGGCGCCGTGCACATCCTCGATGAGAACGGCAACGAGCTGCCGCCCGGCGAGGCCGGTGAGATCTACTTCGAAGGCGGGGTTTCGTTTGAGTACCTCAACGACCCAACCAAAACCGCCTCATCCCGCGACAAGCACGGGTGGACCACCGTCGGCGACATCGGTTACCTCGACGAGGAGGGCTACCTGTACCTGACCGACCGGCGCCACCACATGATCATCTCCGGCGGGGTCAACATCTATCCGCAGGAAGCCGAGAATCTTCTGGTCACCCACCCGAAGGTGCTGGACGCCGCGGTGTTTGGGGTGCCCGACGACGAGATGGGTCAGCGGGTGGTAGCGGCGGTGCAGACCGTCGAGGAGGCCGATGCCACCGAGGAGTTCGGCGACGAGCTGATGACGTGGCTGCGAGACCAATTGTCGCACTTCAAATGCCCGCGCTCGATCGCGTTCGAGACGCAGCTGCCCCGCACCGACACCGGCAAGCTTTACAAGAATGCGCTGATCGAGAAGTATTCGGTGTGACCGATGTTCCGGGTAGTCGACGCGTCGAGTGCACCCGAGGCGGCCTTGCCGTCGCCGCCCGGGGTGGTCGTCGGCGTCGCAACGGGCGCTGAGATCGCACGAGACGAACCCTGGCTGCAAACAGCAACTTTCACGCTTACCGAAGAAACCTGCGACGACCGGCGGGTGATCACCGTCGATTCCGTGCCCGAGACGCTCGCCGAGCTGCGCAAGCGGTGTGAGCACTGGCCGCAGGCCAGCAGTGTCTGCGACGACGTGTTGCGCGCGATGACGCCCGATGTCCCGACGCTGGCCGCGGTGGTGACCGAATCGCTGGCCTACTCGACCCTGCAGGCCGGCCCCGAGTTCGCGCGCTGGCTCACCGAACGCGGCCCGGCCCGGATGCCCGAGGTCCCCGACCCGGTGCAGACCGAGCGCGACGGCGACACCCTGCTGGTTAGGTTCAATCGCCCCCTTCGTCACAACGCGTTTTCTACCGACGCACGCGCGGCACTGCTGGAGGCACTGACCGTCGCGCAACTCGACCCGTCGGTCAGCGGGATCGTGTTGAGCGGCAACGGTCCCTCGTTTTGCAGCGGCGGGGATCTCGCCGAATTCGGCACCTTCACCGATCCCGCGAGCGCGCACCTGGCCCGCACCCGTCACAGCCCGGCACTGGCGCTCGACGCGCTCACCGCCAGGCTCGGCAGGTCCTGCCGAGCCCAGCTGCACGGCCGGGTGCTGGGCAGCGGCTTGGAAATGGCCGCATTCTGTGGATGGGTTGAGGCGCAGCAGGATTCGCTCTTCGGGCTACCGGAATTAAGCCTCGGATTGATCCCTGGTGCCGGCGGAACCGTCAGCGTCACCCGCCGCATCGGCCGCTGGCGAACGGCCTATCTGGTGCTGTCCGGCCGGACCGTCGGTGTCGACACGGCGCTGCGTTGGGGGCTGATCGATGCGACTTACGTTGGCGCGCAACCGATTGTTCAGTAGCCGCCGAAGGTGGTGCTGGTCGTCGACGGGATGCTGGACACGGCGACCACGGCGATGACGATGTAGAGGATCGCGATGATCGCATAGGTCACGCCACCGGCGATGGCGCCGATGATCGCCCACTTCTTGGCGTTGCTCGACGCTTCCTGTGCCTCGGCGACCCGGCCCTGCGCCCAGAGTCCGGAGACCTTGTTGGAGTAGACCAGCGAGATGATCCCGAACGGCAGGCAGCACAGCACCGTGCACAGAATTGCCCAGACGAGGTAGTTATCCGGTTCCTGCTGGCCCGGCCAGGCGCCCGGCTGCTGGGCCGGCCAACCCGGTTGTGGTGGCTGCTGCCAGCCCGGCTGCTGCGGCTGACCCTGCCACTCCGGCTGCTGCGGTTGACCCTGCCACTCGGGTTGCTGGGGTTGGCCCTGCCACTCGGGGGAGCCTTCGTACGGCCCTGGGGGATAACTCATGGCAACCGACTTTCTTTCGGTCCAATAGGTTTACTCCCGCGCCGGTTTGCTGGTGCGCAAGTCAGGCAAATATAGCGCACAAGCGGAGGTCAAGCGCCGATTCGGTCCCGCTCAGATACCGCCCCTGGCCACCAACTGGCCGGCAATCACATTGCGCTGGATCTCGTTGGTGCCCTCCCCGACGATCATCAGGGGCGCGTCGCGAAAGTAGCGTTCGACGTCGTACTCGGTGGAGTAGCCGTAGCCGCCGTGGATGCGTACCGCGTTGAGCGCGATCTCCATCGCGATCTCCGAGGCGAACAGCTTTGCCATCCCGGCTTCCATGTCGCAACGTTCGCCGCTGTCGTAACGCTGCGCGGCGTAACGGGTGAGCTGGCGGGCGGCGGTGAGTTTGGTGGCCATGTCGGCCAGGTAGTTGCCGACGGCCTGATGCTTCCAGATCGGCTGGCCGAAGCTCTCCCGCTGCTGGGCATAGGCCAGCGCATCCTCGAGTGCCGCGGTAGCCACGCCCAGCGCGCGGGACGCCACCTGGATGCGCCCCGTCTCGAGGCCCTTCATCATTTGCGAAAAGCCCTCGCCCATAACATCTCCCAGGACGGCAGAAGTGGGAGCCGGGTAGTTGTCGAAGGACAGCTCGCACGACTCGACGCCCTTGTAGCCGAGCTTGGGCAGATCCCTGGAAATCGTCAGGCCCCGACCCTGCTCCACGAGCACGATCGAGATGCCCTTATGGCGTGGTGTGGCGTGCGGGTCGGTCTTGCACAGCAGCGCGATCAGCCCGGAATGACGCGCGTTACTGATCCAGGTTTTGGCGCCGTTGATCAGCAGGCCGCCCGAGCCGTCGGGCAGCGCGGTGGTTGACATGTTCTGCAGGTCGGAGCCGCCGCCGGGCTCGGTCAGTGCCATCGTGGCCCGCACCTCGCCGGTGGCCATCCGCGGCAGGTAGGTCCGCTTCTGCTCCTCGGTGCCGAACAACACCAGCAGTTTGGCGACCACGGTGTGCCCGCCCATCGCGCCGGCCAGGCTCATCCAGCCGCGGGCCAGCTCCTGGGTGACCCGCACATACCCCGGCATCGATACCGGCGAACCGCCGTATTCCTCGGGGATGGCCAGGCCGTAGATGCCGATGCGCTTCATCTGCTCGATCCACGCTTCGGGGTAGGCGTTGGCGTGTTCGACCTCGCGGACAGTCGGTTTGACCTCCCGGTCGATGAACGCCCGCACCGTGGCGACCAGCATGTCTTCTTCGTCGTCCAACTCCGACCCTTCCCTGTGCCACCTCCGGCATTGCGCTTCGATTCGACAGCCTGCCAGCATGAGGCGTTGTGACGGGTAACGGGTATGCGGGAATCCGGGAAGGCGGGCCGTACTTCGACGATCTGTCCAGAGGCCAGATCTTCGACTGGGCACCGGTGGCGACGCTTTCGGCGGGGCTGGCCGCCGCGCATCAGGCGATCCTCGGGGACCGGCTGCGGCTGGCCCTGGACGCTGACCTTTGCGCCGCGGTGACGGGCGCGCCCGGACCGCTGGCGCATCCGGGGCTGGTCTGCGACGTCGCGATTGGGCAGAGCACGCTGGTCACCCAGCGGGTCAAAGCCAACCTGTTCTACCGCGGGCTGACCTTCCACCGGTTCCCGGTCATCGGCGATTCCCTCTACACCCGCACCGAAGTCGTTGGGCTGCGCGCCAACTCGCCCAAGCCCGGCCGGGCCCCGACTGGTCTTGCCGCGCTGCGAATGACGACGATTGACCAGGCCGATCAGCTGGTGCTCGATTTCTACCGCTGCGCAATGTTGCCCGCGAGCCCGGACTTCGATCCCGACAACGCGTCCGCCGACGATCTGTCCACGATCGGCGCCGATGCGGCACCGGCCGCCGTTGCGCCGGCGTCGCACTGGGACGGCGAGGCCTTCCGAAAGCGAGTGCCCGGGCCGCATTTCGACACCGCACTGGCGGGTGCGGTGCTGCACAGTACCGGCGACGTCGTCAGCAGCGCACCCGAGCTGGCCCGGCTTACCCTGAACATCGCTGCAGCACACCATGATTGGAGATCCGGCGGGCGACGGCTGGTGTACGGCGGACACACCATCGGGCTGGCGTTCGCGCAGGCCAATAGGTTGCTGCCCAATCTGGGCGCGGTGCTGGGCTGGGAGTCGTGCGATCACACCGGGCCGGTGTACGAGGGCGACACCTTGTACAGCGAACTGCATGTCGAGTCGGCCGACGCCGGCGTGCTGGGACTGCGATCGCTGGTCTACGCGGTCGGTGACGGGGCCGAACAGCCCGACCGGCCCGTGCTGGACTGGCGACTGCGGGCGCTGCACTTCTAACCCGGAGGACAATGGTCCAGGTGAGCAACGCGGCGTCGCGGTGGGGGAGCAGCGGGCTGGCCTGCCTGACCGGCCTGCCCGGCGGGCCGCCGGACTTCTCGCGCGCCCAGGTGCTGGCCCGTGCCGAGCAGGTCGCGGTGGCGGTCGGGGCTCTTCTGGGCATCACCGTCGATGCGGCCACCCTGTTGGCCGGCCGGGCCGGATTGCTCGGATTGCGCCGCGGCGGCCGGATTTCGGCCGGCGGTGCTACCCGGCTGCTCGCAGCGCGTGACGGTTGGTGCGCGCTGACGCTGTCGCGTCCCGACGACATCGCCGCCGTCCCCGCACTGTTGGAAGTTGACGAGGTGCCCGCCGATCCCTGGCCGATGCTACAGCTTTGGGCCGCAACGCGTCTCGTCTCGGCGATCACCGAACGGGCCAGCCTGCTCGACATGCCGGCGGCCGTCCTGGGCGAGGCCGTCGCCGCGCCGGCGCGGGTTGTGCGAATGGGCAGCGTGGGCACCGCGCGGGACATCGGGGGCCTGCTGGTGGCCGACCTGTCGTCGATGTGGGCCGGTCCGCTGTGCGGGCAGCTGCTGGCCCGCGCGGGAGGCATCGTCGTCAAAGTCGAAAGCCCACGACGACCCGACGGCACCCGGGCAGGCAATGGCGCATTCTTCGACTGGATGAACGGTGAAAAGCTGTCCTATTGCCTGGATTTCGACAGCCAGGCCGACGAGCTGCGCGAACTGCTTGCGGTCGCCGACATCGTGATCGAGGGCTCGCGGTCCGCGGCACTGGACCGGCGCCGGTTGGGCCCCGACCATATTGCGCCGCGAGCAGGCCGAATCTGGTTGCGTATCAGCGGGTATGACCAGCACCCCGGCAGGCCGGCTTTCGGCGACGACGCCGCGGTGGCCGGTGGCCTGGTCGGCACCGCCCCGGACGGCCCGGTGTTCTGCGGGGACGCCATCGCCGATCCGCTCACTGGGCTGGAAGCGGCCTTGACCGTCGCCGAATCGATGGCCCGCGGTGGCGGCGAGTTGATCCAGCTGTCGATGGCGGGGATCGCCGCGGGCTATGCCGGCCTGCCCCGGGCGGCGTCGGTGACCGACTGCCCGGCGCCCCCGCCGCAGCAGCCGCCGCCACACCGCCGCGCCGCCGAACTGGGGGCGGACAACGAGGGTGTACGCCGGATGGTCGGCGAAAGGCGGTTGCTGTCATGCTGATCCAGCGGGCGACCCTGCTGGACGGCACGGTGACCGATATCCGGGTCGGCGCGCACATCGAGGAGATGGGCGACAAACTCGCATCCAGAAGTGGTGAGACCGTGCTCGACGCGCACGGTGCGACCGTGCTGCCCGGCCTGCACGACCACCACGTGCATCTGCGCTCGGCCGCCGCGGCGATGGATTCGCTGCTACTCGGACCTCCCCGCGTCCACACCAAAGACCAACTGATACAAGAACTGTCGACGGCCACGCCGAATGCCGACGGATGGATCCGGGCGATCGGGTACCACGAATCCGTCGCCGGTGAGCTGGATCGCGCCGCGCTCGACGCCATCGTGGCAGGCATTCCGGTCCGCGTCCAGCATCGCAGCGGCGCCTTGTGGATCCTCAATTCCGGGGCACTGCGACTGCTCGGAATGGCCGACCACCCCGACGGGCGGCTGCGCGCCAACGACCGTTGGTCCGAGGCGCTGCAGCGTCAAACCAGCGACCTCACCGAACTGAGTAGGCGCCTGACCGCCGTCGGTGTCACCGGAGTCACCGACGCCACACCGGATCTCGGCGCGGACGACATGGTGTCGCTGTTGGTGGCGCACCGGCACGCAGAGTTCGCACCGCGGCTGTCTTTCCTGGCCCCGGGAAAGAAGATCCTGCACGACGACCGTCTCGACCTGGACTCGCTGACCGAATGGATCGCCGACCGCCACGCCGGCGGACAGCCGGTTGCCGTGCACTGCGTGACCGCGGCCCAGTTGGTGGTCACCATCGCGGCATTGCGTGCCGCCGGCAGCCATCCGCGTGATCGCATCGAGCACGCCGCGGTCGTCGACGACGACAATCTTGCCGACCTCGCGGACCTTTCCCGGTCCGAAGGGCTCACCGTGGTAACCCAGCCCAACTTCGTTGCCGAACGCGGCGATCAATACCTCGCCGAGATTCCCGCCGCCGAGCACGCCGCGCTGTGGCGAGTCGCGTCGCTGCGAAAAGCGAAGGTGCGTTTGGCATTATCGACCGACATGCCATTCGGTCGCGGTGACCCGTGGGCGTCCATGCGGGCTGCGGTACACCGCACCACACCTGACGGCGCGGTGCTCGGTATCGACGAATGTGTCTCGGCGACAGCCGCTTTGACGATGTTCCTGGGTTCAGCCGAGCAGCCGAGCCGACCCAGGGCCGTCGACGTCGGAGCGCCGGCCGACCTATGCGTGCTGGCCGCGCCGCCCGCCACGGTGCTGGCCGAACTGGACGCCGGGCTGGTGGCCGCGACGATCATCGGCGGCGTTATCGCCCACCCCGCGCACTAGCGCGCCGCAGCCAGCGCCCCGCGCAGGACTTCGCACTGGCTGTCGAAGAAGCGCTGCGACACATGTACTTTCGGTGCCACCAAGTCGAATCCGTGGAAGGCGCCGGGGATGGTCTGGACCTCGCACGGCACTCCGGCGGCCCGCAGCCGCTCGGCGTAGACGAGGTCTTCGTCGTGGAACAGGTCGTGCGTCCCGACGCCGATCCAGGCTGGTGCCAACCCGGCGAGGTCGTCGCGGCGGGCCGGCACGGCGACCTGCGGATCGGCGTCGCCCAGATACGCCGACCAGCCGAACTGATTGCTGCGGGTGTTCCACAGGCGGTAGTCCGGGTTCTCGGCCGTCAGCGAGCTGCGGTCGTCGAGCATCGGGTAGGCCAGCAGCTGGAAGAAGGGGGCGACCTCGCCGCGGTCCCGGGCCAGCAAGGCCAGCGCCGCCGCAAGACCGCCACCGGCGCTGGCGCCGCCGATCGCCACTTGGCTCCGGTCCACCGCGGGCAGACCGGCCAGCCAGGTCAGTGCCGCATAGCAGTCCTCGAGCGGTGTGGGATACGGATGTTCAGGGGCCAGGCGGTATTTCACCGCCGCGACGGTGATGCCCAGCCTGGTGCTGAATCCGTGGCACACCCGGTCGTCTTGTTGCGGGCTGCCCATCACATATCCGCCGCCGTGTATCCACAGCAGTGCCGGTGCGGGATCGGTGACGCCGGGCGGCCGGAACAGCCGGATGCCGACTCCGGAACCGAGGGTGATCACTTCGGCATGCCGCGACGCGCCGGGGTTGCGGCGCTCGCGCAATTTGGTCAACACCCGGATGGTGGACAGGCTGCGGGGACTGACGATTTGTCGCGGCGCGATGCGCGCGATCCGGCGTAGATCTGGGTGAACGTCGCTGTTCGGCACCGGTCCAGTATGCGCACCCGGCCGAAATCAGGTAACGCGCGGCATCGCGGTTCGCTCAGCACGGCGCGCGCCGCGACGCCATGTCATTGGGGTGAGTCAACGGTTGACTCCGGACCCGTCCAAGCTCGCCTCGGCGCCGAATCACTTCGGCGGACCGTTTCGACCGGATGGTAGACCGACCCTCTTCAGCCTGGTTAGCTGACGAGGGATTGCTATCGATCCGGATGATCCAAACGCTGGCGTAGTCCGTGTAAGTGGGGTGCGGGTTCGGTTGCAACACCCTCCAGTGGCCCGGAATTCCGGGTCGCCCTGGTCGGACGCGATGCGAAAGGCGGACATGCTGGGGCAACTCTACGACCGGGCGCTCGGCGGTGAGCGGTGCTGGATTCGTCATGACGACGGCGAGGTTCGGGTGCTGCCGGCGCACCGCTGGCTGGGCGCACGGTGCTCCCCGAACGGAGGTTTGGTCGATGACCTTGACGAGGTCTTCGACGAAGCCGTCACCCAGATGTGCAGCGGGCCGACGATCGAGCTCGGCTGCGGGCCGGGAAGGTTGGTGGCGCGGCTGTTTGAGCGGGGGATACCCGCACTCGGCATCGACCGGTCCGCGACCGCGATCCGGCTGGCCGGGCGCGGCGGCGCGCCGGCCCTGCTGGGCGACGTGTTCGAGCCGCTGCCCGGCATGGGCCGCTGGCAGACGGTGCTGCTGGTCGACGGCAATGTCGGCCTGGGCGGGGACCCGCGGCGGATTCTGGCGCGCGCGGCCGAGCTGCTGCGCCGCGGTGGTCGCTGCGTGGCCGAGTTCGACGCCGACGCGATCGGCATCCGGGCGCGCTGGGTGCGGCTGGAGTCGGCGTGCGACGTGGGTCCGTGGTTCCGCTGGGCATCTGTCGGGGTGGACAGCGCCGCGGCGCTGGCGACCCAGGTCGGACTGACGCTAACCGGCGTTCGGCTGATCAGCGGTCGGGTGATTGCGAGCCTGGCGGCGCCGTGAACGGCTTGGGCGCCAGGTTCCGCAGTCCGCTGCGCGGCCCATGGCTGACGTCGGTGTTCGGGCTGGTGCTGTTGGTGGCACTGCCGATCATCACCCTCACCGGGCTGCTGTCCTACATCGCCTACGCGCCGGAATTCGGCCAGGCCATCCCGGCCGACGTCGGCTGGCTGCGACTTCCGTTGTTCGTTTGGCCTACCCGCCCGTCGTGGTTGTACCGGCTGACGCAGGGCCTGCACGTGGGTCTTGGACTCGTGATCATCCCGGTAGTGCTGGCCAAGCTGTGGTCGGTGATCCCGCGGCTGTTCGTCTGGCCGCCGGCACGCTCGGTCGCCCAGTTGCTGGAGCGAGTGTCGCTGGCGCTGCTGGTCGGCGGGATCCTGTTCGAGATCGTCACGGGCGTGCTGAACATCCAGTACGACTACATCTTCGGGTTCAGCTTCTACGACGCGCACTACTTCGGCGCGTGGGTCTTCATCACCGGGTTCCTGATGCATATCGCGATCAAGCTGCCACGCATGGTCACCGGATTGCGGTCGATGCCGTTGCGCGAGGTGTTGCGCACCGGCCGCGCCGACACCCGGCCGGAGCCGCCCGATGCCGACGGCTTGGTGGCCACCGACCCGGCCGAACCGACGATGAGCAGGCGCGGCGCCCTTGCGTTGGTCGGCAGCGGCGTCATGCTGATCGCGATCCTCACCGTCGGCCAGACTCTCGGCGGGGCCTCCCGCGGCGCCGCCCTGCTGCTGCCACGTGGGCGGGGCCGGGGTGATTTTCCGGTGAACAAGACCGCGGTCGCCGCGGGCATCAGCCGCGAAAGTGTCGGCGAGAGTTGGTCATTGGTACTGCGCGGCGGGCTCACGCCGATCGCGTTGGACCGCGCCGCACTGGCCGCCATGCCGCAGACCACCGCGCGTCTGCCGATCGCGTGCGTCGAAGGATGGTCGACCGTACAGACCTGGAGCGGCGTCCGGCTGGCCGAGCTGGCCCGCATCGCGGGCGTACCCGCGCCGCGCTCGGCGCGAGTGATATCCCTGCAGCGAGGCGGTGCGTTCGGGCAGGCGACGTTGCAAGCCAACCAGATTGGCGACCCCGAGGCGCTGCTGGCGTTGCGGGTCAACGGCGCCGACTTGTCCCTGGACCACGGCTATCCAGCCCGGATCATCGTGCCCGCGCTGCCTGGTGTGCACAACACCAAGTGGGTGGCCGGCATCGAATTCCAGGGTGGTTGAGATGCCAAGAATCGCAACACGTTTCGCCACGATCTACGGATCGCATCCGCTGCACCTGCTGACGATGCTGTCCGGCTTCGCGTTGCTGGGCTACATCCTGGTCGTCTTCAAACCGGCGACACTGTGGAACTCCGGCACCTGGTGGCAGTCGATCGCGGTCTGGTTCGCCGCTGCCGTGGTCGTTCACGATCTGCTGTTCTTCCCGCTCTACGCGTTGGCCGACCGGGCGCTGTGGGCGGCCCGGCGGCCGACGCGCACAAAGCCAAACGTGCTCGCCCGCAACTACATTCGAGTGCCGGCGATGGGGGCTGGGCTGACGCTGTTGATCTTCTTGCCCGGCATTATCGAGCAGGGCGGACCCACGTATGAGGCGGCGACCGGACAAACCCAACAGCCCTTCCTGGGCCGGTGGCTGCTGCTCACCGCGGCGATGTTCGGGATGAGCGCTATCTGCTACCTGATCCGGCTGGCGCGGCGCGCGGGCGCCCCGCGCCCAGCGAAGGCAAAACCCCAGTCTAGGGCGGTAGATCCGGCGATTTAGCAAACATTTAACACAGCGATTTCGGACCATCTGCAGGACTTCTACGCAAACGTCAGTTTGCTCCGACGGGGTGGGGGTACAGTCCCCTACATGACGGCGAGGGTCCCGAGCATGACACCGTGTCTCAAATGGTTGCTGCGGGCCCGTCCCGCCGACTATGCGCTGGCACTAAGCGTTGCAGGCGCTTCGCTACCGGTGGTGGGTAAGCACCTGGAACCACTGGGCGGTGTGACCGCGATGGGCGTGTGGGGCGCGCGGCATGCGCCGGAGGCCTTCGCTGCCCTGAAGAAGGACTGGCTGACCCCGGGGATCAACGACGTGCGCCGCCGGGACCGGGAGAGCACACACGAGGTGTCGGTCGCGGCGTTGCGTGGCATCGTCTCGGCCGCGGACCTCGAGCTCGACTGGCCGGTGGTCGCCAAAAAGCCGCCGATTTGGGAAGCGTTGGGGCAGCGTCGTTACCTGTACCGCCGGGCGGTCCACTACGGCGACCACCCCGCGCAGGTGCTGGACGTGTGGCGGCGCAAGGATCTGCCGGCCCAGCCCGCCCCGGTGCTGATCTTCGTCCCGGGCGGCGCCTGGGTGCACGGCCGGGCGATGATGCAGGGCACCGCACTGATGTCGCGATTGGCCGAGCAGGGCTGGGTGTGCCTGGCGATCGACTACCGTGTCGCGCCCTATCACCGCTGGCCGCGACACATCACCGACGTCAAGACCGCGATCGCGTGGGCGCGCGCCAACGTCGACAAGTTCGGCGGCGACCGCGATTTCGTTGCGGTGGCGGGTTGTTCGGCGGGTGGGCACCTGTCCGCGCTGGCCGGGCTCACGCCCGACGACCCGGGCTTCGCGCACCGGTTGCCGGAGGGTGCGGACAGCTCGGTTGACGCGGTGGTCGGCATCTACGGCCGCTACGACTGGGAGGACCGGTCCACCCCCGAGCGGGACCGGTTCGTCGAGTTCCTGGAGCGGGTGGTCGTCAAGAAGTCCATCGCCCGTCATCCCGAGCTGTACCGCGACGCGTCGCCGATCGCGCGGGTGCACCGGAATGCTCCGCCGTTCTTGGTGATTCACGGCAGCAAGGACAGCGTCATCCCCGTCGAGCAGGCGCGCAGCTTCGTCGAGCGGTTGCGGGCGGCGTCGCACTCGATGGTCGGCTACCTGGAGTTGCCCGGGGCCGGACATGGCTTCGACATGATCGACGGCGAGCGCGCCGGCGTGGCGGCTCATGCCACTTCGCTGTTCCTCAACCAGATCTACCGCACCAAGGTGCAGATCAGGTCAAAAGAGGTCATCTAGCTCAGCTGCTGAGTAAGGTCCCAGCTTGAGGGGAAGGGGCACTGATGAAACGGCTCAGCGGCTGGGACTCGGTATTGCTGTACAGCGAGACCCCGAACGTGCATATGCACACGATCAAGGTCGCCGTCGTCGAAATCGACCCCGATCGCCGTGACTTCGACGTCAACTCGTTCCGTGAGGTCATCGGGGCCAGGCTGAACAAGCTCGAGCCCTTTACCTATCAGCTCGTCGACATCCCGTGGAAGTTCCATCATCCGATGTGGCGCGAGCATTGCGAGGTCGACCTCGACTACCACATCCGCCCGATGCAATTGCCCGAGCCAGGCGGTCGCCGCGAGCTGGACGAAGCGATCGGGCGCATCGCCAGCACCCCACTGAACCGCGACCGTCCGCTGTGGGAGATGTACTTCATCGAGGGCCTGGCCAACAACCGGGTCGCGGTGGTCGGCAAGATCCACCACGCGCTCGCCGACGGCGTCGCGTCGGCCAATCTGCTGGCCCGGGGCATGGACCTACTGCCCACCCCGGAAAGCGGCCCGCAGGTCACCGACCCCGCGCCGTCGAAGTCGCAATTGGTGCGCTCGGCGTTCTTCGATCACCTCCGGCAGGCCCGCAAGCTGCCGGCGACCTTCCGCTATACCGCGCAGGGGATCAATCGGGTCCGGCGCAGCTCGCGCAAGCTCTCGCCGGAGCTGACCATGCCCTTCACGCCGCCGCCCACCTTCATCAACCACCGGATCACTCCGGAACGCCGTTTCGCGACGGCCACGCTGGCGCTCGCCGACATCAAGGAGACTGGCAAGAAGTGCGGCGGGACGATCAACGACGTGGTGCTGGCCATCTCCACCGGGGCGCTGCGCACCTTGCTGTTGCGTTACGACGGTACGGCCGAGCCGCTGCTGGCCTCCGTCCCGGCGAGTTTCGACTTCTCACCCGAACGGATATCGGGCAACTACTTCACCGGGCTGATGGTGGCGTTGCCGGCCGACCTCGATGACCCGTTGGAGCGGCTGCAGGCCTGCCACGACAACGCCGTCTCCGCCAAGGAGGCGTTCCACCTGGTCGGACCCGAATTGATCAGCCGGTGGTCGAACTACATGCCGCCGCTGGCCACCGAGTCGTTCTTCCGCTGGGCGTCCAGCCGCGACGGGCAGAACAAGGTGCTGAACCTGCCGATCTCGAATGTGCCTGGCCCGCGCGAGCACGGGCGAGTCGGCGGCGCACTGGTCACCGAGATCTACTCGGTCGGGCCGTTGACCGCGGGCAGCGGACTCAACATCACCGTGTGGAGTTACGTCGACCAGCTCAATATCTCGGTGCTGTCCGACGGCGCCACCGTCAAGGACCCGCACGAGGTGACCGAGGCGATGGTCGCCGACTTCATCGAATTACGTAGGGCTGCCGGGCTTTCCGAAGAGCTGACGTCGGTCGAGGCCGCGATGGCGCCGGCCTGACCGGTCCCGCCGTCACAGCGACCCCAAAATTCGGTAACGAGACTCTCTCCTGGTGCCAATGCCATTTCCGTCGGCGGTTACCATCAGTCGGTAACAGCCACCGATGCGACCGATTCTTGAAGGAGATGGGCAGCCACCGTGAGCACCGACGAAGCCAACGAGCCCGAGGTCCTGACCGAACAACGCGGCCGAATCCTGATCATCACGATCAACCGGCCCAAGGCCAAGAACGCGGTGAACTCCGCGGTGGCCAATGGCCTGGCGGCGGCCGTCGATCGGCTCGACGCGGAGCCCGGCCTGTCGGTGGGCATCCTCACCGGCGCGGGCGGCTCGTTTTGCGCGGGCATGGATCTCAAGGCGTTTGCGCGGGGCGAGCTGCCGATTGTCGAGGGCCGCGGCATGGGATTCACCGAGCGGCCGCCGGTCAAGCCGCTGATTGCGGCAGTGGAGGGCTACGCGCTGGCCGGCGGCACCGAGCTGGCATTGGCCACCGACCTGATCGTGGCATCCAAGGATGCGGCCTTCGGTATCCCGGAGGTCAAGCGCGGCCTGGTGGCCGGTGGCGGCGGGTTGCTGCGGCTGCCGCAGCGCATCCCGTCGGCCATCGCGATGGAGCTGGCGTTGACCGGCGAGAACCTCTCCGCGGAGCGTGCCGCCGCGCTGGGCATGGTGAACGTGCTGGCCGAGCCCGGGAAGGCGCTGGACGCCGCGATCGATCTGGCCGAGCGGATCGCCGCCAATGGGCCGCTCGCGGTGGCCGCGACCAAGCGGATCATTGTCGAGTCGCGCGGCTGGAACCCGGACACCATGTTCGCCGAGCAGAACAAGCTGTTGGCTCCGGTCTTTTCGTCCAACGATGCGAAAGAGGGCGCGATCGCATTCGCCGAGAAGCGCGCACCCCAGTGGACCGGCACCTGAGATTCGATACACTATGTTCGTAGAGTCCGCGTCCGGGCGCAAAACGGTTGGGATTCAGAGGGATCGAGTATGAGCATTTCGCTGCTTCTCGAGATGGCTGCGTCGAGCAACCCCGATCGCACCGCTGTCGTCTCGGGGGAAACCCGGCTGACGACGCAGCAACTCAGCGATCTGGCCGACGGCGGTGCCGCAGTGATCGCGGAATCGGGTGCTCAGCACGTGGCCTATGTGGGCGTCGGCGGTGCGATGCTGCCGGTGCTGGCCTTCGCCGCGGCACGCGCCGGGCTGCCCTTCACCCCGCTCAACTACCGGCTGTCCGCCGAGGGCATTCAGGCGCTGATCGAGCGGCTGCCCGAACCCCTGGTCATCGTCGACGGCCGCTATAAAGACATGCTCGGCGATTCGTCCAAGCGGGTGATGGATTCCGATGACTTCCTCACTGCCGCGCGCCGCGCCGAGGCCGCCGCCGAAGGTCTCGCGTTTCCCGACCCGGAATCGGTCGCGATCGTGCTGTTCACCTCCGGCACCACGTCGCAGCCCAAGGCCGTCGAGCTCTCGCACAACAACCTGACCAGTTATGTCACCGGAACCGTCGAATTCGACTCGGCCGCAGAACAAGACGCGGCACTGATCTGCGTGCCGCCGTATCACATCGCCGGCGTCGGGGCCGCGCTGTCGAATCTCTATGCCGGTCGCAAGATGGTTTACCTGCCCAACTTCGACGCAGGAGAATGGGTGCGGCTGATCGGCGCCGAGCAGGTGACCACCGCGACGCTGGTGCCCACCATGCTGGACCGCGTCGTCGCCGTGCTCGAGACGGGCGACGAGACTTCCCGCGACCTGACATCGCTGCGCAACCTGGCCTACGGCGGCTCGAAGGTCGGCCTGCCCCTGGTGCGCCGGGCGCTCGAACTGCTGCCGGAGGTGGGCTTCGTCAATGCTTACGGCCTGACCGAGACGAGCTCGACGATCGCGGTGCTGACGCCCGACGACCACCGCGCGGCGCAGTCCGCCTCGGAAGCGGCCGCGATCAGGCGGCTGGGTTCGGTGGGACGGCCGGTGCCCGGCATCGAGATCGAGATTCGCGACGACGAGGGCAACGTCCTGCCGGCCGGTGAGACCGGCGAGCTCTTCGTGCGCGGCGACCAGGTGTCCGGGCGCTACACCGGGATTGGCTCGGTGCTCGACGAAAACGGTTGGTTCCCAACCAAAGACATCGCGATGCTGGATGACGAGGGCTATCTGTTCATCGGCGGACGCAGTGACGACACCATCATCCGCGGCGGCGAGAACATCGCGCCCGCCGAGCTGGAAGAGGTGCTCGTCGAGCATCCCCACGTGCGCGACGTCGCCGTCGTCGGCGTCGAAGACCCGCAGTGGGGACAGGCGATCGTCGCCGTGGTGGTCCCGCGGCCCGGCGTCGACCCCGATCCCGAGGAATTGCGGGACCATGTCCGAAAGGCTTTGCGCGGATCGCGCACCCCCGACCGCGTCGTGTTTCGCGACGAGCTGCCGACCACACCCACGGGCAAGGTCCTCAGGCGGGAAATCATCGGAGACCTAGAAGGGTTGCAGGCCGCACCGGCCGAGCAGTGAGTAGAGGACGAAAAATCATGATCAAGAACGGAACCCGCCTCACCAGTCAGGTGTGTGACACTCAGGTGATCGTCGTGAGGAGCTCCGACAGTCTCGACGATCTGCGCTGCGGCGGGGTGCCGATGGTGCCGATCGGTGGCGAGCGCTCGGGCGAACTCGACCCCGCTTTCTCCGGGGGCACCGTGATGGGCAAGCGCTATGTCGACGAGGCCGGCGCTGAGGTGCTGGTCACCAAGCCGGGCGCGGGGAGCCTGAGCATCGGTCAAACCGCGCTGGCGCTCAAAGAGGTCAAGCCGCTACCGGCGAGCGACTAGCCGTCCTGCTTGCCGGGCATCCCATTGCGGGTAACGAATTCCCTTGCCTTGATCAGGAATTCGAGCTGCTCGCCGACCTGGCTGAGCGGGAGAACCGAGCGGGACGAGCGGGCTAGCACGATCGCTCCTTCGAGCGCTGCGATCGAGGTCACCGCCAGCGAGGCGGCATCGTCGTCGGTGAAGCCGTCTTTGGCGAACGCCCGGGTCAATGCCGTGCACCACCTGCCCAGGATCATGCCGGCTTCGCCGGTCAGATCCTGATCGTTTACGTCCGAGCTGATCGCGGCCGCGACCACCGGGCAGCCCGCGAGGAAGTCGCCGTCGGTCAGCAGTCGCTCCCAGAGTTCGATGAACTCGCGCAGCAATGTGCGGGCGCCGTGGTCGGCGGCCGCGTCGATAGTGGCCGTGATGGCATCCCCCGAATACCGCAGGGCCTCGCTGAGGATCTGATTGCGGCCTTCGGGGAAGTGGTAGTAAACCGAGCCGCGTGGGGCGCCGCTGCGGGCCAGCACGGCGTCGATCGTGACGCCGGCGGCTCCGCGCTCACGCATCACCTCGGCGGCGCTGACGAGCATCTTGGTGCGGGTGCCGCCGCGCTTCGTCGACGAAGGTTCGACGACATTACTCGTAGTCGGCACTTTCGTACCTCCTGGGGCTGACGTCATGCAGCGTGCGAATGCCGCGATACCGGCCAGTGCATGTTACGCGGACTGAAGCGGAAGGACGGGCGTTTCAGGTCGGGCACCTCGCGGGTGAAGTGATAGCCGGCGACGTTGAGTTCGATGATCCACATGGTTTTCTCCCGGCCTTAAGGGTGCTGTCATGCGCCGGGGCCGGCGGCTCATGATTATGCTGAGAATCATATAAGACAGTGGTCTACTAAGCAAATTATTAGTGGAACTAAACTCGCAGACCACGGGAAATGTGTGACGTAGGTCATTTACTCATGGTGAGCATAAGCTGAGTAAACAGTAAGGATTATGCTTTATCGCATAATTTCGGACTTCGGGGTTCACTGTGGCATGGCACACATGCACAACAAGACCGCCGGTCAGATCCTTCCCGATCGCGACACCGTGACCCTGCAGCGCGACGGTCATGTTTTGCTGATCGGCTTCGTGCCAGCCGCACAAACGCAGAGCGCCGAGCGTGAAACTAGCTTCACGCTCGGCGCTCTGCGTGAAACTAACTTCACGCTCGCGGTGAGACAGCCCTCGCCTGTGCGGCCAGCCGCACGCTCGGCGGCAGAGCGTTAGCCCTCGACGGTGTAGCCCATCGGCATCAGCACGCTCTTCTGCTGCGTGAAGTGCTCGACACCTTCTGGACCGTTCTCCCGGCCGATGCCGGAGTTCTTGTAACCGCCGAACGGGCAGCACGGATCGAAGGCGTACCAGTTGATGGCGTACGTCCCGGTGCGGATCTTCTCCGAGATCTCGATGCCCTTGGGGATGTCGGAAGTCCACACGCTGCCGGCTAGGCCGTAGGCCGAGTCGTTGGCGATCTTGATCGCATCCTCTTCGGTGTCGAACGGAATAATGCTCAGCACCGGACCGAAGATCTCCTCTTGGGCGATCGTCATCTTGTTGTCGACGTCGGCGAACACCGTCGGCTGGACGAAGAAGCCGTTGTCCAGGCCCTCGGGGCGGCCACCGCCACACACCAGCCGGGCGCCCTCCTCGATGCCTTTGGCGATGTAGCCCTCGACGCGGGCGCGCTGCTTCTCCGAGATCAGCGATCCGATCTGGGCGGCCGGGTCCGACGGCGGTCCGACCGGCAGCGCCTGCACGAATTGGCTTACCGCTTCCACGATTTCGTCGTAGCGCGAGCGGGGCGCCAGGATGCGGGTCTGGCCGACGCAGGCCTGCCCGGCGTTCATGATCCCGGAGAACACCAGCATCGGGATCGCCGAGGCCAGGTCGACGTCTTCGAGCACGATCGCCGCCGACTTACCGCCGAGCTCCAGCGTGCACGGCTTGAGCATCTCGGCCGCGCGCCGGCCGATCTCCTTACCGACGCCCGAGCTGCCGGTGAACGTGAACAGGTCGACGTCCGGGTTCGACGTCAGGGCCTGGCCGGTCTCGATACCGCCGGGCACCACCGACAGCACACCCTCGGGCAGGCCGGCCTCCGCGAAGATCTCCGCCAAAGCGTTTGTGGTCAAGGGGGTCTCGGAGGCGGGCTTGAGCACCACGGTGCAGCCGGCGAGCAGCGCCGGGCCCAGCTTGTTGACGGCCAGGAACAGCGGCACGTTCCAGGCCACGATCGCGCCGACCACGCCGATCGGCTCCCGGTACACGATGGTCTGCCCGTAGGCGCCGTTGCGGATCTCCCGCCACTTCACCTGGTCGACTGCCGGGCCGGCGAAGAAGTTCATCGCGCCCATCGAGCCCATCCAGTGCATAGTCTCGATACTGGTCGGCGGCTGGCCGGTCTCCCCGGCGAGTAGCGCGCTCAACAGCTCCTTGCGCTCCTCCATCAGCTTGACCACGTTGGCGATGACGGCCGCGCGGTCCTTCGGCGGCGTGGTGGGCCAGGGGCCGTTGTCGAACGCGGCGCGGGCCGCGGCGACCGCGGCGTCGACGTCAGCCGCCGCTGCCAGTGGCGTCTTGCCGAAGTACTCGCCGGTGGCCGGACAGTGCACCTCGATCACCTCAGAGGTCGACGGCTCCGTCCACTTGCCGCCGATGAAAAGCTTGTCGTACTCGGTCTTTATGTCGGTCATATTCCGCCGCTCCATCCTCGTCACGCCGCTAGGCCTCGTCGCCGGGCATGGCGCCACCCTACCCAAGCCTGCGCAAAACGAGAACATGTTTCATTCTCGGGGTGAAAGCACCAGCACGAGATTGCTGACTGCGAACTCGCGCAGGACCGGCACCGACGTCATCCACCACGCCCATCGCGGGTGGTAGCGCGGAAATGCGGCCAGCAGCGCCCCGGTGTTCGCGGCCCAGCTCAGCCCCGCGGCAGCGGACACCGCGAACAACGACGACCCGTAGTCGTTCTTCGCGCGATGGCCGTGTTTGCGTGCATAACGGGCAGCCGCGCGCTCACCGCCCAGGTAGTGCGTCAGACCCATCTCGTGCCCGCCGAAGGGGCCAAGCCAAACGGTGTAGGACAGCACGGCCAGCCCGCCCGGCCTGGTCACCCGCAGCATCTCGGCGCCGAGCTGCCACGGACGCGGGACGTGTTCGGCGACGTTGGACGACAGGCAGATGTCCACCGAGTCGGCGGCGAACGGCAGCGCCATGCCCGACGCCCGGACGAACGAGTCCGGGAACGGCTTGGCCTGCAGCGCCGCGGGCCCGGCGGCGTGCATCTCGCTCGGATCGGGCTCGACACCGAGGTAGTGCACGCCGGCGCTGGTGAACGCTGCGGCGAAGTAGCCCGGCCCGCCGCCGACGTCGAGGAGCGTGCGGCCTGCAGGTGGTTCGCCGCGCGCGGCCAGCCACAGGTCGCCGACCATCGCCGCGGTATCAGCGGCCAGGGCGCCGTAGAACCGGCCCGGATCCGGCTGTTCGTAGCGGAATTCGGACAGCAACCGCACCGAGCGTGACAGCGTGGCCCGTCGCGCAAAGAAGTCGGTCACCGCCACCGGGCAACCGTACGCAGCGTCGTCGGGTGGCACCCAAAGTGCCCGCCTCGTAGCGACAACGTGCCACCGCCACTCTCACGCGATCGGTTTGTCGCTCGGAGGCGGGCACCTCGCACTATCCGCGAGGCCGATGCCGTGTGATGGATGTGACCGAAACCGTCGCCGCGGCCAAAGTGCAGGTTGTCGCCGCGTTAGGCTGGCCGGTGATGTCTGAACTGCGTTCCGTCCTGCTGCTGTGCTGGCGCGACACCGGCCACCCGCAGGGCGGCGGCAGCGAAGCCTACTTGCAGCGCATCGGCGCGCAGCTGGCCGCATCCGGTGTCTCGGTCACGCTGCGCACCGCCCGCTACCCGGGTGCACCGCGCCGTGAGCTCGTCGACGGCGTGCGGATCAGCCGTGCGGGTGGACGCTACTCGGTCTATGTGTGGGCGATGCTGGCGATGGCAGCGGCCCGGGTGGGCCTGGGACCGCTGCGGCGAGTGCGGCCCGATGTGGTCGTCGACTCGCAGAACGGCTTGCCGTTCTGCGCTCGGCTGCTCTACGGCCGTCGGGTGGTGGTCCTGGTCCATCACTGTCACCGCGCGCAGTGGCCGGTGGCCGGGCCGGTACTCGGCCGGCTGGGCTGGTTTGTCGAGTCGTGGCTGTCGCCGCGACTGCACCGGCGCAATCAGTACCTGACGGTGTCGCTGCCGTCGGCGCGTGACCTGGTAGCGCTGGGCGCGGACAACGAGCGCATCGCGGTGGTGCGCAATGGCCTTGACGAGGCGCCGGCGCGGTCGTTGGAAGGCCCGCGTTCGGCTGTGCCGCGGGTGGTGGTGCTCTCGCGGCTGGTCCCGCACAAGCAGATCGAGGACGCTCTGGAGACCGTCGCCGAGCTGCGCCCGCGAATCCCGGCACTGCATCTGGACATCGTCGGCGACGGCTGGTGGCGCCAGCGGCTCGTCGACCAGGTCCGCAGCCTTGGCATCAGCGACGCGGTGACCTTCCACGGCCATGTCGATGACGTGACCAAACACCATGTGCTGCAAGGGGCTTGGGTGCATGTGCTGCCTTCCCGCAAGGAGGGCTGGGGTCTGGCGGTCGTCGAGGCCGCACAGCATCGGGTGCCGACGATCGGCTACCGCTGCGCGGGCGGACTGTCGGACTCGATCGTCGACGGGGTAACCGGGATCTTGGTGGACAATCGCGCCGAGCTGGTGGACCGCCTCGAGGAGCTGCTGTGCGATCCGGTGCTGCGCGACCAGCTCGGGGTCAAGGCGCAGACCCGCAGCGGCGAGTTCTCCTGGGCGCAAAGCGCCGGGGCGATGCGCGCCGTGCTTGAAGCCGTCCAAGCCGGGCAGTTCGTCAGCGGCGTCGTCTAACCCGCCAGATCGCGCCGGCCAGCGCGCCAAAACCGCCCAGGAGCAGCACGCCCAGCCACGCCAGGTGCGCGATCAGCGTGGCGTTGCGCCGGGCCGGCGCAACCCCTGCGGCGTCACCGCCGATCCGGTACAGCGTCAACTCCCCGTCACCGAACACCGGTGTGAGCGCGCCCACGGTGCGCGCGGCCGAGCCCATGTTTCCGGCACTGTCCGATTCGACGACGAGCCACCCGACGCCGGCCGGGGCCAAGGCCGACGGCGCGGGCCCGGACAGCAGCAGTTCCTGGACGGCCCGGGCACGGTTGCCCTCCCCGGGCACCACCCGCCCCGAGATCGCCAAGTCGCCCGTGCTGAACACGTCGGCGCGCAGCCAGCGCGGCAGCGGATCCAGCACCGGCGCCGGACCCGACCAGGCGAAGCGGCGCATCGAGCCCGCGGGCAGCACCGCGACTGGCGCGGGCGCCCGGTTGATCGCCGCCGCCACCGCGGCCCAGCCCGGCGGGTAGTGCACCGGCGCGACCTTGCCGCCCACCCCCCACGCCAAATCGGGCAGCACCGCGATCAGCGCGAGACAGCCCACCAGCGCCGTGGCCGCCGGATGCGCCCACCGCCGCAGCGTCACCACCGCGCCGGCTCCCGCAAGGGTGTAGCCCGGCACCGCCAGCGCGACCCATTTCTGCCCGTCGCGCAGCACGCCCAGACCGGGCGCCGCGTCAATCACCGTGGCAAGCAGGTGCAGGCCGGGCCCGGTGGCCAGCGCGGCCGGCACCACGACCGACACCACCGCGAGCACCAACAGCGGCAGCGCCGGTGGGCGGCGTAGCACCGTCGGAACGCCGGCCGCCACCACACCCAGCAGCACCAGAGCCGAGATCAGCGCGAAGAGCGTTGCCCGCGAACTGGGTACCGCCTCGCCGTTCCAGATACCGCCGAGACTGGCCAGGCTGACCAGCGTGCCCAGGCCGGGCTCCGCGCGCGGCGCGAAGGCGAGCACGCCGAGCGCGCTCGCGGCCTTGGGGGCCGACAGCGACGAGCCCGTCGCCGCGGCCACCAGCCACGGCAGCGCCGCCACCAGCGCGGCACCCAACGCCGTCGCGGCGCACCGCCAGCGGGCCCGGCCCGCACCAGGCGCGGCGACACAGACCAGCGCCACCGTCGCGGCCAGCATCAGCCCGGTCGGCGTCAGCCCGGCCAGCGCGATCCAGAACGCCAACGAGAAAAAGCCGGGCCCACCTGACCGCAGCTTTAGCACCGTCGTTGCCACCCACGGCAGGCAGCCGTAACCGACCAGCAGACTCCAGTGGCCCTGCAGAAGTCGTTCTGCGACATAGGGATTCCAGATCGCCAGCGTGACCGCGACGAACTGGCCCGGCGTGCCGGCGCAGGGCAGCGCGGTGGCCACGAGTCGTGCCGCACCCCAGCCCGCCAGCCATAACCCCGCGACCAGCAACACCTTCACCACGACGCCGCCGTCGACCAGCTGCGAGGCCAGCGCCACGGCGAAATCCTGCGGAGTCGCCCGCGGCGGTGCGGTCAACCCCAGGGCGGTATCGGACAGGTAGGAACGCGGCGTCGAGACCGCGTCGCGCAGCAGCAGGTACCCCGGCCGCAGCAACGGCGCCACCACCAGCAACGCCAGGGCCAACGCATACCCGGGGAGAGACCACTGCACCGCCCGGCGCCATGGCGCGGTCACCGTCGGCGCAACCGCGGGCTAGTCCCGGTCGGGCGGGACGTGCGGATTCGGTTCCGGCGCCGGTGGATCGGAGCCGGGCGGATCGTCATCCGTCTCGGAATGCTGCGCGGGCAGCTTCTCGGTCTCGGCTTCGGCGCCGGGCACCCGTTCCTCGAGCCCACTGCGGCCGAAGAACTCCTCGTCGCCGCGGTCCAGGCCCGGGTCCGTCAGCGCGCTCTCGGTGCGCAGGCTGAACGACGCGAACAACCCGCCGCCGATCAGCGCGATCAGGCCGACCGCGGTGAAGGTGATCGGCAGCACCCGCGACCACAGCGCGAGCCGGTCACGCTCGTCGCGGGCCGCGTTTACCTGAGATTCCACGGTGTCCTCGTTGGAGGTGACCTTGTAATCGGCCAACGTCAGCTCGGGCTTGAGCGGGTCCCGGGCGAAGAAATGGTTGGCGTGCTCGGTCTGCTTGACGATGGTGCCCGACACCGGATCTACCCAGAAGGTCCGCTGCGCCGCGTAGTAGCGCGTCATCGTGATCTGCTCGGCCGGGTCGACGCCCTGGATGCCCCACATCGCCGCGGACGTGGTCACCTTGCCGTCCTCGTCGCCGGCGTACAGCGACGGGTACTTCACCGGCGCCACCAGCTTTCCGTCGGCGCTGTAACCGATGTTCTGGGTGAACTTGTAGGCGCTCAGCCCGTTGACGTCCTCTTGGGTGTCGTAGTTGACGTCGTAGGTCTTCTGCGCGACCGGATCGAAGTAGGGGTAGGTCTTCTTCTCGGTGTGGAACGGGAAGCGGTAGGACAATCCGTCGTGACGCACCGGGATCGAGGTGGGCGGGTTCTCGTCGTTGAAGGTGCGCGGCTTCTGGACGGCGCCGCCGGTGTGGGTGTCGTCGGAGACGGCCATCGCGGTCTTGCGGTTGAGCGTGACGGTGTCGACGATCGCCAGGAGCAGCCCGGTGTCCTTCTGCTTATCGGTGCGCCGCAGCGAGGTGCCGACTTGCAGCGTGACCACGTCGGCGTTGGCCGGCGACTCGACGCTGATCTGCTGCTGGGAGACCAAGGGCACGTTCTGGTTGACGACGACATGGTCACTGGACAGCGACGCCGAGTCGAGCGCGGTTCCGGTGCCGTCGCTGACCAGCGTGGTGTCGATGTTGAGCGGGATCTTGGTGATCCGGCTGGTGGTGTAGGTCGACAGCAGCAGCGCGGCGATCAGCAGGGCAGCCCCGAGCCCGATGATCCCGCATGCGGCGAACCGCAACATAACCGCTCGGTTCACGTTGCTGTGCCCTCCCTCAATGCTCTAGGCAAATCCGTTCGACCCTAACAGCAGTACCCGATTCGGCAGGTAGCAGAGCGCAGGCAGACTGTGATCGTGACCGATGGCGACCAGGCGGGCGGAACTCGCAGCTTCCTGCCCGCTGTCGAGGGTATGCGCGCCTGCGCGGCCATGGGCGTGGTCGTCACGCATGTGGCCTTCCAGACCGGCCACTCCAGCGGTGTCGACGGTCGGCTGTTCGGCCGCTTCGACCTCGCCGTCGCGGTGTTCTTCGCGCTGTCGGGGTTTCTGCTGTGGCGTGGCCACGCGGCCGCGGCGAGGGGTCTGGGACCCGACGGTTTCAAGGGTCCGCACACCGGCCACTACCTGCGATCGCGGGTAGTCCGCATCATGCCGGCCTATCTGGTGGCCGTCGTCGTGATCCTCACCCTGCTGCCTGACGCGGACCACGCCAGCTTGACCGTCTGGCTGGCAAACCTGACCCTGACCCAGATCTATGTGCCGCTTACCCTGACCGGTGGGCTGACCCAGATGTGGAGCCTCTCGGTCGAGGTCAGCTTCTATCTGGCGCTGCCGATTCTCGCGCTGTTGGCCCGCCGCATTCCGGTGCGCGCCCGGGTGCCGGCAATCGCCGCGCTGGGGGCGCTCAGCTGGGGGTGGGGCTGGCTACCTTTCTTCGCCGGCCACTCGGGGTCCGGCAATCCACTGAACTGGCCGCCGGCCTTTTTCTCCTGGTTCGCCGCGGGCATGCTGCTGGCCGAGTGGGTGCACAGCCCGATCGGGCTGCCGCACCGGTTGGCGCGCCGGCGGGTGCTGATGGCCGCCATCGCACTGGCCGCGTTTCTGGTGGCCGCCTCTGCGCTGGCGGGTCCGGAGGGACTGACACCGGGGACCGCGGCGCAGTTCGCGTTGAAGACCGCGATGGGATCGGTCGTCGCGTTCGCGTTGGTCGCACCGCTGGTGTTGGACCGGATCACCACCCGGCACCGGCTGCTGGGCAGTGCGGGCATGGTCACCCTGGGCCGCTGGTCCTACGGCCTGTTCATCTGGCATTTGGCCGCACTGGCCATGGTGTTCCCCGTGGTCGGGACATTCCCATTCACCGGCAACATGCCGACGGCGCTGGCGCTGACCTTGATCTTCGGTTTCGCGATTGCGGCGGTGAGCTACGCCCTGGTCGAATCGCCGTGCCGGGAAGCGTTGCGCCGCTGGGAGAAACGCGAGAAACCGGCCGCTGCGGTGATCGATGCCGAAGCGGACGCCATCGCGCCCTAGCCGGTGCGGTCCATCCACTCTTCCAGTGCGCCCGCCGACGGCAGACTGACGGCCTGCTCGATCTTCTCGATCAGGTCGGTCCCGTACTCCACGGTGGACCTGATGAAGTGGCCCAGCCCCGCCAGGTGGATGCCGTCGGTCAGCAGGTAGGCGCTCTCGCCGACCACGCTGAAATGGCTCGGCTGTGCACTCTCGCGGACAAACGCCTTGGGCCAGTGGTTGTCGCGGTTCCAGTCGTTGACCAGTTCCATCAGGCGGGGGCGCTCGCTGGCTTGGTAGTACCCCGCGGGGCTGATCGAGATCTCCAGGATGTCGGGCCGCAATCCGTTGATCCGCAGGTTCACGTGCAGCTTGCCCCGCTGATAATGGGACAGCACCAGCATGAATTCGGTGCCGTCGTCGCTGCGGAAGAATCGCAACTGGTGCGATCGCAGATAGCGTTCGATCAGCTCCGGGCTCAACGGCTCGATTTGCATGACCCTGATCGTGGTGCCGGGGCCTTGAAGAATTCTTGGTGCCTTCGGGTCAGCTCGCTTCAACGGCCGGCAACCGCGCCATGATCTCGGCGCGGACCGCCGAGCGTCGGGCCTTGCCGGCGTCGTCGCGCAGCGGGGTGTCGACGAATTCTATGAAGTCGGGGGTGGGCGGCACCTTGTAGCCCGCGATGTTGGCGCGCAGGAACTCCTGTACCCCCGCGGCATCCAGCGTCGAGTCGGAGGTCGTGTGCACCAGCGCGTAGGGCACTTGACCCAGATCGCCCGCGTTCGGGTCGGGGATGCCAACGACCAAGCAGGACAAGACTTCCGGATGTGCCGACAGCGCGCTTTCGATCTCCGCGGGATAGACGTTGCGGCCGCCCACGGTGAACATGTCGACCCGCCGGTCCGACAGATACAGGAACCCGTCGGCGTCGAAGTAGCCGAGATCGCCCAGCGAGTCCCAGCCGTTGTGGGTTTTCGCCGTCGAGCCGATATACCGGTAGGTTGGCGCGCTGCCCGGGGCGGGCCGCATGTAGATCTCCCCCTCGACGCCCGGTGGGCAGGGGTTGCCGTGATCGTCGAGCACCGTCATCTCGCCGCTGACGACGACGCCGACCGAACCCGGGTGGGTCAGCCACTGGTCGCCGGAGATGAACGTCAGCGCCTGTAACTCGGTGCCGCCGTACAACTCCCACACTTTCTCGGGACCGAGCAGGTCGATCCAGGCCTGCTTGACGGCCGGCGGGCACGGTGCCGCCAGGTGCCAGAACCGCCGGATCGACGACAGGTCGTAGGCCGCCGGGTCCGCCTGGTAAACCGGCAGCACCCGTTGCATGATCGTCGGCACCGTCACCATGAAGGTGACGCGATGATCGGCGATCACGCGCAGGAATTCGTGCGGATCGAACCGGTCCGTCAACACCAGATGGTGGCCCATGATCAACGCCAGTGCCGCCATGGTGATCCCGGTGTTGTGAGATAGCGGCACCGGAACATAGGTGGTGTCGCAATCTTGAGCGCCCATCGCGTAGGCCGCCAGCGGGGAGAGGCGGCTGTCAACTCCGGCTTCGATCAGCTTGGGCCGCCCGGTGCTGCCGCCGGACCCCATCGCCTTCCAGGTCGGCGACACCGCCTCGGGTAGCGGCGCATCGGACAATGCCGGATCGGGGATGAATCCCTTGACCACGCTTGGTATCTCGGGGTGCTCGACGCCCACCAGCAGGGCACGCGGCCGCAGGTCCAGCAGGCCTTGCAACTCCGCGGCCGGCAGTCGCGGCGACAACGGCTGCGGCACCGCGCCCAGCTTCCAGCACGCTACGGCGGCCTGCACGAACTCGACGGAGTTGGGTAGCAAGATCGTGACGTAGTCGCCTACGCCGACACCGCGTTCGGCGTAGGCGCGCGCCAACCGGTTCGTCGAGCGGTCGAGCTCGCCGCGAGTGAGCGTGACGCCGTCGCAGGTGAGGGCCGGCTCATCGGGAGCGAGTTGGGCCTGCGCCGAAACCTGGGCACCGATCGGCGGTATCGGTTCACTCATATGCGCCCTGTCGCTCGAAGATGCGCCGCGGGTTGTCGACGAGCATGGTGTGTAGTTGCTCCTCGGTGACGCCGCGCTCTTTGAGGGCGGGGATCACGTCGTTGTGGATGTGCAGGTAGTGCCAGTTCGGCATCATCTGCGGCACCAGCTCTTCGGGCAGCGCGTCGAAGTAACAGTTGGCGTCGTGCGAGAGCACCATCTTGTCGGCATGCCCGCGTTCGCACATGGTCGCCACCGTGTTCACCCGATCCTCGAAGGGCAGGTAGGCGTCGATGCCGAAGCGGTCCATACCGATGTAGGAACCGGGGGCAATGAGTTCCTCCAGGTATCCGATGTCGGTGCTGTCGCCCGAATGCCCGATGATCACCCGGCTCAGGTCGACGCCCTCTTCTTCGAAGATGCGTTGCTGTTCGAGCCCGCGGCGCAGACCCGCGTGGGTGTGGGTGGAGATCGGTACCCCGGTGCGCTTGTGTGCCTGGGCGACGGCGCGCAGCACCCGCTCGACGCCGGGGGTGACGCCCGGCTCGTCGGTGGCGCACTTGAGGATCCCGGCCTTGACGCCGGTGTCGGCGATGCCTTCCTCGATGTCCTTCACGAACATGTCGGTCATGATCTCCGGACCGCCCAGCATGGCGCCCGGACCCTCGTAGTGGAACCGCAGCGGCAGGTCGTTGTAGGTGTAAAAGCCAGTCGCCACAACGATATTCAGCTCGGTGGCCGCGGCCACCCGGGCAATGCGCGGGATGTAGCGGCCCAGCCCGATCACGGTGAGGTCGACGATGGTGTCCACGCCGCGCGACTTCAGCTCGTTAAGCCGGTCGATAGCGTCGGCCACCCGCTTTTCCTCGTCGCCCCAGGCGTCGGGATAGTTCAGCGCGATCTCGGTGGTCATGATGAAGACGTGCTCGTGCATGAGCGTCACGCCGAGATCAGCGGTATCGATGGATCCGCGCGCGGTATTTAGTTCGGACACGTGGCTGATGCTAGGCCGGGCCGGAATCATCCAACAGAGGCAATTGCGACGACAATGCGGATTTCGCGGCCCGCCGTCGGCTGATACCGCGACCCCGCACATCGGCGTACCGTCTGCCGCATGCTGCTCAACCCCAACCAGTTGAACCGTAAATACCCCGACGCTCGATCCGGGGAGATCATGGCCGCCACCGTCGACTTCTTCGAGTCCCGCGGCAAGGCCCGGCTGAAGGCCGACGACCACGCCCGGGCCTGGTACTCCGACTTCCTCGACCACGTCGGCCGGGAACGGATCTTCGCCTCGCTGTTGACGCCCTCGGAGTACGGCGCCGACGACGATTGTCGTTGGGACACCTACCGGATCAGTGAGTTCGCCGAGATCGTCGGCTTCTACGGGCTGAACTACTGGTACCCGTTCCAGGTGACCGCCCTCGGTTTGGGCCCGATCTGGATGAGCGACAACGAGGACGCCAAGCGCAAGGCCGCCGCCCAATTGGAAGCCGGCGAGGTGTTCGGCTTCGGCCTGTCGGAGCAGAGCCACGGCGCCGACGTCTACCAGACCGACATGATCCTGACGCCGGGCGAGAACGGCTGGACGGCCAACGGAGAGAAGTACTACATCGGCAACGCCAACGTCGCGCGGATGGTCTCCACCTTCGGCAGGATCGCCGACCCTTCCGGCAACGAAGACGAGTACGTCTTCTTCGTCGCCGACTCCCAGCACGATCGCTACCAGCTGATCAAGAACGTCGTCAATTCGCAGAACTACGTCGCCAACTATCGCCTGAGCGATTACCCGGTCACCGAGGCCGACATCCTGCACCGCGGTCCCGGCGCCTTCCACGCCGCGCTCAACACCGTCAACGTCTGCAAGTACAACCTCGGCTGGGGTGCGGTCGGCATGTGTACCCACGCCATGTACGAGGCGGTCACCCATGCGTCCAACCGCTACCTGTACGGCACCGTCGTCACCGACTTCAGCCACGTGCGGCGGCTGCTCACCGAGGCCTACACGCGACTGATCGCGATGAAGCTGGTCGCGACCCGCGCCTGCGACTACATGCGCAGCGCTTCGCCCGAGGACCGCCGCTACCTGCTCTACAGCCCGCTGACCAAGGCGAAGATCACCAGCGAGGGTGAGCGGGTGATCACCAACCTGTGGGATGTGATCGCCGCCAAGGGCGTGGAGAAGGACACCATCTTCGAGGCGATGACCCGCGAGATCGGGCTGCTGCCCAGGCTGGAAGGCACTGTTCACATCAACATCGGGCTGCTGGCGAAGTTCATGCCTAACTACCTGTTCGCGCCGGACAGCGAATTGCCGCTGGTCGGGCGCCGCGACGAGGCCGTCGACGACTCGTTCCTGTTCAACCAGGGCCCCACCGGGGGACTGGGCAAGGTCCGCTTCCACGACTGGCGCGCGCCGTTCGCGAGCTTCGCGCATCTGCCCAACGTCGCGCTGCTGCGCGAGCAGATCGACGTGCTGGCCGAGATGCTGGCCAGCGCGACGCCGGATGCGGTGCAGCAGAAGGACATTGACTTCGCGTTCGGGGTTGGCCAGTTGTTCGCGACGGTGCCTTACGCGCAGCTGATTCTGGAAGAGGCTCCGTTGTCCGGGGTGGATGAGACGCTGATCGACGAGATCTTCGCCGTGCTGGTGCGCGACTTCAACAGCTACGCGGTCGAATTGGTGGACAAGCGCGCCACGACCGACGCGCAGGCCGGGTTCGCGATGCGGATGATCCGTCGCCCGGTGTTCGACCAGGCGCGCTACGACCAGGTCTGGAAGGAACACGTGCTGCCGATCAACGGCGCGTATCAGATGCGGCCGTAGCTCTCCGCTCGAACGCCCGGCTGGACGGGCGTTCGTGGCCACCGCCCGGCCAGCCGGGCTAGTCGGCGTCGGCCGGCGAGCGTGAAGCTGCTTTCACGCTCGGCCGCTAGGCCCGTAACTAGTCGGTGTCGGTCTTGCAGCACATCCGGCTGCTGGCGAGTCCCGGATCCGTCACGGCGGGCGCGAGTCATACTGGGGCTTGACTGTGACGCACCTCACGTTAAGATGACCAGTGGTCATCCAACAAGGAGGTTCGATGCCAACGGTGACATGGGCGCGGGTCGACCCCGCTCGTCGCGCGGCGATCATCGAGGCCGCAGAGGCCGAATTCGGGGCCCACGGATTTTCCGGCGGCAGCCTGAACGTCATCGCGCGCCGGGCCGGCGTCGCCAAGGGCAGTCTCTTCCAATACTTCGCGGACAAGCGCGACTTGTTCGCGTTCATCGCCGACATCGGCAGCCAGCGGGTGCGCGTCTGCATGGAAGACCTGATCCGTGAGCTCGACCCCGACCGGCCGTTTTTCGAATTCCTGACCGAGCTGCTCGACGGCTGGGTCGGCTACTTCGCCGAACATCCGCACGAGCGTTCGCTGCATGCCGCGGCGACCCTGGAGGTCGACACCGACGCCCGCGTCAGCGTGCGCAGCGTCATCCACCGCCACTACCTGGAGGTGCTGCGACCGCTGGTGCAGGGCGCCCAGAAGCGCGGTGATTTACGGGCCGATGCCGACACCGATGTGCTGCTGTCGTTGCTGCTGCTGATTTTTCCGCACTTGGCGCTGGCGCCCTACATGCGCGGCCTGGACCCGATCCTCGGCCTCGACGAGCCCAGCCCCGAGCAGCCTGCGCTGGCGGTGCGCAGGCTCGTCGCGGTGCTCGCCGCCGCCTTCGCGGCAGCGCCGAATGCCTCCGTTCACCCAACCCCAAAGCGATCCGAGGAGGTCACATCATGAATCGAACCCGAGTTGCCTCAATGTCCCAGGGCGGTCTCAACTGGGATAGCTTGCCGCTCAAGCTTTTTGCGGGCGGCAATGCGAAATTCTGGGATCCGGCGGCCATCGACTTCTCGCGCGATCGCGAAGACTGGGAACGCCTGACCGACGACGAACGCAGCTACGCGACCCTGCTGTGCGCCGAGTTCATCGCCGGCGAGGAATCGGTGACCCAGGACATCCAGCCGTTCATGGCCGCGATGCGAGCCGAGGGCCGGCTCGGCGACGAGATGTATCTGACGCAGTTCGCCTTCGAGGAGGCCAAGCACGTTCAGGTGTTCCGGATGTGGCTCGACGCCGTCGGCGTTACCGAGGACCTGAACAACCTCATCGACGACGTGCCGACCTACCGCACCATCTTCTACGAAGAACTGCCGGCGTGTCTCGATGCGCTGTCGGTTGACTCGTCACCGGCCGCCCAGGTGCGGGCGTCGGTCACCTACAACCACATGGTCGAGGGCATGCTGGCGCTGACCGGTTACTACATCTGGCACAAGATCTGCGTGGAACGCGACATCCTGCCCGGCATGCAGGAATTGGTCCGGCGCATCGGCGACGACGAGCGACGCCACATGGCTTGGGGCACCTTCACCTGCCGGCGTCATGTCGCCGCCGACGACGCCAACTGGGGTGTCTTCGAAACGCGGATGAACGAGCTGATGCCGCTCGGACTGCGGCTGATCGAAGAGGGTTTTGCCCTCTACGACACGATGCCGTTCGGTCTGTCGACCGACGACTCCATGCAGTACGCCTCGGACAAGGGGATGCGCCGCTTCGGCACCATCTCCAGCGCCCGCGGACGCCCCCTCGAGGAGATCGACCTCGACTACTCACCGCTGCAGCTCGAGGACACCTTCGCCGAGGAGGACGAGCGGGCGCTGGCCGCGGTCTAGCGCCGAGCTGGCGTCAGCCGACCCAGACCGTCTTGGTGTTGCAGAACTCGCGGATACCGTAGCCCGCGAGTTCGCGGCCGTAGCCGGAACGCTTGACGCCGCCGAAGCCGAGTTCGGGGTAGGACACCGTCATCCCGTTGATGAAGACCTGCCCGGCCTCGATGTCGTCGATGAAGCGCTGCTGCTCGGCCTCATCGTTGGTCCAGGCGTTGGAACCCAGCCCGAAGGTGGTGGCGTTGGCGATTTCGATGGCCTCGTCGATGTCGGCGGCCCGGTACATCGACGCGACCGGACCGAACACCTCCTCGGTGTAGAGCGCCATGTCCTTGGTGATGTCGGTGACCACCGTCGGCGGGTAGAACCACCCCGGCCCCTCGGGCGTCTTGCCGCCCAGGGGGATCTTCGCGCCGGCCGCGGCGGCCGCGTCGACCTGCTTGGCGATCTCGTCACGTCCCGATTCGGTGGCCAGCGGGCCGACGTCGGTGTCCGGGTCGGTCGGGTCGCCGACCTTGAGCGCGGCCATGCGCTCGACGAACTTGTCGACGAAGGCGTCGTAGATGTCGGTGTGCACGATGAACCGCTTGGCGGCGATGCAGGACTGCCCGTTGTTCTGCACCCGGGCGGTGACCGCGGTCTTGACGGCCTCGTCCAGGTTGGCCGACGGCATCACGATGAACGGGTCGCTGCCGCCGAGCTCGAGAACGGTGGGCTTGATCTCGTCGCCCGCGATGGCGCCGACGGACTGGCCGGCCGGCTCGCTACCGGTCAGGGTGGCCGCCGCCACCCGCGGGTCCCGCAGGATGCGCTCGACGACGCTGGACGAGACGAGCAGCGTCTGGAAACAGCCCTCGGGGAAGCCGCCGCGCGCGATGACGTCGGACAGATACAGCGCCGACTGCGGGACGTTGGAGGCATGCTTGAGGATGCCGACGTTTCCCGCCATCAGCGCGGGCGCGGCGAACCGCACGGCCTGCCACAGCGGGAAGTTCCACGGCATGATGGCCAGCACCACACCGAGCGGCTGATAGCGGGTGTAGGCGCGCTTGGCGCCCACCGCCTTGGCGTCGGCCGGTTCGTCGGCGAGCAACTTCTCGGCATTTTCGGCGTAGTAGCGAAAGCCCTTGGCGCACTTGATGACTTCGGCCTTGGCCGATTTCAGGGTCTTGCCCATTTCCAGAGTCATCATGGCGCCGACCTCGTCGGCCTCGGCTTCCAGCAGATCTGCGGTGGCGTTCGCCCACTGGGCGCGCTGGGCGAAAATGGTGTTGTGGCGATAGTCGCGGAATCGCTCGTAGGCGCGGGCGATCGCCGCGTCGACTTCCTCGTCCGTGGCCGGTGTGAAGGTTTTTACTGTCTCGCCGGTAGCCGGGTTGATCGTGGCAATAGGCACGCTGACATCCTTCGCGTTTAAGGGTTGGCAATACGTCCAACATCTAGCCTGCCACTATCGTTCCCTCCAGGGAGGTGCCGGATGAGCAAAGCGGCCGAGCTGATGGTCAAGTGCCTGGAAAACGAGGGTGTGGCGGTGGTCTTCGGACTGCCCGGGGAGGAGAACATCCGGTTCGTGCAAGCCTTGGCGTCCTCGCAGATCCGCTACGTGCTGACCCGCCACGAGCAGGCGGCGGCGTTCATGGCCGAGATGTACGGGCGCGTGACGGGCCGGGCGGCCGTGGTCTCGGCCACGTTGGGCCCGGGCGCGATCAACATGCAGCTCGGGGTGGCCGACGCCACCACAAACAGCACCCCGATGGTGGCAATCTCCGCGCAGGTCGGCCAGGACCGCCAATTCAAGGAGTCGCACCAGTACGTCGACTTGGTCGCGATGTTCGCCCCGATTACCCGCTGGGCCGACGGCGTGCCCACCGCACGCGCGATCCCGGAGATGTTCCGCAAGGCATTCAAGGTGGCCGAGGCCGAACGTCCGGCCGCGGTCTATCTCGCGGTGCCCGAGCACATCGACGCCGACGAGACCGACTACGAGCTGAGCCCGCTGCCGCGCAACGTGGTGCGCGCCGAGGCGCCGGCTCCCGGACAGATCGAACGCGCGGTCGACATCCTGCGCGGTGCCAAGCGGCCGGTGGTGCTGGCCGGGCACGGCGCCGCGCGCGCCGACGCCACCGCGGCATTGGTCCGGTTCTCCGAGGATTTCGGGATTCAGGTCGCCAACACCTTCCACGGCAAGGGTGTCATGCCCGACGATCACCCCAACAGCATCGGAACCATCGGGTTCATGCGGCACGACTACGTCAACTTCGGTTTCGACAACGCCGATGTCGTGATCGCGGTCGGCTACGAATTGCAGGAGTTCGACCCGGTCCGGATCAACCCGCAAGCCGACAAGAAGATCATCCATATCCATCGCTTCCCGGCCGAGGTCGACATGCACTACCCGGTCGACGTCGGGATCATCGGCGACATCAGCGCTTCGCTCAATGCCTTGACCGAGGCCCTGGCCGGTCACGGTATCGAGCATGCCGACGAGGTACCCGGGTCCGGCCTGCTTGCCGAGGAATTCGCTCGGGGACAACAAGATTCGCGGTACCCGCTGGCGCCTCAGCGAGTTGTCGCCGACATCCGGGCCGCGCTGGGCCGCAGCGACATCGTGCTTGTCGACACCGGCGCGACCAAGATGTGGATGGCGCGGCTCTACCCGACCTATGAGCGCAACACCTGTCTGGTCTCGAATGGCTTGTCCACCATGGCTTTTGCGCTGCCGGGAGCGTTGGGCGTCAAGCTGGCCCGGCCGGAGTCCAAGGTGCTTGCCGTGGTGGGTGACGGCGCCTTCTTGATGAACTCGCAAGAAATCGAGACCGCGGTGCGCGAGAAGATCCCGCTGGTGGTGTTGATCTGGGAGGACGGCGGCTACGGCCTGATCGAGTGGAAGATGGACCTCGAGCTCGGCAACCACTACTACGTGAAGTTCGACAACCCCGATATCGTCAAGTACGCCGAAAGCTTTGGCGCCAAGGGATATCGGATCACCAGCGCCGACGAGTTGTTGCCGACGCTGCAGGCCGCGCTCGCTGATGATGGGGTTTCGCTGATCGCCTGCCCAGTGGACTACTCGGAGAATTTACGGCTGACCGATCGGCTCGGCGAACTGGATGAAACGCTGTAGGCCTTCGTCGCTCGCCGTTGCGGGAATTCATGATATGTCTTCACCCTGGACGTATCGGGTGACGAAATCCAGCCCGGCATCGGCGACTTCGTATCTGTGATGGGTTGCTTCGCCGGTCGGTACGGCCGATAGTTCGACTCGTTTCAAAAGCCCATCATTGACTGCGCGAAGAAGAGGGATCTCTAAACCGGCCTCGACCACGAAGGATCTTCGGCCGCTCTGGGCAATCTGATCGAATAGCCGGCGCTCCACATCAGAGTAGCGACTGTTCAAGATCCCGAGATTGCGCTTGTACGTGCGGATCGACTGTCGATCGATTCCTTTCTGCTGGCAGCCCGGGCATAACGCGATGAGGTTTTCGAACGAGTGGTCACGGACCGGTGCCTCAGACGCGATGTGAGCGATCTCGGTCGTCGGATTCCCGCAAGTGGGAACGGCGCATCGATGGGCCGCCTCGACCAACACTCTTCTTTTCACCTCTGGCCCTGGACAATCAATCACCGGCGAGGTGAGTGCGGCTTCGACGGCTACCGCACCGCGCTCGCCGCTGCGAGGACGCGGATGGGGCGGGATCGCCGGCATACCGCTGCTACGACGCAAAGACAATCCGATCGTCCAGGCGGCAAAGCCCACTGCTGTCATGAACACCCCATAGTGCAGTGCGGACGGCCACCAGGGTGGGGTCGACTCCTCGTTTGCGTCGCCGCCGAAATCATGTTCTGGGGCAGCTAATCCGGCCGGGTCTGTCCCAACGCCGCGAAACGAATCCGCATGCGCCACAACGGGTATGGTTGACACCGCTGAGAACGGTGCGAGCGCTATGGCGGCTGCTGCCGCGATCCCCAATACTTTCATCTCACTGAGCCGAGGCGGCCAGGGCCTTGTCGTCCTCGTCGGCGAATAGCCTCAGCGGCAAGCTATCCCAATTGAGTCCGCCCGCTGCCAGCGAACCTGTACCCGTGCGCGTCATCCTGGCCGACCTCCTCAACTCAGGCACCGTGAGTCGATCGTGACGCTAGTTGCCGACTACGTGCAACGGCATGGACAGAACGCGCACGCGTTGGTACGCCGAACGCACCGAACGACGATTCGTCCTCAATCTGATCGTCACGCTGACGTTTGCTGCGCAGCTCAGCACCGACCTCGGCAGCCTGGGCTGATTCCGGTTCAGCCGGCGGGTGGCGATGTCGTTTTCTGCAGCGTCATCGGCGAGACGTAATGGCCCACCAGCGCGCGGTGCCACCACACTCGATCGCGCCGCAACTCCACCGGTGTGCTGAAGCGGTACTGGTAGAGCTGCGCTCGCACATACCGCGGCGGCGCGTCGGGAAAAGGATTGCGCCGCAACAGCCGAAGCGTGGGCCGATCGTTGCGCAGCAGTCGTTGCATAAACGGCTTCAGCCACGGCTGGGCATAACCCGGGGAGATGGCGGCGAACCACATCAGCCAGTCCAGGCGCAAATGGTAGGGCGCCCACTGGCGTGGCAACCGCCCGGGAGCGCCGGGTTTGCCCTTGAATTCGTATTCCTTCCACGCTGTCTGCGCGGTGAGGCGCGGTTCGTCGGTGCCTTCGATCACCACCTCGCGGCGGACACGGCCGATGTTGCCGAAGGCGCCGTAGGTATTGACCAAATGAAATGGGTTGAACGACATGTTCATTCGCTGACGCGGCGACAGCATGTTGCGCACCGGCCAGTACGTCAGGAACAGCACCGCGCCGGTGAAGCCCACCACCACGGCGACGAACCACAACGGCGCTGCCGACACCGCGAGACGTCCGGGTATCGGCAGCAGCAGCGCGGCCGCCGAATCGTCGATGGAGCTGAACGCCAGCACGATGGTCAGCCAATTAAGCCAGGCGAAGTTTCCCGATGCCACCAGCCACAGCTGCGTCACCACGACGATCGCCGCGGCCACGCCGGCCACTGGCTGGGGTGCGAACAACCCGAACGGGACCACCAGTTGCGCGAAGTGGTTGCCCGCCACCTCAATTCGATGCAGCGGCTTGGGGAGGTGATGGAAGAACCAGCTCAGCGGACCCGGCATCGGCTGGGTTTCGTGGTGGTAGTACAGGCAGGTCAGGTCGCGCCAGCATGCGTCGCCGCGCATCTTGATCAGGCCGGCGCCGAACTCGACCCGAAACAGCAGCAGTCGCGCCATCCACAACGTCAGCACCGGCGGTGCGACGCGATCGTTGCCGAGGAAGATCATCAGGAATCCGCTTTCCAGCAGCAGGGATTCCCAGCCGAACGAATACCAGACCTGCCCGACGTTGACGATCGAAAGGTAGAGCACCCACAGAGTCAGCCAGACCCACATCGCGGCCCAGAGCGGCAGGATGTCGGCAACGCCGACGACGACAGCCGCCGACAGCGCGACGCCGAGCCAGGACACCGAGGCGAACAGCCGATCGGAGTAGTGCAGCGCAAAGATGCTGGGCGATCTCCACACTGACTGCCCCGCCAAAAATCGCGGCACCGACAGGATTCCGTGCTCGCCGATCAGGGCGCGGAACTGCAGCGCGGCGGCAAGGAACGCGGTCAGGTAGATGGCCGCCACGCCACGCTCGAGCACGAACCTGCCCAACCAGTAGTCGGGGGCTGAAAACCAGTCCATGGCCACAACTCCTCGGACAGCGGAGGTCATGCGATTCCGCGTATCCAGTCAACCAGCCGATAAACGGCTAGCCAACGCCCGAAACGCTATTCGTCGCGTGCCGGGTGCCCGCGATCCGGCATGGCGACCACCGAGGCGGCGACCATGCTCAGCGAAACCAACGCCAGCAGTTGAACATTCGCGGAATGCCCGGAGTAGCCGTCGACCGACCGCCAGGGATGCCGCGACAGCGCCGCGCCGGCCAGAATCAGTCCGCCCGCACTGGCGGCGATGGTGATCCGGTCGCGCAACCGCTCGCGATGGCGCAGCGCGTACCGCAGGCCGAGTGCGGCGCCGACCACGATGACCCCCGCCACCCCGGCGACCAGCGCCCCGGCCGCCAACAGCGGCGCCGCCGCCCAGGGCCCGGGCGTCCAAGGCGGCGCCGGTGGGTCGTCGGACCGGCCGCGCCGGCGCCACAACGCGAGCATGGCCAACAGCGGCAGCAACGCCAGGCCCGCCGCCAGTCCGACCCGGTACAGCGAGTTGGACGCGAAACTCAGCGTGATGGTGCCGGGATCTCCGGCGGGCACCACCCAACCCTGCTGCCACCCGTTGACGGCCACCGGCGTCAACCGCGTCCCGGTGCTGGTGCGTGCCACCCAGCCGGGATTGATGCTTTCGGGAATGACCAGCACCCGGGAGGTGGGCGATGCCGGCGCCCGGACTTCGCGGCGGTCGGGTCCCCACGCCCCCGTCGCGGCCGGCATCGTCGAAACCCCGGTGGGGCTTGGCGATTCGGCGGTCGAGAGTTGTGCCCCGTCCACGACGAACTGGGCGCCGGGACTGATCAACAATTCCTGCTGCCCCGTCGGCAACGCGATCGGATTGGGATCGCAGGTACTCACCGGTGTCGGCTCGCCGTTGCGCAGCGCTTGCGCCGTGGTCCGGATGGAGGTGTGCACGAACCGGCCCGCGACCGCGATGACCGGGCCATGGTCGCAGTCGACGATGATCTCGCGTGACCGGTTGCGCGCCGCGTCGGCCGGGGCGATCGGATTGCCGTCGGCGCCGAGCGCCGCGACCTCGGCCAGCCCCGGCGGCTTGAGCTGGTCGAAGCCCAGCGCGTTGCGGTCGATGACGTCTTGCCAGTCCAGCAGGCTGACGGTGACGGTGTCGGTGACCCGCGGGCGCAGTGACAGCGTTTGCGGCGGGACGGCGCCTTCGCCGCTCGGTATGAGTTTGCGGACCTGCGGGCCGTCGCCGAGGTTGACGGCCACCACCGTCGGCTGCGCGGGCAACGTCGAGCGGCTGGGCAACAGCCGCAGGCCCGCGACCTCGGTCGGCCTGGGCAGGACCAGCGTCAGCGTCGGCGCGCTGCGGTGTTGCACCACGCGCTGCGGCGCCGTCCAGGAGGTGGCCGGATCGCCGTCGGTGGCCGCATAGGCCGAACCCAGGATGTCGACCGTGTCCGAATCACCTTGGGCCCGGGTGGTATTCGGCTCAGCGATCAGGTCGGCCAACTGGGGGCCCTGCCGGGGCCGCACCCACAACCGCGGCGTCACCGACACCGGCGCCGAAATGGTCAGGGTGCGGCTGAAATTGACCGGCTCCTCCGGAGCCAGCCCCATCGACGGTGCGCAGCGCACGCTGTCGCCCGCCGCGGCACAACCCGGCCGGCCGAGCAGTTCGGAGCCCAGATCCCAGCCGGCGACCGCCGACCCCGGCGGCGGGCCGGGCACCCGCACGGTATGGCGCAGGTCGACCGGGTGCGCGAAACCCGAGGCGTCGTACTGGGTGATCGACAGGTCGGTGATGCCGAACTGAACGCCACTGGATCCGTCGTCGGTGCCGGCGGCGGTGATCCGCACCCACGGGGTCTCGCCGTAGGGCAGCGCCACGGTGAGCGGTTTGCCGGGCTGATCGAACCGCAACGTGGTGCTGCCGGTGGCGGTGTCGATTGCGATGCGACGGACCTGGGAACCCACCGCGGTCGCGCTGGGCGTGAGGGTGAGCGCCGCGTTGGTCACCGGGTGATCGAAGTTCACCTGCATCCACTGCCCGACCGCGGCTTGCAGGGCATTGGTCACCCACGCGGTTGCCGGATCGCCGTCGATCGCGGCGGCCGGGGAGGTCGCCGGAGCCACATCGGGCATGGCGGTCGAATCCGACGACGAACTCGAGACCGTGATCCGGCCGCCGTTCCAACCCCCGAGTACCGGGTCGGCGCCCGGGACCGGGTAGTCGGGCACCCGGTTGAAGGTATGCCTGCTGTCGCCGTCGGCGCGGATCGCCGACGAGTGTTCGTCGACACGGCCGTAATCGGTTTCCCGCGCGGTCGGCGTATCCGTCACGGTCACGATGGGTGCGGGCAGGTCAGCACGGCGGGCGTCGGCGGTCAGCAGCACCGGACCCAGTGGCGGCTGGCCCAGCAGCCGGCGCCGTTCGTCGAGACGCAGCAGCACTTCGGGTCCGCCGTCGATGCGGGGCAACTGATCAACGTCGGCCAAGTAGGGCGCGCCGGGATTGCCGGCAGCGGCCACCTGATAGATCTCGACCGCCGGATAGCGCGGCCGCAGCCCGCTGTCGGCGACGAACCCCGGCAAGGTGCCGGGCCCCACCGGCTCGCCGAACTGTGCCACCTTCTCCAGTCGCGGCGACCCTTCGATCGTGCGGTGCACCAGGATCGGGCGCGCCGAACGCGACGAGTCGGGATCCAGGTCGTTGCGCACCACCACATACGAAATACCTTGGCGGGCAAGGGTATCGGCTAGCCCGGCGGACGGGAGACCGGCGGCGAACAAGCGTTGTACCGAGTCCAGCGCCCGGATGGTTTGCGGCGGGGTCAATGGGATCGAATCGCGCACGCCCCACGGGCTGCTGCCGAGCACCTGCAGGGGCTCGTCGTGGGTGGTGCCCCATATCTGCGTGGCGAACGGCGCACCCGGGACCACCAGCACCCGTCCGGGGGAAGGGCCGCTGGTGCCCGAAGAATTGTGCGCGCTGAGCCAGTCGGCAGCGTCGTGCCAGTAGCGGGGGATCGCACTGAATGTGCCCGGCGGGGCCAGGCGCGCGGTCCATGCCAGCGAGGTGCTGACCATCAGCGCGGTCAGCACCACCACCGTCACGGCGACCCGCTTGTCGCGCTCGGGGTGGGCGAACGCGCCCACCCACTGCGCTCGCGGCGCGCTGCCCGGCAGCGGTACCCGGCCCAGCAGCGCCGCGACACCCAGCACGATCGGAATCCGGATGACCGACTCCAGCTTGTGCACGTTGCGCAGCGGTGCGCCCGCGGCGTCCAGGAACACCTGCACCTGGTGTGCCAGCGGCGAGCCCAGCCCGCCGCTGTAGCCGACGGCCATCAGCACCACCCCGACCAGCAGCATCGTCACCAGCCGTCCGCGGGCCGGCGTCGCGGGGTTGGCGAGCCCGGCCAACCCGGCCGCCGCGACCAGACAGGTCGCCAGGATGGCCGCCGATCCGGTCACCAGCGCAGCGCCCGCGGTCGCGGTCGGGGCCACGAACGGCGTCCAGCTGTCGGTGCCGCGCAACATCTCGACCAGCGACGACCATTGCGTCGTCACCCCCGAGGATTCGATGAAGTCCAGGAACGGCGGGCTGACGTTACGCAGCAGCACCAGCGCGACGACCCACCACAGCATCGCCAGCACGAGGCTCAACAGCCACCATCCCGTGTAGCGCCACCACAAGCGGTTCGGCCGGTGACAGGCCCACCAGATCACCGCCGGCAGGCAACCCGCCAGCGTGGCGATGGCGTTGACCGCGCCCATCAGCGCGACCGCCAGCCCCGCTTGGCCGGCCAGTGCCCGCACCGATCTGCCGCCCCGCAAAGCCAGGATCGTCGGCAGCAACACCCACGGCGCCAGCATGATCGGCAAGGTCTCCGACGAGATCGAGCCGAGCGTGGTCAGCACCCGCGGGCTCAACGCGAACGCGGCGGCGCCGATCAGACGCGATGTCGGGCTGCCGATCCCCAGCGCCTCGGCGACCCGCAGCAAGCCCCAGAAGCCGACCGTCAGCAGCAATGCCCACCAGAGCCGCTGGGTCATCCAGCCCGGCACGCCGAGCAGGTGGCCGATCGCGAAGAACGCGCCGTGCGGAAACAGATAGCCGTAAGCCTGATTCTGTGTCTGTCCGAAGGGCAGCTCGCTGCTCCACAGGTTTGTCGCGCGGGCCAGGAAGCGCAGCGGGTTGGCCGTCAGGTCCAGCTTGGTGTCCGGGGACACCTGCCCGGGGGATTGCGCGAACGTCAGCGCCAGGCAGATCGCGCCAACCAGCAACAGCCAGCGTCGTGACAGCGGGGTGACGGAGGGGCCCGCGGCCGATTCCGCAGGCGCCGCCGACGGAGTCGTCGCCGCGGAGCTAGCTACGGTTGCCGTACTCGACCCGGTTGAGCACTGACGACTGCGGATCGCCCCCGGGGAGTGGCGGCTTCGTGTCCTGTTGCACCATCAGGGTGACACCGAAGATCGCGGCCGCGCCCAGCAACAGACCAACCACCACGCTCGCGGCGGCGGGCGCAATGATCCGGTTCATCCGTCTCCTCGGGTTTCGCGGGCGTCACGGGGACTACCCAGAAGTCAACCTAGCAGAACGGCCGTCCCGGTCCGGATTGCCGACTCACGGCAACGGTATGCAATGACCGTGCCAACACCGGTCGCCGTACTGCACGGGGTACGGCACGGAAAGGCTCCGTGCGGCCGGCGCGATCTGTGTCGGCCCGCGGCCAGGGTCTTCGACGGTGAGCGTGACGCCGACGGTCGCCGCGGCACCGATCATTAGCCCCGCAGCGATGCCCGCGACCGCGGCCAGAGTGAACCCTGTCATCGCTGGCTCCTCCCCTTGCCAGTCAAATTGGGTCTATGGCCAACTTAACCGGGAGGACGGCCGCAACACGTGAGGAAGCGCCGCGCGTCTCTCAGGGCTGCAGTTCCGGCGGCAGTCCCGGGATCGGCGGGATCTGGTTCGCGCAGTCGTCCGGGCTGTCGCACGGCAGGCAATAGCCGCCGATACATCGGTCGCCGTACTGCACGAGGTAATGCGAAGACGGGCTGGACGGCGCTCGGGCGGGCACCATGGTGTGGTCTTCGGCGGCGCGTGTGACGCCGACGGTAGCGACGGCACCGATTGCCAGACCCGCGGTGATGCCCGCCGCGGCTGCCAGCGTGAAGGCAGTCATCGCTGCCTCCTCCCTCCCCGAGCTGATGAGCCGTAGCTAACGTATCCCGGGTCGACGGTCGGTGACCACGGAATTCACCCAGTCGGGCGCGCATCGATGCGCACAGCCGTCGTGACACCATGTCCCGATGCCTTTTCCGCGCACTCTGGCCGTGCTGGCCGCCGCCGCCGCTGTGGTGGCGGCGTGTGGACACGACACCGGCCGGCCCCCCGCATCCAGCACGAGCAGCAAGGTGGTCGCCGCACCTCCGGCGCCACCGGTTTGCGGTGATCCCACGTCCAAGCTGTCGACCCGCGACAAGCTGGCCCAGTTGCTGATGGTCGGGGTGAAGAACGCCGACGACGCCCGCGCGGTGGTCAACGGCTACCACGTCGGTGGCATCTTCATCGGCAGCTGGACGGACCTGGACATCTTCAAGGGCCCATTGGCCGAGATCGCGGGCAACGCGGGGCCCCTGCCGCTGGCGGTCAGCGTCGACGAAGAAGGCGGCCGGGTGTCGCGGCTGAAATCGCTGATCGGTACCGCGCCCTCACCCCGGCAGCTGGCCCAGAGCCAAACCGTCGAGCAAGTCCACGACCAGGCGGCCCAGCGCGGCAAGAAGATGCACGACCTGGGCATCACCGTCGACTTCGCGCCGGTGGTCGATGTCTCCGACGAGCCCGACGACGACGTGATCGGGAACCGCTCGTTCAGCAACGACCCGGCCGTCGTCACCGCTTACGCCGGGGCCTACGCGCAGGGCCTGCGCGACGCCGGAGTGCTGCCGGTGCTCAAACACTTTCCCGGCCACGGCCACGGGTCCGGGGATTCCCACAAGGGCGGTGTCGTCACGCCGCCGCTGAGCGATCTGCAAACCAGCGATTTGGTGCCGTACCGGACGTTGATCACCGCGACACCGGTCGCCGTCATGGTGGGCCACCTGCAGGTTCCCGGGCTGACCGGCGACGACCCGGCCAGTTTGAGCCGGCCCGCGGTGCAATTGCTGCGCGACGGCATCGGTTACGGGGCCCCGCCCTTCAACGGGCCGGTGTTCAGCGACGACCTGTCCAGCATGGCCGCGATCTCCGATCGTTTCGGCGTTGCCGAAGCGGCGCTGCGGAGTTTGCAGGCGGGTATCGACGTCGCGCTGTGGGTCACCACCGACGAAGTCCCCGCAGTCCTGGACCGCCTCGAAAAGGCAGTGTCCGCAGGCGAATTGGCGTTGCCGGGGGTGGACCAATCGCTGGTCCGGGTGGCGACGATGAAGGGCCCCGCCCGGACGTGTGGACACTGAACGGCCGCTCGATCGTTACCCTGGAGTCAGATTGACAGAGCCCGAAGGGCTTGAAAGGGCGCAGCGATGGCAGGTGGTACCAAGCGGCTACCGCGTGCTGTCCGGGAACAGCAAATGCTCGACGCCGCCGTGCAGATGTTCTCGGTCAACGGCTATCACGAGACGTCGATGGACACCATCGCCGCCGCGGCCGAGATTTCCAAGCCGATGCTCTACCTGTATTACGGCTCCAAAGAGGACCTGTTCGGCGCCTGCCTGAATCGCGAGATGACCCGGTTCATCGACGCGGTGCGCGCCGACATCGACTTCACGCAAAGCCCGAGGGACTTGCTGCGCAACACCATCGGCTCGTTCCTGCGCTACATCGACGCCAACCGGGCGTCCTGGATCGTGATGTATACCCAGGCCATCAGCTCGCAGGCGTTCGCCCACACCGTGCGCGAGGGACGCGAGCAGATCATCGAGCTGGTGGCCGGGCTGGTGCGGGAGAACAGTCGCACGCCGCGCACCGACGCCGAGCACCAGATGATGGCCGTCGCGCTGGTGGGCGCCGGAGAGGCGATGGCCAACCGGCTGTCCACGGGCGATATCGACGTCGACGAGGCGGCCGAGCTGATGATCGACCTGTTCTGGCACGGCCTTCGGGGCGTGCCGGTGGATCAGGACGCCAGCGCCTCAACACGCAACGCGGGCTAGATTCGTGCAGTGCCCCGCGTGCGCGCCTGGACCTCGGGCCGCAATGTCGACTTCTTCTGTGCCGTCGTCATTGTGGGATTGCTGGCCGGGGTTGCCGGCCTGTCGACGACGTTCGTGCTGCGCTTCGTTCAGCACCTGACCTACAACTACAGTTTCGGCACCCTGCTGGCCGGGGTCGCCGGCAGCGGCCCGGTGCGCCGCGCGCTGGGACCGATGGTCGGCGCGTCGCTGGCCGGACTGGGCTGGTGGATTTTGCGGCGCCGGGCCGAGGTGCCGCCGCTGGCCGGAACCATCGCCCGCCACGAGCGGATACCGCGGCTGTCGTGGAGCATCGACGCGATGCTGCAGGTGGTGTTGGTCGGTTCTGGGGCGTCCCTGGGCCGGGAGGGTGCGCCACGCCAATTTGCCGCGGCACTAGGTGATTTCGCGACGGGCTGGCTGCGGCGGCTGTCCGGCCGCGACCGCGAGATCCTGCTGGCCTGCGCGGCGGGGGCCGGGCTGGGCGCGGTGTACGCCGTGCCGCTGGCCGGTGCGCTGTTCTCGGTGCGGATCATGCTCAACACCTGGCATCCCCGGGCGCTGGGCGCGGCATGTCTGACCTCCAGCCTGGCCGTCGCGGTCGGCTCGGCCAGCACCCGCGATCAGCCCAACCTTGCGTGGCCGATCGGGGAGTCCACCTACCTGCTGACCGCACACGGATTGATGCTGGCGCCGTTCGCCCTTGCGGTGGGACTGGCGTTCAACCGGCTGATGTCGGTGGCGCGCCCCGCCCGGCAGATCCGCAGCTGGGTGCTGATCCCCGCGCTCGCCGGCGCCGGGCTGGTGATGGGCATCTGCTCGCATTGGTGGCCCGAACTGCCCGGCAACGGCCGCAGCATCCTGACCGTCAGCCTGGCCAGCGGCCTGACGCTGACCGCGGCGACCGCGATCCTGGTGTTGAAGCCGTTACTGACCGCCCTGTTCCTGCGGGCCGGGGGTGCCGGCGGGATGCTGACGCCGTCGCTGGCCACCGGTGCCGCTACCGGTACGGCGTTGGTGCTGACCATCAATTGGCTAACTGGAACGCATTTGCATGTGCCGGCCATCTCGCTGGCCGGCGCCGCCGGGGTACTCGCGGTCACCCAGGGCTCGCCGATCTGGGCCGCGATCTTCGTCTGGGAGCTGGCCCGGCCGCCGCTATGGCTGTTCGGAGTCTTCCTGCTGACCGCGACCGGCGCCCACGGCCTCAAGAAACTGCTGAGCGTGCGCGGGCAGAAACAGGACGAACGCGCCGGCTGAGCCGGTTGCTACAGCGGCCGGACGGTTCCGGTCAGATGCGGATAGCCCTTGGCGATGTTGCGCAGGGCGAGCTCCCAGCTGCCCCGGTCGTTTTCCTCGATGTACAGGCCCATGGTCGCGGGCAGGATCACCGGCTTGCCGAACCGCACCGAGTACTTCACCGCATCGGGTAGGCGGGCTTCGATATTAGCCAATACCGCTGCGGCACTGAACATTCCGTGCGCAATCACAGTCGGGAATCCGAATAGCTTGGCAGCGATCGGGTTGGTGTGGATCGGGTTGTGATCACCGCCGATGACCGCGTAGCGGCGGATCTGACCGGGCGTAATCCGCAGCAGCGCGGGCGGTGGCGGCAGCTTCGGCTGCTTCTGGGGCGGGGGTTTGGGTTCGTCGGACAAGCTGGTGCGCTGCTGATGCAGGAAGGTCGTCACCTGATGCCATGCGGTTTCGTTGCCGACGCTCACGTCGGTCACCAGGTCGACGAGCAGTCCCTTGCGGTGCTCGCGCAGATTCTCGGCGTGCACCCGCACCCCGACGGTGTCGGTGACCGCGATCGGCCGGTACTGCGTGATGTGGTTCTCGGTGTGCACCGAACCCATTGCGGCGAATGGGAAGTCAAAACCCGTTACCAACGACATCAGTGCCGGGAAGGTCAGCGCGAACGGATAGGTGAGCGGCACGTTGTTGCCGTAGCGCAGACCCGTGATCGCGGCATACTCGGCCACGTTCGTCTGGTCGATCGGCAGTTCCTCGACGGTCACCGTGCGGCTGGGCAGCTGATCCGTTCGGGACACCAGGGGCAGCGCCCCGGCGGCCGCTCGCAGCATGTTCCGCAGGCCGCTTGGCTGATTCATTCGTTCTCCTTGGCTCTGGCTGAATTGTCCGCCTGCTCAGCGGGCCGTTCCACCCCGCATCGTCACCGGACTCAAGCGCCCAGCATTGCCTGGCCGCAGACACGAATGACGTTGCCGGTCACCGCGTTTGACGCGGGGCTGGCGAAGTAGGCGATCGCTTCGGCGACGTCGACCGGTTGCCCGCCTTGCAGCAGCGAGTTCATCCGGCGGCCCACCTCGCGGGTGGCCAGCGGAATCGCTTCTGTCATCTTGGTTTCGATGAATCCCGGAGCCACCGCGTTGATCGTGATGCCCTTCTCGTGCAGCTCCGGCGCCAGCGCCTGGGTGAGGCCGATCATCCCGGCCTTCGTGGTGGCGTAGTTCGTCTGCCCGCGGTTGCCGGCGATGCCGGCCATCGACGACAAGCCGATCACCCGGCCGCCTTCGCGGATGCTGCCGTTGCCGATCAGCCCTTCGGTAAGTCGTTGCGGGGCAAGAAGATTGACGGCCAGGACGGAGTCCCAACGGGCGTCGTCCATGTTGGCCAGCAGCTTGTCGCGCGTGATGCCGGCGTTGTTGACCAGCACATCGGCGTGCCCGGCGTAGTGGTCGCGCAGGTGCTCGGTGATTTTGTCGACGGCATCGTCGGCGGTGACGTCGAGCCACAGCGCGGTGCCGCCCACCCGGCTTGCCGTTTCGGCCAGTGCCTCGGCACTGGACTCCACGTCGATCGCGACGACGCGCGCACCGTCGCGGGCGAACACCTCGGCGATCGTCGCGCCGATGCCGCGGGCGGCACCGGTCACGATCGCCACCTTGCCATCCAGCGGCCGGTCCCAGTCCGCCGGCGGGGTGGAGTCATCGGCGCCCAGGTAGAAGACCTGGCCGTCAACATAGGCCGACTTGGCCGAAAGGATAAACCGCAGAGTCGATTCCAGGCCCGTCGCGGCCGGTTTGGCCTCCGGCGACAGGTAGACCAGCGCCACGGTCGAGCCGTGGCGCAACTCCTTGCCCAGCGAGCGGGTGAAGCCCTCCAGCGCGCGCTGCGCGATCCGCTCGTCGGTGCTGCCGGCGGCGTCGGGTGTGGTGCCGACCACGACCACGCGCGCGCAGTGGGCAAGATTGCGCAGTAGCGGTGTGAAGAAATCGTGCAGCGCCTTGAGGCCCTTGGGCGCCGTAATGCCGGTGGCGTCGAAGACCAGCCCGCCGAATCGGTCGGCCCAGCGGCCACCCAGATTGTTGCTGACCACGTCGTAGTCGCCGTCCAGCGCCGCCCGCAGCGGCTCGACCACCCTGCCGTCGCCGCCGATCAGCAGGGATCCGGGCAGCGGCGCGTCACCGGCGGAGTAGCGGCGCAGGTGCTCAGGTTGCGGAACACCCAGTTGCTTTGCCAAAAAGGAGCCGGGACCGGAGTTGACCACTTGTGAGAAGAGATCGGACGAACGATTGGGAGCCACTGAGCTGCCTTCCGTTTCTTGAGTGCCGTACGAGCCAACCGTATCGGGGACGAACTTACTGCAGAGTAAGAACCGTGGGTAGTATGGGTCCCAACGTCCAATCCCCCAAACTGAAAATTGGAGATGAACGTGGCCCCTGCAAGTTCGCAGCCAGGCAATCAGGCAGCTCAGACGAGTGTGAAGCCACGGCGACGCGTGGCCGTGCTGGGTGGCAATCGCATTCCCTTCGCACGATCCGACGGTGCCTACGCCGAGGCGTCCAATCAAGACATGTTCACTGCGGCCCTGGGTGGCCTGGTGGACCGGTTCGGGTTGGGCGGGCAGCGGCTGGGCGTGGTCGTCGGCGGTGCGGTGCTCAAGCACAGCCGCGACTTCAACCTGATGCGTGAGTGTGTGCTGGGATCCGAATTATCCTCGTACACACCGGCATTCGACATTCAGCAGGCGTGCGGTACCGGCTTGCAGGCGGCGATCGCGGCCGCGGACGGCATTGCGTCAGGCCGCTACGAGGTGGCCGCCGCCGGCGGAGTGGACACTACGTCGGACCCGCCGATCGGCCTGGGCGACAACCTGCGCCGCACCCTGCTGAAGTTGCGCCGGTCCAAGTCCAACCTGCAACGGCTGAAATTGGTGGGCACGCTGCCCGCCACCCTCGGCGTCGAAATCCCGGCCAACAGCGAGCCGCGCACCGGCCTGTCGATGGGCGAGCATGCCGCCATCACCGCTAAGCAGATGGGGATCAAGCGGGTCGACCAGGACGAGTTGGCCGTCGCCAGCCACCGCAACATGGCCGCGGCCTACGACCGGGGCTTTTTCGACGACCTCGTCACACCCTTCCTGGGGCTGTACCGCGACGACAACCTGCGGGCCAACTCCAGCACCGAGAAGCTCGCCACGCTGCGCCCGGTATTCGGCGTCAAGGCCGGTGACGCGACGATGACAGCGGGCAATTCGACACCATTGACCGACGGCGCCTCGGTCGCCCTGCTGGCCACCGAAGAGTGGGCGGCCGAGCATTCGTTGCCCACACTGGCCTACCTGGTGGACGCGGAGACCGCCGCGGTCGACTACGTGAACGGACGGGACGGGCTGCTGATGGCACCGACGTATGCGGTGCCCCGGTTGCTGGCCCGCAACGGCCTGAGCCTGCAGGATTTCGACTTCTACGAGATCCACGAGGCTTTCGCGTCGGTGGTACTGGCGCATCTGCAGGCGTGGGAGTCCGAGGAGTATTGCAAGGAACGGCTGGGGCTCGACGCCGCGCTCGGATCGATCGACCGGTCCAAACTCAACGTCAATGGCTCGTCTCTGGCCGCCGGCCACCCGTTCGCGGCCACCGGCGGGCGGATCCTCGCGCAGGCCGCCAAACAGCTGGCCGAGAAGAAGGCCGAGCGTACGGGCGGGGGGCCGGCGCGTGCGCTGATCTCGATCTGTGCGGCCGGTGGCCAGGGCGTAGCGGCCATCCTGGAGGCTTGACCCGCGGTTGGGGTATCGCCTGATCCGCACCCGGTGGCGCATGAAGTCCGTCACACCTGGTTAGCGAGATCGGGGGACGGGTAACCGATGTGCGGATTGTCCCGTGTTGTGGTCTGACCCCCCGACCCCGACGGCAACACGGGGCATCCCCCATTCGATCGCCGGTTCACAAGACGGGCGTACGAAAAGGGCCGCCGCTGGTTTGAGGGGATCCAGCGGCGGTCTTTTTGGTACTCCCGCCAGCGACCGCCAGAGACGCAAAATCCCCCGCTTCAGCGTGGAAGCGGGGGATTTTGCGTGTACAGCTTTGTTTAGAAGGCGGCCTCGTCGAGCTCCATGATGTCGTTGTCCAGCGTCTCGATCACCTCGCGGGTGCCCGCCAACAGCGGCAGGAAGTTCTTCGCGAAGAACGACGCGACCGCGATCTTGCCCTCGTAGAAGGACCGGTCGGCACCGCTGGCGCCGGCGTCGAGCGCCTGCACGGCCACCGCCGCCTGACGCTGCAGCAGCCAGCCGATCACCAGGTCTCCGACGCTCATCAGGAAGCGCACCGAGCCCAGACCCACCTTGTACAGGCTGGAGATGTCCTCCTGAGCGGCCATCAGGTAGCCGGTCAGGGTGGCGGCCATCGCCTGGACGTCTTCCAGGGCCTTGGCCAGGTGCTCGCGCTCGGTCTTGAGCCGGCCGTTGCCGGCCTCGGCGTCGACGAACTTCTGGATCTGCTCCGACACGTGCGCCAGCGCCACACCCTTGTCGCGGATGATCTTGCGGAAGAAGAAGTCCTGCGCCTGGATGGCCGTGGTGCCCTCGTAGAGCGAGTCGATCTTGGCGTCCCGGATGTACTGCTCGATCGGGTAGTCCTGCAGGAAGCCAGACCCACCGAACGTCTGCAGGCTCTCGGTCAGCTTCGCGTAGGCCTGCTCGGAGCCCACGCCCTTGACCACCGGCAGCATCAGGTCGTTGACCTTGACCGCCAGGTCCGCGTCGACACCGTACAGCGCCTCGGCGACGGCCGCGTCCTGGTAGGTCGCGGTGAAAAGGTACAGCGCGCGCAGACCCTCGGCGTAGGCCTTCTGGGTCATCAGCGACCGGCGCACGTCCGGGTGATGCGTGATGGTCACCCGCGGTGCGGTCTTGTCGGTCATCTGGGTCATGTCGGCGCCCTGCAGCCGCGATTTCGCGTACTCCAGCGCGTTGAGGTAGCCGGTGGACAGCGTGGCAATCGCCTTGGTGCCGACCATCATCCGGGCCATCTCGATGACCTCGAACATCTGCGCGATACCGTTGTGCACGTCGCCGACCAGCCAGCCCTTGGCGGGCACGTCGTGCTGACCGAACGACAACTCGCACGTCGCGGAGACCTTCAGGCCCATCTTGTGCTCGACGTTGGTGACGAACACCCCGTTGCGCTCGCCGAGCTCGCCGGTCTCGTGGTCGAACAGGAACTTCGGCACGATGAACAGCGACAGTCCCTTGGTGCCGGGGCCGGCGCCCTCGGGGCGAGCCAGCACCAAGTGGACGATGTTCTCGAACAGGTCGTCAGAGTCGGCGGACGTGATGAATCGCTTGACGCCGTCGATGTGCCAGGAGCCGTCCTCCTGCTGGACTGCCTTGGTGCGGCCGGCGCCGACATCCGAGCCGGCGTCCGGCTCGGTCAGCACCATGGTCGCGCCCCAGCCACGCTCGGCGCACATCACGGCCCACTTCTTCTGCTCCTCGGTACCGAGGTGGTAGATGATGTTGGCGAAACCGGCGCCGCCGGCGTACATCCACACCGCCGGGTTGGCGCCGAGGATGTGCTCGTGCAGGGCCCACACCAGCGCCTTTGGCATCGGCATGCCGCCCAGCACCTCGTCGATGCCGGCCTTGTCCCAGCCGGCTTCGATCACCGCGCGGACGGACTTCTTGAACGACTCGGGCAGGGTCACCGCGTGAGTCCTGGGGTCGAACACCGGCGGATTGCGGTCGCCGTCGACGAACGACTCGGCGACCGGCCCCTCGGCCAGCCGGCTCATTTCGGTAAGCATTTCGTGGGCGGTGTCGGCATCGAGGTCGCTGAATGCGCCTTGGCCGAGCGCCTGGTCAACGCCCAACACCTCAAACAGGTTGAATACCTGGTCGCGGACGTTGCTCTTGTAGTGGCTCACTATTCTCCTCCTCGTTGAGAATGCCACGCTGTGGTTGAGTACTCGGTCTAAGTTACCCACCAGTAACACCGCTAAATATAGCCGTTGGAACGGTTGGCGCAAGTGAATGTGAGCTAGATTTCATTGTCTAATTAACCAACCGGTTGGGAAGGCGTACTTCACGCCTTCGACAGCTCCTCTACCTGCGGCGATAATGAAGCGGTGAGAGGTGTGAAGAGCGTCACCGCCTTGCCGGTGGTGGACCTGACGGCCGAAACCGAGGTGTTGCGCGAGCGCCTGCGCGAGGCCGCCCACCAGGTGGGTTTCTTCTATCTGACCGGCCACGGCGTACCGCAGCCGCTGGTCGACCGGGTGCTGGAAGTAGCCCGTGCGTTGTTTGCGCTGCCGCAGGCCGACAAGGACGCCGTCGCGATGGTCCGCAGCCCGCATTTCCGCGGTTACACCCGGCTGGGCGGCGAGCTGACCCTCGGCGAGGTGGATTGGCGCGAGCAGATTGATATTGGGCCCGAGCGCCCGGCCATCGGCGGGCCGGGGCAGCCCGACTACCTGTGGCTACAGGGCCCCAATCAGTGGCCGGCAGCACTGCCCGAGTTACCGGCGATCATCGCCGAGTGGGACACCGCCCTCTCGAGAGTGGCCCGCATCCTGCTGAGGCATTGGGCGGCCTCGCTGGGCAGCCCGCCCGACGTGTTCGACGCCGCCTTCGCCGAGACACCCGCCACCCTGATCAAGGTCATTCGCTATCCCGCGCGCGCGGCCAGCCGGCAGGGCGTGGGTGCGCACCGGGACTCCGGGGTGCTGACACTGCTGCTGGCCGAGCCGGGCAGCCGGGGACTGCAGGTGCGCCGGGGCGACTCGCGCGGCTGGGTCGATGTGGCGCCGCTGCAGGGGGCGTTCATCGTCAACATCGGCGAGTTGCTCGAGGTCGCGACGAGCGGCTACCTGCGTGCCACCGAACACCGGGTGAATCTGGACGGCGCGACCGCCGAGCGAATTTCGATCCCGTTCTTCTTCAACCCCCGGCTGGACGCGCAGATACCGGTGTTGTCGCTGCCCCCGGAGCTGTCGTCACTCGCCGCCCATTCCGATAAAACCTGGTCACCTACCGAAAATCCGTCCGACCCGATCTTCTCGGTCTACGGTCGCAATGCCTGGAAGAGCAGGCTGCGGGCGCACCCGGATGTGGCTAATGCGCACGGGCACTCGACGGGTAGGGTCAGAAACGCGAATCCGTCGTTGGCTCAAGGGGCGAATGAAGTCCAGTGAATGCATCGAACAAGCTGACACCATCCACACTTCGTGAGGCTTTCGGTCATTTCCCGTCCGGCGTGGTGGCGATCGCCGCCGAGGTGTCGGGAGTCCGGGTGGGACTGGCCGCCAGCACCTTTGTCCCCGTCTCGTTGGACCCGCCGCTGGTCTCGTTCTGCGTGCAGAACACCTCAACCACCTGGCCCAAGCTCAAGGACCTGCCGATGCTGGGCATCAGCGTGCTCGGTGAGGCGCACGACGAGGCTGCGCGCACCCTGGCCGCCAAGACCGGAGACAGGTTCGCCGGCATGGAGACGGTGTCCTATGAATCCGGCGCGGTCTTTATCAAGGGCACCGCACTCTGGCTGGAGAGCGCGATCGAGCAGGTGATCCCGGCCGGGGACCACGTCATCGTCGTGCTACGGGTCAACGAAGTGACGGTTGACGCCGAGGTGGCACCGATTGTCTTTCACCGCAGCGTATTTCGTCGCCTCGGCGCCTGACGCCCGCCTAAGGGCAGCGAGCCTGTAACTGGCAACGCATCCGCCCGCGAGACGCTACCGTCTCGCGGAGAATCAGCGACGGAACAGCTTGTTGCCCAGCCAGACGACCGGGTCGTACTTGCGGTCGGCAACCCGCTCTTTCATCGGGATCAGCGCGTTGTCGGTGATCTTGATGTGCTCGGGGCAGACCTCGGTGCAGCACTTGGTGATGTTGCAGTAGCCCAGGCCGAATTCCTCCTGGGCCATCTCGCGGCGGTCCAGCGTGTCCAGCGGATGCATCTCGAGCTCGGCGGCCCGCATCAGGAAGCGAGGGCCGGCGAAGGCCTTCTTGTTCTCCTCGTGGTCGCGGATCACGTGGCAGACGTTGTTACACAGGAAGCACTCGATGCACTTGCGGAACTCCTGCGAGCGCTGCACGTCGGCTTGCGCCATCCGGTACTCGCCGGGTTGCAAGTCCTTGGGCGGTGCGAAAGACGGGATCTCCCGGGCCTTTTCGTAATTGAACGAGACGTCGGTGACCAGATCGCGGATCACCGGGAAGGTGCGCAGCGGCGTCACCGTCACGACCTCGTCCTCGGCGAACGACGACATGCGGGTCATGCACATCAGCTTCGGCATGCCGTTGATCTCTGCCGAGCAGGACCCGCACTTGCCCGCCTTGCAGTTCCACCGCACCGCGAGGTCGGGGGTCTGCGTCTGCTGCAGGCGATGGATGATGTCGAGCACCACCTCGCCCTCGTTGACCTCGACCGTGAAGTCCTGCAGGGCGCCGCCGACATCGTCGCCGCGCCACACCCGCATCGTCGCGTTGTAGCCCATTAGCCTCTCCGTCCTGGGTGGTCGGCCAGCTCTTCATCGGTGAAGTACTTCTCCAGCTCGGAGATCTCGAAGAGCTCCAAGAGGTCGGACCGCATCGGCAGCTGGTCTTCACGCGTGACGGTGACGTCGGGAATGGCGTCGCCGTCACCGCCGTCCGCGCGGCACACCAGCAACACCTTGCGCCACGACGGGTCCATGCCGGGGTGGTCGTCGCGGGTGTGTCCGCCTCGGCTCTCGGTGCGCAGCAGCGCGGCCTTGGCGACGCATTCGCTGACCAGCAGCATGTTGCGTAGGTCAATGGCCAGGTTCCAGCCGGGGTTGTACTGGCGGTTGCCCTCGACGTGGATGTGCTTGAACCGCTCACGCAGTGCGGTGAGCCGTTGCAGGGCCTCGGAGATTTCCTCCGACTTGCGGATGATGCCGACCAGGTCGTTCATCGACTGCTGCAGCTCCAGCTGCAGCGTGTACGGGTTCTCGGCGGCCGTGCCGTTGGTCGGTGCCTCGAAGGGAGCCAGCGCCCGCTTGGCCGCCGCCTCGATCGCGTCCTCGCTGACGGTCGGGCGACTGGACAGAGCGCGCGCGTAGTCGGCAGCGCCCAGCCCGGCGCGACGGCCGAAGACCAGCAGGTCCGACAGCGAGTTGCCGCCCAGCCGGTTGGAGCCGTGCATGCCGCCGGAGCACTCACCGGCGGCGAACAGGCCGGCGACGGTGGCCGCGCCGGTGTCGGGGTCGACCTCGACACCGCCCATCACGTAGTGGCAGGTGGGCCCGACTTCCATTGGCTCCTTGGTGATGTCGACGCCGGCCAGCTCCATGAACTGGTGGTGCATCGACGGCAGCCGCCGCTTGATCTCGTCCGGCGTCAACCGGGAAGCGATGTCCAGGTAGACGCCGCCGTGTGGGGTGCCGCGACCGGACTTGACCTCAGAGTTGATCGCCCGGGCGACCTCATCGCGGGGCAGCAGATCCGGGGTGCGCCGCGCCGAGTCGTTGTCCTTGAGCCATTGGTCGGCTTCTTGCTCGGTCTCGGCGTACTGGCCCTTGAACACCGGCGGGATGTAGTCGAACATAAAGCGCTTGTTGTCGGAGTTCTTCAGCACTCCGCCGTCGCCGCGCACACCCTCGGTGACCAGAATTCCCTTCACACTCGGCGGCCAGACCATGCCCGTCGGGTGGAACTGGATGAACTCCATGTTGATCAACGTCGCGCCGGCCCGCAGCGCCAGCGCGTGGCCGTCGCCGGTGTACTCCCAGGAGTTCGACGTGACCTTGAAGGACTTGCCGATTCCACCGGTGGCCAGCACCACGGCGGGTGCGTCGAAGACGACGAACTTGCCGCTTTGGCGCCAGTAGCCGAATGCTCCGGCGATCGCGTCACCGTCCTTGAGCAGCTCGGTGATCGCGCACTCGGCGAAGACCCTGATCCGCGCCTCGTAGTCGCCGAGTTCGGCGAAGTCTTCCTGCTGCAGCGAGACGATCTTCTGCTGCATGGTGCGGATCAGCTCCAGGCCGGTGCGGTCACCGACGTGCGCCAGCCGAGGATAGGTGTGGCCACCGAAGTTGCGCTGGCTGATCTTGCCGTCCTTGAGACGGTCGAACAGCGCGCCGTAGGTCTCCAGCTCCCAGACCCGGTCCGGTGCCTCCTTGGCGTGCAGTTCGGCCATCCGCCAGTTGTTGAGAAACTTGCCACCGCGCATCGTGTCGCCGAAGTGGGTCTTCCAGTTGTCCTTGGGGTTGGTGTTGCCCATGGACGCCGCGCAGCCACCCTCGGCCATGACCGTGTGGGCCTTGCCGAACAGGGATTTGGTCACCACCGCGACCTTGAGGCCGCGTTCGCGCGCCTCGATGACCGCGCGCAAACCCGCGCCGCCGGCACCGATCACGACCACGTCGTAGGAGTGCCGTTCGACCTCAGTCATGGAACCTCACTTAACATTCCGATTTCCGGCAAAGGGCTTTTCAGCCAACAAATCTCGGGTCCGAGATGGTGCCGCTGGCCACCAGTGCGATGTAGAAGTCGGTAAGCATCAGCGTGCCCAGGGTGATCCACGCGTACAGCTTGTGCCGGGTGTTGATGACGCTGACCTTGGTCCAGATCCAGTACCGCACAGGGTGTTTGGAGAAGTGCTTGAGCCGTCCGCCGGTCACGTGCCGGCAGGAGTGGCAGGACAGGGTGTAGACCCACAGCATGATGACGTTGCCCAGCAGGATCAGATTGCCCAGACCGAAACCGAATCCGCCTGGTCCCTCGTCCGAATGGAAGGCGACGATCGCGTCGTAGGTGTTGATTACCGAGATGATGCCGGCGATGTAGAAGAAGTATCGGTGCGTGTTCTGGACGATCAGCGGGAACTTGGTTTCGCCGGTGTAGTGGACGCGGGGCTCGGCCACCGCGCACGAGGTGGGCGACTGCCACACCGTGCGGTAGTAGGCACCGCGGTAGTAGTAGCAGGTCAGCCGGAACAGCAGCAGGAATGGCAGGGTCAGCGCCGCGTACGGCAACCACCACACGTCCGGAAGGACCTGCGGCCAGAATTCGCTGGACGCCCCGCAGGCCTTGCTGACGCACGGCGAGTAGAACGGCGTCAGGTAGTGGTACTTCGGGACGTAGAAGTAGTTCTGTTGGAACGCCCGGAACGTCGCGTAGATGACGAATGCGGCGAACCCGAGGTCGATGCGCAACGGCGACATCCACCACCGGTCGGTGCGTAGTGTCCGCTGCTGAATTTGGGCGCGCGTCGGTGAAAAGATGCCGGACGCAGGACGGTTCGCCGTTGGTGCGCTCATGCAAATGTTCCTCTTCGAACAGGGCTGTTGGTCGAAGGGTACAAGACCAATGCCTCCGATTTAACGGGGGCTTGGAATATCAGGAACGATTGTGACCCCCGACACCCTCGTCGTCGACATCGCGCCAGAAATCGCTGTCGTACTGGGTGTCGGGAATGATGATCTTCTCGCCCGAATGCTGAACAGTGGCTCGCGCCAAGTCCAATTCCGAAACATCGGTGTCGAGTAATTCGACATCGCCGATGATCCGGTCGGCGTCGATCACGATGCGACGCATCGCCGGGCTGTCGCCGTAGCGCGACCTCAGGGAGCTCACGCACCGCCGCAAACCGCCGATGAGATCGTGCAGTTCGGCGAGTTCAGTCGTGGTGGACAAGAGATCTCCTAGGGCCGAGGGTGTCAAGCATCACAATATGACTTTCGATACTATCCACCGCGCCGGACTGACGTCGGACAGATGACTCGCCCAGATTGCGGAGCAAATACTCATGACAGGTCAGACCACCGCCGCGCAGCGCGCGGCCACGCTGCTGGAATTGCACCAACCGGGCAACCCGGTAGTCCTGCCGACCGTTTGGGATGCCTGGTCGGCCCGCCTTGCCACGGGTGCTGGATTTGCCGCCTTGACCGTGGGCAGCCATCCACTGGCCGACTCCATTGGCAAACCCGATGGCGAGGGCATGTCGTTCGACGATGTGCTCACCCGGGTCGCCCAGATCACCGCGGCGGTCGACGTGCCGGTGTCGGTGGACATCGAGTCCGGCTACGGCCAGCCGGCCCAGCGCTTGATCGACGGCTTGCTGAGCGTCGGCGCCGTCGGGCTCAATATCGAGGACACCGTGCATTCGGAGAACAAGCGACTGCGGTCCGCGCGTGAGCACGCCGAATTGGTGGGCGCGCTGCGCTCGGCGGCCGATGCGGCCGGGGTGCGCGTCGTGATCAACGCCCGTACCGATCTTTTTCTGCGCAACGACGGCGACGACTCGGACCGCGTCGAGCGGGCCGTGGCACGACTGATCGAGGCGGCCGACGCCGGCGCCGACGTGCTCTACCCGGTGGGTCGCCACGACCCGGAGACGTTGCGGCGCTTGGCAACCGAGCTGCCGCTGCCGATCAACGCGATCGCGCTGCCAGACCAGGGTGACCCGGCGTCGTTCGGTGCGCTGGGTGTGGCCCGAATCAGCTTCGGCCCGTTCCTGCAAGCCGCGCTGGCCGAGCGCGCCAAGGAACTGCTGGCCCGCTGGGCCTGAAGCTCGACTGTGCCTTGCGGGCTTCGAGTGTGTCCTGTGGGCGCAATTCGATCCCACATTCCGCCGTGGGTGCACGCTCAAAACCGTGATGGCACACTCAATCGCGCACCGCTGGTCCCGAACGGCTAGATCGGTTCCAGCATCCGGCGGGGCCGGCGCAGCGCCTCGCTGACCGGATCGTCGCGACTCGAATCATGTGGGCGCCGAGCCGGATGCCCGATCAGGTCGGCGACGTCGGGAACCCGCTCGCAGCGTTCGCAGCGTCGATCGGGCCCGATGGCGCCGCCGCACTCCGCGTGCCGATAGGTCCGGGTCGGTTTGTCCAGCAGGTTTTCGCTTCCCCACGCGATCATCGACCAAAGCACCGGCCATAGCCGTTTGCCCTTGGTGGTCAGCGCGTACTCGCCGGACGTCTTGGTTAGCACGCCCTCGGCGACCAGGAAGGTAAGCCGTTCGGACAGCACGGCTTTGGGGATTCCCAGGTGACTGTGAAAGTCGCTGAACCGCCGCACGCCGTAGAAAGCGTCACGCATGATCAGCAACGTCCAGCGCTCACCGACGATCTCCAGAGACCGGGCGATCGGGCAATTCTCGTCCGGATATTCACGGGGAAGGGCCACGTCGTTAATGGTACCTCTTGCCGGTTCATTCACTGAACCGTATAGTCGAACGTGTTAAGTTCGTTCACCGAACCATTGACGAATCGTGGGGAATGTCATGACAAGTACCGTTAAGACGGCCGAATTCAATCGCGTGTCCCACACCATGAACCGCATCGACATCAGCACGGGTATGGATTTCGACGATTTCGTCGCGGCTTTCGAGAAGGCCGCTCCGGTGGTCGACCGCGCGGCGGTCCAGGAGATCGTCGACCGCGGTGGCAGCTGGGACGACGTCCTCGCCGCCGCGGCGCGCAACGCGCCTAACGATCTGATGGTGTACGCGAAGATCGACGCACTGCCGTTCTTCAGGGTGGCCGGCCACACCACCAAGGCGGTGGAGTATCTGCTCGGCAACCACACGATCGCCGAAACGATGTACCGCCATGATCCGAAAGCCTTGCTGTACGCGCCATTACGACTGCTGATCTACGCAGACGCCGACGGCAATGCGGTGTTTTCGATGGACCAGCCTGGTCCCGCGTTCGGCAGCCTCGGTATCCCCGAGGTGACGAAGGTGGGTGAAAGCCTGGATCGCAAGGTGGTAAACCTGTTGCACGTCATCGGTATTGACGCCGGCCAGGCGTTCACCCGTTAGTACGCGAACGTCGGGTTGCTGGCTATATTGCCCAACAACCCGACGATCGACGGTTACTTGGCGATCTCGATACGCTGCGCCTGGGTTCCGGCGTACGCGCCGCTGACCCGCACGGTCAACACACCGGCGTCGTAGGAAGCCTTGATGGCTTCGCCGGTGACGTGCGCGGGCAGCTGGAACGAGCGACGGAACGATCCATAGCGGATCTCCCGCAAGGTACGGCCGTCCTTGTCCTCCGCGTGCTCGTCACGGTGTTCGCCGTGGATTACCAGCCGGCCCCTGTCGACCTCGACGTTGACGTCATTTTCAACATCGACACCGGGCAGTTCCAGGCGGATCACCGCATCGTCGCCGTCCTTGACGATCTCGGCTGCGGGGTTAAAACCGCTGTTCACCGGCTTGTTCCAGTCCGCTGTCGCGGCCGGGCCGAAGAAGTCGCGCAACCATCGGTCGGTGTCCCAGGCCGGGCGCGACCACACTGCGAGATTACTCATTTCGTCTCCTCGTTGCTTCCTTGAGCTTCATTGTGAGTTTGCTGTGACCGGCGCCTTGCCGGCCGGCTACTTAGACGAACTTGAGTTGACCACGCTTAAGTTCCACCTGCCCGTTCGCCGGGAGCGAACACACATCACACAGGAAGTTGTGAGGTGTGAGACCCACGTCATACCAGCGATACATTCGGCGATTTTTCCTTAATTTCTGGCACCTAACCTCGTGGCATGACCTCAGCCCCAGACTCGCGCGCGCAGTGTGCTGCCCGTCACTTGGTTGTGGTGGGGCACGGTATGGTGGGCCACCGTTTGGTCGAGGCGCTACGCGCCCGTGACACCGACGGGGCTTGGCGCATCACTGTTTTGGCCGAAGAAGCCGACGCCGCCTACGACCGCGTTGGATTGACCTCGTACACAGAAAGCTGGGACCGCGCCCTGCTGGCGCTGCCCGGCAACGACTATTCCGGTGACGAGCGGGTACGACTGCTACTCAACGCGCGAGTCACCGAAATCGACCGTGCGGCAAAGGCCGTGGTGACCGCGGACGGCGAACGGCACGACTACGATGCCCTGGTCCTGGCCACCGGTTCCTACGCCTTCGTCCCTCCCGTGCCCGGACACGACCTGCCCGCCTGCCACGTCTACCGCACCCTGGACGACCTCGACGCGATCCGGGCCGCGGCCGAGCGTGCCCGTGATGAGGGCCACAATGCCTCCGGCGTGGTGATCGGCGGCGGTCTGCTCGGACTTGAAGCCGCCAATGCGCTGCGCCAGTTCGGGTTGGAAACGCACGTCATTGAGATGATGCCGCGACTGATGGCCCAGCAGATCGACGAGGCCGGTGGCAGCCTGCTGGCCCGGATGATCACCGAGCTCGGGATCTCGGTGCACGTCGGCACGGGCACCGAGTCGATTGAATCCGTGGAACGCGCGGACGGTTCGGTGGCGACGCGGGTGCGGCTCACCGACGGCGACGTTATCGAGGCGGGCCCGGTGATTTTCGCGGCCGGCGTGCGGCCCCGTGACGAGCTGGCCGCGGCAGCAGGGCTGACGCTGGCCGAGCGCGGCGGTGTGCTCACTGACTTATCCTGCCGGACAAGCGATCCCGACATCTATGCGATCGGCGAGGTCGCGGCGATCGACGGGCGGTGCTACGGCCTGGTCGGCCCGGGCTACACCTCGGCGGAGGTCGTGGTGGACCGGCTGTTGGGCGGCGGCGCGGAGTTCCCGGAAGCCGATCTGTCCACCAAGCTCAAACTGCTGGGCGTCGACGTCGCCAGCTTCGGTGACGCGATGGGTACGACCGAGAACTGCCTCGAGGTCGCCATCAACGACGCGGTGAACCGGACCTACGCCAAGCTGGTGCTCTCCGATGACGCCAAGACCTTGCTCGGCGGGGTACTCGTCGGGGACGCCTCCAGCTACGGCGTGCTGCGGCCGATGGTCGGCAGCGAACTGCCCGGCGATCCGCTCGCGCTGATCGCGCCGGAGGGCTCCGGCGGCGGGGCCTCGGCGTTAGGTGTTGGCGCGCTGCCGGATTCGGCGCAGATCTGCTCCTGCAACAACGTCACCAAGGGCGATCTGAAGTGCGCGATCGCCGATGGTTGCGGCGACGTTGCCTCGCTGAAGTCGTGCACCGCGGCCGGCACGTCGTGTGGATCGTGCGTGCCGCTGCTCAAGCAGCTGCTGGAAGCCGAGGGCGTGGCACAGTCCAAGGCGCTGTGTGAGCACTTCAGCCAGTCGCGGGCCGAGCTCTTCGAGATCATCTCGGCCACCGAGATCCGGACCTTCTCCGGCCTGCTGGAGCGATTCGGCCGCGGAAAGGGTTGCGACATCTGCAAACCTGTGGTCGCGTCGATCCTTGCCTCGACCGGTTCCGAGCACATCCTGGACGGGGAGCAGGCCTCGCTGCAGGATTCCAATGACCACTTCCTGGCCAACATCCAGAAAAATGGCAGCTACTCGGTGGTGCCGCGGGTGGCCGGCGGCGACATCAAGCCCGAACACCTGATCCTGATCGGCCAGATCGCGCAGGACTTCGGGCTTTACACGAAGATCACCGGCGGCCAGCGCATCGACATGTTCGGGGCCCGGGTTGACCAACTGCCGCAGATCTGGAAGCGGCTCGTCGACGGTGGCATGGAATCCGGCCACGCGTACGGTAAGTCGCTGCGTACCGTCAAGAGCTGCGTCGGCACCGACTGGTGCCGCTACGGTCAGCAGGACTCGGTGCAGCTGGCCATCGACCTAGAGCTGCGCTATCGCGGTCTGCGGGCACCACACAAGATCAAGATGGGTGTTTCGGGCTGCGCGCGGGAATGCGCGGAGGCCCGCGGCAAGGACGTCGGCGTCATCGCCACCGAAAAGGGTTGGAACCTTTACGTCGGTGGCAACGGCGGTATGACTCCTAAGCACGCTCAGTTGCTGGCCAGTGACCTGGATACCGAGACGCTGGTTCGCTATGTCGACCGGTTCCTCATGTACTACATCCGCACCGCCGACCGGCTGCAGCGCACCGCGCCGTGGGTCGAGTCCATCGACGGCGGGCTGGACCACGTGCGCGAGGTCGTATGCGAGGACTCGCTGGGCCTGGCCGCGGAATTCGAGGCCGCAATGGAGCGGCACGTGGAGAACTACCAGTGTGAGTGGAAGGGCGTGCTCGACGATCCGGACAAGCTCTCGCGGTTTGTCTCCTTCGTCAACGCGCCGGATGAAATCGATTCGACTGTCACATTCACCGAGCATGCCGGGCGCAAAATCCCTGTGTCCATTGGCATGCCAAAGGTCCGTTCATAGAGTTTGAAGGAGCAAGCATGACAATTCTCAACGACGTTGAGGTTTGGACCACCGCGTGCAACTACGACCACCTGATCCCGGGCCGGGGTGTCGGTGTGCTGCTCGACGACGGATCCCAGGCGGCGCTGTTCCGGCTCGACGACGGTTCGCTCCACGCGATCGGCAACATCGACCCGTTCTCAGGTGCAGCGGTGATCTCCCGCGGGATCGTCGGTGACCGTGCCGGTCGTGCCACCGTGCAATCGCCAATCCTCAAGCAGGCCTTCGCACTTGAGGACGGCCTGTGCCTGGACGACCCGCGGGTGTCGGTGCCGGTGTACCAGGTGCGCGTCACCGACGGCGGAGAAATCCAGATCGCGCGATTGGCTGCCTAGCCGATATCGCCGACCAGGTAGCGCTGCATCGTCGGCCCGATCGCGTCGACGAGCGCGTCGACCGACATCGAGTGCAGTGGCTCGCTACGCACCCCGTAGCGCATGATGCCGAGGCCGACCAGCTGTGAGGCACACAGCGACGCCCGCACGGCGACCTTGTCGGCGCCGAGCATTTTCAGCACGGGGCCGAAAACCGGCCCGATGAACATGCTTTGCACGATTTCGGCCGTCTTGGCCATGCCCGTGGACGCGACCGCACTGGCCGCGAACGGGCCACCGCCGGCGGCGTCCCAGGTGGTGATCAGCATATGAAGCGTTCGGCGGCCGACCTGGTTGACCCCTCCGGTGATGATCCGGTCGATGAATTCCGGTGTGCCGAACGGCAACCGCAGCATCTTGGCGACCGGGTCGAGGAACCCACGCGATGGTTCCTCGCGACTGGGCATGGTGTCAGGATCACCCGCGGGTGATCAAAGATCAAGCATCGCGTTCCTCGGCGCGCCCGGCCGGTAACGACGTACCGGATGCCGGGTGGCCACCGGCACCGCCCGGCGGAACCGGTTCGCGATCAAGCGGGCAAGCCGCGGATGAGTCCCCAGCGGCCGGCTGACCAGGTCGGCGCCGCAGTTGCGCAGCTTTTCCTGGAACAGCCCGTCGGCGAGCAAATAGGAGGCGACGGCGACGCGGCGCGCACCGTCGGCTCGCGCTCTCTCGACAGCCTCGATGATCTGCGGATCGCCGGTGGCGGCAAATCCCAAGGTGACTCGCGATCCGGTCAGCGCGGACAACAGCGTCGCGGTGGTGTGCAGGTCCGCAAGGGCAATGGGGTCCGATGTTCCCGCTGCCCCGAGGATCACCGAATCACCAGGGCGCCAGCCAGATTTCATCAGCTGGTCGACGAGGATCCGGGCGATCTCCCCGCCCGGGCCCAGTGCCGGGGTGACGATGACATTGGGATGTCCGCTAGCCGCAACATGGGCGGGCACATCGGCGCGGACGTGGTAGCCGCGGGACAAGAACGCGGGCACCACGACGGCCCGTTGGGCGCCGACCGCGGAAAGTACCTCGCTGGGTGTGGGTCCCAATACGTCGACGAAGGCGACCCGAACCGTGCGGCCGAGCTGCCGGCTCACCTGTGCCGCCAGGTCACCGATCATCGCGACACCGCCCGGTCGGCGCGTGCCGTGCGCGGCAAGTATCAGGCTCATGGCGTTCCCACCGGTTCGTCGATCGCCAGCCGGTAGCCCCGCTTCACGACGGTTGCCACAATGTTCTTGTCGCCCAATGCTGTTCGCAGTCGCAGCACGGCCGTGTCGACGGCGTGCGGGTCGTTGCTGTTGCCGGGCAGTACCCGTAACAAATCATTGCGGGCCACGACGTCGCCGGGACGGTGCGCCAGCGCGCGCAGCACCGCCATTCCGGATCCGGACAGTGATTGGACCGAACCGTCGACCAGTACGCAGTTTCCGCGGATCTCGATCGCGTGACCTGCGGCCTTCACATTGCACGACCCGAGCTGCGGCAGCTTTTCCGCGATGTGGCGGGCCAACGCCCCCAGCCGCATCCGTTCGGGCGCCGTCGTCGGAATACCCTTGCGGTGCAACGGCTGTGCCGTCACCGGGCCGACACACATGGCGTGCACATCGGTGCGCATCGCCCCGATCACCTGGTCCTCGATGTTCAAGTCGCGACTGCGCTCCAGAACCGCCGCCGCGGCGGGCGCGGACGTGAAGCTGACCGCATCGAACTGGCGCCGCGCGATTCCGGTGACGAGTTGGTCGAAGTTGCCGCCCATCGCGGTGGACTTCCACCGATACACCCGGATCGGCACCACCTCGGCACCTGCGGCGCGCAATCCTCCGACGAATTCCGGGAACGGGTCCCAGGCGTCGGCGGCGCCATGCAGTTGCACCGCGATCCGCGCGCCGGATACCCCCGATTCCAGCAAGTACTTGAGGAGTTCTTGGGAGGACTCGGATTTCGGCGACCACTCTTCGTGCAGACCGGCCGCGCGCAGCGCTCCCGTCGCCTTCGGCCCGCGCGCCAGCACTCGCGCCTTGGACAACGACCCGATGAGCTGATTGGACAACCCCCAACCCTCGGCGGCAGCCACCCAGCCGCGAAACCCGATGCCGGTGTGGGCTACCAGAATGTCGGGAGGATGTGCGATCACGGCTTCGGTAATGCTCTGCAGTTCTTCATCTTCGGGCAACGCAATCATGTTGATCGCGGCAGCGCTGGAGACCTCGGCGCCCTGACGGCCCAACAGCGCGCACAACTCCTCGGAGCGGCGGGCAGACGTGACCGCTATCCGGTAACCGGTCAGCGGCGGGGACTCGGGCTGGTCCATACGACCTGTGTATGCCTGCGACATTTCCGAGGCGTTACCTGACGATTGCTGACGCATTGCCCATGTTGCGGTGATCGTCACACCCGGGCGGGCTCTGTTGTGAGCACCGAATCCGGCACTTCCTGCGCAGATACCGGGCGGCGCAGGTACATCATCCAGGTCAGAATCGCCGCCGCGATGTAAGAAGTCAGAAACACCCAATACGCTGCCGTCTCGGTGCCGCTGCGCAGGTAAGACTCGCGCAACGCCAAGTTGATTCCGACGCCGCCCAGCGCGCCGACCGCCGAGCAGATGCCGATCAGCGCGCCGGATTTGGCGCGCGACCACTGCCGGCGCTGCGCCTCGGTGACATCCAGCGAGCGACTGCGGGCCTCGAAGACCGACGGGATCAGCTTGAACACCGAACCGTTGCCCATCCCCGACAACACGAACAGAACTATGAACCCGATGACGTAGCCGACCACCGCGGTGAACGACGTTGCGCCGCTGTGGTCCTCGACCGTGCTGATGCCCACCAGCATGCCGGCGCCCGCAATCATGCCCACAAGGACACCCAGGGTGACGCGGCTACCGCCGCGGCGGTCCGCCAGCCGGCCACCGTAAATACGCGCCAGCGAGCCCAATAGCGGCCCGACAAAGGCGATCTGAGCCGCGTGCAGGGATGCGTGGGCGGGGCTTTCGCCGTTGGCACCGAAGTTGACCTGCAGAACCTGGCCGAAGGCGAAGGAAAACCCGATCCAGGAGCCGAAGGTGCAGATGTAGAGCAGCGAGATCACCCAGGCGTCACGGTCGAACAGGATCGAGCGCATGTCGTTCACCTCGACGCCGTGGTCGAGATTGTCCATGAACAGCGCCGCGGCGATACCGACCACGGTGAGCAGCACCAGATAGATCGCGCACACCCAGTACGGCGCCTGGTGCCCGGCGGTGGCCAGCGCCAGCAGGCCGACCAACTGAATTACCGCGACACCGAGATTGCCGACGCCGGCGTTGATCGCCAGTGCCGTGCCCTTCAGCCGCTGCGGATAGAAGGCGTTGACGTTGGCCAGCGACGCCGCGTAGTTGCCGCCGCCCAGGCCGGTCAGTGCCGCGCATAGCACATACGGCCACAGCGGCAGTCCGGGATTGGCCAGCAGCACAATGGTGCCGGCGGTCGGGATCAGCAACACGAACGCCGAGAACACGGTCCAATTACGGCCGCCGAACTTGGCGATACCCAAGGTGTAGGGGATGCGCGCACAGCCGCCGACCAGCGTGGCCACCGCCCCCAGGAGCAACTTGTCGCTCGCGTGGAAGCCGTAGACCGACATCGGCATGAACAGCACCATCACCGACCACAGAGTCCAGATCGAAAATGCCACCTGGTCACCCGCCATCGTGCACAGCAGATTACGGCGAGCGATCCTGTCGTTGCCGGCCTCCCAGGCCGCGGCATTTTCCGGATTCCAGTCCGTGATGCGGTGGTTGCGGCCCATGCGATCTGCACCTTTCGTGGACGGGTGGTCGAAATCGTCTGGGCGTCAACCAGTTCAACCCATAATCGGGAAGAGCCGCGGTGAGTCTGGCCTGCAATGCCCTTGTGGGCGCCTCGAATTGAGAGGCATGCCCTACCTAGTTCTGATGCTCACATCCGGAACCGAACTGCGTCAACTCATTCCGACCAATATCGCCTGTTAGTTGAATCCTAGTTATCTGGTAGATCGCTGAAGGGCCCTGAAGTTCGACCGTCGTCGCAGTTCAGGGGATGTGTTTAGGCCAATAGTCACGCGTAAGGATTGCCGATACGCGACCATGGGCGAGCGCCTGGGGAATTCGGTGTGAGTTCGAATACATTCCGTGCTAAACGTGTTCTCTACCGAATCGATATGACGCGTATACCGCGCCTATACGGTGGCCAGCCGAGCCCCCGATGCGGCCTCGGCCGCCATCACCTCGAGCGGACGGCGGACGTACACCGCCCAGGTCAGTATCGAGGCCGCCACGTAGCACAACGTGAACGCCCAGAACGCCGACGTCGCGGTGCCACTGTGCAGATACGACTGCCGCAGTGCCAGGTTGACACCGACGCCGCCGAGGGCGCCGATCGCGCCGGCGAGGCCGATCAGGGCTCCGGACATAGAACGTGACCACTGCCGGCGCTCGTTCTCGCCCATCTGCATCGAGTGACTACGCGCCTCGAAGATCGACGGAATCATCTTGTACACCGACCCATTGCCGATGCCGGACAGGATGAACAGGGCGACGAAACCGATCACGAAACCGACCATCGTCGAGGCGGATGTGCGGCTCGCGCCATGGCTACCGAAAGTGCTTGCGCTGACCAATATCCCACCGGCAACGATCATCGAACAGAAGACGGCGAGCGTGACCCTGCCGCCGCCGATGCGGTCGGCCAGCCTGCCGCCGTACACCCTCGACAACGATCCCAAAAGTGGTCCCAGGAAGGCGATTTGGGCGGCATGCAGGGAGGCCTGCGCGGTGTTCTCGCCGCTAGCGACGAAGTTCATCTGCAATACCTGACCGAACGCGAACGAGAAGCCGATGAACGAGCCGAAGGTGCCGATGTACAGCAGCGCGATCACCCAACTGTGCGGCTCGGACAGCACCGCGCGCATGGTGGACGTATCGATACGGTAATGCTGCAGGTTGTCCATGTACAACGCAGCGCCGATACCGGCGATCGCCAGCAGCACAAGGTAAATGGCGCACACCCAATACGGCTGCCGGTTTCCGGCGGCCGCGATCACGAGCAGGCCGACCAGCTGAACCACCGGCACCCCGAGATTGCCGCCGCCGGCGTTGACCGCCAACGCCCAGCCCTTCAGGCGCTGGGGGTAGAACGCGTTGATGTTGGTCATCGACGACGCGAAGTTGCCGCCGCCGAGGCCGGCCAGCGCCGCGCACACCAGATACGGCCACAGCGGCAGGCCGGGGTGAGCCAGCAGCACCATCGTGCCGACCGTCGGGATCAACAGCACCAGCGCGGAGAACACCGTCCAGTTGCGCCCGCCGAACTTCGCGGTGGCGAACGTGTACGGGAAGCGCAGGCACGCCCCGACCAGGGTGGCGGTGGCGCCGAGCAGGAATTTATCCCCGGCGGAAAAGCCGTACACCGACGCCGGCATGAACAGCACCATCACCGACCAGATCGACCAGACCGAGAAGCCGATGTGCTCGGCGGCCACCGACCAGATCAGGTTGCGGCGGGCAATCTTGTCGTTGCCGGCCTCCCAGGCCACGGTGTCTTCGGGGTCCCAGTTCGAAAGGACATGCGAACGGCCCAGCGAAAATTTCATGGAGATAACGCTAGAAATCCATTGTTGCCCGAGCGCTGCCCGCAATGACCCGGGCGTGAATTTCCGCTCACCCTGCGACGTCCGGCGGTGTGAGGCGGCCAATCGATGTGGCGTGCACCACAATGACGACGGAAGGCGCGACGACGACTCACAGTGTAGCTAACCGCGGTGTGATGAATCGTGCTGGGGTAAGGGAAGTTTCGTGTGTACCGTCGGTCCGCGCTACCAAACGTCGCCGCCGCGCCAATCGCACATCAGTTCCGCGCAGCTATCCACGGTGACCGTGACCGGGAAGACGAATACCGTTGCGTCGTCGTCGGGCGTGCGCGTCGGACCGCTCGGCGCCAGCACTGACGTCGGTCCGTGCCATGGCAACCAGCCGCGGGCCGCGTACAGGCCGCGGGCCCGGACCGATGAACTCAGTGCTCCCAACTCGTAGGCGCCGCGCAGCACTTGTTCGACTCCGTCCAGCAGCGCATGCACCAGCCCCTGGCCGCGGTGGTCTTCCCGTACCGCGACTCCTTCGACGTAACCGCAGCGCAGCGCGTTGCCCCGGTAGATCAACCGCCGCTGGATCACCGCGGCGTGCGCGATGATCGCGCCGTGCTGCCAGATCAGGGCGTGCATGCCGCCCAGGGTGTGCTCCCAGTCGTCGTCGGTGAAATCACCGGCGAAGGCTTCGGCGACCATGTGGTGAACGCGCTGCCGTGTGTCGCTGTCGAGATCGGCAGTGTGAACCAGGCGTGCGGTGTGTACCTGGGTGAGCACACTCCCTGTCTACAACGTTGTCGCCGGGCCCGCACCTGGACAACGCGCGATGTCTAATACGACGGGGCGCCCACCGGCACTCGGGGCCGAGCCCAGTGCAGTCGCACGTGCTGGCCCGCCCGGACCTGGGCGACCTTGTCGATGTCCTCGTCGATCACCACGCCGACCACCGGGTAGCCGCCGGTGATCGGATGGTCGGGTCCCAGGATCACGGGTAATCCGTTGGGCGGCACCTGGATCGCGCCGCGGGTGGCACCCTCGCTGGGTAGCTGCCGGTCGGGAAAGCGGTACTGCAGAGGACGGCCGACCAGCCGCATCCCGACCCGGTCGCTGCGATCGGACGACACCCAGTCGGTGTGGACAAGCACGTCGGGATCCACGAACCAGTCGTCGCGTGGTCCGGGTACCACCAGCAGTTCGACGGTGTCGGCACTGATGGCCGCGACGGGAGCCTGATCGAGTTCGGGATACTCGTCGGTGTGCGCGCCGACGGGCAGCCGGTCGCCGGGCGACAGTGGCGAGGGGCCGATCGCCGACATCACGTCGTAGCTGCGCGAGCCCAGCACCGGCTGCACCGAAATGCCACCGCGCACTGCCAGATACGTCCGCAGGCCGGCCCGCGGGGTGCCCAGCGAAATCACTTGGCCGTCGCGGACGTGGTGAATGCTGTTGGTGCCGAACTTGATTCCGTTGACGGACGGATCGGTGTCGGCGCCGGTCACCGCGATGTCGACGTCGCCACCGTGTACCCGGGCGGCGAATCCGCCGAAGGTGACTTCGACGGTTGCGCGATCGTCGGGGTTGGCGACCAGCCGATTGGCGAGTTTGTGCGAGCGGCGGTCGGCGGCGCCGGACCGGCCTACGCCGAGGTGGGCCTGCCCGACCCGGCCGAGATCTTGGATAACGGCCAGTGGTCCGGTGCGCAGGATTTCGAGCTTGATGTCGGGCCTTGTCATGGCATGCTCCTTGATCACACGGCCCGGAATTGAATCCACATGCCCTGCGTCAGCAACGCCGGATCGGACCGCATCAGGTCCCACAGGACCGCGTCGGTGCGACCGATGAGTTGCCAGCCGCCGGGAGATTGGCGCGGATAGATGGCGCTGAACTCACCCGCGAGTGCGACGGAGCCGGCCGGTACCGTGGTGCGCGGCTCGGCGCGGCGCGGCACCCGCAGCCGCGGGTCACCGTCGACGAGGTACGCGAAACCCGGTGCGAATCCACTGAATCCGACGCGCCACAGCGTGGCGGTGTGAGCGTCGATGACCTGTTCGGCCGTCAGCCCGGTGTGGCTGGCGGCATCGGTGAGGTCCGGACCGTCGTAGACGACGTCGATCACCACGTCGGCGGTGCGCTCGGCCGGGGCGGCCATGTCCGCGGTGATCCGCAGTTTCCGTAGTCGCTGGCGGATGACGCCCTGGTAGCGCGGGCCGTCGAGTTTGACCAGTACCGTGCGGGCGGCCGGAACGATGTCGAGCACGCCCGGCAGCGCCGCCGCACGCAACGTGTCCGCCCATGCCAATACCTCTGCGGTGCTGCCGCATTGCACCAACAGCGCCTGGTCGCCGTAGTCCAGGACGACGTTGCCGACCAGCTCGGTCGATACGTCCGCGGGGAGATCCGTCACGCTCATTACTGAACGGTAACTTCGGAATCGGCGCAGGCAAAGAGGCCGGGACGGGATTTTCGAGCACTGCCAGAGCTGCCTTAGCGAATGCTCAAAGAGCCGGGGCTAGCCGAGTACTTTGCCGATCATCGGGGGCAGCTGATCGGCGACCATCGGGTAGCTCAGCGGCGAGGCGAAGGCGATCGCGCCGGCCTGGTCCTTGGTGGTGAAAACATGGCGGTTCTGTGCGGTCGCCTGCGATCCGGCGACCTCGGGGTCGGCCAGCAGCGCCTTCTGCTCGTCGGCACTCTCGGTCGTCCAGATCACCACGTCGGCGGAATCGAGCACCGTCTTGATCTGGTCGCGCGGGATGACGGCGCGGTGATCGCTGACGAAGGGCTTGATGCTGTCGGCGATGACCAAACCCATCTGGTTGAGGAAGTCGGTTCGCCAGCCCGCCGCGGTGGCGACCACGCTGCCCCGGAACAGGGTGCCTTGCATCAGCAAGGCGCGCTTGGTCTTCCACTGCGGGTGATTCTGGGCGACGGCGACGAACTGCTTGTCGACGCCATCGATGAGCGCCTTCATCTGGTCGGCCTGAAACACCGCTTGGCCGACCGCGGTGGCCTGGTCCTTCCACGGCTCGAAGAACGCGTCGCCGTCGGACTGCGCAACGGTCGGGGCGATCGCGGCCAGCTTCTTGTAGGTGTCGGCGTCCAAGCCGGCGTTGACGGCGACGATCAAATCGGGCTTCAGGCCAGAGATCTGGTCGACGGCTATCCCGTTGTCCAGGTTCAGCACCACGGGTTGTGCGCCGCCAAGCTTGGGCTGAGCCCACGGCCACACCGCGAACGGCTGGTCACCGAACCAGTTGGTCACCGCGATCGGTACGACGCCGAGGGCGAGCAGGTCGTCTTGCTCGGTGTAGCCGGCGCTGACCACACGCTTGGGCGGCGCCTTGATGACGGTCTGACCGAAAAGATGGGTGATCGTCACGCCTTCGCTGCCGGGAGCGCTCGCCGGCGGTTTCGGGTCCGAGCATCCCGCCGCCGTCGGTGCCGCCGCGGCGGCCGCGGCGGCACCGACGAGCTGCAAGAACCCCCGCCGATTCCATCCCTGTCGCATCGCGTGAGAGTATCGCGTCGCCGACGCTGACCTGCAGCGCCGCACGGGTTTGCCGCTCACTGCAGTGGCATGCCGGCGTCGACGAAGTCCAGGGCCCGATAGATCGTGGCGGCCGTCGGTGGCGCGTTGTCGGCGGCGGCCATCATCGCGCCGGTCAGTGCTCCCGCGAACACCCGGACTTCGAAATCACCTGGGGGACGGCCGATTCGGTGTCCGATCATCTCCGCCACGACGTTGACGGTGCGGTAGTACTCGTCGTACATGGCGGCCTTGAGCTCGGGTATCGAGAATATCAGTCGCTGTCGGGTGTTCTCGAAATCCAGCTGTTCAGTGGGCAGAGCGGCCATGACTTCGGTGTAGGCCCGGCGGATCGCCTCGGTGGGCGACAGCTCGGGCGGCTGCCTCTCGAAGGCCGCGAAGATCAGCGGGTCAAGGTCGTCGGCGAGCAGCAACGACTCCTTGGATCCGAAGTAGCGGAAGAAGGTGCTGGGTGACACTTCGGCGGCCTCGGCGATCTGTTCGACGGTGGTGGCCGCGTAGCCGTGCGCATCGATCAGGCGGAACGCCTCGCGCCTGATGGCCTGGCGGGTCTTGAGCTTCTTGCGCTCCCGCAGGCCCAGGGGCTGATCAGTCGCGGGCATCGGGTAATTCTCCCGCATCCGCGGCGCCCGGCCGCGAACCCGGCGGCGGGTATCCGTGCCCCTCCTTGTTCCAAGGGCTGTAATCGGCGATCAGCTCTTCCTGCGGCGGGCGCTGGTCGACCGGAACGTGCTGCAGGTTGATCCGGATCCGGTACCAGATCGAACTCGGCCCGCGCATGCCGTCGACCAGCACATCGGCCGGCGCCAACCGCTCGGCGGCGGCGGGATGACGGCCGCGCCAGATATCCAGCGCGCCCATCGCCTCGCCCTTGGTCTTGGTCCGGGCGATCTCGATCAGTGGCATCGAGGACCGGCGGCGGCCGTCGGCACTTTTCGCCGCCCCACGCGGCGCCCGCTCCGGGGGGCCCATTTCCTCGGCCAGCATCAGCAGCCGGTCCAGGTCGCCCACCGCTGCCTGGTTAGAGGGGTCCATCCCCGCCCATGGATCGCCGATCTGGGCGAACCGGTCGGGAACGGTGGCGATCGTGAACATCTCCGGCCGGCAGCCGGCGACCTCGTCCCAATGCAGCGGCGTCGACACCCGGGCATCCGGAGTGGCCCGCACCGAATAGGCGGACGCGACGGTGCGGTCCTTGGCGTTCTGGTTGAAGTCGACGAAGACGCCCTCGCGCTCTTCCTTCCACCAGCGGCTGGTGGCCGCGTCGGGCACTCGCCGCTCCACCTCACGGGCCACGGTCTGGGCGGCCAGCCGGACCTGACGGAACTCCCAGCGCGGCGCGATCCGGGCGTAAATGTGAAAGCCGCGCGACCCGGACGTCTTGGGCCACCCGACCAGGCCATAGTCCTCCAGCACCTCGCGGGCCACCAGGGCCACATCGACGATGCCTTGCCAGTCGATCCCGGGCATCGGGTCCAGGTCGACGCGCAACTCGTCGGGATGATCGAGATCGGTGGCGAGCACCGGATGCGGGTTGAGGTCCACACAGCCCAAGTTGACCGCCCACGCCAGCCCGGCGGCGTCGTGGATGACGGCCTCGGCGGCCGACGTGCCCCGCGCGTAATGGAGCTCGGCGACGTCGACCCAATCCGGCCGCTTCGTCGGCGCACGCTTCTGGAACACCGCCTCTTCCGAGATTCCCTTGACGAAGCGCTTCAGGATCATCGGCCGCCCGGCCACACCCCGCAACGCGCCGTCGGCGACCGACAGGTAATAGCGGACCAGGTCGAGCTTGGTGTAGGGCCCGGTCTGTCCATGGGCTTCGAACACGACTTTGTCGGGGTGGGTGATCGTGACGTGGTGCCCGGCAACCTCCATTGACACCGGACCGGTCATGGCGTCCATCGTAATTACGGGAAAATTTTCTGGCCGCGTTGCGACCCGCGTCACATATGGTGAGGTTATGCCTAACCTTCCTGGCCTGCCCGGGCAAGCCGTTTCCAAGGTCCAGCAGTACGTCGAACGCGGTTCGGCGGAGCTGCATTACGTGCGGAAGATCTTCGAGGCCGGCGCATTCAAGCTCGAGTCGCCGCTGAAGACCGCCGCGATGGCAACCGACATCGCCAAGTGGGGCGAGTTCGGCATGCTGCCCTCGCTCAACGCCAGACGGACTCCCGACCGCGCGGCGTGCATCGACGAGGACGGCGAGTTCAGCTATCGCGAGCTCGACGAGGCCGCCCACGCGGTGGCCAACGGCCTGATCGAAAAGGGCGTCAAGGGCGGCGACGGCGTCGCCATCCTGGCGCGCAACCACCGCTGGTTCATGATCGCCAACTACGGCGCGGCCCGGGTCGGTGCCCGCATCATCCTGCTCAACAGCGAATTCTCCGGACCGCAGATCAAAGAGGTGTCCGAGCGCGAAGGCGCCAAGGTCATCATCTACGACGACGAATACACCAACGCCGTCAGCAAGGCCGAGCCGGAACTGGGCAAGCTGCGCGCACTCGGTGTCAACCCGGACAGCGACGAGCCCTCCGGCAGCACCGACGAAACCCTGGCAGAGCTGATCGCGCGCAGCAGCAAGGAGCCCGCCCCCAAGGCCAGCAAGCACGCGTCGATCATCATCCTGACCAGCGGCACGACCGGGACGCCCAAGGGTGCGAACCGCAGCACCCCGCCCACCCTGGCTCCCGTCGGGGGCATCCTGTCGCACGTTCCGTTCAAGGCCAACGAGGTCACCTCGTTGCCGGCGCCGATGTTCCACGCGCTCGGTTACCTCCACGCCACCATCGCGATGTTCCTGGGCTCGACGCTGGTGCTGCGGCGCAAATTCAAGCCGCCGCTGGTGTTGGAAGACATCGAGAAGCACAAGGTGACGGCCATGGTCGTGGTGCCGGTGATGTTGTCGCGCATCCTGGACACGCTGGAGAAGATGGACTCCAAGCCCGACCTGTCCAGCCTGAAGATCATCTTCGTGTCCGGATCCCAGCTCGGCGCCGAGTTGGCCAACCGGGCTCTGAAGGACATCGGTCCGGTCGTCTACAACATGTACGGCTCGACCGAGATCGCGTTCGCGACCATCGCGCGGCCCGAGGACCTGGAGCGCAACGCGTCGACGGTCGGCCCGGTCGTCAAGGGCGTGAAGGTCAAGATCCTCGACGACAACGGCAACGAGGTGCCTCAGGGCGACGTGGGACGCATCTTCGTCGGCAACGCCTTCCCGTTCGAGGGCTACACGGGCGGCGGGCACAAGCAGATCATCGACGGCCTGATGTCGTCGGGCGACGTCGGCTACTTCGACGAATACGGCCTGCTGTATGTCAGCGGCCGTGACGACGAGATGATCGTCTCCGGCGGTGAGAACGTGTTCCCCGCCGAGGTCGAGGACCTGATCAGCGGACACGAAGCCGTGGTGGAGGCCACGGCGATCGGTGTCGAGGACAAGGAGTGGGGGCACCGGCTGCGCGCGTTTGTCGTGAAGAAGGAAGGCGCCGAGGTCGACGAGGACACCATCAAGCACTACGTGCGCGACCACCTGGCCCGCTATAAGGTGCCGCGCGAGGTGATCTTCCTCGAGGAATTGCCGCGTAACCCGACCGGGAAGATTCTCAAGCGCGAACTGCGCGAAATGCAGGTCGATTAGCCGCGCCCGGGAGCCGGCTAGCGCCGGTCCTGGATGGCCCGGACGATCTGGGCCGCGAGTTTGGGATCGCCCAGTAGCTGGTCGATGAGCGCGGTGAGCACTTCCTGGCCGGTGACCCGGGCGACGCCCAATTGATCGGCGGCTTCCCGTTGCCAGATGTCGAGTGCTCGATGGGTGGCGGCCGGGAGGTCGACGGTGCGCCGCGTCCGTTGGATGCGGGGGGTTTCGCCCGTGGAGCGTGACCGGGATTCCGCGGGATCGCTGACCATTCGTTGGGGGCGCGGCTGCCGGAACCCGGTGAGGCGTTCAGTCGGTGCGCTGTCTCCAGCGGGTGACGCGGCGGACATCTGCGCTCGGAACGCTGCGGCGCCGGGCCCGATCTGGCCGGGGTTGAAGCTCACTGGCGCGACCGTCCCTCCGGGTGGGTACCAATCAGTAAATCAGTGCTTCCGTGCACGTTGCCCACTGATTGTCTCACTGACACCAGCGTAAGTCCCGTCGCGCGAAGCCGGGTGTTACGGCGGCGGTCCTGGGGGACCGCGGCAAGCCCAAAGGGGTGCGGCGGTCCTCATCAGCGGCAATTAAAAAGAGTAGCTGTGGAAAATAGAGGATGCGTCCTGTAGGGCTGCGGTGCGTTAATACTGTATCGATGGTCCTGCAGCACTAAAAATTTCTGTATCGGGCGGATGTGTGAATTCTGATTTCAAAATTCACTGATCTACTGAGTAGATCAAATCCGTAGATCAGTGAATCAGTAGATGGCACTTTAACTGGGATTATGTTCAACTCAGTGACTACTGACCTCCGTATCTTCGATTTTCCTGAATTGCAGAGTTTCGTATCGAATGAAATACGGATTTGAATTGCGGAGATACGCAATTTCGTGACAGCAGATGCGACCGAATTGTTATCCATTTCACAGCCCAATTCGGCGCCATTGCTATTGTTTGCCCAGAAATTTATGCGTAGCGTTTCGAGATGTCGGGGGACAGGGTTCTCGGAAGGAGCTCACCATGAGGGATTCACTGCGATCGATCCGCAACGCGGCCGCAGGTGCTGTCGGCGCCGGTGCGGTGGCCGGCGCGATGCTGTTCGGCGGGATGCCTGAGGCGCAGGCCGCGCCGGCGCCCGCCCCCGCCACGCCTTTCGACATCGGCGGCCCGCACGGCGGCGCCCCGCTCACTCCCGGGATCCTTCCCGAGCGGCCCGGCGGCGGACACGGCGGGCATGGGTGGGGTCCCGGCGGCGGGCACGGTGGCTGGGGCCACGGCGGTGGCTGGGGTCGCGGCGGTGGCTGGGGCGGTGGTTGGGGCCACGGCTGGGGTCATGGTTGGGGACACCCTGGCTGGGGCTGGGGCAACTGGTGGCGCCCCTGGTGGTGAGCCGCCACGATCGCGGAGCCGGCCAGCCTCGTCCTGCCAGATACACAGGCAGGCCGACCCGCACGTAGGGGGGAACCCACGCCGGTCTGACGACCTCAGACCGGCGTGGTCCCCAAATCAATAGACGTCCATGCCGAACCGGGACCGGCCCCGGTTCGGCATGGATTTTGTTTACGGGTCGCGCGGCAGGCCCAGCAGCCGCTCGGCGATGATGTTGAGCTGCACCTCCGAGGTGCCGCCGTAGATCGTGGTCGCCCGGCTGGCCAACAGGTACTCGCCCCACTTGCCCGCCAGCTCGTTGGGGTCGCCGATCGCACCGTCGGTACCGAACGAGGAGACCGCGAATTCGGCGTAGCCCTGGCCGGTGCGCATCGACAACAGCTTGGAGATCGCCGCGGACGGCATCGCGTCACCGCCGGCCAGCGTCAGCAGCGTCGAGCGCAGGTTCAGCACCTTGGCCGCATGCCCTTCGGCGATCAACTGCCCGGCCCGGTGCTGGGCGACCTGATCGAATTGGCCGTCGCGGACGAACTCGACGAACTGGGGCAGGGTGGCCAGGAAATTCGCGTCGCTGCTGCCGATCGACACCCGCTCCGCGGTCAGCGTGTTGCGGCTGACCTCCCAGCCGCGGTTCACCTCGCCCAGCACGCACTCGTCGGGGACGAACACATCGTCGATATAGACGGTGTTGAACATCGCGTTCCCGGTCAGCTCACGCAACGGCTTGACCGTCACGCCTTCGCTGCGCATATCCAGCAGGAAGTAGGTGATGCCGTTGTGCTTGGGTGCCGACGGCTCCGTCCTGGCCAGCAACGCACCCCACTGCGAGTACTGCGCGGCGGTGGTCCAGATCTTCTGGCCGGTGATGCGCCAGCCGCCATCGGTCCGGGTTGCCTTGGTGGTCAGCCCGGCCAGGTCCGATCCGGCGCCCGGCTCCGAGAACAATTGGCACCAGACCATCTCGCCGCGCAACGTCGGCGGCAGCAGGCGTTGCTTCTGCTCCTCGGTCCCGAACGCGACGATCGACGGGATGATCCACGCGGCGATGCCGACCTGCGGCCGCCGGACCCGTCCGGTGGTGAACTCCTGGGCGATGATGATCTGCTCGATCGGGCTGGACGCCCGGCCCCACGGCTTCGGCAGGTACGGCAACACCCAGCCACCCTCGGCGAGTGCCACGGTTCGCTTCTCCCGATCCATCGCCTTGAAGGCGGCGACCTCGGCGCGGATCTCGTCGCGCAGCTTCTCGGTCTCGGGATCCAGGTCGATGTCCACCGGGCGCATGCCGGTGGTGGTCGCGGTGTTGACCACCTTCTGCGGGTAGTCCGAGCTGCGACCGAAGCAGGCGGCCAGCATCAGCGCGCGGCGGTAGTACACGCCTGCGTCGTGCTCCCAGGTGAAGCCGATACCACCGTGCACCTGAATGCAGTCCTGTGTGCAGCGCTGGGCGGCCGCGGGCGCCAGCGTCGCGGCCACGGCGGCGGCGAACTCCACATCCGGCGAGGCTTCGTCGATCGCGCGCGCCGCGTCCCACACCGCCGCGGTGGCCCGCTCGGTGTCGGCGATCATCTCGGCGCACTTGTGCTTGATGGCCTGGAACTGGCCGATCGGCCGGCCGAACTGTTCCCGGATTTTGGCGTACTGCGCCGCCGTATCCGTCGCCCAGCGGGCCACGCCGATCGCCTCGGCGGACAGCAGCGTCGACATCAGCGCGTAGGCGGTCGTCATGGTCAGGGTGCTCAGCAGGGCATCCTCGCCGACCTCGACGGCGTCGGCGCGCACATGGGCGATCGGCCGCAGCGGGTCCAGGCTTTTCACCGGCTCGATCTCGAGCTCCTCGGCGCGCAGCACCACCCACTCGTCGCCGCTGTCGATCGCCACCGGTAGCACCAACACCGACGCCTGGGCCGCGGCCGGAACCGCGCGGACCTCGCCGCGGATCACCAACACGTCACCCTTGCGGGTGGCGGTCAGCCCGGAGTCCAGCGCGTAGGCGGCGATGGCCGCACCGGACGCCAGCTCGGCGAGCACCTTGGCATCCGGGTCGTGCGACGCGATCAGGGCACTGGCGATTGCCGACGGCACGAACGGCCCTGGCACGGCGCCGTAGCCGAACTCGGCCAGCACGATGGCCAGCTCGAGCAGGCCGAAGCCCTGCCCGCCGACCGCCTCGGACAGATGCACACCGTGCAGGCCTTGCTCCGCGGCTGCCTGCCAGTACGGCGGCGGGTTCTCGACCGGCGTCTCCATGGCCGCGTGCAACACCTCTGACGGCGCGACGCGCGCCACCAGGGACCGCACCGAATCGGCCAGGTCTTGATGCTCGGAAATTATTGCGATCGGCATTGGTCGCCTTCCCATGCGTTCGGGGTTCGTTTCGGCCAAGCACTCTTCAATCTAATAACCGGTGGGTTGGTTGACTACAGGGGTCACCAGGTGAGCCAGCGGCTCGCCGTCGCGCAGCCGACGGCAGTTGGCGACGGCCTCGACCAGATAGCGCCGCATCGTGTCGACCGTGTACCAGGTGACGTGCGGCGTCAGCACGATGTTGTCCAGGCCGAACAGTGGATTGTCGGGCGCGGTCGGCTCGGTCTCGAAAACGTCGAGGCCGGCGGCGGCCAACCGCCCGTCGCGCAGCGCGCCGGCCAGCGCGTCCTCGTCGACGACGGCGCCGCGCGACGTGTTGACCAGTACCGCGCTGGGCCTCATCGCGGCGATCGCGTCCCGGTTGAGCAGATGATGGGTGTCGGGCGTCAAGGGCAGGTGCAGCGAGACGATGTCGCTGGCGGCCAGCAGGTCGGTCAGCGGGCGCCAGCCGGGATGTCCGTCGTCGCGGGTGCTGGTGTGCAGCACCTTCGCACCCATCGCGCTGACGATGCCGGCGACGCGTTTGGCGATGTTGCCGTAGCCCACCAGTCCGACGGTGCAGCCACCGACGTCGCGGACCGTCTCGCCCAGGGTGGGATCGAGCGGCCAGCCACGCCCCTGCCGGGTGGCGCGGTCCAGCTCCGGCAGCCTGCGCAGCGCCGCGAGCATCAACAGCACGGTTCCCTCGGCCACCGACGGCGCATTGGCACCGGGCATGTTGGCGACCGCGATGCCGCGGTCGGTCGCGGTCGCCACGTCGATGGTGTTCACCCCGGCCCCTAGCTTGTGCACCAGGCGCAGCTTCTCCCCGCGTTTCAGGTCTTCGCCTGACAACGGCCGTAGTACATGCCAAATCACTTCAGCTTCGGGCAGCTCGCGATAGAAGCCGGCGTCGTCGTCGGCGGCACACCAGCGAATGTCGAGCCAATCTGCTTCGGCTGCAAGGAAATCGAGGACTTTGTCACCGGGAACGAAGTGGGCGAGAACTCTCAGCGCCACCGCTTGCTGATCCACCTGGCGATGGTATCCGCCTGCTCGCTGCGCGCGCCCGGGGTGGTGAAGTAGTGGTCGCTGTCGAGCGAGACCCGCAGCTTGTCGGTGCTGGCGAGCGCGTCGTAGATGCGTTGGGCGTCAGACGGAAACACGCCGGTGTCCGCCTCGGCATTGATCACCAGGGCCGGGCAGGCGACGCGGCGCAGGTGCGGCTCGGCCCGGGTCTGCGCTACCCGTAGGCTCCACATGCCCAGCCAGTTACGCAGCGTGCAGGATGCGGCGATACCTTGTGCCGATCGGTTGGCCCTGGCCGGCACACCCGCGTAGCACAGGTTGGGCGGACGCTTGGTCGGCTCGATGGCCGGATCGACCATGCGGGGATCGGCCCAGGTTCGCATCACTGAGAACGGTCTATCCGAAAAGCCGGCCGCACGAACACGTTTGAGTTCGGTCTCGGCCCAGTCGGTGATGGCGTGGTTGCGCGCGAGCTGGGCCGAGCGGTATCGGGTGATGAACTCCGGGGCGAACGGGGGGCCGTTGACCTCGTTGAACAGGTCGAGGTCCGCGTCGGTGGCGACGGGGTCGTTTTCGTCGACGACGGCGGCGTCCATCCAGGCGGTCAGCACCTCCGGGCGTCCGGGATGCGCCGCGGTGGCGACGTAGCCGTCGGCGGGGATCAACTCCGTCAGCCCGCTCGCCGGCCGCATGCCCGGCAACGGGGTCACATTCGGCTCGACGGCCTGTGACTGGTAGGCGGACATCAGCGATCCGCCTCCCGAATTGCCGAGCAGTACCACGGTATCCACGCCCTGAACCTCGCGTAGCCAGCGCACTCCCACGCCGATGTCGACCAGTGCGTGGTCGAGCAGGAAGTTGTTCTCGAAGCCGCGGAACCTGGTGTTCCAGCCGAGAAATCCGATACCCCGAATCGCCATGTACTCGGCGAGATAGTGCTCGGAGAAGTCGATCTGGTAATGCGTGGCGATCATGGCCACCTTGGGCTTGCGTCCTACGCCGCGGTGATACAGCCCCTGGCAGGGGTGCCCGCCCGCACCGGCGCGTCCGGCGGTGGGCGACTGCAGGCCGACGAACTCGCGGACAACCCCTGCGCTGCCGCTGTTAGGCGTCAATTCAGTGACCTTCCTTCGAGTAGATCGCCCGGTAGTAGATATTCGCCAGGGTTTGGATGCACGCCCGGTCGTCGAGGTCCGCGTCGGTGGTTCGGCTGAGCTGGATGTAGCAGAACTGGTTGAACATCGCGACGATCGCCTCGGCGATCAGCCGCGGATCGTCACCCGGGCAATACCCTTTGGTTTGCGCGCGACGGACCGTTTCGGTGATGAAAGAGGTTGGTATGTCGCAGATTTCGGACCAGTACTGCGCGAAGTCGTCGTTGATCATAGCCAGCTGGGACACGCTGATCACCTCGGCCAGCCGGTTGCGGTAGGTGTGCCAGTGCGCCGCGGCCGCCTCGTGGGCGCGTTCGCGGTTGGACAGGCCATGCCCGGTGACCGAGCGGGCGCGCTCGTTGGCCTCGTCACGAAAGCGCAGCGCCCACTGCCGGACCATCGCCTCTTTGGAGTCGTAATAGTTGTAGAAGGAGGCCGGCGAGCGGCCGGCTTCCGCGGCGATGTCGGCAATTGTCGTCGCCAGGATTCCCTTGCGCGCGACGACCGTTCGCGCGGCCGCGTCGATTGCCGCCTGTGTTCGCCGGCCGCGGTGCGTCGGGAATTCGGCCGGCCGGCCGGCCCGGTCGTCGGATGCCGCCGCGATCGACACCTGATATTCCTTCCTGGAGTGAAACTGAATCTGATGTTAGATTCAGTTCCACTGATTGGCCAGGCCCAACGCGCTTGAATCTAGGGGAGCCGCAACATGATCAAGCCCGACAACCCCAACACCGAATTCGAACTCGGCGGAATCAATCATGTTGCGCTGGTGTGTTCGGACATGGCTCGCACGGTGCACTTCTACAGCAACATCCTCGGCATGCCGCTGATCAAGTCGCTCGATCTACCGGGCGGCGCCGGCCAGCACTTCTTCTTCGATGCCGGCAACGGCGACTGTGTCGCGTTCTTCTGGTTCGCCGACGCACCCGACCGCGTCCCGGGCGTCTCCTCGCCCGGCGCGATTCCGGGTATCGGCGACATCACCAGCGCGGTCAGCACGATGAACCATCTCGCCTTTCACGTCCCGGCCGAGAAGTTCGACGCCTACCGGCAGCAGCTCAAGGACAAGGGCGTACGGGTCGGTCCGATACTCAACCACGACGAGAGTGAGATGCAGGTTTCGGCGACACTGCATCCCGGCGTCTACGTGCGCTCGTTCTACTTCCAGGACCCTGACGGGATCACGCTTGAGTTCGCTTGCTGGGTCAAGGAATTCGGCGCGAGCGACGCCCAGGCCGTGCCCAAGACGGCGGCCGACCGGCGGCCCCGAGAGCACGCCGTAACCTGAACGGTAAAACCGTTGCCGAGCCGGGGGGTCGATGATGACGGACGGCGTGTTGACCGACGAGCAGATCGCGGCGCTGACACCCGCACAGCGGCGAGACTTGATCACGCGGCTGGAGGCACCGCTGTCGGAGGTGATCGACCCGGAAGTGATCGCCCGGATCAGACGTCTGCGGTTGGGCCTGATGATCGGTGGCTCGATCGCGATGATTCCCTGGCTGGCTTACCTCGCGCTGACCCTGCCGGATAGTTACGTCGCGCACAACTGGGTACTGACCTGGGTGGGCTTCGACATCCTGTTGGTCGGATTCATGGTGGCGACAGCGGTATTCGGTTACTTCCGCCGCCAAGTGTTGCTGTTCGCGGCCTTCACTTCCGGCGTGCTGTTGATCTGCGACGCATGGTTCGACCTGATGACCGCCGGGCCCGACGACATCTGGCTGTCGGTCGTGACCGCACTGGGCATCGAGGTGCCGCTGGCGATTTTCATGATCCGCGGCGCCCAGCGCATCATGCGGCTCACGATGTTGCGTCTGTGGCTCCTGGATCCCGGGATGCGGCTGTGGCAGGTGCCGCTGTTTCCGTGACGCCGTACAGCCGCGGATGGGCGAGTTCACCGAGCAGCACGGCCAGCTGATCGACGAGTTGACCGGGGTCTAGTACCACGTCGCCGACCAGCCAGGCGCTGATCATCTGCCCGACGCCGCCCACCGCGAAGTGTGCGCCCGCTTTCATGCTGTCGTTTGCCGGAATCCGCAGCATGTCGCCACCGTGCTGGCCCAGCAGCATGGCGAACAGCGCCGTGGATTCGGCGCGTTTGCGCACGATCACCGCATCGGCGAGCTGGGTGCTGAACAGCAGCCGACCGACCCGGGGATCCTCGGCGATGGTCCGCACGATGTTGGCCATGCCGGCGCGGGACTGTTCGGGTATCGGCACCGCCGCGACCGCGGCCTGGGTGGTGGCGGCCAGGCCGGCGATCACGGAGTCGAACACCGCGCTGACGAATGCGTCTCTGTCGCTGAAGCTTTCGTAGAAGTAGCGGGGAGTCAGGCCGGCGCGGCTGCAGACCGCGCGAACGGTCAACGCCGAGGCATCGTGGCGGTCGGCGCCTAGCAAGTCCAGGCCGGCGGCCAACAGCCGGCCCCGCCGCTGCGCCAGTCGCCGCGCGGCCTCGACGCCGCGGTAAGGGCGCTCACTGGGGGCCTGGTCCATGAGCACCATCTTGACACCGGTCCGGTGCGCCGACAATATCAGGAAACAAGCGTTGTCACATTTAGCGTACGGAGCGTCCGGATGGCGATTCACGAGACGGTTCAGCAGCTCATTCCGCACGTCGAGCGCCCGATGTCCGACCCGCCGCGGCCGCAGTCGAGGCGACGCAGCCGGCTGGTCCCCGACGACTACGCCCTGATGGGCGTGGCGCTGCTGGCCGGTCCGGCCAACGTGATCATGGAGCTCTCGATTCCCGGCGTCGGCCACGGCGTGGCGGAAAGCCGCGTCGAGAGCGGCCGCATCGACCGTCATCCGATCAAGCGGGCCCGCACCACTTTTACCTACATCGCGGTAGCCAATGCCGGGACCGACGAGCAGAAGAACGCCTACCGGCGCGCGGTCAATCGTTCGCACGCGCAGGTGTACTCCAGACCCGGCGACCCGGTGCAGTACAACGCATTCGATCCGGAATTGCAGCTGTGGGTGGCGGCGTGCATCTACAAGGGCGGCATCGACATCTATCGCACCTTCATCGGCGAGATGTCCGAGCAGGACGCCGAACGGCTTTACCGCGACAGCAGGTCGCTGGGCACCACCTTGCAGGTGCCGCCGCAGATGTGGCCGGCGGACCGCGCGGCGTTCGACAAGTACTGGCAGGAGTCGCTGGAAAAGGTGCACATCGACGACGCCGTCCGCGAGTTTCTTTATCCGATCGCCGTGTCTCGGGTGCGCGGCGTGCGCCTGCCGCGGCGGGTGCGCGAACCGCTGGAGAACTTCAATCTGCTGATCACCACCGGCTTTCTGCCGCAACGGTTCCGCGACGAAATGCGGTTGCCGTGGGATGCCGACAAGCAGCGGCGTTTCGACCGGCTGATGTCGGTCCTGGCGGTGGTGAACCGGATGCTGCCCCGGGTCGTCCGGGAGTTTCCGTTCAACCTGATGCTCTGGGACCTGGACCGCCGGATCCGGACGGGTCGCCCGTTGGTCTAACCGCAGGGCGGCCGCGCCGCCGTATCAGGCTCTGTTGATAACGACAATCATTTTCATTACGCTCTTGGCAACCTCATATCTGTCCAGCCCGAGGAGTTGCCCTGATGCCCACTGGCGATGTCGTGTCAGATTCGTCGTATCTGGTTGTCGGCGGCGGCTTACCATGACGGCGCCGATGTGGATGGCTGCGCCACCGGAGGTGCACTCGGCCTTGTTGAGTAGTGGTCCGGGGCCGGCGTCTTTGTTCGCTGCGGCGGCGGCGTGGAGTTCGTTGAGTGTGGAATATGGCTCGGCCGCAGCCGAACTCAGCGAGGTTCTGGCATCGACGCACGCCGGGGTGTGGCAGGGGCCCAGTGCCGAGTGTTATGTGGCCGCGCACGGCCCGTATTTGGCGTGGTTGACGCAGGCCAGCGCGGACAGTGCCGCGGCGGCCACAGCGCATGAGACGGCGGGCACGGCCTATGCGGCAGCGCTGGCGGCGATGCCGACGCTGCCGGAGTTGGCCACTAACCATGTGGTCCATGGTGCTTTGATGGCGACGAATTTCTTTGGCATCAATACGATTCCGATCGCGGTCAACGAGGCCGACTACGCGCGGATGTGGGTCCAGGCCGCCACCACGATGACGACCTATGAAGCCGTCTCGACCGCGGCCGTGGCGGCCACACCGCAAACCGACCCGGCGCCGCGGATCATGCACGCCGACGTCGCAGTCGCCCAGGACGACAGCGGGGGTGACGACGAGGAGTTCCCCGACCCCACGGTCGACAACCCGTTCAATCAGTTCCTTGTCCAGATTCTGCGGTGGTTCGGCATCGATTGGAATCCCGGCCAAGCGACTGTCAACGGCATTCCGTACGACGAATACACCAACCCGGGCCAGCTGATCTTCTGGGTAGTTCGCGCGCTGGAACTGCTGGAGGATTTTGAGCAGTTCGGCCAGTACCTGCAGACAAATCCGGCTTTGGCTTTTCAGTACATCGCCTTCCTCGAGTCGGTCGACTGGCCTACCCACATTGCTGAGATCGCCAGCTGGCTGTCGAGCACGCCGCAATTGCTACTCGTTCCGGTCATTGCAGCGGTTGCGCCGCTCGGGGCCGTCGGTGGGCTCGCCGGCTTGGCCGGATTGGCCGGGATCCCTCAGCCGGCCGTCGTGCCGGCGCCACCCGCGCCGCCGCCGCCCGGACTGGTGCCGGCGCTCGGTTCGACCCCGATCGCCGCGCCGACTGCGGTCCCGGCCTCGGCTGCCGCGCCCGCGCCGACTGCCACGGCGACTACCGCGATTAGTCCGGCGCCGCCCGCGCCGCCGGCTCCGTCGGGGCCGGGTTTTGTGCCGCCTTATTTCGTCGCGCCGCCAGGCGTCGGGGCGGGTTCGGCAATGAGCGCAGCCGCCGCGGCAGCCGCGAAAAGGAAGTCGCCGGAGCCCAATTCGGTAGCTGCCGTCGCCGCGGCGGCAGCTCGAGAGGCGGCCCGGTCGCGGCGGGGACAAAGGTCGCGGCGGCGCGGCTACGGCAACGAGTACATGGAAATGAACGTCGACGTCGACCCGGACTGGGAGGAGCCGGCGACGACGGCGTCAGATCGGGGCGCGGAAAACCTGGGTTTCGCGGGCACCGTGCGCAAGCAAAGCCCCGGTGCTGCGGGGTTGGCCACGCTGGCCGGTGACGAATTCGGCGGTGGCCCAAAGCTGCCGATGGTGCCGGGCACGTGGGATCCAGGAAATGGTGGCGCGGCAGAAAATGAAGGGCCACAAGACGATAGGTAATCTCACGGCCAACACCAGCGGCAATGGCGATGACCGTATCGGCGGGGTGGTGCGCTTCGGCTGAGCCCACAGTTGATAACGACAATCGTTTTCAGTAGGCTCCTCGGCAACTTTCCAGTCCCTCTCAGCCGAGGAGTTGTGGTGATGTCGTATCTGGTTGTCGGCGGCGGCTTAGCATGACGGCGCCGATGTGGATGGCCGCACCGCCAGAGGTCCACTCCGTGTTGCTGAGCAGCGGCCCGGGGCCCGCATCTTTGTTCGCTGCTGCCGCCGCGTGGAGTTCGATGAGCGCCGAATATGGCTCGGCCGCAGCCGAACTCAGCGAGGTTCTGGCATCGACGCACGCCGGGGTGTGGCAGGGGCCCAGTGCCGAGTGTTATGTGGCCGCGCACGGCCCGTATTTGGCGTGGTTGACGCAGGCCAGCGCGGACAGTGCCGCGGCGGCCACAGCGCATGAGACGGCGGGCACGGCCTATGCGGCAGCGCTGGCGGCGATGCCGACCGTGGGCGAGCTGGCCGCCAATCATGTGGTCCATGGTGCTTTGATGGCGACGAATTTCTTTGGCATCAATACGATTCTGATCGCGGTCAACGAGGCCGACTACGCGCGGATGTGGGTGCAGGCCGCCGCCACGATGACGACCTACCAGGCCGTCTCGACCGCGGCGGTGGCGGCCACGCCGCAGACCGACCCGGCACCGCAGATCCTGCGATCCGAGGCCGCCGCCCAGCACGACCACGACCACGAGGAGGGTGACGACCACGAGGGTCACGACCACGGTTTCGACAGCCCGCTCAATCAGTTCCTCGCCCAGATCCTGCGGCTGTTCGGACTCGATTGGGATCCCCTCGAGGGGACGCTGAACGGAGTGCCCTTCGACGACTACACGAACCCGGGCGACATCCTCTGGTGGGTGGTTCGAGCCCTCGAGCTTTTCAGCGATTTCCAGCGGTTCGGCACGCTGTTGCAGGAAAACCCCGCCGCGGCTTTCCAATTCATCACCGACCTGGTGCTGCTGGACTGGCCGACGCACCTGGCCCAGCTCGGCAGCTGGTTGCCGGCGCAGCCGCAACTGTTCTTGGTCCCGATGCTGATCGCCGCGGCTCCCTTCGGCGCCTTGGCCGGATTCGCGGGTCTGGCCGGGCTGCTGCCCGCTCCGGCGCCCGCGGCGGCCCCGGCCCCAGCCGTCGCACCTGTGCCCGACTTGCCGGCGGCGCTCGCAACGACGCCCATCGCCGCCCCGGCCGTCCCCGCGACCCCACCGGCACCCGCACCGGCGCCCACGGCGAGTGTGGTCGGCGGCGTGGCGCCGCCCGCGCCACCGGCTGTCGCCGGGCCCGGCTTCGCGCCCCCGTACTTCGTCGCGCCACCCGGCATCGGCTTCGGTTCCGGGATGAGCGGTGCCGCGGTCGCCGATGCGAAAAGGAAAGCGCCAGAACCGGATTCGGCGACCGCAGCCGCCGCGGCGACCGGCCGCGAGCAGGCCCGGGCGCGGCGCCGGGGACGGGTGCGCCAGCGCGGCCACGGCGACGAGTTCATGCAGATGAACGTCGACGTCGACCCGGACTGGGGTGGGCCGGCGGTGTCGGAGGCGTCGGGCCGCGGCGCCGGGAATCTCGGGTTCGCCGGCACGGCGCGTAAGGCAACCGCCGAGGCCGCGGGACTGACCACTCTGGCCGCCGGCGACTTCGGCGACGGGCCCCGGATGCCGATGCTGCCGCGCAGCTGGGACGCGGAGGTCAGTGAAGTGCCGCACGACAGCGGCGACTAGCGGCGCGATGTTGGCCATCTGCCGCGACTTCACCGCGTCGTCGACAGTTGGAAAGATGAGCCGTCGGCGCCCAATCCCGGTTGACCCCAGGGGGAAAGGTGTGTCGGCGCGGCGGCGTACTGTCGGTTGAGTGCGTAGCGAAGGTGACACCTGGGATATCACGACGAGCGTCGGATCGACGGCGCTATTCGTAGCGACCGCGCGGGCGTTGGAGGCGCAAAAGCCCAACCCGCTGGCCCTGGACCCGTATGCGGAGGTCTTCTGTCGTGCCGTCGGTGGCTCGTCCGCTGACGTCCTCGACGGCAAGGAACCCGACCACCCGCTCAAGAGCGCGGACTTCGGCGAGCACTTCGTGAACTTCCAGGCCGCTCGCACGAAGTACTTCGACGATTACTTTCTGCGGGCCGCCGACGCCGGTGCGCGCCAGATCGTCGTGCTGGCGGCCGGGCTTGACTCGCGCGCCTACCGGCTGGACTGGCCCGCCGCGACCACGATCTTCGAGCTGGATCGCCCGCAGGTCCTGGATTTCAAGCATGAGGTGCTCGCCGGCCACGGCGACCAGCCGCGCGCCGAGCGGCGGGAGATCGCCGTCGACCTGCGCGACGACTGGCCACAAGCGTTGCGGGACAGCGGCTTCGACCCCGCCAAGCCCTCGGCGTGGATCGCCGAGGGGCTGCTGATCTATTTGCCGGCCACCGCGCAGGAGCAGCTGTTCACCGGTATCGACAGCCTGGCCGGACACGGCAGCCATGTCGCCGTGGAGGATGGCGCACCGCTGCAGCCCGACGAATTCGAGGCCGCCGTCGAAGAAGAGCGCGCGGCCGGCGCCCAGGGTGAAAAGCGGCTGTTCTTCCAGTTGGTCTACAACGAGCAACACGCCCCGGCCACCGAATGGTTCGGCCAGCACGGCTGGAACGCGGTCGGCACCCCGCTGGCCGATTACCTGCGCGAGGTCGGCCGCCCGGTCCCCGGGCCGGACACCGAAGCGGGACCGATGATTGCCCGCAACACCCTGGTCAGCGCCGTTCGGGCGTGAGTTCCCCGCTGTAGTCTCGCGCGGCTTTTTCGCGGCGCCTTTCTCTGAACTTTTGATGAGTTCAAGGCGCGCGGGAACTCCTGCGCTCTGCTCGCCGACTACTAACGGGCTGATAGGTGTGCCGTCCACTGCCCGGGCGTCGCCGATTCCGGCCGGGCGAGGAGTGCTGGGATGGCGCTGTGGATGCCGTACTCGGTCGGTAGCCGAGAATGACCGCACCGATATGGATGGCATCGCCTCCCGAAGTTCATTCCAGCCTGCTGAGTAGCGGTCCGGGACCCGGTGGTTTGCTGGCCGCTAGCGGCGCGTGGGACTCGTTGAGTGCCGGCTACGCCGAGACCGCGGACGAACTCTCCGCGATCTTGGCCAATACGCAGGCCGGGGCGTGGCAGGGGCCGAGTGCCGAGGAGTATGTGGCTGCCCATGCGCCTTACCTGGCCTGGCTGACGAAAGCCAGCGCCGACAGCGCGGCGATGGCGGCCCAGCACGCGACGGCGGCAGCCGCCTACACCGCCGCGGTGGCGGCGATGCCGACGTTGCCCGAATTGGCCACCAACCACGTCGTACACGCCGCCTTGGTGGCGACCAATTTCTTTGGGATGAACACGATTCCGATCGCGGTCAACGAGGCGGACTACGCACGGATGTGGGTCCAGGCCGCCACCACGATGTCCACCTATCAAGCGGTCACCAGCATGGCGCTGGCGGCCAGCCCGCAGGCCGATCCGGCGCCGGTGATAATGCAAGCCGACGACACCGGCAGCTCCGACAGTGGGAGCAATCTTCCCTACGACGACATCATCGACAACGACGACGGCAACCCGTACCAGCTGAGTTGGTGGATAAACCGCTTCCTCGAAATATTCCAGACGTTGGACCGCGACTTAAAGTTATTCCAAACGAACCCGGCCCAGGCGTTCGCGCAGCTGTGGGCCGACATTGGGCTACTGGTCGCCGACGAGTTCACCCACGTCATCGAGGCCTTTCAGGCGTTCGCCCCCCAAATCGCGATCATCGTGGCGACCTCCAGCCTCGGATTCGCCGGAGCCTTGGCGAGCCTGGCGTCGCTCGCCGCGATCCAGCCCGAAGTAACCCCTGCCCCGGTGGTACCCGCAGCACTGCCCGATGCGCCTCGTCCGCCGGCCGTGCTGAGCGCCCCTGCTGCAGCGAGCGCCGCGGCTCCTACGCCGTCCCCAGCCCCGGCTTCGGCTCCCGCGTCCGCGCCGGCTTCGGCCCCGGCAGCCGGATCCCCGCCGCCGCCCGCCGGGATCGAGGGCGCGGCGTACCCGTACCTAGTGGGAGGCCCCGGCATTGGGTCCGGCTCGGGCATGAGCAGCGGCGCACAACGCAGAGCTCCGGAGCCCGATTCGGCGGCTGCCGCCGCCGCAGCCGCGGCAGCCGCGCGGGAAGAGAGCAAGGCGCGTCGGCGCCGGCGCGCAGCGATGAGGGGCCATCAGCCTGGCTACCGTTACGAATTCTTGGACGCCGATGATCAGGCCGGCCCGTTCGTTGATGAGCTGGTGGGAGACGGCCCCTCCGCGCCGTCCGAGCAGGGAGCGGGTGTTTTGGGGTTTGCTGGGACCGTCCGTAAGGATGCGGTGGCGGCTGCCGGATTGGCGACGCTGGAAGGCGACGGCTTCGGGAGCGGCACGTCGGTTCCGATGGTGCCCGGAACCTGGCAGGTACCCAGCGATGACGGACCGACGTGAAACGCCCGGCGCCAGAACCGAGCGCGTGCCCAACAGGGAACTTTTCCGGTCGAGCAGCCGACTATTAACTGCCTGCTCGCGGCGCCGCTAATCAGTGAAGGCGGTCGTTGCGCCCCACCCGATCGGTTAGGAGTCGCTGCTGTGACCGCGCCGGTTTGGATGGCTGCAACCCCGCGCCGGCGTTCGGCGATCAATGACCACCGCGACTCCGAGTCGGCCCCGGGCATTGCGGCCCGCCGGCTTCCAGCGTTAACGCGCGGGACGGGAGTCTCTGGGGATTTGGGGCGCCGGACACTCGGAGAAGCGCTTTGCTAATGGAAACCATTTTCAGTAAGCTCTGGCGTCGACACAGAGTGCGGCCAACGCCACAACTGGAGAGGTGGGCTGGTGATTGGGCAGAAAACCCAGTTCAAGGTCGGTATTCGGGTCGGCAGGTGCTCAGTCAGGCGGCCGCGAGAGCCTCGACACTTAGCTTATGCAATGCTAACTTCAGCAAATTAAGTTAGGGGAGACTATCTTCATGGAAAACAGCGGCCGTGGAACTCGGTGACAGCGGTGTGCTCGCAGTCCAGCCCGGCACTTCCCGGTTGGACGCCAGAGTCGACGGCGATGTCGTCAGCCGTTTTGCTACCTGCTGCCGCGCCCTCGGTATCGCGGTCTATCAGCGTCAGCGTCCGGCCGATCTGGCCGCCGCTCGCTCGGGCTTCACGGCGCTGACGCGCATCGCCCACGACCAGTGCGACGCGTGGACCGGGCTCGCGGCCGCCGGCGACGCTTCCTTCCGAGTGTTAGAGGCGGTGTCGCGCACCGTGGCCACGGCCGGCGTGCTGCAGCGGCAGGCCGATTTGGCGCCCGGTGCCCTGGGCTTCCGCTATGACAGCGGACTGTATTTACAGTTTCGCGCCACCAACCCGGACGAGTTTCACCTCGCCTTCGCCGCGGCCCTGGCAACGGCCGGCCGGTTTGCCGAAGCCGACGAGATCGTCACCGGGCTGACCGCACGCCGTCCGAGCTGGCGTGAGGCGCGGTGGATCTCCGTGGTCATCAACTACCGCGCGCAGCGATGGTCCGACGTCGTGAAGCTGCTGACCCCGATCGTCAACGACTCCGATCTCGACGGCGCCTACGCACACGCGGCCAAGATCGCGCTGGGAACCGCGCTAGCCCGGCTGGGACTGTTCGCCCCCGCGCTGTCCTACCTCGAGGAGCCGGAAGGTCCGGTCGAGGTGGCCACCGTCGATGGGACGTTGGCCAAGGCGCTCGTGCTACGTGCACACGTCGACGAAGAGTCGGCCAGCGAAGTCCTGCAGGACCTGTACGCCGCACACCCGGAGAACGAACAGGTCGAAACTGCTCTGACCGATACCAGTTTCGGGATCGTGACCACCAATGCGGCTCGCATCGAGGCCCGCACCGACCCGTGGGATCCGGAAACCGAGCCCAGCGCAGAGGATTTCGTCGACCCTGCCGCGCACGAACGCAAGTCCGTGCTGCTGCAGGAGGCCGAACGTCAGCTCACCGAGTTCATCGGTCTCGAAGAGGTGAAAAACCAGGTATCCCGGCTCAAGAGTTCGGTGGCCATGGAGCTGGTGCGTAAGCAGCGCGGCCTGCAGGTCGCACAACGCGCCCACCACCTGGTGTTCGCCGGACCGCCCGGGACCGGTAAGACCACGATTGCGCGTGTGGTTGCCAAAATCTATTGCGGCCTAGGCCTTTTGAAGAAGGAAAACATCCGCGAGGTGCACCGCGCCGACCTGATCGGTCAGCACATCGGCGAAACCGAGGCCAAGACCAACGCGATCATCGATAGCGCGCTGGACGGGGTGTTGTTCCTGGACGAGGCCTACGCCCTGGTGGCCACCGGCGCCAAGAACGACTTCGGCCTGGTTGCTATCGACACGCTGCTGGCCCGCATGGAAAACGACCGGGACCGGCTGGTGGTGATCATCGCCGGTTACCGGGCGGATCTGGACAAGTTCCTGGACACCAACGAGGGTCTGCGGTCGCGCTTCACCCGCAACATCACCTTCCCGTCGTACAACTCCCATGAGCTGGTCGAGATCGCGCGCAAGATGGCCGAACAACGCGACAGCATCTTCGAGCAGTCTGCGCTGGACCACATGGACGACCTGTTCGAGAAATTGGCGACGGCCACCACCCCCGACTCCAACGGCGTGCAGCGGCGCAGCCTCGACATCGCGGGTAACGGTCGTTTCGTCCGAAACATCGTCGAGCGCTCCGAGGAGGAGCGCGAATTCCGGTTGGACCATTCAGAACAGGCGGGAACCGGCGCGTTCACCGATGAGGAGCTGATGACGATCACCGACCGAGATGTCAGTAATTCGGTAGAGCCGCTGCTGCGCGGGCTCGGGCTCTCGGTGCCGTCATGACCAATCCCGAACCTGCGGACGAACGGCGTTCCTTCGCGTCGCGTACCCCCGTAAACGACAATCCCGACAAGGTGGTCTACCGCCGGGGATTCGTCACCCGGCATCAGGTGACGGGCTGGCGTTTCGTGATGCGCCGCATCGCCTCGGGAATCGCCTTGCACGACACCAGGATGCTGGTCGACCCGCTGCGCACCCAGTCACGCGCGGTGCTGATGGGCGCCCTGATTCTGATCACCGGCCTGGCTGGTTGCTTTGTCTTCTCGCTGATCCGGCCAAACGGCCAGGCCGGCAACAACGCGGTGCTCGCCGATCGGGACACGGCCGCACTGTACGTGCGCATCGGCGACGAACTGCACCCGGTGCTGAACCTGACCTCCGCCCGGCTGATCGCCGGCAAGCCGGTCAACCCCGCCACGGTGAAAAGCAGTGAGCTGGACCGGTTTCCGCGCGGAAACCTGATCGGCATCCCGGGAGCGCCAGAACGCATGGTGCAGAACGCATCTCATGACGCGAACTGGACGGTGTGCGACGCGGTCAGTGAGGCGGCCCAAGGATCGCACGCCGTGCACAGCACCGGCGTCACCGTGATCGCAGGCACGCCCGACAGCAGCGGTGCCCGGGCGGCCACGATCGCGCCCGCCGACGCAATCCTTGTCGAGTTCACCGGCGACAAGGGTGCTAGCACCTGGCTGCTGTGGAACGGTAAGCGCAGCCAGATCGACCTGGCCAACCACGCGGTCACCAATGCGTTGGGGCTGGGTGCCGACGTGCCGGCACCGCGGCCCATCGCGGCGGGGCTGTTCAACGCGGTCCCCGAGGCGCCTGGGCTTGCGGCGCCCGGCATCCCGAATGCCGGTGCCCCGGCGAATTACCCGGTCCCGGCGCCGATCGGGTCGGTGGTGACGTCCTACGGCGTCGACCCGGGCAACGTGCGTTACTACGCGGTGCTGCCGGATGGCCTGCAGCCGGTCTCGCCGGTGCTCGCCGCGGTCCTGCGCAACACCAATTCCTATGGCCTGGACCAACCCCCGCGGCTGGGCGCCGACGAGGTGGCCAAGCTGCCGGTGTCGCGGATGCTGGACACCACGCGCTTTCCGGATCGCCAGATCGCCCTGGTCGACGCGGCCAAGAATCCCGTCGCCTGCGCGTACTGGAGCAAGCCGGCCGGGGCCGCCAGCAGCTCGCTGAACCTGCTGGCGGGTTCCGCGCTGCCGGTACCGGAGTCGGTTCGCACCGTGAACCTGGTCGGTGGTGGCACGCAGGGGATCGCCACCCGGGTGGCCCTGGCGCCGGGCACCGGCTACTTCGCGCAGAGCGTCGGTGGCGCAGCGACGTCGCCGGGCGCCGGCTCACTGTTCTGGGTGTCGGACACCGGAGTGCGCTATGGCATCGACAACGAGGCCGAGAACTCCGGACACGGCAAAACCGTTGAGGCCCTTGGCTTAACCCCGCCCCCAGTTCCCATTCCCTGGTCGATACTGTCGCTGTTCGCGACGGGCCCGACGCTATCGCGCGCCGACGCGCTGCTTGCACACGACGGGTTGGCGCCCGATAGCAAGCCCGGACGTCCGGTGTCGGCCGAAGGAGGACCCCGATGAGCCGACTGATCTTCGAAGCCCGCCGGCGCCTGGCGCCACCGAGCACCCGCCAGGGCACCATCACCATCGAGGCGCCACCCGAATTGCCGCGGGTGATTCCGCCGTCGTTCCTGCGCCGCGCCATGCCTTACGTGCTGGTGATCCTGATCGTCGGCATGATCGTGGCGCTGGTCGCCACCGGGATGCGGGTGATTTCTCCGCAGACCCTGTTCTTCCCATTTGTGTTGTTGCTGGCCGCAACCGCGCTCTATCGCGGCAACGACAACAAGATGCGCACCGAGGAGGTCGACGCCGAACGCGCCGACTACCTACGCTACCTGTCGGTGGTTCGGGACAACATCCGCACCCAGGCCGCCCAGCAGCGTGCCGCCGCGCAGTGGTCACATCCCGAGCCGGCGGCTTTGGCAACAGTGCCCGGGTCTCGCCGCCAGTGGGAACGTGACCCGCACGACCCCGACTTCCTGGTGCTGCGGGCCGGGCGGCACCAGGTCCCCCTGGCCACCGCCGTGCGGGTCCAGGACGCCGCCGACGAAATCGATCTGGAACCTGTGTCGCACAGCGCATTACGCAGCTTGCTCGACACCCAGCGCACCGTGCGCGACGTGCCCACCGGTATCGACTTGAGCAAGGTTGCCCGGATCACCGTCCTCGGTGAACCCGACGAGGTGCGGGGGGCGTTGCGGGCCTGGGTCGCTCAGGCCGTCACCTGGCACGACCCGACCGTGCTGGGGGTCGCGCTGGCCACCCGCGATCCGGAGGACCGCCACTGGTCCTGGCTGAAGTGGTTGCCCCACATCGACATTCCCGGCGAGGTGGACGGTGTCGGCCCGGCCCGCTTCCTGTCCAGTGACCCCGATGAACTCATCGCCCTGCTGGGCCCCGCGCTGGCCGACCGGCCGGCGTTCACCGGTGAGCCGGCCGACGCGTTGCGGCACCTGCTGATCATCATCGACGACCCGGACTACGACGTGAACGCCTCGGCGCTGGCACTCGGACGGGCCGGCGTGACCGTGGTGCACCGCACCACGACATCGCCTCACCGCGAACAGTATTCGGATCCGGAAAAGCCGATTCTGCGTGTCGTCGGGGGCGACGGCCGGGTCATCGAGCGCTGGCAAACCGGCGGCTGGGCGCCTTTCATCGACAACGCCGACACGCTCGGCGCCGACGAGGCCGCCCACCTGGCGCGTCAGCTGTCGCGCTGGGATTCCAACCCAACGCACACCGGGCTGCGCTCGGCGGCCACCCGGGGCGCCACGTTCACGACGCTGCTGGGTGTTCCGGACGCGTCGCAGCTGGATGTGCCGACGCTGTGGGGACCGCGGCGTCGTGACGACGAGTTGCGGGTGCCGATCGGTGTCACCGCGACGGGCGAACCGCTGTACTTCGACCTGAAGGACGAAGCCGAGGGCGGGATGGGTCCACACGGTCTGATGATCGGTATGACCGGTTCCGGCAAGTCGCAGACCCTGATGTCAATCCTGTTGTCGCTGTTGACAACTCATTCGGCCGACCGGCTGATCGTGATCTACGCCGACTTCAAGGGTGAGGCCGGGGCCGATAGCTTCCGGGACTTCCCGCAGGTCGTCGCGGTGATCTCGAACATGGCCGAGAAGAAATCGCTGGCCGACCGGTTCGCCGACACGCTGCGCGGTGAGGTGGCACGGCGCGAGACGTTGTTGCGCGAGGCCGGCCGACGGATGCAGGGCAGCGCGTTCAACTCGGTGGTCGAATACGAGAACGCTCGGGATTCCGGCGCCCCCGGCGCCGAAGACCTGCCGCCGATCCCGACCCTGTTCGTGGTCGCCGACGAGTTCACGCTGATGCTGGCCGACTACCCGGAGTACGCGGAACTGTTCGACTACGTGGCGCGCAAGGGCCGCTCGTTCCGCATCCACATTCTGTTCGCGTCCCAGACGCTGGATGTCGGCAAGATCAAGGACATCGACAAGAACACCTCGTATCGCATCGGTTTGAAGGTGGCCAGTCCCAGCGTCTCTCGCCAGATCATCGGCGTGGACGACGCCTATCACATCGAATCGGGTAAGGAACACAAGGGCGTGGGCTTCTTGGTGCCCGCCCCCGGTGCCGCCCCTATCAAGTTCCGCAGCACCTACGTCGACGGTATCTACGAGCCGCCGCGGACCGCGAAAACTCTTGTGGTGCAGTCTGTTCCACAACCCAAACTGTTCACGGCCGGACGGGTCGAGCCCGACCAGGGCACGGTGATCACCGGAGCCGACCAAGACGAGTTCGCCGGTCCGCCGCGCAAGTTGATCGCGACCATCGGCGAGCAGCTGGCGCGCTACGGGCCCCGGGCACCGCAGCTCTGGTTGCCGCCGCTGGACGAGCCGATCCCGCTGACCACGGTGCTGGCGAACGCCGCATTGCCGGAACGGCAATGGCGCTGGCCGCTCGGTGAGATCGACAAGCCGTTCGAGATGCGCCGCGACCCGCTGATCTTCGACGCCACGTCGGCGTCGGGCAACATGGTGATTCACGGCGGCGCAAAGTCCGGTAAATCATCTGCGCTGCAGACGTTTATGCTGTCCGCGGCCAGTTTGCATTCGCCGCACGACGTCACGTTCTACTGCCTGGACTACGGCGGTGGTCAGCTGCGTGCTCTGCAAGACCTGGCGCACGTCGGCAGTGTGGCCTCCCCGTTGGAGCCCGAGCGCATTCGTCGCACCTTCGGTGAGCTCGAGCAGCTGCTGATTTCCCGGCAGCACCGTGAGGCGTTCCGTGACAAGCACGGTTCGACCCACGACGATGGTTTCGGTGAGGTGTTCCTGGTCATCGACAACCTCTACGCCTTCGCCCGGGACAACACCGACCAGTTCAACACGCGTAACCCGTTGCTGGCCAAGGTAACTGAGCTGGTCAACGTCGGCCTTGCGTACGGCATCCACGTGATCATCACCACCCCGAGTTGGCTGGAGGTGCCGTTGGCGATGCGGGATGGCCTCGGGCTGCGTCTCGAGCTCAAGCTGCACGACGCGCGGGACAGCAATGTGCGGGTGGTCGGGGCGCTACGCCGCCCGGCTGAGGCCGTGCCGGCCGACCAGCCGGGTCGCGGGTTGACCATGGCCGCCGAGCACTTCCTGTTCGCGGCCCCGCAACCGGACCAGGTGGCCGCGATCAACGCCCGCTACCCGGGCATGGCGGCACCGCCGGTTCGGCTGCTGCCGACCAATCTGGCACCGGATGCTCTCGGTCCGCTGTATCGCGGACCGGAACAGGTCGTCATCGGCCAGCGCGAAGAGGACCTGGCGCCGGTCGTGCTCGACTTCGCGGAGAATCCGCTGCTGATGGTGTTCGGCGACAGCAAGTCGGGCAAGACCACCTTGTTGCGCCACATCATCCGCACCATCCGCGAGCACTCCACGGCGGATCAGGTGGCGTTCACGGTGCTGGATCGGCGGCTGCACCTCGTCGAGGAGCCGCTGTTCGCCGACAACGAGTACACCGCCAACATCGACCGGATCATCCCGGCGATGCTGGGCCTGTCCAACATCATCGGATCGCGCCGTCCGCCGGCCGGCTTGTCGGCAGCGGAGTTGGCGCGGTGGAGCTACGAGGGCCACACCCACTACCTGATCATCGATGACGTCGACCAGATTCCGGACGCGCCGGCGATGAGTGGCCCGTACATCGGACAGCGGCCGTGGGCCAGCCTCATTCCGGAGCTGAGCCAGGCTGCCGATCTGGGGCTGAGGGTGATCGTGACGGCGCGGGCCACCGGCTCGGGGCATGCCCTGATGACCAGCCCGCTGCTGCGCCGATTCAACGACTTGCAGGCAACCACGCTGATGCTGGCGGGCAACCCGCAGGACAGCGGGAAGATCCGCGGTCAACGATTTGGCCGGTTGCCTGCCGGACGGGCAATTCTGTTGGGAGACACCGAAAGCCCGACGTATGTGCAGTTGGTCAACCCGTTGGTTGGCGAGTCTGTTGTAGGGGGAGCCGACGAAGGTTTCGCCCGCTGATGGTGACTAGTGAAGCAGCAACCGAAGGACCATAGAAGGAGGGGTTATGACGTTGCGAGTTGTTCCTGAAGGCCTGGCGGCGACGAGTGCGGCGGTGGAGGCACTGACGGCGCGGTTGGCGAGTGCGCATGCCGCGGCCGCTCCGGCGATTACCGCAGTGGTGCCACCCGCGGCGGATCCGGTGTCGCTGACGACGGCTGCGGGATTCAGCGCCCAGGGCCAGCTGCACTCCGTGGTGGCCGCCGAGGGTGTCGAGGAGCTGGGCCGCGCCGGCGTTGGCGTCGGCGAGGGCGGGGCGAGTTACCTCGCGGGTGACACCGCCGCGGCCGTCACGTACGGCGTCTGACAATGACCGCGCCTATCTGGATGGCGTCTCCGCCGGAGGTGCATTCGGCGTTGCTGACCGCTGGACCGGGACCGGGGCCGCTGTTGGCGGCCGCCGGTGCCTGGACCTCGCTCAGTACCGAATATGCCGACGCGGCAGCCGAACTCAGTGGGCTCTTGGGGGAAGTACAGGCGGGGTCGTGGGAAGGGCCGACCGCCGAGCAGTACGCGGCCGCGCACATCCCGTATCTGGCGTGGCTGATGCAGGCCAGCGCCGACAGCGCGGGGGTGGCCGCCCAGCACGAAGTCGCGGCGGCGGCCTACACCGGCGCCTTGTCGGCCATGCCGACGCTGGGGGAGCTGGCCGCCAACCACATGATCCACGGTGTGCTGGTGGGGACGAATTTCTTTGGGATCAATACGATTCCGATCGCGGTCAACGAGGCCGACTACGCACGGATGTGGGTCCAGGCCGCCACCACGATGAGCACTTACCAGGTGGTGTCGGACGCGGCACTGGCCGGCGCGCCGCTGACGGACCCCGCTCCCAACGTGCTGCGTCCCGGTGCTGAGACCAACAACTTCTCGACGCTGGCCCAGCAGAGCGACTCGGATTCCGGGAACTGGTGGGAGAACCTGCTGCGGCAACTGCAGCAGTTCTTCCAGAACCTGAACGACATGATCCAGCAGTTCATGCAGAATTTGGGGCCGTTCCTGGTGGCAAACGGGCCGCTGCTGTTCTTCCTGGCCTATCAGCTGGTCACCAACCTGCTCGGCTGGCCCACCTGGGGCGCGATTCTGACCGCACCCTTGCTGATCCCACTGGTCATCGGCATCGGCGCCTACCTCTACTTGCAGAACCCGCAGGACCTGCCCGAGGTTCCGGGTGCGGTCGCGGTCCCGCCGGTGCTGCCCGCCCAGAGTTCATCCATGCCGCCGGTGGCAGCCATGGCCCCGCCGGGCGCGACGCCCGCGTCGGCTCCCGCGTCTGCACCGGGCGCGGCCGCCACCGCGGCGACCGCACCGGCGCCCGCTCCGGTCGCCGGAACTTTCGGTTACCTGGTGGCCATGGGTGGCGATCCGGAAACCGGCTTCGGCCCCACCCTGGGTGGCCGCGGCGGAATGAAGGCACCGGCCGCGACCATCCCCGCGGCCGCTGCAGCGGTTCCGGGCCGCGCGGCAGCGGCGCGACGACGCCGGCGGGCCGCGATGCGCGATCACGGTGACGAATTCCTCGACATGAACGTCGACGTCGATCCCGACTGGGGTGGCGCCGAGGAACTCGCGGCCGCAATGGCTTCGGGCAGTGGGGCCGGGCGGCTGGGGTTTGCCGGAACCGCACGCAAAGACGCGGATCTGCGGGCGTCGGGACTGACCGAGCTGGCCGGCGACGAGTACGGCAGCGGCCCGCGGATGCCCATGGTGCCGGGAACCTGGGACCGCGACGGCGCGGGCCCGGATGAGCCCGATCAAGCGGGGGGAGGGGGCTCCGAAAGTTAGCAGTAGCGCAGTCAACAGCCGAAATCGTATGGGACAGAAGAGAAAGGAAATGTCATGAGTCTTCTGGATGCTCACATTCCACAGTTGGTGGCCTCGCAGTCGGCGTTCAGCGCCAAGGCCGCCCTGATGCGCAGCACGATCAACGGGGCCGAGCAGGAAGCGATGGCCGCCCAGGCATTCCACCAGGGTGAGGCGTCGGCTGCTTTTCAGGCCGCGCACGCCCGGTTCGTGGAGATGGCCGCACGGGTCAACACCCTGCTGGACATCGCCCAAGCCAACCTCGGTGACGCCGCGGGCACCTATGTGGCCGCCGACGCCGCCGCCGCGTCCGGCTACACCTCGTTCTGAGCTGACCCCTACTAACCGCGAAAGGACTTGAGATGTCGCAGATCATGTACAACTACCCGGCGATGCTGAGCCACGCCGCCGACATGTCGGGCTACGCCGGCACGATGCAGGGCCTCGGTGCCGACATCGCCACCGAGCAGGCCGCGCTGCAGAACGCCTGGCAGGGTGACACCGGTATGACCTACCAGGTTTGGCAGGCTCAGTGGAACCAGGCCATGGAGGCGTTGGTGCGCTCTTACCAGGCGATGGCCAGCACGCACGAAAACAACACCCTGGCCATGTTCGCCCGCGACACGGCCGAAGCCGCCAAGTGGGGCGGTTAGTCCCGCATCGATGAGTGTCGAGCCCAATGCCGTCGAGCTGACGGTCGAAAACGCATGGTTCATCGCCGAAACCATCGGAGCGGGGAGCTTTCCATGGGTTTTGGCGATCACGACGCCCTATCGTGATGCCGCCGAGCGTGACGCGTTCTTCAAAGATCAGAAGGACGAGCTGACCCGGTTGGGTCTGATGGGTCCCGACGGTGTGGTGAACCGGACGGTCGCCGACTGGATCAAGTTGGTGTGTTTTCCCGACCAATGGCTCGATCTGCGCTACGTGGGCTCCGGCGCAGCCAGCGGTGCCGGCGAGTTGCTGCGCGGTGTGGTGGCGCGGCGCGCCGGCGCCACCGGCAAGTCCGTTGTAGCGCTACGCAGCGCCCAGCTGGTCACGTTCACCGCCATGAATATCGGCGACGCGCGGGCACTGGTTCCGGTCCTCGGTGTGGGGCTGGGCCAGCGTCCGCCGGCGCAGTTGACGGAATTCAGCATGCCGGCGCGTGTCGGCGCGCGCGCCGACGAACGGCTGCGCTCCGGTGCACAGCTGACTGAAGTCCTTGACTACCTTGGCATTCCGCAATCCACACGCGCAGTGGTGGAATCCGTATTCACCGGCCCGCGCAGCTACGTGGAGATCGTCGCCGGTTGCCATCGCGACGGTCAGCACGCCACCACCGAAGTCGGGATGAGCATCGTCGACACCACCGCGGGCCGGATCCTGGTCAGTCCGTCCCGCGCGTTCGACGGCGAATGGGTCTCGACGTTCAGTCCGGGAACCCCGTTTGCGATTGCCGTCGCGATCGAGAACTTGACCGCCTACCTGCCCGATGGCCACTGGTTCCCCGATCAGCGGCTGTCGCGAGATCTATCCACCCAATACGCCTAAAACACAACAAGATAGAGAGAGAACACGATGTACCAGGCTGATTCGAGGGTCCGTTGACCTCCGGTGCCGTCATGCCGATCGTTCGCGTGGCCATCCTCGCGCACAGCAGGCTGACAGAAGTTGCCCTGCCCACCGAACTGCCGCTGCGTGAAGTCCTGCCCGCGGTGCAGCGACTGGTGGTCCCGACGGCACAGAACGGCGACGGCGGTGACCCCGACAGTGCGCGCACCGGCGCCGTTTCTCAACTGAGCCTGGCACCGATCGGGGGAGCGCCGTTCAGTCTGGATGCCAGCCTGGACACCGTCGGCGTGGTCGACGGGGATTTGCTTGCGCTGCAGCCGGTTCCGGCCGGTCCGGCCGCGCCCGGCATTGTCGAGGACATCGCCGACGCCGCGATGATCTTCTCGACGTCGCGGCTCAAGCCGTGGGGCATCGCGCAGATCCAGCGCGGGGCGCTGCTGGCGGCGATCCTGGTGGCCTTCCTGGCGACGGGACTGGGAGTGACCTACCGGGTCGCCACCGGCGCACTGGCCGGACTGGTCGCGGTGAGCGTGATCGCGGCAGTGACCGCGATCGCCGGTTTGTTCGTCACGCTGCGTTCCGAACGCACCGGAATGGCGCTGTCGATGGCGGCGCTGGTACCCCTCGGCGCGGCCCTCGCGTTGGCGGTGCCCGGGAAGTTCGGTGCGGCGCAGCTGGTGCTGGCCGCTGCCGGTGTGACCGCGTGGTCGCTGATCGTGCTGATGGTGCCGACCGCACAGCGGGAACGCATCGCCGGTTTCTTCACCGCGACCGCGGTGCTGGGGACCGGTGTCTTATTGGCCGCGGGTGCCGAACTACTTTGGCAGCCACCGGTATTGACTATCGGTGCTGGTTTGATTGTGGTGGCTCTGCTGATCACCATCGAGGCGGCACAGCTGTCCGCACTGTGGGCACGCTTCCCGCTGCCGGTCATCCCGGCGCCGGGGGATCCGACTCCGTCGGCGCCCGCGCTTCGGGTGCTCGAGGACCTGCCGCGGCGGGTGCGCATCGCCGACGCCCACCAGAATGGCTTTATCGCCGGCGCGGTGCTGCTCAGTGTGCTGGGATCGGTGGCGATCGCGCTGCGGCCCGAATCGTTGAGCGGCTGGGGCTGGTACGTGCTGGCCGCCACCGCGGCGACCTCCGTGCTGCGTGCCCGCGTGTGGGATTCGGCGGCGTGCAAGGGATGGCTGCTGGCTCAGCCGTTCCTGGTCGCCGGTGTCCTGCTGGTGTTCTACACCTCGACCGGACGTTTCCTGGCCGCCTTCGTCGCGGCGGCGGTGCTCGTCGCGCTGGTGCTGGCGTGGGCAGTGGTGGCCCTGAACCCGAGCATCGCCTCGCCGGACACCTACTCGCTGCCGCTGCGCCGCCTGCTGGGCTTCGTCGCGACCGGCCTGGACGCTTCGCTGATTCCTGTCATCGCCTACCTGGTCGGCCTCTTTGCCTGGGTGCTCAATCGATGATTCGTGCCGGATTCGCCTGCCTCACAGCGGCGTTGGTCTTCTCGCAGGCCATCGTGCCGTGGGGCTGTCCGCAGGCATCGGCGATCAGCCAGCCCGCGGTCGACCCGGGCGTGCAGCCGCCTAGCGGCGCTGCCGGAGCGGTGCAGCCGATGGAGCAGCGCGGGCCCTGCGCCGCTTCCGGCGTCATTGGCGGCAGCGATCCGACGGCCGTGACGCCCAGTCAGGCGATGCTGAATCTGCCTGCGGCATGGCAGTTTTCCCGCGGCGAAGGTCAGCTGGTGGCGGTGCTCGACACCGGGGTGCGGCCGGGACCCCGGCTGCCGAATGTCGATCCCGGCGGCGATTTCGTGGAGACGACCGACGGCCTGACGGACTGCGACGGGCACGGCACCCTGGTCGCCGGGCTCGTCGCGGGCCAGCCGTCCGCCGAGGATGGCTTCTCGGGCGTCGCGCCCGCGGCCCGCGTGCTGGCGATCCGGACGGCGTCGGGCAAGTTCTCGCCGCGCGCACCGGGCGGCGACCCGATGGTGGCGCGGGTGTCCCTCGAGGTCGCGACGCTGGCCCGGGCGATCGTGCACGCGGCCGACCTGGGCGCGCGGGTGATCGATATCTCGCAGGTCACCTGCATGGCGGCCGACCGGCCCGTCGACCAGGCCGCGCTCGGTGCGGCGATCCGCTTCGCGGCGGTGGACAAGGACGCGGTGATCGTGGCGGCCGCGGGCAACACCGGGTCCACCGGCTCGGTCGGTGGCGGAATGTCCTGCGAGTCAAACCCGCTCACCGACCTGGCCCGCCCCGACGATGCGCGGAACTGGGCGGGTGTTACGTCGGTCTCCATCCCGTCGTACTGGCAGCCCTACGTGCTGTCGGCGGCGTCCCTGACCGCGGATGGGCAGCCGTCGAAGTTCACCATGTCCGGGCCGTGGGTCGGTGTCGCGGCCCCGGGCGAAAAGATCGTGTCGGTGAGCAACCGCGACGGCGGCGGCCTCGCCAACGGCCTGCCCGACGACCATCAGCAACTGAGCGCGCTCAGCGGCACCAGCTACGCGGCCGGCTACGTGTCGGGCGTCGCGGCGCTGGTCCGCAGCAAGTACCCCACCCTGTCCGCCACCGACGTGGTGCGCCGAATCACCGCGACCGCGCACAACGGCGCCCGGGCGCCGTCGAACGTCGTCGGCACCGGCAGTGTTGACCCGCTGGCAGCGCTGACCTGGGAACTGCCCGCGAGCGCCGGGCCGGCCGCGACGCCGGCCAAGCCGGTCGCCGTACCCCCGGCACCGGCACCGAAAGACAACACCCCGCGAACCGTCGCGTTCGCCGGGACCGCCGCGCTGGCGTTGATTGTCGCGGCGGTTGCCGCCGCGGCCGCGATCGCCGGCGCGCGCCGACGGAAGGAGACCACCTCGTGAGCTCGATCCCGATCCCGGGGAGCGCCCGAATCACCCTGGCGGCGTTGGCGGTAGTGCCCGCGGCGCTGGCCTACCCCTGGCACTCGACTCGCGACTACTGGCTGCTCGGCATCGCCGTCGTGGCGGTGATCGTCTTGTTCGGCTGGTGGCGCGGACTGCACTTCACCACGATTCTGCGGCGCCGGCTGGCCATCATGAGCCGCCGTTCCAACCCGACCGGCGAAGCCGACACCCAATCCGTCGTTGCCGCAAAGACAACCGCGTTGGTGCGGATAGGGCCGTCCAGCGCCGACGACGCCGTGCTGCCGCTGCAGCTGATTGCCCGATACCTGGACCGCTACGGCATCCGCGCCGACAAGGTCCGTATCACCAGCCGCGACAACGCATCCGACGCATCGCGACGCGAGACGTGGATCGGGATCACGGTGTCGGCCGCCGACAACTTGCCGGCGCTGCGGGCACGTTCATCGCGCATCCCGCTGCATGAGACTGCCGAGGTTGTCGCGCGACGGCTTGCCGACCACCTGCGTGAGATCGGCTGGGAGGCCAACGCCATCGCGCCGGATGACGTGCCGCGGTGGCTGACGGCCAACGCCCGCGAGAGTTGGCGTGCGGTGCAGCGCGGCACCTCGGATTTCGTTGCCGCATATCAGATCGTCGTCGATGCGGGCCTGCCCGCGACGCTGGAGGCGATCCGGTCGCATCCGGCCCGTGAGACGTGCACCGCCCTCGAGATCGCACGCTCGGGTGAGCAGGACACGGTCGCGGCCGCGTGTGCTTTTCTCACCGACGCGCCCCCGGAGGGCACGCCGCCGGTGGACGCACTGATCCCGCAGCACGGCAACCAGGCGCCGGCCCTGGCGGCACTGGATCTGTTGTCCACGCAACGACTTGACGGTCACACCGCGGAGCCCGACGGCCTGCTGGCGACCTTGGATTGGCCGACGCCGGTGACCGGCGCGCACCGCGCGGCGGCTAGTCCAGCATAAAACCGTTCAGGAAGCTGGTCATCCGCCTCAGGTAGTCCAGCTGGCTGGTGTGCAGCACGTGACTGCCCGGAAACCAGTGCAGCGCACAGCGATCCCAATGCTCCCAGAGCATGACCGCCTGTCCCGGTGGAGCCATCCGGTCGGCGAGGCCGGTGATGATCATCCGCCGGTCCTTGGCAAGTTGCGGCTGGTAGTTCAGGGGGCAGTGGTAGGCCAGCCCGGCATTGAGGTCGTCGCGGTTGATGCTGGACAACGCCAGCCCCAGGCCGACCAGCTTGTTGGCCGGGAACCACTGGTCGAACATCGTCACCGGCGTGACGACCGGGCAGTTGGGGATGACGGCCTGCAGCCGGTCGTCGACGGAGGCCACCAGCGCCGACGTGTAGCCGCCCAGCGAAAGGCCGGTCAGCGCAATGCGTTCGACGCCGGTGTGCCGCAAATAGTCGACGATGGACCGGAAGTCGTGCACGGCCTGGGCCATCGATTCGGCGAAGCCGCCGAGCCCGCCGGCGAAGTAGCCGAAACCGCTGAACGGCGAGCACTTTTCGGCGCGCTGGCCGTGGAACGGTAGCGTAAACAGCAACACGTCGTAGCCGGACCGGTAATACCACGGCATTGAGAAGAAGCGGCCATTGGCCAGATACGACGACCCCATGAAGCCGTGGATCACGCACAGCGTGGGACGCGGCCCGTCGTCGTGGCGCCAATGCTGGGCGCGCACGATGTTGTTGACTTCCAACGCATTCCACCGCTTGCGCATCGCGGGATTGATCGCGGTGAAGCTGCTGGGGAACGAGATGTTGTCGACGGTGCCGCGCGCGATCCATCGCGCGAGCGGGCCGGCCGGCCGCGACGACACCCGGGGGAGTTCGGTCGGAGCCGGGAATGATTGCGCCGGATCGTGCTGGGCGGCCAGCTCGGCGTAGAAGTTCAGGTTGGCGCGTTCGCTCCCGGACTTGCTGTGGCGCAACGTGGTGGCCACCACCGCCGGCGCGGCCGTCACGGCCAGCAGTGATGACACCCAGGTGCGCAATGCGACGTCGCCGGCGGCGCAGGCGGCGACCACCCCGCGTTCACGCGGCGGCAGTGCCGACAGTGGTGGCAAGCCGTCGGCGCCGGGCGGCACATCGGCACCGGGAACGTCGGGAACCGGAATGGGCGGATCGATCGGATCTGTGTCGGACCCCACGAATGCCGATGCTATCCCGGCCCAGCGTCCGATCCCGGCCAATTGACCCGATTCCGGGGCCACTCGGGCGTCACCGGGGCACGATGCGGTAATACGGTTTGTCTATATCGCCGACCAGCCACGGCGTTGATCAGGAGGACCGACATGTGGGATCCAGACGTCTACCTGGCATTTGCAGACCATCGCAGCCGTCCGTTTTACGACCTGCTCTCGCGAGTGGGGGCCGAGCGGGCGCGTCGGGTGGTCGACCTGGGCTGTGGACCCGGCAACTTGACGAAATACCTCGAGAAGCGCTGGCCCGGCGCGGCCATCGAGGCGATGGACACCTCGCCGGAGATGGTGGCCGCCGCCCGGGAACGTGGGATCGATGCCTCGGTTGCGGACTTGCGGGACTGGAAGCCGAAACCCGACACCGACGTGGTGGTCAGCAACGCCGCGCTGCATTGGGTCCCCGAACATGCCGACCTGCTGGTCCGGTGGGCCGGCCAACTGCCGGACCGGTCGTGGATCGCGGTGCAGATTCCGGGTAACTTCGAAACCCCGTCGCATGCCGCGGTGCGGGCCGTGGCGCGCCGCGAACATTACGCAAAGACGCTGAAGGACATACCATTCCGAGTCGGCGCGGTGGTCCAGCCGCCAGCGCATTACGCCAATCTGCTGATGGATGCGGGCTGCCGGGTCGATGCCTGGGAGACGACCTACCTGCACCAGCTGACCGGGGAACACCCAGTGCTGGAATGGATCACCGGCACCGCGCTGGTTCCGGTGCGCGAACGCCTCGACGACGCGGGCTGGGATGAGTTCCGCGAGGAGCTCATCCCGCTGCTCGACGACGCCTACCCGCCGCGGGCCGACGGCACAACAATCTTCCCGTTCCGGCGGGTATTCATCGTCGCCGAGGTCGGTGGCGCGGCCGCGGGATAGCGACTGCCTACTCTTCGACGCCGCGGTCGGCGCCGATCGCCGACCGGTTCGCCGGTGTCGTGCGATGGATCTGTCGATACGTTTCGGTATAGCGCATCGCGATACGGGTACCGGCGAAGTCCGAGGGGATTACGTCGCCGGTGCGCTGACGCCAATCATTGAGGCGGACAGCTAAATCCGCAGCGATCGCATCCATTCCCGGATCGCCATCTTCCAGCAGATTGGTGGTCTCGGTGGGATCGGTTCGCAGGTCGTAGAGTTCGCGTTCCGGGCGCGCAGCTTTGACGAAGGGTGCGACCGCCATCCCGGACGGGCTTTCTTCGATATCCCACGGCAGGTCCAGCAGCGGGCGCGGCGCGTAGTTCTCGATGTAGCTGTATTCCTTTGTGCGGATTGCCCGAATCGGATCGAACGAGTCGTGATAGGTCTTCATCGTGTACACCTGATCGCGCACCGGGTCGGCCGGCGTATCGGGTGCGAGCAGGGCGTGGGCGTGCGAGACGCCCTCGACCTCGGCGGGCACGTCGAGGCCCAGCAGCTCCAGCAACGTCGGAACCAGGTCGACGCCGCTGAACAGTTCTTCGTAGACCTGGGGTGTCACGGCCCGGTGCGCCGAAGTGGGCGGGCGGATGAGCAGCGCGATGCCGGTTCCGGCGTCGTACAGCGTGGACTTCGCCCGGGGGAAGGCCGGCCCGTGATCGGTGAAGAACACCACCCAGGTGCTGGCGTCCAGACCCGTCTCGGCCAGGGCGTCCACTATCCGGCCGACCGCGGCGTCTGCGCTGCTGATCGCGCCGTAGAAGTCGGCGAGATCGCCGCGCACCTCGGGTGTGTCGGGCAGGTAGTCCGGTGGATCGACGGCCGCGCTGTCGGCCGGCTCGTAGCGGTCCCGTGGGTAGGGGCGATGGGTCTCGAAGAATCCCGCCGTCAGCAGGAACGGCTGTCCAGCCCGCGCCGCGGCGTCGTTGCGCAGCCAATCCTGGACTCTGTCCACCACGTAGTCGCAATACGAGTTCGACACGTCTACCTCGTCGAAGCCCAGGCGCTTCGGGTAGGAAGTCTCGTGCTGCATACCGAAAAGTGCTGAGTGCCAGCCTGATTCGGAAAGGATCTGGGGAAGGGTCTGCACGCCGGCGCGGTATTCCCAGCCGTGATGGGCCAGGCCGACCAGGCCGTTGCTTTGCGGGTAGCGACCGGTGAACAACGAGCCGCGCGACGGTGTGCACAGCGGAGCGGTGGCATGGGCCCGGGTGAACAGGATGCTTTCACTGGCGAGCTGGTCCATGCGCGGGCTGCTGACGTCCGGGTGGCCGTAGGCACCGAGATAGCGCCCGAGGTCGTGCCAGTGCACGATCAGCACGTTGTCGCCGGTCACTGCCACCTCCCTACCATGCCTTGCCGACCGGCGACGATACCGCAGTCGTCTGCCGAGGATCTGAATCCGTCACCGCATCCCCGTCCGCCGAACGTGCTCTGAGGCGGGTTTTCCGCGGGTTTGGATCCCTGAGTGCACGTTCGGCGCGTGGGTATGCCAAAGTCGCCGATCCCCGCGTCACACCGGCTGGGACGGCAACTTACGGGCCGTTGCGGTGCCCGTCGCCGGCCGGGTGTCCGGCGGCTGAGTCCACCGGTTTTCGGAGACGAACTCCGCGAGCGGTCGCGCATGCGTCCAGCCGTCGAGCTCCAGCGCCGGCCGGTCGGGGAAGTCAGGCACCGGCCCGACGCACAGGATGGCCACCGGCTCGGCATCGGCGGGCATGCCCAGCAGCTCGGCCAGGGGTTGCGGATCGAACAGCGAGACCCAGCCGACCCCGAGACCTTCGGCCCGGGCCGCCAGCCACAGGTTCTGAATCGCGCAGGACACCGACGCCAGATCCATCTGCGGCAGCGTGCGCCGGCCGAAGATGTGGACGTCGCGTTTGTCGGCCAGCGCCACCACCAGCAGTTCGGCGCATTCGAGAATGCCTTCGACCTTGAGCCGCAGGAACTCCGCGCCGCGTGGTCCCAGCGCTGCCGCGGTGCGCGGGCGTTCCTCGTCGACCAGGGCGTGGATGCGGCGGCGCACCGCGTCGTCGGTGATGCGGATGAAACGCCACGGCTGCATCAACCCGACGCTGGGCGCGGCATGCGCGGCCTGCAACAAGCGGGCCAGCACCTCCTCGGGCACCACGGCGCCCGGCACGAAGCGGCGCATGTCCCGCCGTTCGGCGATCACCCGGTACACGACGCGACGATCTTGCGAGCTGAACGCGTGTTCGTTCACCGCGCCATCGGAGTATTCGCCGGAGGAGAATGGCATTAGCGTCAATGTATCGCGCAGTCCCACAACACCACCAAGGGAGCGTGCAGTGAAGTATTCCGACGTGCTCGATCAGCTGCCCAGCGACCGTCAGCCGGGGCGTGTCTACGGCCAACCCTTCCAGACCAGCGACGGCGCCACGGTGATCACCGTCGAAAGGCCGGTCGGCGTCTTCGTCATTCGCGAGGGCCGGGCCACCTGGGTGCCCGCCGTCAACGCCAATCGCGTCGCGCTGATCGGAGTGCTCACCGGCCTGCTCGCCGCGGTCATCGGCAGCCTCGCGGTGCTCCGCCAGCCGCCGTGGCCGCTGATGACGATCACGGAGAATAGGTGACGCCGACCGCGCGGACGATGCAGTCCGGCGCCATGTCGAACGTCAACGAACGCACCGGCAGGCCGCTGAGCACATCCGCCGGGATCGCGGTCTTGTAAAGCAGCGACAGTTCGCCGCTGAACTTGTCGTCGACCCGCGCCACGTCGACGTGCACCTCCAAACCGGCCGAGGAGATCTCGGCCCGGGCCGTGCCGGTCTGCGGCGCATCCCAGGGCACGTCGACGGTCGCGCCGGCCAGCTTCGGCAGCATCGACAGCGTCGCGAGTACCCGTTGCCGGGTGAGTACCAGCGAGCCGGTGTAGTAGGCGACGCTGCGCGGCAACCGCACACCGGGGATGGTGCCGCTGAACCGCCTGGTCACCGGGACGTAGTCGGCGAGGTAGAGCACGCCTTCTGCTTCGACCTGAGCATGCAGGTCCTCGGGGAGCTTGCCGATACCGAGCAACCTGCGGACAAAGACCGCCATGCCGCCAGTATGACGCGGAACCGGGCGGGGTCCACCAATCCGCACGGTGATCCTGGTATCGCTTAGGGGTGACCCACCCGCGGGCCTGGATGGCCCTTTATGCCGCCCTCGTGGCCGTCGCGGTCTACGCGCTGATGTGGGTGGGCTACCTCCAGAATTGGGGCTGGCTGCACCGGATCGATTGGTCGCTGTTGAACGCCTCGCACGACGCCGCGGTCAAGCATCCGGCGTGGCTGCGGTTTTGGGCAGTGGTGACGAATGTGCTGGGGCCGGTCCCGCTGCGGGTGCTCGACACGATCGCGGCGGCGGCCGCGTTGGTGCGGCGCGACGTGCGCGTGGCACTGGTGCTGGTGGCCTGCGGGCTGCTGAACGGATTGGTGACGCAGGCGGCCAAGAGCCTGGCGGATCGCCCGCGGCCGTCGACCATGCTGGTGCCCATTGCCCAGACGTCGTTTCCCTCGGGGCACGCGCTCGAGACGACGGCGTCCCTACTCGCCCTGCTGGCCTTCGTCATCCCGATGATGAGCGCGATGCTGGGTCGCATCGCGATGTCGCTGACCGCGATCATCCTTGTGTTGGTGGGCTTTTCGCGGGTCGCGTTGAACGTGCATTACCCGTCCGACGTATTCGCCGGCTGGGCCCTGGGATACCTGTACGTCCTGGTGTGTCTGGCAGTGTTTCGTCCTAAGCCGCTGCCGCGGTAGGCTTTTCGTTGATCACGGCGCCGTGACCCAACCGGGGCTAAAGCTTGACTTGACCTCGAGGTTGGCGTCGCCTGACGATGGAATGCATGCGCCGATTGCTGACTTCGCTGTGTGCTGTGGCGTGCTGCGTGTGGGCATCGCTGCTACTCGCGCCGGCCGGAACCGCCGCCCCAACGGGCAACCCGCTGGCCGGCACGCCCTGGTTCGCGAATCAGGTTGGCAATGCCACACAAGTGGTTTCGGTCGTCAGCACCGGCGGTTCTAACGCGACCATCGACATCTACCAACGCACCGCCGCCGGCTGGCAGGCGCTGCGCACCGGCGTTCCGACGCACGTGGGTTCGGCGGGGATGGCGCCGCAGGCCAAGAGCGGGGTGCCGGCCACCCCGACGGGGGTGTACAGCCTCGACGCCGCGTTCGGCACCGCCCCGAACCCCGGTACCGGGTTGCCCTACACCCAGGTCTCCGGACCCAACTACTGGTGGAGCGGCGACGACCACAGCCCCACGTTCAACTCGATGCAGATGTGCCAGAAGGCGCAGTGCCCGTTCAACACCGCCGAGAGCGAGAACCTGCAGATCCCGCAGTACAAGCACGCGGTCGTGATGGGCGTCAACAAGAACAAGACCCCGGGTGGCGGCGCCGCGTTCTTCTTCCACACCACCGACGGCCAACCCACCGAGGGTTGCGTCGCGGTCGACGATGCTCAGCTGGTGTCGATCATGAAATGGCTGCGGCCGGGCGCAGTCATCGCGATCACCAAGTAGCGCTCAGTCGACGGTGGCGATGGCGCGACCGGGCTTGAGCGTGAAGTTCATGCCCTCCAACGACATCGTGGCGTCGTAGGTCCGGTCGTAGCCGGTGCCGCAGATCTTCCAGCCGGCATCGGTGCGCCGGTAGGTGTCGCGGTAGAAGGCGGCGCCGATCAGCATGAAGTTCAGGTCCGCGACCATCACCCGGTCCTGCAGATACCAACTGCCCGTTGCGGTGTCGCCGTCGACGACGATGTCCGGATGCGTCACCCGGTGTTCGGTGATGACGTTCGCGGGCAGCGACGTCCGCATGTACTCGACCAAGTCGGCGCGGTTGGTGAAGTGCAACTCGTTGCCGATCGACGGCCCGTAGTCGGCCTTGATGTCTTCGGCCAGGGTGTCGTTGAAGTCGTCCCAATGCTTGGTGTCCAGTGCGCGCAGATACCGGTACTTGACTTGCTTGATGGCTTCGATATCGGCCAGATCGTCGAGGGTCATCCCGTCATTGCAGCACACGGGTAACCATGTCGATCAGGGCCCGTCGTTCCAGGCTCCAATCGATGGTCGTTCCGGTGACCATCTGGACCAGCACCACACCCCGCAGCGTAGCCCAAATGACTTCGGCGACACCCGCATTCGCCGGGTCGGTGGTGATCAGCCGGCCTAACTGGGCGATCGCGGAGTTCATCTCGAGCAGGTGGCGGCGCGAGGAATCGCCCAGGCTGCCGCGGGTTGCCCGCAGGATCTCGAACGCGGCCATCGACGTCGGGCTGCTGTAACAACTCCACGCGGTGTCGATGACGACTTCGATGCGTTGTTGTGGCGCCAGCTTGCTGACGTCCGCCGACGACAGGCTCTCGATCAACCGGTCCACCCCGTCGTCGACGACCGCCATCAACAGGCCGTTGCGGTCGCCGAAGTGGTATTGGATCACGCCCCACGTGACGCCGGCGCGTTCGGCCACATGCTTGGCGGTGGCGGCGGCGAAGCCTTCCTCCTGGATGCAGCGGACCGTCTCGTCGATGATCTTCGCGCGGGTGTCGTCGCCGCGTTTGCGCGGCGCGGTGGTGCGCCGGGTGGGGCTGGCCGAGCGCCCGGACGTCTGGCCTGCGGCAATGGACATTGTTGACTTTATAACATAGCCGAGCTTATTTTTGTGGCGTGAGCAGCCCCTCGCGATATGCGCAATTGTCCCGTGCCGAGCTGGCCGTTCTGCTACCCGAACTGTTACTGATCGGACAGCTGATCGACCGGTCGGGAATGGCTTGGTGCATTTCCTCGTTCGGCCGCGAGGAGATGGTGCAGATCGCCATCGAGGAGTGGGCGGGCGCCAGCCCGATCTACACCCGGCGCATGCAGGAGGCGCTGAATTACGTGGGCAACGACGTGCCCACCATCTTCAAGGGCCTGCAGCTCGACATCGGCGCCCCACCGCAATTCATGGATTTTCGCTACACCGTGCACGACCGGTGGCACGGCGAATTCCACCTCGACCACTGCGGCGCGCTGCTCGACGTAGAACCGATGGGCGAGCAGTACGTGTTCGGGATGTGCCACACCATCGAGGATCCGACGTTCGACGCGACCGCCGTGGCGACCAACGCCCGGGCTCAGGTGCGTCCCATCCACCGCCCGCCCCGGACGCCGGCCGACCGGCACCCGCACTGCGCGTGGACCGTCGTCATCGACGAGTCGTATCCAGAGGTGCAGGGAATTCCCGCCCTGGACATCGTTCGTCAAACGCGCGCCGCGACATGGAAACTCGATCCCATCGACGCCTCGGACCAGGGGCAGGCTGATTACTCGGGTCCGCTGCTCTCCGATTTCGACTTCGCCGCCTTCTCACATTCGGCATTGGTCCGGATGGCCGACGAGGTCTGCTTGCAGATGCATCTGCTGTTTCTGTCCTTCGCGATCGCGGTGCGGGCACGCGCCGCCGACGAAACCGAAGCCGTCGCGGTCTGCACCAAAGGCTTGATCGGCATCGCGGGCCTGGCCGCGGAGCGCATTCACCGCGCGCTCAATCTTCCCGGCGGGATTGACGGCGTGCGCAAGGTCCTCGAATTGCACCCGCTGCTGAACCCGGTGGGCTACGTTGCCGCAGAACTGGAATCGAACCGGCTGCACGTCTACGCGTCTGCGGCCCACGACGACGGTGCCTGGATCTCGTTGTGCTCACCGCAATCCGTGCAACCGCTGCAGGCGATCGCCACGGCGGTCGATCCGCGCGTCGAAGTGCGAGTTAGCGGAACTGCCGATGACTGGACGGCCGAGCTAATCGAAACCGACACCGACGCTAAGGAACTGCCAGAGGTTTCGGTGGTCAGGGTCAGTGGCGGAGCGACATTCCAGTTCGAGCCCAGGCGTTCGCTGCCGCTGACCGTGGTCTGACGCGCAGTTCTTTGTCAAGGGGTTTTTAGTACCACTTCGGTGACACAACCGCATCGGGGCGATACCAATGGCATTGCAAGCCATCGGCTTTGCGCGTGTCGGCGGCTATCGTTAACGCTGGCCACCGACCCCTATAGACGAAAGTATTCGCTCTATGTACGACCCACTTGGGTTGTCGATCGGAACCACGAACCTGGTCGCAGCACGTGACGGAAACCAGCCGGTTTCACGTCGAGCGGTACTAACGCTGTACCCGCACTGCGCACCGAAAGTTGGTCTACCCGAGGAGAACCCGCAGCTCACCGAGCCCGGCATGTTGATGAGCGGGTTCGTCGACCGTGTCGGCGACTCGGTGGCACTGGTGTCCGTCGATGGCTCCGCTCACGACCCCGACCTCTTGATGGTCGAAGCGCTCGATGCGATGGTGCTGGCCGCCGGTGCGGACGCCGGCTCCTCGGAGATCTCGATCGCCGTTCCGTCACACTGGAAACCGGGCACCGCACAGGCACTGCGCAACGCACTACGCACGCATCTGGGCTTTGTGCGAAGCGGTATGGCACCACGCCTGGTTTCGGACGCGATCGCATCGCTGACCGCGGCGAACGCCGAGCTGTGCCTCGCCGCAACCGGTGTCGTCGGATTGCTCGACTTCGGCGGCTCGGGTACGTCGGCCACCCTGATAGACCTCGCGGGCGATTTCAAACCGCTCAGCGCCACAATGCGTTACACCGACTTCTCCGGTGATGAGATCGACGCGGCCCTGTTGCTGTGTGTGTTCGAGGAGCTGGGACACGGCAGCGGTATCGACCCGGCCAGCACCGCCGCGGTCGGGCAACTGGCCCGGCTGCGCGAACAGTGCCGTACCGCCAAAGAGCAGCTATCCACAGAACGCACAACGGAATTCGCGGCCGAGCTGGGTGGACGCCGGGCCACCATGAAGTTCACCCGTGACGAGCTGGGCGATCTGATCCAGGATCGGCTCACCGGACTCATCTACGCGTTCGACGACATGCTGTGCCGACACCGCAAGGGCTGGAACGACCTTTCCGCGGTGATCACCGTCGGCGGTGGCGCGTGCATTCCGCTTGTCAACGAACGTCTTTCGGTGCACAGCCGTCGCCCGGTCATGTCGCCGGCGCAGCCCGCATTCGCCGCCGCCGCCGGTGCGCTGCTGCTGGCCGCCCGCGGCGAGGAACTCGACCTCCGCACCCGCACGTCGATCGGTCTGCTCACCGCGTCGTCGGGCAACGACATCATCGAACTGCCCGCCGGCGACCTGTTGGTGATCGACGAGGAAGCGCTCACCGATCGCGAGTTGGCTTGGTCGCAAACCGAATACCCCGGTGACATCCGGGTGCCCTACACGCCCGAAGCATTCGACGAAGACAGCGGCCCCGGCGGCTGGTCGATGCGGTTGAACGTGATCGAACCGCCCCGGGAACGGGCGTGGCGCCGGGTCCGGCTGTCGCAGTTGGTTGTCGGGATGTTCGCACTCGTCGCCATGACCGCGATCGGCGGTGTGGCGTACACGTTGACCGGGATCGAAAACCGCCAAGCACCGCCGGCGCCCTCCGTCGTCCCCGTGCCGCTGCCGCCGGCCAGCACGTTGGTGCCCAGTCCCGTCCCGCCCACCGCGGTGCCACCGCCGCCCACCGCCGCGCCGGTGCCCAGCTCGGTGCCGCCCGCGCCGCCACCGCCGGAACCTTCGCCGTCGCCCGAGCCCCCGCCGGTCGTGGTGACCACGGCGCCGCCACCGCCGGTGCACACCACCCACCGGCCGCCGCCGCCGCAGACGACGACGCCTCCGCCGCCACCACCCACGACGGCCATGACGACGCCGACCACCGAGCCGCCGCCACCGCCCACGACGACATCGCCCCCGCCCACCTCGACGACGGTGCCGATGACCACGCAGTGGATCCACGTTCCGCTGCTGCCGGTGCCGATCCCGATCCAGGTGCCGGCCAGTCAGGCGCCGGCGAACCCGGCTCCGCAGTACCCTGCTCAGCAATATCCGGGCGGTGGCTACGGGGGCGGCTATCCGCCCAGCGGGGGCGGGTACTCGCAGAACCCGTTCCTGGGCCCGGGCTACTAGCGGTGACATTCGGCTGCGAGCAAACTCCGTGGCGCATCACCGCGCGCGAGCGCACACTGGTCAGTAACGCTACGAGCTGCTAGGAGGCCACGTGGGCGAGCATGGACCATTCGGGTTTGATCCCGAGGAGTTCGATCGGGTAATCAGAGAAGGCAGCGAGGGACTGCGCGAGGTATTCGAGCGGATCGGCAGGTTCGCTGCTGCTCCGGGCGCCCGCGGCGGCTTTTCGGCGTTCTTCGACGACCTGTCGCGGCGGCCCCGTTCCGGGCCGGAAACCGCAGGAGAGGCCGGCGACGGCGTCTGGGCGATCTACACCGTCGACGCCGCGGGCGGCGCGCACGTCGAACAGGTGTACGCCAGTGAGCTCGACGCGCTGCGGGCCAACAAGAACAACGTCGACCCCAAGCGCAAGGTGCGCTTTCTGCCGTACGGCATCGCGGTCGGCGTCCTCGACGACGACGCGGAAGAGCAAACGTAAGTTGCCGATTTCCGGGCGTTTCCACTAACCGGGATTCCGCCTAGGGTTTCAGACGTGACGCCAGCAGCGCCGGTGTGCCAGGTGTGCGGTTCGGAGCCGCGTCAGGGTGCGCGCTTCTGCGATGCCTGCGGCAGTCCACTGGCGCCGGCCGCCGAGCCGGCCGAGTACAAGCAGGTCACCGTCCTGTTTGCCGACGTGGTGCGCTCGATGGACATCGCCGCAGCATTGGGTCCCGAGCGGCTGCGCGAGGTGATGACCGAACTCGTCGATCAGTCGGCGACCGTGGTCCAGCGTTATGGCGGCACCGTCGACAAGTTCACCGGCGACGGCATTATGGCGTTGTTCGGAGCGCCGATCACGTTGGAAGATCATGCTTTTCGTGCCTGCCTTGCGGCGCTGCAGATCCAGGAGGTGGTCCGGGCGCTGGCGGTCGAGGTGGGCCGTCGCGACGGGATCGACCTGCGCTTGCGCGTCGGGCTGAACTCCGGCCAGGTGATCACCGGGGAGGTCGGCGCGACTCATCTCGGCTACACCGCGGTGGGCGAACAGGTGGGAATGGCGCAGCGCATGGAAACGGTGGCGCCGCCGGGCGGCATCATGCTCAGCGAATCCACCGCGCGGCTGGTCGAGGATCGCGCGGTGCTGGGCGAGCCCGAAACCGTGCACATCAAGGGTTTCGCCACCGCCGTGCCGGCCCGGCGGCTGTTGGCCGCCGACGGTGAGCGCCGCAAGGCGCGTCGCCAGTCCCGCTTGGTCGGGCGGCAGCAAGAGAAGGACGCCGTCGCAAACGTGCTGGACCAGGCCAGCCGGGGTGCGGGAACCGTGATCACGGTCACCGGCCGCCCGGGCGTGGGCAAAACCCGGCTGGTCCGCGAGTCGTTAGCCATCGCGCGCAGTGCCGGTTTCGAGGTGTCGGTGACCTACTGCGAATCCCATACCCGCGAGATTCCGTTCCACGTGATCTCCCGGCTGTTGCACAGGGTCTTCGGTCTCGGCGGGCTCACGCTCGAGGTGGCGCGGGCGCGGGTGCGCGCCGAAATCCCCGAGGCTGGCGACGAGGATCTGGTGCTGCTCGACGACCTGCTCGGCATCCGCGACCCCGACATGCCCTGTCCGGACATCACCCCGGATGCGCGGCGCCGCCGGCTCGTCGACCTGATCAACACGATTTCACTGGCACGGCCCGACTCCGCGCTCTACGTCATCGACGATGCCCAGTGGATCGACAGCGTCAGTGAGTCGCTGCTCACCGAATTCGCGGCGGCGGTAGCTGGCATGCGCGCGGTGCTGCTCGTCGTCTATCGGCCCGAATACTCGGGGCCGCTGGCACACATCCCTGGCGCCCATCCGTTCGTCCTTGAGCCACTGTGTAATTCGCACATCACCGAATTGATCAACGAGTTGCTGGGGGCCGATCCTTCGGTGGCCGGATTACCGACGGTGATCGCCGACCGGGCGGCCGGCCTGCCGTTCGCCGCCGAGGAGATCGTGCGTGACCTCGCCGAGCGGGGCGAGATCGAGGGCGCACCGGGCTCCTACGTGTGCGTGCGTGAGGTGCGCGAAATCCATGTCCCGGCAAGCCTGCAGGGAATTATCGGGGCGCGCATCGATCGGCTCAACGCCACGGCGAAGCGTACTCTGAACGCCGCGGCCGTCATCGGCGCGCAGTTCGACACCGAATTGCTGAAATGTCTGTTGGGCGCGGTCGACGTGGCGCCATTGGTCCAGGCGTCGTTGGTCGAGCAGGTCGGCTTCACACCGCACGAGACATACGCCTTCTGCCATCCGCTGATTCAGGCGGTGGCATACGAATCCCAATTGAAAGCCAGCAGAGCCGAATTGCATCGACGGGTGGCGGCGGTATTGCAGCGCACCTACGGCGAGTTCACCGGTCAGGAGGCCTCGATCGTCGCCACGCAGTACGCGGCCGCCGGGGACCTGCGTCAGGCTTACGAGTGGTACATGCAGGCCGGGACGTGGTACGGCGGAAGGGATATCCGCGCGGCCCGGGCCAGTTGGCAACAGGCGCAGCGATTCGCCGACCGGCTCCCGGACGATCACCCCGACCGGCTGGCCATGCGCATCGCGCCGCGAGCCCTGTTGTGCGGCAGTGTTTTTCAGGTGGGTGGCACGCCCGAGGAGACCGGATTCGACGAATTGCGGACGCTGACCGCCCAGGCGGGTGACAAGAGGTCATTGGCGGTCGGTATGGCGGGCCACCTCACCACGCTGACGTTCAACTCCCGGCATCGGGAGGCGGCCGCCATGGCGACGGAGTTCGCCACGCTCGTCGAGTCGATCGGCGACCCCGCGATGACGGCCGGCCTGTTCTATGCGGCGGCTCAAGCCAAGTGGGAGGTCGGCGAGGCGACCGAATGCCTGCGGTTGGCGCAACGGATCATCGACGTCGCACACGGCGACCCCACCATGGGCAACTTCGTGATCGGATCCCCGCTGGCCTGGGCGACGACGTTAAAGGGCGCGGCCGGAATGTTTTTGGGTCGGCATGGCTGGCGCCACGACCTCGAGGAGGGCATCGCGATGGCCCGCTCGTTCGACCCGACCACCCACCCGTTCGCGCAGTTGTACAAGTATGCGGCCGCGGTGCAGAACGGCGGGGTGCTGCCCACTGCCCAAGACGTGGCCCAGACAGCCGAGTCGCTGGAGATCGCCCAACGTTCCGGCGACACCGCCGCGTTGGCGTACGCACTTGTCAATCGGGCCACCGCGCTCATCCACTGCAACGACGAAAGCGCGGGGGAGGGCTTCGAATACCTGGCCAAGGCTCGCGAGATGCTCGTCGACGAGAAGCTGATCGTGGCGATTCGGCGCATGACCGACGCCGAGATCGCCCGCGGCCGCGCCCGATCCGGCGATCTCGACGGCGCCATCGACCTGGTGTCCCGGATTCTCAACGCGCAGTTCGACGCCGGGACGATGATGTTCCGGGCACCGGCGACCACCGTGCTGGTCGAGACACTGCTGGCGCGCGCCGGCCCCGGCGATGTCGAGGCGGCGCAGCGTGCGGTCGACCGGCTCGAGGCCGTCCCGACCGAGTCGGGCTTCGTGCTACACGAAATTCCGGTGCTGCGGCTGCGGGCGCTGCTGGCCCGCGTCCGCGGCGACGAGGCAGGCTATCGCCAACTCCTGCAACGCTTTCGGGCCAGGGCGTACGACGTCGGGTTCGAAGGCTACGTGGCGCTGGCCGACGCGATGGCCGCCGACTGAGCGCCTAGCCCTGCGCGACGACGTTGTCGAGTCCGGAGTTGGAGATCTTCGGCGCACCCGAGTGGAACGTCACCTGGTTGTTCATCCCGGCCGCTTCGATGGTGTCGGCGGAATCGACGGTGACCGAGTTCTTCATGCCGGACACGGACAGGCTCGCACAGTGGCCGGTGATCACGATCGTGTTGTTGATCCCGCTGACGGTGACGGTGTTGTCGTTGCACACGATCGTCTTGTTCTCGTCGATGCCGGACACGTCGAGCGGCGCGCCCTGCGGGGGCAGCGGCGACGTCGAAGGACCCGAACTGCGGGTCGGGCTCGTCGCGCTGGTCGTCGGCCGCGGACTGCGCGTCGTCGTGCGGGGTGACGGCGTCGCCGGCGTGGTCGTCACCTCCGACGAGATGATCGACCGGACAGAGGAAAGCTGGTGTGCGGCAAAGGCTGCGATGACGCCGGCGAGCACCAGCACGCCGATCACGATGATGGTGCCGACGATCCACCACATGCGGTTGCCCGACGATTTCGGCGACGACCCGCCGTAGGGGCTGCCATAGCCGTACATGGGCGGTGGCGGCGGCGCCGCACCGTAAGGCGGCGATGGCACCGGTCCCGGTGGCGGCGGGGGGTAGGCCTGGCCCTGCGGTGCGCTGCCCAATTCGGAAGCGCGCGCGGTCTCAGCCAGCGGGCGCTCCAGGTCCCGGATCCGCTTTTCCGGGTCGTCCTGCGATTCCATGGGACAGATGCTCCCACCAGACGACGCCCAATGGGTAGTTTCAGCAGCGTGCCCGAGATGCCGAATCGCCAGATCGTCCTTCGTCGCCGCCCGACCGGGCTGGTCGCACCCGACGACACCGAGCTGATCACCCGGCCGGCACCCGAACCCGGCGACGGTGAGGCGCTGCTCCGAACCACCTACGTCGGGCTCGACGCGGCGGTCCGGACCTGGTTGAACGATCAGCCGAGTTACCTGCCGCCGGTGCAGCTCGGCGAGGTGGTCCGGGCGGCCGGCATCGGCGAAGTGGTCGCGTCCCGGTGTGACGCCTATGCCGTCGGCGACGTGATTACCACGCTGACCGGGTTTCAGGAATATGTGATCATCCGCGACGATCTGTTCAGCACGCCCATTCCCGGCGAGGACGATCAGCTCGCGATCATGTCGGTGTACGGCCCGACCGGGGCCACCGCTTACTTCGGCATGACCGACATCGGTAAGCCCAAGGCCGGTGAGACGGTGGTGGTCTCGGCGGCGGCGGGCGCCACCGGGTCGGTGGCCGGGCAGATCGCCAAGATCGCGGGCGCCCGGGTGGTGGGCATCGCCGGCGGGCCGGAGAAGTGCCGGGCCGTGGTCGAGGACTTCGGCTTCGACGCGTGCATCGACTACAAGAATGACGACGTGCCCGCCGCGCTCAAGCAGCATTGTCCGAAACGCGTCGACGTCTACTTCGACAACGTCGGTGGGCCGATCCTGGACGCGGTGCTCGGCCGGCTCGCCAACAACGCGCGCGTCGTGCTGTGCGGCGTCATCTCCAGCTACCTGACCGGTGAGCACCCCGGTCCGGCCAACTACGTGAACCTGCTGTCGAAGACCGCGCTAATGCAGGGCTTCAACGCCCTCGACCAATGGGGCCGCTTCGACGAAGCCTTTGCCGCACTGCGTCAATGGGAGGCCGAAGGCCGACTCAAGCACCGCCAGACCATCTTTGAGGGCATCGAGTCGTGCGTGGACGCCCTTAACGGGTTGTTCACCGGAGCCAACATCGGCAAGACGCTGGTCAAGATCAGCGAGCCCTCGACCCCCTGAGGCGAACGCCCCGGCTGGCCGGGCGCTCGGGCGCATGGGCCCGGCGACTGTGCAGATAGCGCTTTGGGTGTGCGCCCACGGCGTCTTCGCCCGGTGTGTCGCCGCCCTGCGCGCACACGCAACGCCGTGGGCGCACACTCGCCCGGCCCGCTAGTCCTCGCCGAGGACACGGTGCAGCGTCTTCTTGGCCTCACGCAGCGCTTCGAGAACCTTGGTCCTGGCCTGCGCGAGCTGTTGCTTCTGCTCGTCGGTCCCGGTCCAAGTGATCGTGCGCGACAGACCGGCGATCTCGAACATCTCCCGGCGGATCTTGAAGACGTCGCCGAATTGACCCGCACGCTTGAGGAAAGCGTGTGCGGTCTCGCTGCTCACGCCCCGCCACTTCAGCAGGTTCTGACCGAACTCGGTCAACGTCGCGACACCGTTGTCGACCGTCACTACACCGCGACCGTCGAGCAGGCCAATGGCCAGCTCCGCGATCTCCTGCGGCGGAGTGAGCGCGCCGTCGGTCGTGTCGGACACCCGCTGGACGATCTGCGCGGCATCGGCCGGCCCGTCAAGTAGCAGCGCCGCGGTCACAAAGGCCGCGCGCTTGAGTGGCGGACGACCACCCGGACCAAAACCCGGGCCGCCATGACCCCAACCGTGCTTACCCCAACCGCCCCCGAATCCGCCGGGGCCGCCGCCGAAACCAAAGCCGGGGCCGCCGCCGAAACCAAAGCCGGGGCCACCGAAACCACCGGGGCCGCCGAACAATCCGTCACCAGACATCCGTGTCATTCCTTTCCGTATCGGACCATCAAGCTCCTTGATACCACCGACTCCGGCAATGTCAACAAGCTTGATGGTTCCCGGGTCGCCGCGGAACTCGGGCTGCGCGTAGCACCGGTCGGGCGCGCGACCATCGACGCGCCGTGGCGGAGCCGAACAGCGAATTCTTGCCCGGCTCGCCGTCGAGCAGCAAAGCCAGCTCAGCGAACTGCTTTATGCTGCGGGCACCCCTTGAAACGAAAGTGCCAGGTATGGATCGTCGCCGGATGATGATGCTGGCCGGATTCGGCGCCCTGGCCGCCACGGTCCCCACCGCGAGTGCGGGCGCCGCGCCGGCACGGTCCGGGACTTACCTATTTCACGACGAGTTCGACGGGCCGGCCGGCTCGGCGCCCGAGCCTTCGAAATGGGTTGTGGCGAACCAACGTACGCCGATCAAGAATCCGACCGGGTTCGACCGGCCCGAGTTCTTCGGGCAGTACCGGGACAGCCGGCAAAACGTGTTCGTCGACGGCAAGTCCAATCTGGTACTGCGCGCCAGCCGAGAGGGGGGCAACTACTTCGGCGGCCTGGTGAGTGGCACCTGGCGCGGCGCCATCGGGACCACCTGGGAGGCGCGCATCAAACTCAACTGCCTTACCGGCGGCTGCTGGCCCGCCTGGTGGTTGTCCAACGACGATCCCGGCCGTAGCGGTGAAGTCGACTTGATGGAGTGGTACGGCAACGGGCAGTGGCCCGCGGGCACCACGGTGCACGCGAACCCGGACGGCACCGCATTCCAGACCCACCCGATCGCGGTCGACGGCGGGTGGCACACCTGGCGCGTGACATGGAATCCGGGCGGCATGCAGTTCTGGGAAGACTATGCCGAGGGCGCCGAGCCGTACTTCAGCGTTCCCGCGACCGGCATCGAGGATCTGCACGACCCGATCCGGATGTGGCCGTTCAACGACGTCGGCTACACGATGTTTCCCATGCTCAACCTGGCGGTCGGCGGTTCGGGCGCCGGTGACCCCGCGTCCGGCAGCTACCCGGCGGAAATGCTGGTCGACTGGGTGCGCGTCTTCTAAGTACCGGGTGCGGGATGCACGCCATCCGCGCGCATGGTTGTATAACACCGTTTGCGGGAGTTGGCCGGGGGGACCGTGCCGAGCCGGAGCTCCGGCGTCTAGCGATGGGTGGTAGTGCAGATGGATCGTCGCCGCATGTTGATGACGACAGGGCTCGGCATGCTGGCAGCGGCGGCATCGATGCCTATCCCGGAAGCGCTGGCGTCCCCGTCCGCACCGGCCGCACCGGCCGCCGGACCCGGTGGGCCCTACCTCTTCTCCGACGAGTTCGACGGCCCGGCCGGTTCGCCTCCCGACCCGGGCAAATGGACGATCCAGACCTGGCAGGACGACGTCTACCCACCGGTCGAGGGGATCTACCGCGCCGATCCCCAAAACGTGTTCCAGGACGGGCACTCCAACCTGGTCCTGCGCGCCACACACGATTTCCTGGCCAACACCTACTACAGCGGCAAGCTGCGCGGCAACTGGCGCGGCATGATCAACACCACCTGGGAAGCCAAGATCAAACTGGACTGCCTGACCCCCGGCCTGTGGCCGTCGTTCTGGGCGGTCAACGAGGACCCGCTGCCCGACGGCGAGGTCGACGTCTTCGAGTGGTACGGCAACGGCCAATGGGCCCCGGGTACCACCGTGCACGCGGCATCCAACGGAAAGACCTGGGAAGGCAAATCGATCCCCGGCCTGGTCGACGGTGACTGGCACACCTGGCGGATGCGTTGGGACGACAAGGGATTCGCGTTCGCGCGCGACGGCGCCGAGTACTTCAAGGTTCCGCCCAAGCCGATCCACGTCGCCGGCAATCCGCCGGAGGACATGCGCTGGCCGTTCAGCAATCCCGGCTACTGGATGACGCCGATGTTCACGCTGGCGGTCGGCGGCGTCGGCGCCGGCGATCCTGCCGGCGGGGTCTTTCCGGCGTCCATGCTGGTCGACTACATCCGCGTCTGGTGATCAGCGCGTCGCTTTGAACACCTGAACAAGGTTGAACTGCCAGCGCTCGACGAGTCGGAAGCCCAGGTCGTGCGGGACCGCGAAAGCGGGCGTCGCGCCGTAGCGCGGGCCCGGCGGCAGCGCCGAACCCTCATCGTGCGCGGGCATCGACTCGTCGGCCTGGGTGATGATCCACACCACCGCGCACTGGCTGAGCGGCTTGGCGACGACCTCCGGGATCAGGTTGGTGTCAAACACATCCCGCCGGTCGGTGGCCCGTTGCCACAGCGTGAGGTCGATCAGCTTGCGGTAGGCATCGGGGCGCGCGGCCATCAAGGGACGCATCGGTGCCGGCATAAACGTCACAGTGTCGTTAATCAGCAGGCAGTCGCCCGGTGCCGCCTTGGCCGTGATCAGATCCGCGACCTGGCTGTAGTCCATGCCGTACTTGGCGTACGGGTTATGTTGCACCCTTAAGTAATTCGGCGCCGCCGCGACCGCGAACAGGGCGACGACAGCCGGCGCCACCCATGGTTTGGCCGCCAGTGCGCCAACGCAGACGCCCAGGACCAACGCGATCGCCGGCGCGGTGAAGCACAGGTAGCGCGGCGTGTAGATCGGGTGAAGCAACGCCGACCACACCACGATCAGCAAGGTCGGTATCAGCACCCAGGCGACCGCCAAGGTCAGCAACTGCCGATCTGCCGCAACGAGTTTCACCGATGTCCACCGCCACACGACAACGGCTGTGACGACCACCAGGGCCGACAGCACCGCGAACGGCGGGCTGCGCTCGAAGTACTGCTGAACCGTCACATCCTCGATCGTGCGGTGCCCGATCGGCGCGACCCAACTGATCTGATGCACCTGCCTCGCGGCCACGAACAAGAATGGCGCCACGGCACAACTGGCCAGAACCGACGTGACGACGAAGCGGGCCACGACGGTTCGCTTGCGCAGGAACACGCAGACGAACACCAAGTGCACCGGCAACAGTAGCACCAGGTACACGTCGAGCACGATCGAAACCGCTTGTGCGACACCGTAAGCCACCCATATCCAGCCGCCGTTACGGCGCGTCGCGCTGACGAATAGGACGGTTAGCCACACCGCGGCCATCATCGACATGGCGTACGGACGAGCCTCGATACCGGCCCACGTCGACCGCGGCAATATCGCGCAGATCACCCCGGAGGCCAGCGCCACGGTGCGAGACGAAAATTGGTTGCCCAGCACCACGACTCCGGCCGCAGCACCCCCGACGGCCAGGCCGCTCGGCGCACGCGACCAGAACTCGGTCGGCGCGACGAGCTGGAACCAGCCGTGCATCAACAGGTAGTACAGACCGTGCACGGCGTCGACGTTGCCCAGCATCTGCCACAGCTGAGCCAGGGAACGGCTGTATGCCGCCGAAATCGTCGCGGCCTCGTCGTACCAGAAGGAGGGACGGCCGGCGCCGACAAGACTTATCGCGGTAGCCAGTACGCCGACGATCAGCGGGTCCAGCACGCGACGCCCTGACACACCGTTATGGTGCCAGAAGCAACCCCGGACTCTTTCCGGGTGCGCCTGCTAGTTGGTCAGGTACAGGTAGTACAGACCGTCGGCGTGCTGGCGGCAGTCCCAGTGTGTCCACAAGTTGTCGTTGTGGGCCAGTTCGACGTGCGGGCCGTCCGCCTCGCATGCCCCCAGGGTCGAATAGACGCCGTCGACCTGAATTTCATCGGCATTGGCCACGCCCACCGCAGTGGTCATCAGCCCGCCCAAGGCCAGTAAGCCCGTAGCGATGAGCCTGATCATGCGGATCTCCCCAGTTGTAGCGATCGGTTGCGAGGCGAACTATATCGATTTGCCGGAGCCACGGCGGGGCAATTGGCCGGACGCAACCTGACCTTCACTTTTCGAACGTATGATCGAACAATGAGACCGCTCGCGTCGATCGGGTACCACGGACAGCCGGTCCGCGACCCGTTTCGGGTGGTGCGTCCGCCGATCGCGGTGCTGATCGATCTGACGGTGCTTTTTCCGCGCGAGCCACATCGCTCGGGCCGGTATCAGCCCAACGGTCTGCAGCTGCACAAGGTCGTCGAGGGGCGGCTGAGCTGCTGGGGGCTGTGCGAGCAGGGCGACTGGTGGGGACTGGTGACCTATCCAATCGCCTACGGGTCCAAGCAAAAAACCGTGACGCACTGGATACCGGCCTGGACGCTGCGCCGAAAGGGCTAGTGGCGGTATGGGTTACAGCCGACGGCCCTGCACATACGTGCCGGCGATGGACGTCTCACGGGTTCGCATCAGCAAGCCGAACAGGGTCTGGTCGCGCGCCATCGGCTCCGAGCTGTGCACCTTGAAAGCCGTGGCGAGCGCGCTCACCACAGAATGCGATCTTGCCGTCGTCCTCGATCACCAATTTGCCCTCGGGGATGGACACCAATGCATGGGCGGCTTCGGACACCAGCGGGGAGCCGGCGAGGTGAAAAATGTGCCCAAGATGGATCCGAGCCACGTCATGGTCCCCTAGTGTTTTCCCCGTCGCGCTGCACATCACATACAACCACCTGGGCGTGTTCCGCGACGGGCCCCGGACAGCGAGCGCGGCTCGTGCGGTAGCACGCCGACGATGTCGATGAGAGGATTGCTGCCCGTGGCAGGAAGCTGGAGCTCGCTGTTACCCACCCTCATTCCGCTGGCGCTCGTTACCGCCGTCTCGCCGCTGTCGATCATCCCGGCGGTCCTGGTGCTGCACGCACCGCAGCCGCGGCCCGCCGGGCTGGCCTTCCTCGGCGGCTGGGTGTTCGGGCTGGCCGCCCAGACCGCGATCTTCGTGGCCGGCTCGGGTGGGCTCGGCGACATGCACAAGTCGTCGCCACCGACGTGGGCGTCCTGGATGCGGGTGGTGCTGGGCTCGGCACTGATCCTGTTCGGCATTTACCGGTGGCTGACCCGGCACCGGTCCACCGAGTCGCCTGCCTGGATGCGCCACTTTGCCACGATGCGCCCCCGGCGCGCGGCCATCACCGCACTGGTCCTGACGGTGGTCCGCGTCGAAGTGCTGCTGATGAACGTGGCGGCCGGCTTGGCCATCGGCACCAGTCGCCTCGACGATGTCGACAGGCTGTCGGCCGGCACTGTCTTTGTCGCCGTGTCCGCCTCGACGGTCGCGATCCCGATCCTGGCCTATGCGGCCGCGGGCCATCGCCTCGACGATCTTCTGGAACGCGTCCGAAACTGGATGGAGAAGCACAATGCCGCACTAATGGCGGCAATCCTGATCCTGATCGGTTTGATGGTGCTGCACAACGGAATTCGCGCCCTGTAGCGGGGTGCTGCTCGGCTACTGGTAGCCGCCGTCGGCCAGTCCGGCCTGCGCTTCGAGCCGGTTCGTCTTGCCAAAGAGCCTGTCGCGGGCCACTTCCCAGAGGTAGGCAATGATCATCCGGGAGTGGCCCTTGGCGGCCCACTGCTGGGAATGTAGCTCCTCATGGTGCAGGACCCGATCCAGCGCGAGAGTGCTTTGCACGGGCCGGCCCTTGCGATCGGTGTACCACGCGTGTCCGGACTCGACGATCTGGCGCAGCCGCCGGGCGGCGCCGGTCGGGTCCGCAACGTCGACCGCGACGTTGACCATGAAGATGTCACCCCATGCGGTGCCGCCTTGCTGGCTGAAAAGCCGCTGGATCCAGTTGCCGCCCAAGCCCATAAGCATGCCGTTCGGGGTGGTGATGAGACGTCCGCCATTGCGGTGGACCAATCCGATGTCCTCGTTGTAGCTCCAGCGGTTCGCACGCTGGCGATCGACGATTCGCCGCACTTCGTCGGCGCAGTACGGTGTCTCGGGGAAGTCGGTCGGCGGGCTTGCCGGGCCGCCGTAGCCGGTGCCCGCGTTGAGGATGTAGGTCATCAGCGTGGCCGCGCGTACCTCGTCGCCGGGGGTGCCCGCAGGTACGAGGAAGAACGATTTGGCATCCGGATCGTTGATCTCGGTCATTTTCGCAAGGACCCGAAAGCTCTCGCGCGTGATGCCGTGGTGCGCCGCGATCGCGGTGGTGACCGCGGTCGGCACGCCCAGCCGTTCGGCATTGGCCAGCCACTTCTGGTGCTGGTCCGCTGGCGGTCGCCTGGTCATAGTCCGTCAATTGTTATCAGTCCCACCGCTAGGGTGTAGCGAATGAGCAGGGGGCCCTGGCAACGCGCGCGCGGAATCAAACAGATCACCCGGGGTTTGGGCACCCTTGATCGCGAGTTGTTCGTCGCCGTGGCTGAAACCCCCACCCCGCTGCTCGACACGGTCATGCCGCCGCTGACGCGGGCGGCCGACCATTCCAAGCTGTGGTTCGTCATCGCGGCCGGGCTGCTCGCGACCAGGAAGCCCGCCGCGCAGCGCGGCGCGACGCGCGGGGTCGTGACGCTCGGTGTGACGAGCTTGTTCACCAATCAGATCGCCAAACGCATCCGCCCCCGCTCGCGACCGCTCTATGAGTCGGTGCCGGTGGTCAGAAGAGCCCACCGCCGCCCGACGTCCAACTCGTTTCCGTCGGGACACTCGGCCAGCGCCGCCGCGTTCGCCGTCGGCGTGGGCCTGGAGAGTCCACCCTTGGGTTTCGCGCTGGCGCTGCTGGCCGGACTGGTCGGGTTGTCGCGAGTGGCGACCGGCGCACACTACCCCGGCGATGTCATCGCGGGGCTGGGCGTCGGTGCCGGGATCGCCGTGCTGGGCGGCAAGCTGGTCCCGCCCGTCACCGAAACCGCTCTGCCGCAATCGGAACCGCTGCGCGTCGAAACGCCGGAACGGCCGGACGGCTCCGGCGTGGTGTTCGTGGTCAATCCGGCCTCGGGTAGCGGCACCGGGGCTCGCGTCGTCGAGGAGGTTCGCGCCGAGCTGCCGAAGGCCGAGATCGTCGAGCTCGGTCCCGACGATGACCCCGAGCGCGTGCTGCGCGCCGCCGCTGCGCGCGCCGAGGTGCTCGCGGTGGGCGGCGGCGACGGTACGGTGGCCACCGCGGCGGCGGTGGCGGTCGAGGCGGGACTCCCGCTGGCTGTCTTTCCGGCCGGAACGTTCAACCACTTCGCGAAGGACATCGGCTGCGACACCGTCGGCAAGACGGTGGAGTCGATCCGTCGCGGCAGCGTGGCTTGCGTTGATCTGGTCTGCCTCAACGAAAGTCGGATGGTGATCAACACCGCCAGCATCGGCGCATATCCGGCATTCGTGCAGCAGCGCGAAAAGCTGGAGAAGCGGATCGGCAAGCCGCTGGCCGGCTTCTACGCGATGCTGCACACGCTGCGCAGCGATCAACCTGTCCGCATCCGCTACGACAACAAGACCCTGCTGACGTCGCTGTTCTTTCTGGGCAACTCGCTTTATCTGCCAACGGGATTCGCGCCGTCGCGTCGAACGCGCATGGACGACGGTCTGCTCGATGTGCGCATTCTCGAAACCGGTCGCCGGTTGGCAAGGACCAGGGTCCTGACCGCGCTGGCGTTGGGACAGCTGCGGCGCAGCCCGCTCTACCACGAGCTGCAGGTGCCCGAATTCAGCTTCACGGCCCTCGACGCGCCGACAGTGATCGCCCATGACGGCGAGGTCGGCGACGAATACCGCGAAGCGAGCTTCATCGCGAAGTATCGGGTGCTGCCGGTGTTCTGCCCGATTCGCTGAGCCAGCCGTTCGGCTGATCGGGCTCAATTGCGTTCTGCCCATTAGCTTTCCGCGTCAGCCCCCAGGTAGGCGTCGGCCCAGGCGCCGATGATTCGCCCGGCCCGGTGAGCTTGGCCGCGGGCGGTGAGCAGGTGATCGGAGCCCTCGAGTGAGACGAAGCTACGCGGGTGGCGGGCCAGCCGGAAGATCTCGCTGGCGTTGTCGATGACGACGGTGTTGTCGGTCGGCGAGTGCAGGATCAGCAACGGCAGCCGTAGCGCCTGGATCTTGTCGTGCAGCTGGGCCGCGCGGACGTCCTCGACGAACGCGCGCTTGAGTGTCAACTTGCGCCCGCCGACCAGCCACTCGACGCTGCCCTCGGCCAAGCATCGGTCGACGACCGCGTCGTAATGCTTTTCCACGTGGCTGGGGTCAAACGGTGCCGCGACCGTGACGACCGACCGCACGCCCGGGGCGCGCATCGCCGCGGCGATCACCGCGGCGCCACCCCACGAGTGACCGACCAGAATGTCGGCCGGCGTCCCGCGGTGCGCCATGAACTCGCACGCCCGGACCACGTCGTCGACCTTGACGGTGAACGACCCGTCACCCCAGTTCCCATCGGATCCACCGAGCCCCAGCGCGTCGAAGCGCAGCATCCCGATGCCGTCGGACGCCAGCTGCTTGCAGATCCGGGACGCGGCCGGAGAGTCCTTGCCGAGGGTGAACCCGTGCGCGAACACCCCCCACCCGCGCACCTCCGATTCCGGGACCTCGATGACGCCGGCCAGATTCGCGCCGCTGGAGCTTTGGAACGTGACGCGTTCGCCCATGGTGCCGATCTAACTACGCGACGCCGGGCCTCCGCGACGGCATGCTCATATTTTCGCCAGCGCTGCCTGGACGCGAAAGATTGGAATCGCAAAGGAAATTAGCGGTGCGAGAAGCGGCCGCCACGCGTCCCCCATAAGGTGGATGCGTGGCCTTCGCTGCGAGTCGCATGCTGGCGCGGAACGGGCAATTGCGCATGCTCATGGCGGCCTGGGCGGCCTTTTACGTCGGCGCATTCGCCCATATGGTCCTGGTGATCGCCTTCACCTTCTCGGTGGGAGGCGCTGCCGCCGTCGGTGCGGCGACGGTGCTGGTGACGCTGCCGGCCGGGCTGGTCGGGCCGCTGACCGCGCCGCTCGCGGCGAGCGCACATCCGCAGCGTCACCTGGCGTTCGGGAACGGGATTCGTGCCCTGACGATGGCCGCGACCATTATCGCCGTGCTCAGCGGGGCGCCCATCGGTGTCGTATTGGTGATCGTGGCCGTCGACTCTGTTTTGTCGGGGGCTGTGCGGCCGCTGCATGGCGCGATGGTGGTCCGGCTTTCCACCACCGCCGCCGAAGCGGCCGCGGGGAATGCCATGACCAGCTCACTCGTCAGCGCCAGCGCGCTGGTCGGGCCGGCGGTGGCCGGAGTAGCGCTAGAGCTCTGGGGTTTCGGGTGGGCCTTCACCCTGCCGGCGATCCTCTTCGCTACCGGGGCGGCCGCGGCGGCGCTGATCCGCGTACCGAGTGCCGACAATTCCCGACCCGATACCTCTGGGCCGTCCACGGGGGTCGCAAGGTCGGTGCTCAGTGTGCTGGGCGTCGGGTTTCGCGGGATCTTCGCAAGTCGTCCCGCTGCCGCGGCCACCGTATTGTTCTCGGTCAACGTCATCGTGCTGGGCGTCTGGTTTGCCAGCAGTGCGTCGGTGGCCAAGGAGCAATTGCATCTGGGCAAGGATGGCGTCACGACAATCATGACGTTTTACGGCGCCGGTGGACTGTTCGGAGCCCTGGCCATGCTGTCGTTCGCCGCGCGTCGCGGCCTGGCTTCCGTGCTCGCCGGTTCGCTGCTGAGCCTCGCTGCCGTCATCGCCTCGCTGGGAATGATCGGTTCGCCTGTCGTCGGACTGGCGCTGGCCGCGGGGCTGGGTGTCGCCGGTGCGGTCACGTACGCGATCGCGCCCACTCTGGTGCAGCGCGGCGTCGCACGCGTGTCGATGGTGCCGGCCGTGGCCACCCTGCAGAGCCTGTACTCGCTTGGCATGGCCTCCGGCGCCCTGGTCGCGCCGTTTCTCATCGATCCGTTGGGGCTTCCCGCCACCCTGGGCCTGGTCGGCGGTGTGGCCGGGCTGATCTCGTTGCTGGCCTGGCCACGACTGCGCGGCGCCGACCAGCTCAGCGCAGAAGACGCCGCCAAGCTGGCAGTCATTCGCGCCGTCCCCATGCTTGAGCCGTTGCCGGCGCTGGCACTTGAACAGCTCGCGCGGGCCGCGACGCGCCTGACGCTGCCCGCTGGCTGCGAGGTCTTCCGGCAGGGTGACCCCGGTGATCGCTTCTACATGATCGCTGCCGGCGTGGCGGAGGTTGCGGTCGATGGTCACCGCGTAGCCACGCTTGGTCCCGGCGGCTCCTTCGGTGAAATCGCCCTGCTGCATGACGTGCCCCGCTCCTCGACCGTGACGGCGCGCGAGGAGCTTGATCTGGTCGCCGTCGAACGCGCCGAGTTCCTCAGCGCGCTGTGCACCGATAACGTGTCGGTCGGTCGTATCGGCCGGATTGCCACCACCCGCATGGCCACCCCGCCCGTCGCCGAACGCCTCGTCGAGGTGAGCCGCGACACGACGCTGAGCAGCAGGGCCGCCCGCGAGCTGCTGGCCTCCCAGCCTCCGATGGCCGCGATCGAGGCCACGGCGCTCGGTGAGCTCGCCGATACGGCGCGGGTGTTCGCGGCCGGCGACGGTGCGCTTATCACCCGCGAGGGCGACTACGGCGATACGTACTACGTGATAGTCGACGGCGCCGCAAAGGTTTTCGAGAGCGACGCCGAGATCCGTGAACTGCGCGCCGGGGACGGATTCGGTGAGCTGGCGATCCTGCGCGACGTTCCGCGCACCGCCACCGTGCGAGCGCAGGGCGACACCACGTTGCTGGCCGTGGACCGCGACGCGTTTCACCGCGCCCGGCAATCCGAGTAACAGCCGATATGCTGACGCAACCCTGGCCAACGGAGGTTGCGGCGCGAATGAAAATTTCCACGGCGTTGTGCTGGGTCTTGCTCATCCTCACATTGCTCGCCGCGGTAGTCATGGCGGTGTGTCCGTCGCTGACGGCCCAAGCCGGTGCTGCCCAAATGGGATTTCTCATCCTGTTCGTCGTGGTCCATGCGTGGCTGGGCTACTCCGCCCGCGGCATGATCGCGTTTGTCGTCATCGCGTGCGTCGTCGCGTTCGCGATGGAGGCAATCGGTGTGGCGACCGGTTTCCCGTTCGGCTCCTACGTCCATCACCTGCCCGGTCCGAAACCTCTGGGCGTTCCCCCGGTGGCAGTCGCAAGCTGGATCATGTTCGGTTGGCTGGCCTGGGCGCTGGCCCGGGTGATCATCCGGGCCGAACCCGCGGTGGCTGGTGGTGGCGCCGAACGCTTTACGACACCCATCGTGGCGACGTTCATTCTCGGGGGTTACGACCTTGTCTATGACCCGGTCGGAGCGACGGCTCACGACTGGTATTCCTACGACCACCCGACCGGAGCGCTGGGTGTCCCGTTGACGAACTTCCTCGGCTGGCTTCTCACCGGCTGGTTGATTTTTCAGCTCGCCGCACTGGTCGAAACCAGATTCCCTGCCCGACCCGCCACCTCGCGCCGCAGCTACTGGCTGCTGCCATGTCTGTTCTGGCTGTCCACCGCCACCCAGGTATTCGCCGGCTTGATCCATCCGGCCGCCGGCGCGGTGGTCCGGGGCGGCAAAACCATCCGGATCGCCGACGTGTACGAATCCGGTGCTTCAGCAGCGCTATTCACCATCGTCTGCACGGGGATCATTGCACTGGTGCGGCTTTACAGCCGTCGGCCGTCACTTTGCTGATCTCCTTGGCGCGGCGCAGTATTCGCGCTACCGACTTGTGACGGCGTCGTGACGTCACCATTTGGAAACGGCGCGGTGCGGCGCGCGTCGTGCCGCCGGTCGCCCACCAACAATGGGGGCGGTCGTCGAGGGGCGACTTGGCTACGGCTATGTGGTTCTGCTGCGCGAATGAAGGAGTTGGACGTTGATGACGATCTTTGATCGATTCAACATCGGTATTGTTGCTAGCGCTGGATTGTGCGGTGCCGCTATAGCGTTGAGCCCGGACGCTGCAGCCGTCCCATATATGACGGGTGGCGGTGCGTGCATGTACGGCCAGGCCGGCGAGGCTGGCGCGCCGGCCGCGGGGCCGGTGGGTGCAGGCGGCGCAGCCGGAGCCGCAGCACCGTGTGCGGCCCCATTGACTGATATGGCGGGTGTTCCAATGGTGGTGCCTGGTCCGGGAATTGTCCCAGTTCCGGCTGGTGCACCGTTGATCGCGCTCGGACCGCCGGTGCCGGTGGTCCCCCCGTTGCCGTTTGCGCCTCCGGTGCCGATCGGTGCTCCCTTGCCGCTGGGTGCTCCGCTGGTTGCCCTCGGCGGAGTCGCGGATGGCCTTCCGGTCGCCCCGCTGATTGACATGTCTGGGGTGAAGGACGCGCCGACCGGCCCGGCGCCCACCGGCGGGCCGGTGGCCGGCCAGCCGGTTTCGCCCGGCCCCTCGCCGGTACACGGAGGCTAAACCCTAGCAGTGAAAATGACCCGCCGGGCCGCACCCGGCGGGTCATTTTCATTGTGGGACATCGGGTTCCGCGTGGCGTGTGAAGCCAGGGCGTTGCGTGTGACGCGAGGGCGTTGCGTGTTAAGCCACGGCGGAAAGTCCGCCGAAATGCCGCCGTGAACGCACACTCGACGCCGCGGCGCAACGCTAGAGACCGCGAACCAACGCTAGAGACGGCGAAGCAATGCTAGAGACTGTGCCGCAACGGTTTACGACGACGGCAATTCGTTAGTAGCCTCGCGTACGACGACCGGGTCACCGACGTTGACCGTGTTGTAGTACCACTCGGCGTCCTCGGGGCTCAGGCTGATGCAGCCGTGGCTGACATTCTCCAGCCCCAGCGAATTGACCGCCCAGGGGGCTGAGTGCACGAAAAGACCATGGTTGGTGATCCGAACGGCGTAGTCGACGTTGACGAGATAACCGTCGGGATCGTTGACGGGAATGCCGACGCTGCTCGAATCCATTTGCACCGAGCGGTCTTTGGACAGGACCGTGTAGGACCCGATCGGCGTCGGGTACTCGGGTCTACCCAGCGAGGCAGGCAGCACGCCCTCTTGGCCGAAGTGCGGCCGGTGGTGTGGCGACGGCAGTGACGACGGCGGTCCCGCCTCGACCCCGTCGATGCTCACGGTGAAGGTGTGCTCGGAGATGCTGGCGATGCCGATGACCCTCGGACCCGTCTTGATCTCAGCGGGCTGGCCTTCCACGGTCAGCGCGATCGTGGTGTGGGCAGGCCAGTATCGGTCGGGAACCCACTGCACCACTTTGTTGTCCAGCCATTCGTACTTGCCCGTCATCGGCGGCGTTGACTTCACGTCGAGGGCACGCTCGGCGGCATGCCGGTCGGAGACGGGGGAGCGGAAGGTCACTATGACGGGGTGTGCCACGCCGACGGCCTGGCCGCCGGTGGGCTGCACCGACGCGATGGGGAAGGGGGTATACGCCTGGCTGGCCGCAGCGAGGCTCAGATCGGCCGGGGCCGGCAAATTCACAACGGCGGTCCCAGCGACCACGCTCGCGCCGATTCCGATGACAGCCACGGCACACCGAATACCCGCGCCCATAACCCCAATTCCTTTTAACTGACAGAGTTGCAATAGGAATGGTAAATGCCTGCTGAACTGCGGAAGCGTAAGGGCGCGTTAGCAATTGATCAAGTGTCTGTCACGATTTGGCCACAGCGGTCCGATCTGTCAACGTGGGTCATACGCAGGGCGGATGTCTGAGCACCAGTGTTGTCAGCAGAGGAGGACGGTGTGTCGGGGCGTTGGATTCGTGGGGTTGGTCTGGCGGCTGCCGCGCTGCTGTGCGCGGTCGCATTCGCGGGCACGGCGGTGGCCGCGCCGCCTCCCGCCCCCGGGATTCTGGTCAGCGATGGAATTACCAAGTGCACAACGGGTTTCGCGGCCCAAGGTGGCGACGGCAGTTACTACTTGTTCACCAGCGGGCATTGTGACCATGGGGCGCCGTTCACTTACGACGAGAATGTCCCGCTGGGACACGTCACCTCCAGTGAGATGCTGGGCGATCTGAAGGACGCCGCGATCATCCGTCTCGACCCGGGCGTCGGCGCTCCGGGCGCTGACGTCGGCGGCCAGCGTGTCCGGGGCGTCTTGAGCGCTTCCCAGATCAAGGCGGGCATGCCGTTCTGCAAGTTCGGCGCGATGTCCGGGGAGACCTGTGGCTCCGTCAAGAGCATCGACGGCGAAGTCGTCGAAGCCAACGTGTTCGCCCAGCCGGGCGACAGCGGCGGGCCCGGCTACGTGAAGAACGCGGATGGCACCGTGACCGCGATCGGCCTGGTGATGGAGACGTCGCTCGCGGGTGACCCCAACACGACGTACTTCGTCCTGGTGCAGCCCCTGCTGGGTAGATGGGGTGTGCACCTCGTTAGCTGACGTCGGCCGTTAGCTCGTTGTTGGTGCAGTGACCCGTGGGTCGCTCATGCCGATATCTTGGCATCGCTCAGGTCAGAAGGCGCCGGGAATCCGCGGCCCAATCCTCCGCCCACCCTTGCAGCGAGTAGAGCATCTCTGCGAGCTGACGCCCATGTTCGGTAAGGCGATAGCCGGTCTCTTGGTGCTCGACGATGGCGAGGTCGCGGAGTTCCTTCAAGCGGGTGTTTATCGAACCGGGGTTGCTCTCACACGCTGTCTGAAGAGCGCGGAAGGTCAATGGGCCGTCGCGCAATTCCCATAACACTCGCAGGGCTCCGCGCCGTCCGAGGATGTCGAGGACGACCATGATCGGTCGTCCTGTCGACGAGCCCCGTACCGGCCTGCCTGCCTGGGCAGAATTCATGCTTTACATTTTATAGCATTGGTGGGTATCGTCCTCGGGCATGAGCTGCTATAGAAATCATAGTGCCCGTATCGAACCCGCGCCGCTTCCGCTACCGACCGACATCCGAGAGGCTATCGATGCCGTCATGCGAGGCGGCGAACCGCTGGTTCTCTTCACGACACTGGCCCGCGACCGCCGGCTGTTCGGCAAGTTGTTCAGCTCCGGGCTTCTCGACCGCGGCCACCTGACCATCCGGCAGCGCGAGATCGTCATCGACCGTGTGACGGCACAATGCGGTGCGGAATATGAGTGGGGCGTTCATGTTTCGGCCTATGGCGAAAAGGCTGGGCTCGACTCCCGGCAGATCGCGTCACTGGTGCGAGGCGGTCCGGGCGACGGCCCGTGGAGCGAACAGGACCGAGTGCTCATCCGGCTTTGCGATAGCTTGCACGAGTTCTGCACTGTCGACGACGACTTGTGGGAAAGCCTCACCAGATACCACTCGGACGAGGCGATCATCGAATTGCTCATGCTCGCCGGCTACTACCGGATGGTGAGCTATCTGGTCAACGGGCTTCGGCTACCGCTCGAGCCGTCCACGCCGCGATTCACCGACTTCACCGATGTCCACCACTGAAATCGGTTGCGTCGCAATGAGTATGGCGCACTTCAAGGGTTAATGCCAGGATCGTCAGCTCGCGCCCGCCGCGATCACCTGGTCCACCTCGAGGGCCCGCTCTGCCATCTCGGCATGCGCCTTGTCCAGCGCTTCGGCCTGATCCTCATCGGCCTTCATCAGCGACTCGATGTCGAAGCCGCCCATGTCGAGGACACCCATATCCGAAAACGCCTTTTGCACCTTGTCGCCCCACAGGCCGATGTCCTTGACGATCGGCACGATACGGCTGAATAGGTGTGAGCGGAACTGGATCATCAGCGGCGAAGTGTCGACCCACTCGGCACACGCTTTGACGTCGAGGCCGAGGGTTTCGAAAACCTCCTCGGCGCGGAACCGGTCGCGCATCAGGTAGCAGGCGTCCACGACGAACTCTTCACGCTCGTCGCGCTCGGATTCGGTCAGCGCGCAGTAGTAGTCCTTCAACGAGATTCGGCCGAAGGCGACGTGGCGGGCCTCGTCCTGCATGACGTAGGCCAGCAGTTGCTTGGCCAGCGAGTCCGGTGCCGCCATGTCACGCAGCACTCCGAAGGCGGCCAGCGCGAGCCCTTCGATGAGAACCTGCATCCCGAGGTAGGGCATGTCCCATCGGGAGTCGCGCAGGGTGTCGTCCAGCAGGGCCGTCAGGTGCTTGTTGATCGGGTAGACCAGCCCGACCTTCTCCTGCAGGAACCGCGAGAACGCCTCGACGTGCCGGGCCTCGTCCATGGTCTGGGTGGCCGCGTAGAACTTCGCGTCCAGGTCCGGGACGACGTCGACGATCTTGGCCGCGCACACCATCGCCCCCTGCTCGCCGTGCAGGAACTGGGAGAACTGCCAGGCTTGGGAGTGCAGGCGCATCTCGGCGCGGCGTGCTTCGTCCGCGGCCTCCCACATCGGGCTGCCGAACAGCGGATGGAATTCGTCGGGCAGCCCGACGGGGTTGTTCGGGTCGACGTCTTGTGCCCAGTCGATGCGCGACTGCGCGTCCCACTGCTTGTCCTTGCCCTTTTGGTAGAGGGAAAGGAGTCTGTCGCGCCCCTCGTCGTACTCCCAGGTGAAGCGCGCGTCGCCGGCGCTGGGGACTGCCCACGAATACGGCTCGGGGACGTCCGTGTACTTGTCTCTCGTGGTCATGGGCTGCCACCTCTCTCCAACGTGACCAGTGGTCATGTGATGGCTATCACAGTGCGCCGCGGGTGGCGGCGCTGTCAACCCTTGACGAGGGAGGAAAATGATCGCAGTCAGCTACCTCAGTGCATGCGCGCGCTGCCGCCCAGGCCGATCTCGAGCACGCTTCCGGTGATGACCCCTGGATCGGTGACCAGATACACCACGGCGCGGCTGACGTCCTCGGGCTGTAGCCAAGGCTGGGGGATGGGGTTGGCTCGCATCATCCGGCGCACCAGATCGTCTGGGATGTCGTCACTTCCAGCCGGTTGCACCATCGGGGTTTGGACGGTGGTGGGGCAGATGACGTTGATCGTGATGCCCTCTTTGGCAACCTCTAACGCGGCGGATTTCGCCAGGCCGATGACACCCCATTTGGTGGCGTTGTAGGCGGCCAGCTCGGGAATGCCCATGCGGCCGCCCATCGAGGAGGTCACGACGATCCTGCCGAACCGCTGCTGTCGCATTACCGGTATCGCGGCCCGCAAGGTGTGAAACGCGCCGGTCAGGTTCGTGTCGATGAGCTGTCGCCAGACCACGTCGCTGACGTGTTCCAGCAGCCCGGTGCTGACGATGCCGGCATTGGCCACCACGATGTCAAGGCTGCCCATATCGGCGACGATTTGTTTGATCGCGGCGCCTACCGCGGCGCAATCGCGCACGTCCAGGGTCAGCGGCAAGCACCGCCGGCCCAATTCCTCAACGAGCTTCGTCGTCTCCTGCAGGTCTTCGTCGGTGCCCAGCGGGTAGGTCAGCTCCGCCATCGCTTCGGGGGCATCGGCGACCACGACGTCGGCTCCCTCTGCGGCTAACGCCAGCGCATGCGCGCGCCCCTGCCCCCGAGCTCCGCCGGTGATCAAGGCCACGCGTCCATCCAAAGCACCCATGGGGATAGAAGCTACCAGCGAGTCAGGCGCTTACCGACGTATCATGAAAGACGTTGCTGTGGAACATAATTCGTGGCTCGCGGTCGGCAAGTGGTTCACGACAGGTCGCCCTCGGTGGGAGCGTCGTCGGCGTTGGCCAGGTGGTGCAGGACCCGTTCGTTGAGGGCGGCGAGGATGTCGAGCTCGGCCGGAGTGAGCAGGTCGATGAAGTTGCGGCGGACGTCCTCCACGTGCCCGGGCGCCGCCTTCTCGATGGCGTCGCGGCCGGCCGGCAGCAGGCAGACCATGGTGCTACGGGCGTCATCGGGGTTGGGCTCGCGGCCGATCAGCCCGTCCTTCTCCATGCGCCGTACTTGGTGGGAGACACGGCTCTTCTCCCAGCCCAGTGTGTTGCACAGGTCGCGCGCGGGCATGCGGTCCCCGTCGCGGCTGGTGAGCACCGCCAGGACCTCGTAGTCGGCCCCGGATAGTCCCGATGCCTGCAGGCCCCGGTTCAGCTGCACGTCGAGTTGATGGTGAGCGTGCTTGAAGGCCCGCCACGCGCGGTCTTCACGAGGGTTCAACCAGTTCGGTTCCATTAGCCGCCATGGTACTCATTTGGTTGACGAGTCAACAAATGGGGCATAAGGTTGAGTGATCAACCTTTCTCATCGCTAGCTTTGGACGGGATACCTCATGAGCAGCATCAGCATCAGCATCATCGGCACCGGGAACATGGCCCGCACCATCGGCGCTCTGGCAGTGGCGGGCGGCAATGCCGTGGAGGTCATCGGCCGCGACCCGTCGAAGGCGGCCGACTTGGCCAAGGATCTCGGCGACAGCGCCACGACCGGAGAGTTCGGTGCCGTCCCGGCCGGGGACATCGTCATCGTTTCCCTGTTGTACGCCAACGTCGTTCCGGTTGTAGCCCAATATGGAGACGCCCTCGCGGGCAAGGTCATCGTCGACATCAGCAACCCGTTCAATTCCGCGGCCGACGGGCTCGCCATCCCGCATGACACCTCGGTCGCGCAGGAAGTTGCCAAGGCGGCTCCGGCCAGCGCCAGCGTGGTGAAGGCATTCAACACAATCTTCGGCGTCGTCCTGGCCGAGGGCCGACCGCTCGACGTCTTCCTCGCGGGCGACGACGCGCGCGCCAAGAAGGCCGTGGCGGAGTTCATCGACAGCCTCGGGCTACGCCCGCTGGACGTCGGTGGCTTGAACATGGCGCACTGGCTGGAAGGAACGGGCCTTGTCATGATGGGTCTCGCGCGCCACGGCGTGGGGAGCTTCGACTTCGCCCTCGGCGCCGCCGTTCCCGGCTGATCATCCGGGCTTACGGACCTCGACGAGCAGCCGCGTCGAATGCGCGACGAACGGCCCCTCGGCCTCGATGCGTTCGTGAAGTTGGCGTAGCCGGTTCCGATAGCGCTGCACGGTGAAGTCTGGCACCGTCCAAATCACCTTGCGCAGGAAGTAGACGACGGCGCCGATGTCGAAGAACTCGGCGCGCAGCCGCTCCATGCGCAGGTCCACGATCTGCAGGCCCGCGGCCTGTGCCTGCGCGCGCACGGTGTCCGGGTGCAACTCGGCCCATATCTCTGGCCGCGGCGCGGTGAAGTACTCGACCAGCTCGCGCACCGTGGCGGGCCCGATGTGTTGCGCGAAGTAGGTGCCGCCCGGCCGCAGCACCCGACGGATCTCCGTCCACCACACGGAGATCGGATGGCGTGTGGTCACCAGGTCGAACGCTTCGTCAGCGAACGGCAACGGCGGTTCATCCCGAGTCACCACGAGCACCACGCCGAGCGGATGTAAGCGTTTGGTTGCCAGGGCCGCGTTCGGCGGCCAGGTCTCCAGCGCCGCCATCGTGGGCGGAAAAGGTCCCGCGCCGGCTAGTACCTCCCCGCCGCCGGTGTGAATGTCCAGCGCGGCCGACACCGTCGCCAAGCGGCTGCTCAGCAACCGCTGGTAGCCCCAGGACGGCCGTTCCTCGGTCGCACGGCCGTCGAGCCAGGAGAAGTCCCAGCCGTCGACGGATACCGAATCGGCTTCGGCCACCAAATCTTCGAATGTCCGAGACATCAATGCCTTCTCGTCAAAGTGTCGAGCGAACGTCCAGAAACCGATCGTAGGCATGCTCGACACAATGGCAATGGCCGCTGAAACTCTAGGTAGTGGCGAACGGGCATAGGAGCAATCGCGGAGGGTCGAAGGTGACGAGACACGCGACTTATGTCATCGCCTCCACTCCCCGTTCGGGCAGTTCACTTCTGGCCGCCGGCCTGGTGGCGACCGGAGTTGCCGGGCGGCCCGAGGAGTACTTCACACCCGACCACATTGCGTCCTACAAAGAGGATTTGAACCTCCCGGCGAATTGCTCGTGGGACGAATATCTGGCGAAGGTTTTGGCGTTCGCGACGACGGAGAACGGTGTTCGGGGTGTGAAAATTCATTGGCGCCATGTCGTTTCGCTAGGGCAAGCCCTGGGTGGGCGCGGCGATCCGGGACTGGTTCTCGAAAAGCTCTTCCCCGCAGCAGTTTTCGTCAATATCGTCCGTGTTGATCGGCGTGCGCAGGCCCTATCGCTGTTTCGCGCCGAAGCGACCGGCGAGTGGTTTCGTTCGCACGGCTCATCGGAAAGTGTGCGCCCGTGGGGGCTCTATCTGGCTCGGCCCGCTTTAGGCGAGGCCGCGGCCGATCTCACCGGCGTGGCACCGACATACGAGCAGATTATCGAGATAGAACGCGGTCTCGCCGCCGAACAGGCAGCGTGGATCGATTACTTCACTACTGGGCGTCATGAGGTTTTGACGGTTCAGTACGAAGAGCTCGACGCGGATTATCGCGGTGAGATTGCGCGAGTTTTGCAGTTCCTGGGCGCCGATCCCGCGCACGCCGCCGGCTTGCCCAAGCCGCCGCTTGAGCGTCAGTCCGACCACATCAACGAAAGCTGGCGCCGACTAATTGACCGGCAGCATCGCGAGTTTCGCGGCTCGTCGTAGCAGCGTCGATGTTGGGATCGGTAGCAAAACCCTCCCTGTGCACTTACCGCGACCAGATCATTCGCCCCGAGGGAGTTCCCATGAGGATTGCCGCCATCGCACTTGCCGGTCTTTTAGCGGGCACATCGCTGACTGCCGGCACCGCCCACGCCGACATGCTGGCCGGGACGGCGCCGGCTCACTTCTATCCGCTGCAGCCACCGCCCGGTCCGGTTGTCGACCCCGATCCGGTGGTGGCGGTGCAGAACTTTCAAGCCCACATCTCCGATCTGCACGACAACTGGGACACCCTCAGCCCGGACGAGCGGAATCGACGGCTGAAGGCCCTACAACAGGAGGCCCCGATGGTCGACGCGGAGACTCGCAATCTGCCGCCGGGTCAGCAGCTGCAGGTCGAGGGCATGCTTTTGTCGGCGATGTTTCAGCTGACTGATCTCCTCCGGCGCATGCGATAACTGCGGTGGAGCCGATGACGGGAATCGAACCCGCGTATTCAGCTTGGGAAGCTGATGTTCTGCCATTGAACTACATCGGCGCGGTTGCCCAAGAAGGCTAGCACCCGGGCGCTCGACCAGCCGCGACAGTCGAATGCTGACGTCGAATTGTGGCTATCCACGCAAATTTAAAATGCTCACATTTATTCTTTCGTTATCATGCCGTAATGTGCCGTGGGTGGGCCGGCACAGATTAGCTAAGAAGCGGCGGAAGTCGCCGGTTGTCCTGGCAGCGGTGCTGGCGCCTGCCGCGGTGTTCTTCGCGGTGGGCGGCGACGTCGGCCCAATTGCCGCGCCGGCGGAGGCCAAAGCCGTTATTGGTGACGTCGCACCGAGCCGATTGGAAATCGTCGCCGCGGAAGCGAACTTGCCGCGCAGCTGGGCGGCAGCGGGTGCTCCCGATCGCCAGCCGATGGCATCCCGGTATCACGTTCGATCCCGCTTCTTGCCCGTCGGGCTCTGCTCGGAACAGGGCCTGCAGGTGCGCACGATCCTGGCGTCGCGCGCCATCAGCGCGACATTCCCGGAGATTCACGAAATCGGCGGTGTGCGACCGGATCCGCTGCCCTGGCATCCCCTTGGCTTGGCGCTGGACGTGATGATCCCGAACCCCCAGAGCGCGCAGGGCATCGCGCTGGGCAACGCGATCGTCGCGTACGTGCTGAAGAACGCGAACCGATTCGGCATCCAAGACGCGATTTGGCGCGGCGTCTACTACACGCCCAACGGAGCACAAACGAGCAGGCTCGGCCACTATGACCACGTCCACGTCACGACGACCGGGGGCGGCTACCCCAAGGGTGGCGAAACGTACCTCGCCGACTGAGCACGGGACAACGCAGCGGATAGGCTCGTCGCGTGCTGCTCTCCGATCGTGACCTCAGGGCCGAAATCTCCGCCGGCCGGTTGGGCATCGACCCGTTCGACGACACTCTCGTACAGCCCTCCAGCGTCGACGTTCGCCTCGACAGCATGTTCCGCGTGTTCAACAACACCCGCTACACCCACATCGACCCCGCCAAGCAGCAGGACGAACTGACCAGCCTGGTGGAACCCGCCGAGGGGGAGCCGTTCGTGCTGCACCCGGGCGAGTTCGTGCTTGGCTCGACCTTGGAACAGGTCGCGCTGGCCGACGACCTCGCCGGGCGCCTGGAAGGCAAGTCGTCGCTGGGCCGGCTCGGCCTGCTGACGCACTCGACCGCCGGATTCATCGATCCCGGCTTCACCGGTCACATCACCCTCGAGCTGTCCAACGTCGCCAACCTGCCCATCACGCTATGGCCAGGCATGAAGATCGGGCAGCTGTGCATCCTGCGTTTGACCAGCCCGGCCGAACACCCCTACGGCAGTTCCCGGGTCGGTTCGAAGTACCAGGGCCAGCGCGGACCGACACCTTCTCGCTCTTACGAGAACTTCATAAGAACTACATAGCTTGCGCGGGCTGCCCGCACGGCCTTTGTAAGGAAGTATGTAGTAGTCGGGGTCGTTTCTTCTGGTCCGGGCATAGCTTGTCTTGCAACACTTTTGGAGTGGTTCGCTTTGGATATCGTGCTCGGGGTATCGATCGCACCGACTTCGGTTCAGATGATCGTGGTCGAGGGCGAGAACGCTGACGGCGCCCTGGTCGAAGAGGATCAGTTTCCCCTCACCGCCGCCGATGACACCCAACCCACAGCCGTTCCCGATCGGGTGATCTCCGCGATCCTTGGCACCCGCGAGGGTGCCGCGGACGCCGGGTTGGAGTTGTCGTCGATCGGCGTGACATGGACCGACCCGGCGCACGCGGCCGTGCTTCGCGACGCGCTGGCCTCCTACAAGCTCGAGAACGTGATGCTGGTCTCGTCGTTCCTCGCCGCTGCCGCACTTGGCCAATCCGTCGGCGGCGCAATGGGTTACGACACCACCGCGGTGTTGTTCGTCGAGCCCGACACCGCGACGCTGGCCGTCGTCGAGACCTCCGACGGTTCCATCACCGACGTCTACAAGGAACAGATCGTCGCCGAGTCCTACGACGAAGCCACCGCACAACTGACCGGGATGATCTCCTGGCTCGACGAGCTGGACACACCTCCCGGCGGGGTGTTCGTGATCGGATCGGGCGTCGACGTGGGCCCGATCAAGCCGGCACTGGATTCCGCGACCTCGCTGACCGTGAATGCGCCGGAAGAGCCCGAGACGGCCCTGGCCCACGGGGCCGCGCTGGCGTCAGCCAACGCGCCGCTGTTCGCGTCGTCGACCGCGGCGCTGGCCTACGCACAAGACCCGGGCACCGGCGCCGTCCATCCGGATGCCGGGCCCGAATACCTTGGCGTGACGTATCTTTCCGATGCGCCGCTCGGTCGCGACGAGCTCGCCTACAGCCTGGTGTCCGACGAGGACGCCGACGCGCCAACCGTCGTGATCGATCCGTCCGACTTCGGTGGGCCGGATGCAAGCGGACCTCGTCGCAGGCCGGTGCTGTTGGTCGGCAGTGGGATGGCGGTGATCGCAATCAGCGCGGTGGTCGCACTGGAGATCGCGCTGGCCATCGGCATCCGCACCACGAACGTCGCGGTGCAGCCCAGCCCCAACCAAAACCTCATCGTGCCAACACAACCGGCGTCCGCGCCCCCGCCGGCTGAGGCGTCCGTGGCACAGCCGAAGATCGTCCTGCCCGCCCCCGTCGCGGCGCCCAAGCCGTTGAGTCCGGCGTTGGCGGCACCGTTGCCGGCAGCTCCTGCTCCCGCGTTGCCGCCTCTGCCCGCGGCTCCTGCTCCGATTGCTCCGGCGGTCCCAGTCCCGGTCGTGGTGCCGATCCCGGTGCCCCAGATCCGCATGCCGGCTCCGGAATGGCTGATGAGCCCGCCGGTGATCCAGGCGCCACCGCGACCGGTACCGCCGCCTGTGGTTGTGCAGCAACCGCCCCCCGTAGTGGTGCAGGAACCGCCGCCGGTGCACATCCCGCAGCCGCCGGAGTCCGTACCGCAGTCACCACCGCATCAGACTCCTCCGGAATCTGGCCCGGGCGATGGCCACGGCGGTGGCCACCTTCCGCCTCCTGGTTCGGGTACGGGCGGCGTTAACGGTGGCGGTTCGGGTGGTCTTCCCGGTTCGGGTCCGGGTGGTCCTGGCGGTGGGCATATTCCGCCTCCGGGTTCGGGTTCGGGTGGCGGCCACGGTTCGGGTGGTCCCACTGGTGGTCCGTTCGGTGGTGGTCCGCTCGGTGGGGGTGGCCACGGTGATGGCGGCCCGGCTGGTGGCGGACCGTCTGGTGGTGGTCCGTTCGGTGGTGGCGGACACGGTGGCGGCGGACCCGTCGGTGGTGGTCCGTTTGGTGGGGGTGGCCATGGCGGTGGCGGCCCGGTTGGTGGCGGCCCGTTTGGTGGGGGGCCGTCTGGTGGTGGTCCGTTCGGTGGTGGCGGACACGGTGGCGGCGGTCCCGTCGGGGGCGGACCCATAGGCGGGGGTGGCGGCCTCGGTGGCGGTGGCTTTGGCGGCGGCGGAGGCGGCGGCGGCGGCCTCGGTGGCGGCGGCGGTGGTGGCGGCGGCCTCGGCGGAGGCGGCGGCCTCGGTGGCGGCGGCGGTCACAGCGGCGGTGGCTTTGGCGGCGGCGGCGGCGGAGGCGGCGGTCATAGCGGCGGCGGTGGCGGTGGCCATCACTAGTCATCTCGACCCACGCGACCGAGCTCGAAGGCGCGTAAAGTCGGGTCGCTAGGGGAATACAGGGTGGGGAATCACGTCGTCTCGAGGCAGCCGGAGTCTGCGATGACGACGTCCTCCAAGGCACTGTCTAGCAAACGACAATGGAGGAGCAGTGGACACCGTACTTGGGGTGTCGATGGCGCCGACGGCAGTCCGGATGGTTCTGGTCGAAGGCGAAAATGGCGATGGCGCCACCGTCGATGAAGACAATTTCGACGTCGCGTCGGACGATGACGCGGCAACGACCAGCGCTGCCGATCAGGTGGTTTCGGCGATCCTGGGCACCCAGGAGGGTGCGGCCCAGGGCGGCTACCAGCTGACGTCGACCGGCGTCACCTGGACCGACCCCATCGAGGCGGCCGCCCTGCGCGATGCGCTGGCGGCACACAAGGTCGAGAATGTGATGTTGGTCTCGGCTTTCCTGGCCGCGGCCGCGTTGGCGCAGGCAGTCGGCAACGAAACCAATTACGCGCAGACCGCGCTGCTGTTTATCGAACCCGACACCGCGACCTTGGCGCTCGTCGATACCGCCGACGGGTCGATTGCCGATGTGCATCGCCAGCCGCTGCCCGAAGACGATGACGCCGCGGTGGCACAGCTGGCCACGATGGTCTCGGAGGCAGAGACGCTGGATACGCGCCCGGGCGCGGTGTTCGTCGTGGGCTCCGGCGTCGATGTTCCGCTGATCAAGCCGGCCCTGGAGGCCGCGACGACGCTCCCGCTGGCAATGCCCGAGGAGCCTGAGACGGCGCTGGCTCGCGGCGCCGCCCTGGCGTCGGCCCACGCCCCGCTGTTCGCCTCGTCCACCGCCGCACAGGCCTACGCCCAGGACCCCGGCACCGGTGCCATCGACCCCTTCGCGATTGCCCCCGGCTATTCCAACAGCCCGGCCTCCGAAGAGGGCGCCCTGGCATACAGCGCCGTTCCTGAGGACTACGTCGATCCCTTTACCGGCGAGCACACCGCCGCCACCTCGCTCGCCGATTACCACGAGCGCAGGTCTTTCGGGTTGGTGGGCAGCGTGGTGGCGTCGATCTTTATCGTCGGCCTGGCGGCGCTGGTCGTTTCGCTGGCGGTCGCAATCCGGCCGACGGCCGGTGTGAAGCCCGTTCCCAGCCACAACATCGTCGCCTCAGCCACACCGGCGCCGGCGGCTCCGGCTCCGCCGCCCGCCGCCCCTGCACCGGCTCCAGCGGCGCCCGCGCCTGAGGCGGCCCAGATCCCGGCTCCGGCACCCGTTGCTCAGGTGCCCGTTCCGCAGGCGCCCGCCCCGGCTCCGATACCGGAGGCCCCGGCGCCGGTTCCGGTCCAGGTCCCGGACGCGCCCGCGCCGATACCCGACGCGCCCGCGCCGGTCCCGGTGCCCGTAGCTCCGGCGCCCGCGCCCGTGGCGCCGATTCCCGTCCCGATCCCGCTCCCGATACCTCCGGTCATCGGAGTGCCTGGCGTCCCGATCGGGCCTGGCGGTGGCGGCTTCCCGAATAACCCGGGCCGCGGCGGTGGCGGGTTCCCCGGCAATCCGGGCCATGAGGGCGGCGGCTTCCCCGGCGGCGGCGGTCACCCTGGTGGCGGGTTCCCCGGTGGTGGCGGCTTCCCCGGCGGGGGCGGTCATGGTGGCGGCGGCGGCTTCCCGGGCTTCGGCGGTGGTGGCGGCCACGGCGGTTTCGGCGGCGGACACGGCGGGTTTGGCCGCCATTAGGTCTCCGAGAGCCAGCTGTCACCTCCCGTTTGCCTCCCGCTTAACGGAGCGATGCAGTTAGCTCATCGCGGCCCCTTACACACGGTGGTATGCGATGCACCGTCTTCGGCACTGGATATCTGGGTGCCACGCACGCAGTCGGCATGGCTGTGCTGGGACACGAGGTCGTCGGGGTCGATATCGACCCAGGTAAAGTCGCCAAGCTCGCCGCGGGTGACATCCCCTTTTACGAGCCCGGTCTCCGGGAGTTGCTGACAGACAACCTGGCTGCCGGCAGATTGCGGTTCACCACCGACTACGACTTGGCGGCCGATTTCGCCGACGTGCACTTCCTCGGCGTCGGCACGCCGCAAAAGAAGGGCGAGTACGGCGCCGACCTCAGCCACGTCAACGCCGTCATCGACAATCTTGTACCCCGGCTGACCAGGCCGGCCGTGCTGGTCGGCAAATCGACTGTGCCAGTGGGAACTGCGGCCGACCTCGGCGAGCGCGCCGCTGCGCTGGCGCCCGCGGGGGTCGACGTCGAAATCGCGTGGAATCCGGAGTTCCTGCGTGAGGGCCACGCGGTGCATGACACCTTGGAGCCGGACCGCATTGTGCTTGGCATACAGCAGGATTCGGTGCGCTCCGAGATCGTTGTCCGCGAGCTGTACGCACCCATCCTCGACTCTGGTGTGCCTTTCCTGGTAACCGATTTGCAGACAGCGGAATTGGTCAAGGTCTCGGCTAATGCCTTTCTCGCGACCAAGATTTCGTTCATCAATGCTGTCTCCGAGGTCTGTGAGGCCGCGGGGGCGGACGTCACGCTGCTGGCCGACGCGCTGGGTTATGACTCCCGCATCGGGCGCAAATTCCTCAACGCGGGCTTGGGTTTTGGCGGTGGCTGCCTGCCCAAGGACATTCGGGCTTTCATGGCCCGCGCCGGGGAGCTGGGCGCCAACCAGGCGCTGACGTTCCTGCGCGAAGTCGACAGCATCAACATGCGCCGGCGCACCAAGATGGTTGAGCTGGCGACCGCCGCGTGCGGCGGTTCGCTGCTGGGCGCCAACATCGCCGTGCTCGGAGCGGCTTTCAAGCCCGAGTCCGACGATGTACGGGATTCGCCGGCGCTCAACGTCGCCGGCCAACTGCAGCTCAACGGGGCCGCGGTCAACGTCTACGATCCGAAGGCTTTGGAGAACGCGCGTCGCCTGTTCCCGACGCTGAACTACGCGGTGTCGGTGGCCGAGGCCTGCGAGGGCGCGGACGCGGTCCTGGTGCTGACCGAGTGGCAGGAATTCACCGACCTCGACCCGAACGACCTCGCCGACCGGGTGCGGGCTCGCGTCGTCGTCGACGGCCGCAACTGCCTGGATGTCGAGCGCTGGACGCAGGCGGGCTGGAAGGTGTTCCGGCTCGGGGCGCGACGTCCCTAGACCGCATCCTTGACGAGTAGCCTGATCGCGTGGACTACGCGGCAGCCTTTCTCGACGAAAACCGCTCTTTTTCGGAGCTTTTCCGCGACGTCGACGAATCGCTCCCGGTGCCGACCTGCCCGGAGTGGAGCCTCAAGCAGCTGTTCCGTCACGTCGGCCGCGGCGATCGCTGGGCGGCGCAAATCGTGCGGGACCGACTCGATGAACGGCTCGACGTGCGCAGCGTTGAAGGCGGTAAGCCGCCACCGGATCCCGCCGACGCGATCTCCTGGTTGCACGGTGGAGCCCAACGGCTGCTCGACGCCGTCGAGCTGTCCGGCGTCCAGACACCGGTATGGACCTTTCTCGGTGAGCGCCCGGCGAATTGGTGGATCCGACGCCGACTGCACGAGACGTCGGTACATCGCGCCGATGCGGCCATCGCGCTCGGGCGTCAATTCAGCCTCGATCCCGCCGTCGCGGCCGACGGGATCACCGAGTTCCTCGAGCGCATCGCCGTCCAGGCCGGAAGCGACGGCGCCCCACTGCCGCTCGAGGACGGCCAGACCCTGCACCTGCATGCGACCGACCCCGGGCTGGGCGAAGCCGGCGAATGGACAATCGCGGTCTCGGACGGCGGCGTCGTCTGGTCACACGAGCACGGCAAGGGCAGTGCGGCGTTACGCGGCGGTGCCACCGAACTGTTGCTGGCGATGGCGCGCCGAACTCGGCTCGCCGACACCGGTATCGAGATGTTCGGCGACGACACCGTCTGGCAAACCTGGCTGCAGCGCACGCCTCTTTAGCAACGTCGGGGAAACGACGTGCTGAGAAGTGGTACACGGTAATTTTTAGTCCATGACCACATCGGAGATTGCCACCGTGCTGGCTTGGCACGACGCTCTCGCCAGCGCGGACGTCGAGACTTTGGCCGCCCTATCCAGTGACGACATCGAGCTGGGGGACGCGCACGGAGCAGCGCAGGGCCATGAGGCGCTGCGCATCTGGGCCACGTCCAACCGGGCGACCACCGAACTCGGCGAGATGTACGTGCACGACGGCGTCGTGGTCGCCGAACAAACGGGTGGCGTTCCCGGTGCGCTGGCGTTCCGTGTTGTCCACGACCATGTCACCTCGGTGTTCCGTCATCCGGACTTGGCGTCGGCACTGGCAGCCACCGAACTCACCCGGGACGACCTCGTCACCTAGGACTTAGGAGCCACCACATGCGCGGAATCATCTTGGCCGGCGGTTCGGGCACTCGCCTGCACCCGATCACGATGGGCATCAGCAAGCAGTTGCTGCCGGTCTACGACAAGCCGATGGTCTACTACCCGTTGTCCACCTTGATGATGGCCGGAATCCGCGACATTTTGGTGATCACCACCCCGCACGACGCGGCCGGTTTTCAGCGACTGCTGGGCGACGGTTCGCAGTTCGGCATCAACCTCAGCTATGTCAAGCAGGAGAGCCCTGATGGCCTGGCGCAGGCTTTTGTCCTGGGCGACAAGCACATTGGCAACGACTCGGTGGCTTTGGTATTGGGAGACAACATCTTCTACGGTCCGGGACTGGGCACCAGCCTTGATCGCTTCCAATCCATCGATGGCGGAGCGATTTTCGCATACTGGGTGGCCAACCCGTCGGCCTACGGTGTGGTCGAGTTCAGCCCCGACGGCCTAGCGTTGTCACTGGAGGAGAAGCCGGCCACGCCGAAGTCGAATTACGCGGTGCCTGGGCTGTACTTCTACGATAACGACGTCATCGAGATCGCGAAGGGTTTGAAGCCGTCGGCACGAGGCGAGTACGAGATCACCGACGTCAACCGGATCTACCTCAACCGCGGCCGGCTCGCGGTCGAGGTGATGGCCCGTGGCACCGCCTGGCTGGACACCGGAACCTTCGACTCGCTGCTCGATGCCAGTGACTTCGTGCGCACCCTGGAACGACGGCAAGGCCTGAAAGTCAGTGTGCCCGAAGAGGTTGGGTGGCGGCGGGGCTGGATCACCGACGACGAGTTGGCCACTCGTGCTCACACGTTGCTCAAGTCCGGCTATGGCGGCTACCTGCTGGAGATGATGGAGCGGGGCTGAGCTCGCCCGGTTTGGCCAGCACGGCGGCGATCGCCGTGGTCAGCGGCACCGACAGCGCGAGCGCGATTCCGCCCACCGCGGAGCGCACGAGTTCGATGGCCACGCTCTCGCTGATCAGCACGTCGCTCAGCGATCGGTTCGCGACGCTGAAGAGCAACAGCAGCGGCAGCGAGCTGCCGGCGTACGCCAGCACCAGCGTGTAGACGGTGCTGGCGATGTGATCGCGCCCCACCCGAATCGCGCTCAGGAAGATCGTCCGCCGCGAGGTGTCACCGCCGACATGGGCGAGCTCGAAGACGGTCGACGCCTGTGTGACCGTCACATCGTTGAGCACACCCAGCGAGCCGATGATGAACCCGGCGAGCAGCAGCCCACTGATCGACACACTGCCCAAATACGCGCTGACCGCCGAGTTCTGTTCATCCGACAGCCCGGTCAAATGCGCTAATTTGATTGCGCCCCAGGATAATCCGGCTGCTAATAGCAATGCCGACAAGGTGCCCAGCAGGGCGGCGCTGGTGCGCAGGTTGACGCCGTGGGCGAGGTAGATGACCACGTACAGAATGGCCGCCGAGGCCACCAGGGCCACCGGAACCGCGGGTGCGCCGTCGCGCAGCGCCGGCAGCAAGAAGACCACCAGCACCAGAAACGCGACCACGATTCCGACCAGCGCCAGCAACCCGCGCCAGCGCGCGACCGCGACGATGACCAACGCGAACGCCAGGGCCAGCCCTACCAGCGACCAGCCGCGCTCGAAGTCGTAAAAGGCGTACGTGGTGGCGCCTTGCGGATCGACCTGGCGCACCACCCGGATGTGGTCGTCGGATTTGAATTGCGGCTGTCCGGGGCCGGGCGAGAATTCCAACAGGGTTTTCGCGCCGGCATTCGGCCCGGAATCGATTGCGACCAACGTCTCGACGCATCGGCCCGCGCCCGGCGTCCCCGGCTGCGGAGCCGTGGTGAGCACCTGACTGGCCGACGCGCTGCCGCAGTCGCCCAACCCGCTGGACAGCACGTGCGCGCGCTCGGTGGTCACCGCCCCGCCGGTAGCGCTCTGATACGGCATCGGGATGGTGACATGCTGGCGGCTCGGCCACAACAACGCCGCACCGGCAATCACGGCGATCCCGATCGCGACCAACAGCCCGACGACGATCTTGGCGGGCAGCGGACCCAGCGGGGACGGTCCTGACGACAGATTGTGCGAGTGCGAGTGGGTCACCCGCTCCACCGTAGAGGCGGCCTACTGCCGGTAGGCGGTCAGGAAGTTGCCCAGCCGTTCGATCGCCGCCGACAGGTCACGGGCCCACGGCAGGGTCACGATGCGCAGGTGATCCGGGGCCGGCCAGTTGAAGCCGGTGCCCTGGCCTACCAGGATCTTCTCCTGCAGCAGCAGGTCCAGCACCAGCTGTTCGTCGTCCTCGATGTCGTAGACCTCGGGGTCAAGCCGCGGGAACGCGTACAGCGCGCCATCCGGCTTCACACAGGACACCCCGGGGATCTGGTTGAGCTTGGTCCACGCGACATCGCGTTGCTCGAGCAGTCGGCCGCCGGGCAGCACCAGGTCGTCGATGCTCTGGTAGCCGCCGAGGGCGACCTGGATCGCATGCTGGGCGGGCACGTTGGGGCACAGTCGCATGTTGGCCAGCAGGCTGATTCCCTCGATGAAGCTGCTGGCGTGGTCCTTGGGCCCGGTGATCGCGAGCCAGCCGGCCCGGTACCCGGCCACCCGGTAAGCCTTCGACAGGCCGTTGAAGGTCAGGCACAGCAGGTCCGGCGCCAGCGTGGCCAGGCTGATGTGCCTGGCGTCGCCGTAGAGGATCTTGTCGTAGATCTCGTCGGCCAGCAGCAGTAGTTGGTGCTTACGCGCCAGCGCGACGATCTGGGTGAGGATGTCGCGGCTGTACACGGCGCCGGTGGGGTTGTTCGGGTTGATCACGACCAGCGCCTTGGTGCGCTCGGTGATCTTCGACTCCATGTCGGCGATGTCGGGCTGCCAGCCCTGGGTCTCGTCGCACAGGTAGTGCACCGGCGTGCCCCCGGCCAGCGACGTCGACGCCGTCCACAACGGGTAGTCGGGCGAGGGAATCAGCACCTGATCGCCGTTGTCGAGCAGGGCCTGCAGCGTCATCGTGATCAGCTCGGAACACCCGTTGCCCAAAAAGACGTCGTCGACGTCGAATCGCGGGAAGCCCTCGACCAGCTCATAGCGGGTGACCACCGCGCGGCGGGCCGGCAGGATGCCCTGCGAATCCGAGTAACCCTGCGCATAGGGCAGCGCCTGGATCATGTCGCGCATGATCACATCGGGTGCGTCGAAGCCGAACGGCGCCGGGTTGCCGATGTTGAGCTTGAGGATGCGGTGGCCCTCGGCCTCCAGACGCGCGGCATGCTGGTGCACCGGGCCGCGAATTTCGTACAGAACGTCCTGCAGCTTGGACGACTGCGCGAAGATCCGCTGCCGGTGGTGGCCGGGGCTGTGCACGGGCACCTGGTGAGTGGTCACGTCACCAATGGTGCCATCGGCGTCCACCGATTTTTGCTGATAGAAGCCAATCTGTGATCAGCGCTTCCCCGGGGGACGGGCCCCGCGTGCGATCCCGAGCCCCTTGACAGGGGCTGCCGGGGGCGCCGCGTCACCGTTGGTGTCCTCGGACGGCTCCGGCTTCGGCTCGGGCTTGGCCTCGGCCTTTTGCTCGACGGGTGCGGGGGCCTCAGCCTTCGCTTCGGCGGCGGGGGCCGCGGCCTTCTTGGCGCCCGGGCGCTTGGCTCCCGCGGCGATGCCCAGACCCTTGACGGGTGCAGCCGCAGCCTGGGGTTCGGCGGTCTCGGCCTTCGGCTCGGCGGCCTGCGTGCTTTCCGGCTTGGTTTCGGTCGCCGGTTCCGCGGCGGTCGGGGCTGCTTTCTTGGCGCCCGGCTTTCGGGCGCCGGCGGCCATGCCGAGGCCCTTGACGGGTGCGGTCGGCGCCTTGGCCTCAGCGGCGTCGGCCTTTTCCTCGGCCGCGGGTGCTTCCGCTGCGGGGGCCTCGGCGGCTTTCTTGGCGCCCGGCTTTCGGGCGCCGGCAGCCATGCCCAGGCCCTTGGCGGGGGCGGCTTCCGTCTTGGCCTCAGCAGCAGGTTCTTCTGCTGCCGGGGCTGCGGCCTTCTTGGCACCGGGACGCTTGGCACCGCCGGCGATCCCCAGCCCCTTGGCCGGCGCCGCGGCCTTGGCTGGCTGCTCGGGCTCGGCGGCCGCGGGCTCCTCGGCCTCCGCGGGCGCCTCCTTCGCCGGTGCCGTCGCGGCGGGAGCAGCGGCCTTGGGCTCGGCCTTGGCGGCCCGCTTCTCTGCTTCCTTCGCGGCCGTGCCCTTCTCCGGCAGCGTGGCCTTGTCGTACTCGAGGGACCCGAGCAGGATCTGCGCCACGTCGAGCACCTCGACCCCGCTGCGGCCGGCCTCCTCCTGCCGGTCGTTGACACCGTCGGTGACCATCACGCGGCAGAACGGGCAGCCGGTCGCGATCGTCGCGGCGTTGGTGGCCAGCGCTTCGTCGACGCGTTCGTGGTTGATGCGCTTGCCGATGTGCTCTTCCATCCACATGCGCGCACCGCCCGCGCCGCAGCAGAAGCTGCGGTCGGAGTTGCGCGGCATCTCGGTGAGATTCGCCCCGGCGAAGCCGATCAGCTCGCGCGGCGCCTCGTACACCTTGTTGTGACGGCCCAGGTAGCACGGGTCGTGATACGTAATGTCTTGCGAGACAGGCGTTACCGGCACCAGCTTCTTGTCGCGCACCAACCGGTTCAGCAGCTGGGTGTGGTGCAGCACGCTGTAGTTGGCGCCCAGCTGGCGGTATTCCCTGCCAATGGTGTTGAAGCAGTGCGGGCAGGTGACGACGATCTTGCGGTCGACGGTCTCCACGCCCTCGAAGACCCCGTCCAGCGTCTCGACGGCCTGGGCGGCCAGCTGCTGGAACAGGAACTCGTTGCCGGACCGGCGCGCGGAGTCACCGTTGCAGGACTCCCCGGTGCCCAGCACCATGAACTTCACCCCGGCGATGGCCAGCAGCTCGGCGACGGCCTTCGTGGTCTTCTTGGCCTTGTCGTCGTAGGCGCCGGCGCAACCCACCCAGAACAGGTACTCGTAGCCGTCGAAGCTCTCGACGTCCTCGCCGTAGACCGGGACGTCGAAGTCGACCTCGTCGATCCAGTTGGTCCGGTCACCGGCGTTCTGGCCCCACGGGTTGCCCTTGGTCTCCAGGTTCTTGAACAGCACCGACAGCTCGGACGGGAACTCCGACTCCATCATCACCTGGTAGCGGCGCATGTCGATGATGTGATCGACGTGCTCGATGTCCACCGGGCACTGTTCGACGCAGGCTCCGCAGGACACGCACGACCACAGCACGTCGGGATCGATCACACCGCCCTGCTCGGCGGTGCCGACCAGCGGGCGGGCCACCTGCTCGGGTCCGTGGCCGGGAACCCGGCCGAAGCCGGACTCCGGAACGTGGTGGCCTTCTTCTTCGACCGTCTCCAGGTCCAGACCCTCCATCGGCTCCGCGGTCTTCTCACCCAGGATGTAAGGCGCCTTGGCCATCCAGTGATCGCGCAGATCCATGATGACGAGCTTGGGCGACAACGGTTTTCCGGTATTCCAGGCTGGGCACTGCGACTGGCAGCGCCCGCACTCGGTACAGGTGGCGAAGTCGAGGTTCGCCTTCCAGGTGAAGTCCTCGATCTTGCCGCGACCGAAAACGTCGTCCTCGCCTGGATCTTCGAAGTTGATCGGCTTGCCACCGGATTCCATCGGCAGCAGCGGACCGAGGCCGTCGGGCAGGCGTTTGAAGGTGACGTTGATCGGCGCCAGGAAGATATGCAGGTGCTTGGAGTGCAGCACGATGAGCAAGAAGAACAACGCCACGGCGATGTGAGCCAGCAGAGCGAAGGTCTCGATCCATTCGTTCGCGGTCACACCCAGTGGTTGCATGAGCGCGCCCATGGCGTGCGAGAAGAACGCACCCCGGCCGTAGGGGAAGTTGCCGGTGACGACAGAGGCGCCGCGGAAGATCGCGAAGCTGATGATGACCAGCGAGATCATGAACAGGATCAGCCAGGCGCCACCGGTGTGGGAGCCGTAGAACCGCGACGCACGGCCGTGTTCCTTTGGTTCACTGCGCAATCGGATGATCGAGAACGTGATGATGCCGGCCAGCACGGCGAGCGCGATGAAGTCCTGCAAGAAACCCAGTGCATCCCATCGGCCGACGATCGGGATGTGGAAGTTGGGTTGGAACAGCGTGCCGTACGCCTCGATGTACACCGTGATGAGGATGAAGAAGCCCCACATGGTGAAGAAGTGCGCAAGACCAGGGATCGACCACTTCAGCAGCTTGCGCTGACCGAACACCTCGGCGATCTGCGTCCAGATGCGGGTGCCCACGTTGTCGGTGCGACCGCTCACCGGCTGCCCGGACATGACCAGTCGATACAGCCACCAGACGCGTTTGAGTGCGAACAACGCCACGATCGCGGTCAGGCCCAGCCCCAACACCAATCTGATGATCGTCTGCGTGGTCACCGAAGATCTCTCCCCATTGCATCGTCGCTCAACGAAAATTCGTTCGATCTTTGCTAGCTCATAGTGACATCCGGGCTGCTACCGACGCGAGAAAGGTTGCCCTAACTTTGACTCGCGAAAGCCTTTGACCTGCGGCTTAGCCTTCCGGGGTCAGCATGGCACGTAACATAGACAACATCTCCGAGCGGGAGCCGGCGCCCAGCCGACGGCGAATGCGGGCCACGTGGTGCTCAACGGTCTTCGCCGAAATGAAGAGTTGGGCACCGATGTCGCGGTATGGCATGCCCAGCAGCAGGAGTTCGGCGACCTCGCGCTCGCGGTGCGACAGCGGCGATCCCGAGGTGGGCTGATGCGAGGGCGACGAAACCGCGCCGCCGGGCTCGTCGCCGGTCGGCCCGGTGGGCGCGTCACCCGGGTCCGCCCCCTGCTTGAGATCCCGGGCCAGTTGCAGCATCGCGCCGGACACCCTGCCGTCGGGTGTTTGCAGCGCGGCTTGCCCGGCCAGCCGGGTCGCGTCCGACGTCAGCCCGACATGCGCCAGCGCCCGCGCCGACGCGGTGACTTCGTCGGCGTCGACCTGGTTGGCCAGGACCCGTAGCCAGGTGCGGCCGGAACCCGACAGGGCCTGCGCCAGGGTGCTGGATCCGGTTGACGCACTGAGGGCTTGCCCATGCGGGGCGACCAGATCCGGTGCGTTGGCCAGGATTCCCGCGTGCACGCCGGCCCAATGCAGTGGGATTGACCACAAGACCGGGTTGCCCAGCGACTCCAGCAGGGTGAACGCCTGATCCAGGGCGTGGCGTAGCTGATCGACCTGGCGTATCCGGGCGGCGCCCACCCACAACTCGCCCAACGGCAACAGCGCGAACAGGTCGATGGAGTACTCGGACAACACCTCCATGCCCGCGTACCAATGCTTTTGAAGTGCACCGGTGTCACCGCTGCGACGCGCGATCGCCGTCTGTAGGGCCGCCGCCCACAATGCGTCGCGCCGGTGTAACCCGGTCGAACCGACCGCCGCGACATCCGCACCGGCCGACGGCAGCTGCCCGTCCTGCATCTTGATCCAGCCGGACAGCAAGGTGTGCCGAGGCCCGAAGAGCGCGTCACCGTCGGCGCGCGCTGCGCGGCCGATCACGCTGCGGGCACGGACCGGATCGCCGCCGTGGATCGCGGCCAGGGTCACCAATGCCGCCGGGCTGTCCGGAATCACTTCGCTCACAAGCTGTTCGGCGGCGATCGACTGGCCCAGTTTCGCGATCGCGGCCGGATACGGGTGGTCCATCGTCAGCAGCAGCCCCTCGGCCAGACTGCGCGCGGTGCGGGCGGCCATCGTCGGCGGGCCGGCGTCCTTGAGGCGCAGCGCGGCACGCGCCGTCACCACATCACCGGTCGAGGCGAGCGCGATCGCGGCGGCCGCGGCGACCACCGCGTCCGGGTGCGGGCCCAGCCAGCTGAACAATTCCGCTGCCTGATTCGCGTTGCCCTCGTGGGCCGCAATGCTGGCCGAAATCCGGACCGCTGCAGCGCGTTCAGCGGAATCAGGTGAGCTCAGCAGCTCGTCGGCCAGTGCTGCCGCGGCGGCGCAATCTCCGTTGAGGGCGAGCGCGTCGGCGACTCGAGACATCAGCCCTTCGGCTCCGGCTGCAACGGCGGCCCGGTAAAGCCTTGCGGCCCTGGCGGATACGCCGCGTGCTGCCGCGGCATGCCCTGCGAGGATGGCCGCTAGCCGGTCGTCTTTGAGTCCGTGTTCGGCGAGCCGCAACGCGAACGTCGGCGAAACCGTCGACATGTCCAGTTGTGAACGCAGCAGCGCGGTTTCGACCTCGCGGTGGTGGGCATTTCCGACGATCTGGGCGATCGCGGCATGGACCAGCTGGAGGAATTCGGGGGAGTGTGAGGGCTCGATCAGCCCGCTGGCGCGGGCCCGATCGACCAGCCGACGTGCATCGGTTGCTGAAATACCCAGTGCCGCGGCCACATCGGCCGGCCCTAGCTCTTGGGTCAGCGACAGGATGAGGAGCGTGTCCAGGTCCGGCTCGTCGAGCCGACGCAGTCGCGTGATCAGCGCGAAGGTCGCCGCCTGGGCCGGGTCGTGTTTGCCCTCGGACGTCGCGTGCACCAGAAACGGGAGTCCCGCAGTGCACGCCAGCAGGCCTTCGTCGACGGGAAGGGGGCCCAGCGATATCGGCGGTCGATCCCGTTCCATCGCCACGGTCAGCTCCCGCAGGCGCTCCTGCGGCTCGGCGGCCACCACCACGGTGGTCCGCGGGTCGGCGACGCAGTCGGTGAGGCAAAGCAGTTCGGGCTCGGTCAGCAGGTGAGCGTCGTCGATCACCAGCGCGGCGTCGGGTGCATCGCCGGCCTGGGGTGGGCGGGTGAGCACGGTTAGTCCGGCTCCCCGCAGCGCGTTGCGGGCGGCGGCCAGGGCGGTCGTCTTGCCGGTCCCGATGCCGCCACGGATCATGAGCTTCACCGGAATCGTCGACGCGTCGGCCAAGGCCCGAATGACCTGTTCGAGGATCGGGGAGTCGCTCATGTCGCGTCCCCCTAATCGGTGCTGCATTGGTGGTCAGGAGCAGTTTTCCACCATAGCCCCACCAACCCCCGTATCCGGGGAGCCATCCCCGTAGCCCTGCGATTCCCCTACAGTGCCACCCCCTAATGCCCTCGCGCGCCTGGTGGGTTGTGCACCGATCACAGCACTGGGTCGGACGGATAGCATCGTGGTAATTGACTGGGCGGTCCCTGTGGATGCCGCCGGCAAGGGCAACGAACGGCGAGGAGGTGTGCCCGATGGCAAACTCATTGCTCGATTTCGTGATCTCGCTGGTCCGCGATCCCGACGCTGCGGCCCGGTACGCGGCCAACCCCGCGCAGTCCATCGCGGAGGCCCACCTTACCGATGTGACCAGCGCCGATGTGAATAACTTGATTCCAATGGTGACGGATTCGCTGTCGATGGGCACTCCCGCCGGTCCCGCGTCAAGCGTGCCCGCCCCCGATCACGGAAACGTGTGGGCAAGTGGTGCGGCCGCGGCCGCCCTGGATGCGTTCACACCGCACACCCCCACTGGGATGGTCGATTCGCATGGCCCGGCAAGCAGCGTGATCCATCCGCCGTCGACCCCCGCACCCGTCGAGACGCCGGTCGATCCGCGGCCCTTCGGCATTGAGTCGCCTGGGGCATCGGTGCAGCTCACAGGCTCCGAAACACCGGATAACCCGGTCGATCACGGGGGATTCCCGGCGCACGACCTGAGCCTGTGGGATCACCAGGTCGCCCACCCACACCCCGGCGAGCCGGAGCACCACGACTTCGGCCTGCACGGCTGATTGTTCGGCCGCCCCCTTTGCATCCCTGCAGTCCTGAACTGCGCTAACACTGTCCGATAGGGGAGTGTTTGGTGCTGCGTCGGGGTTACGGAACATATCCCCTAATCCCCTAACGGGCAGCCCCCACGGATCCCGGTGAGGAACCGGTCGGCTGGGGGATCCGTCCCCGATTCCGAGGAGGGGCGGAATCCATAGCGTGTATTGCAGAACGCCGGTCGATCCGGCGCAGGGGATGTGAAGGGGAATCAATCATGGACCGGCTGATCCAATACATCATGGGTTTGTTTGGCAACCCGGACGCCGCCCGCGCTTTCGTTGCGGGCCCCGGGCAGGCCATGACCGACGCAGGCTTGGTCAACGTGGCTCCGGAGGAGTTCTCCTCTGCGGTTGCCAGCGCTCTTCCTGGTGTGCCCCTTGGCGCGGGCGACCCGATCGGGGGGTTGCAGCAAGTGCTGACCGATCAGTACGGCTTTGCCCCGGGTTATGACGGCTACGGCTACGACCAGGGCTATGGCGGCTACGACGCTGGCTACGGGGGATACGACCCGGGCTACGGGTACGGTCCCGTCGGCCTTGTCGGCGAGGTTGCCCAGGACGCGGGCGCCCTGGTGGGTGACGCGATTGCCCCGGTGGTCGACGGCGCCGGCGCCGCTCTCGGTCTGGGAAGCGCGATCGTCGGCAACGTGGGTGGTGGACTGCTCGGCGCTGTCGACGCCGGTCTTTACGGGGCCGGCTACGGCGGGTTCGGCCTGCAACCTGGGTGGGGCATTGGTCCCGGCACCGGCGGGTTTGGTCCCGGTTTCGGCCCTGGCTGGGGCGGCTTCGGCCCGGGTTGGGGTGACGGGCGGCCTGGTTGGGGACACGGTTGGGGTGACGGGCGGCCTGGCTGGGGACATGGCTGGGGTGACGGGCGGCCTGGTTGGGGACACGGTTGGGGTGACGGGCGACCCGGGTGGGGACATGGCTGGGGTGACGGGCGGCCTGGCTGGGGACATGGCTGGGGTGACGGGCGACCCGGGTGGGGACATGGCTGGGGTGACCGGCCTGGCTTCGGTGAATTCGGCCATGGAACCGGGTTCGGTACCGGCTTCGGGGGCGAGTTCGGTCTGGGCGTTGGGATCAATGCCGGTCTGGGTCTTGGTGGTGGCTTCGGCGGACACACGGGCTTCGGTCTTGGCGGCGGCGGCCTGACGGGCATCGGTTTGGGTGCGCAGACCGGATTCGGCGGCCGTGCGGGACTTGGTTTTGGCGGCGAGAGCGGCCTTGGCCTTGGTGGTGGCTTCGGCGGACACACCGGCTTCGGTCTGGCCAGTGAGGTCGGCCTGGGTGGTCGCACCGGTATCGGTGTCGGTGGTGAGAGCGGCTTTGGTGGCCACGCCGGCTTCGGCGAGAGCGTCGGCCTGCGGGCCGGTGGTGGAGTCGACGGTGGCGCTGGGTTTGGTGGCGGCGCGGGCCTTGGTGGTGAGAGCGGCTTTGGTGGCCACGCCGGCTTCGGCGAGAGCGTCGGCCTGCGGGCCGGTGGTGGAGTCGACGGTGGCGCTGGGTTTGGTGGCGGCGCGGGCCTTGGCGGTGAGGGCGGCTTTGGTGGCCGTGCTGGTTTCGGTGAGGGTGTCGGCCTGGGGGCCGGTGGTGGAGTCGACGGTGGCGCTGGGTTTGGTGGCGGCGCGGGCCTTGGCGGTGAGGGCGGCTTTGGTGGCCGCACTGCGGTCGGTGCTGGTGCTGGATTCAACGGCGGTGGCGGAATTGGCGGCGACGCCGCCGGCCACGCCGGCGTTGGTCTGCGGGGTGAAGCCGGCGGTGGTTTCGGCGCGGGCAGCCAGATCGGTAGCGGTCTCGGTGCTGGTGGTCAGGCCGGCGCTGGTTTCGGGGCGGGCGGTCAGCTCGGTGGTGGCTTTGGCGCCGGCACTCAGATCGGTAGCGGTCTCGGCGCTGGCGGACAGGCTGGGGGCGGTTTCGGTGCTGGGGCTGGTAGCCAGATCGGTGGCGGCTTGGGTGCTGGTGGTCAGGCTGGTCTGGGCGGCCAGGCTGCTCTGGCGAGCCAGGCAAGTTTCGGCGCTGGCGGCCAGGCCGGCGCTGGCTTCGGTGCCGGTGTTCAGACCGGCGGTGGTTTCGGCGCGGGCAGCCAGATCGGTAGCGGTCTCGGTGCTGGTGGTCAGGCCGGCGCTGGTTTCGGGGCGGGCGGTCAGCTCGGTGGTGGCTTTGGCGCCGGCACTCAGATCGGTCTCGGCGCTGGCGGACAGGCTGGGGGCGGTTTCGGTGCTGGGGCTGGTAGCCAGATCGGTGGGGGCTTTGGTGCTGGTGGTCAGGCTGGTGCCGCTGCTCAGGGAGGTCTCGGTGGCCAGGCTGGCGGCGCGTTCGGTGCTGGCGGTGGACTGTCCGGCGGCAGCAATCTGGGTGGTCAAGCTGGCTTGGGCGGCCAGGCTGCTCTGGCGAGCCAGGCAAGTTTCGGTGCTGGCGGCCAGCTGGCGGGTGCCGGCAATGCCGGTGCACTCGCCGGTGCCGGCGGCAATGCAGCCCTGGGGGCAAGCGGCAACGCGGCCCTGGGCGCCAGCGGTCAGGCGGGGTTGATCGCTAGCGAAGGGGCCGCGCTGAACGGTGCCGCCACTCCCCACGTCGCCGGCCCGCTCGGGGGTGTCGGCGTCGGCGGTCAGGGTGGTGCCGCCGCGGCGGGCGGCGCTGGACTTGGTATCGGCGGCGCTCGCAGCACCGGTTCGTTGAGCGGCGAGGGCGGGTTGGGAGGCCACGCGGCACCGCAATCCGCGGCTGTTGCCGGTGGTGCCGGCCTAGGCAGTCACGCTGAAGTCGGCGGGGCCGGCGGCGCAGGTCTGGGCGGCCACGCTGGAGCCGGCGGCGCTGCGGGGGTCGGCGTCGGCGGTGGCTTCCCGTCCGGTGGAGCCGGCGGCGGCATCAACGCGGGTGCCGGCGGTGGAGCCCACGGCGGCATCCTCGGCCAGGAGGGCGCGACGCTCGGTGGCGGCGGCGGTGTCGCCGGCGGAGGCGGCATCGGCGCTCACGGCCCGGCCGGGCCTGCTGGACAGGCCCCGGTGATTCAGGGTGGCGGCGGCGCCGGAGGCGGTGTCGGCGGTCACGCGACGCCGCCGTCGAACCCCGGCTCGGTCTTCCAGGGTGGCGGTTCGGGCGGTGCAGGCGGCCACGGCAGCGTGGGCGGACCGGTGATTCATGAGCCAGCGCAGCAGGCCCCGGTGCAGCACTCGCCGGCCCCGGCTCAGCATGCGCCGATCGAGCACTCGCCCGCGCCGGTGCAGCATTCACCGGCTCCGGTGCAGCATTCGCCGGCTCCGGTCGAGCACGCTCCAGCGCCGCACAGCCCATCGGTGTTCGAAGGCACTCCGCACGCTCCGGCTCCGGTGCACGAACCCGCGCCGGCCGCGCACCCGTCGCCGTCGCACGTCGGCGGCCCACACGGGTAACGCGCGCGGACCTAGCGGAACGGCGGGGATCTTATGATCCCCGCCGATTCGCGCGCATACGGTAATCACAGATGCGAGAAAGTGGGGAACCGCGGTGACTCAAGCCAGTGATCCGAGGCGCGTCAGCGTGATCGTCGAGCTGATCGACCACACCATCGCAATCGCCGAAGTCAACGACCGCGATGACCTCAAGGAGCGCCTCGTGCGTGCCCGCGAACGCATCACCGACCCGCAGATCCGAGTGGTCATCGCGGGGCAACTCAAGCAGGGCAAGAGTCAGCTGCTCAACTCGTTGCTCAACCTGCCGGTGGCGCGCGTCGGCGACGACGAGGCCACCGTCGTCATCACGGTCGTCAGCCATGGCGACCCGCCGTCGGCCCGGCTGATCGTCGCCGCAGGCCCCAATGGCGAGCCCGTGCCCGTCGACATCCCGATTGACGAGATCAACACCGATCTGCGACGAGCGCCGCAAGCCGGCAACCGGGAAGTGCTGCGCGTCGAGATCGGCGCGCCCAGCCCGCTGCTGCAGGGCGGGCTGGCGTTCATCGACACCCCGGGTGTGGGCGGCCACGGGCAGCCGCACTTGTCGGCCACGCTCGGACTGCTGCCCAACGCGGACGCACTGATCATGGTCAGCGACACCAGCCAGGAATTGACCGAGCCGGAGATGTGGTTCATCCGGCAGGCGCATCGGATCTGCCCGGTCGCCGTGCTGGCGGCCACCAAGACCGACCTCTACCCGCACTGGCGCGACATCGTCGATGCCAACGCCGGGCACCTGCAGCGCGCCGGGGTGTCGATGCCGATCCTGCCGGTCTCGTCACTGCTGCGCAGCCACGCCGTCACGCAGAACGACACCGAACTCAATGAGGAATCCAACTTCCCGGCGGTCGTGAAGTTCCTCAGCGAGCGGGTGCTCTCCCGAGAGAGCGACCGGGTGCGCGACGAGGTCCTTCGCGATATCCGTTCGGCGGCAGAACAATTGACGATGGCTGCGGGTTCGGAGCTCGCGGTCGTCAACGACCCGGGGCTTCGTGACCGCCTTGCCGACGACCTGGAGCGGCGCAAGCGTGACGCGCTGGACGCGCTGGAGCAGACCGCGTTGTGGCAGCAGGTGCTCAACGACGGCTTCACCGACCTGAGCACCGACGTCGATCACGACATGCGGGCCCGCTTCCGCGCGCTCACCGAGGACATCGAGCGACAGATCGATTCGTGCGACCCGACCCGGCATTGGGCCGAAATCGGCAGCGACGTCGAGGAAGCGGTGGCCACCGCCGTCGGGGACAACTTCGTCTGGGCCTACCAACGCGCCGAGGAGTTGGCCGAAGACGTGGCGAATTCGTTCGCCGCGGCAGGGCTGGATTCGGTGCTGACGCCCGAGCTGAATCAACGCGCGATGGGCGAGGACTTCGGCCAGCTCAAGTCGGTATCCGACCTGGAGTCCAAGCCGGCGGGCAAGGGCCAGAAGATGGTGAGCGGGCTGCGTGGTTCCTACGGCGGCGTGGTGATGATTGGCATGCTGTCCTCGGTGGCGGGGCTCGGCCTGTTCAACCCCTTGTCGGTGGGCGCCGGTCTGATCCTTGGCCGCATGGCCTACAAGGAGGACAAGGAGAACCGGCTTTTGCGGGCGCGCGCAGAAGCCAAGACGAACGTGCGGCGCTTCGTCGACGACGTCTCGTTCGTGGTGGGCAAGGAATCTCGCGACAGGCTCAAGATCATCCACCGCACGCTGCGCGACCACTACCGCGACATCGCCAACGAGATCTCCCGTTCGCTCAACGAATCGCTGCAGTCCACCATCGCCGCTGCGCATGTGGAAGAGGCCGAACGCGAGAACAAGATCCGTGAACTCGAGCGGCAGTTGAATATCCTGAACCAGGTCACCGACAATGTGGACAAACTGATGCCCCAGGTGACCGTAGGACGGGTGTGAGCACTAGCGATCGAGTGCGTGCGATTTTGGGCGGGACCATCCAGGCCTACCGTGGTGAGCCGGCGTTCCGGAACCGACCGGAAGTCTTCTACGAACTGGACCGCATCGGCGCGCGGCTCAACGAGCCGATCCGCATCGCCCTGGCCGGCACGCTCAAGGCCGGAAAGTCCACTCTGCTCAACGCTTTGGTGGGTCAAGACATCGCCCCGACCGATGCCACCGAGGCCACCCGCATCGTAACCTGGTTCCGGCACGGCCCCACGCCGAAGGTCACCGCAAACCATTGGGGTGGAAGGCATTCCAACGTGCCGATCAGCCACAGCGCCGGACTGACCTTCGACTTCCGGACACTCAACCCGGCCGACGTGGCCGATCTGGACGTCGAGTGGCCCGCCGAAGAGCTGGTGGAGACCACGATCATCGACACCCCGGGAACGTCGTCGCTGACGCGGGAGGCCTCGGATCGCACGCTGCGGCTGCTGGTGCCCCCCGACGGGGTGCCGCGGGTGGACGCGGTGGTATTCCTGCTGCGTACTCTCAACGCCGCAGATATCGCCCTGCTCAAGCAGATTGGGCAACTCGTCGGCGGATCCGCGGGCGCGCTGGGCATCGTCGGCGTGGCCTCCCGGGCGGACGAAATCGGTGCGGGCCGCATCGACGCGATGCTGTCGGCGGCCGATGTGGCGCAGCGATTCACCAAGGAGATGAACGAGACCGGCATCTGCCAAGCCGTGGTGCCGGTCTCGGGGCTGTTGGCGCTGACCGCGCGCACGCTGCGCCAAAGTGAGTTCATCGCCCTGCAGAAGCTGGCCGCGGCCGACAAGACCGAACTCAGCAAGGCCATGCTGAGCGTGGACCGTTTCGTTCGTGTCGAGAGCCCGCTGCCCGTCGACGCGGCCACCCGCGCCCAGCTGTTGGACCGGTTCGGCATGTTCGGGCTACGGATTTCGTTGGCTGTGCTGGCCACCGGTGTCGCCGACGCGGCGGGGCTGGCCGACGAATTACTCGAGCGCAGTGGGTTAATGGCGCTGCGCGAGGTCATCGATCAGCAATTCGCGCAACGCTCCGACATGCTCAAGGCGCACACCGCGCTGGTGTCGTTGCGCCGGTTCGTGGAGGCGTTCCCGATCGTCGCGACGCCCTACATCATCGCCGACATCGACCCGCTACTGGCCGACACGCACGCGTTCGAAGAGCTTCGGTTGCTCAGCCAATTATCCTCTCGCCCAACGTCTTTGAATGATGAAGAGCTGGCGTCGCTGCGCCGGATCATCGGCGGATCGGGCACCCGCCCGGCCAGCAGGCTGGGCCTGGATCCCGAGAACGCCGACCCCGGCGAGGGGCCGCGGGCGGCGTTCGCCGCGGCGCAGCGCTGGCGCCGCCGGGCCGAGCATCCGCTCAACGACCCATTCACCACCAAGGCGTGCCGTGCCGCGGTGCGCAGCGCCGAGGCGATGGTCGCTGAATTCGCCGCCCACGGCGCTCGGCCTCAGTAGCGCCGCCACGGCCAGTGCGGCCTCTCCCGTTCGGTCGGCGGCGGCGGCGTAAAGGTGGTCGTGGGCGGCGGGGCCGTGGTGGTGCTCGGCGGCTGATAGGTCGTGGTGGGCGGCGCCTCGGTCGTGGTCGTTGTCACCGGTGGCGCCTCGGTGGTGGTGGTCGACGGTGGTGGCGGTGGCGGCGTCGTCGTCGTGGCCGGGTTGGTGTTCGACTCGGTGATCGTCACCGTCTGCTCCGGCGAGGGGGCCGTCGGTTGAGTAGGCGGGGTCTGCACCGGCGCGGGCTTCTCCTCGCCGAGCGTCAACGCCAGTATCACGGCCACCAGGACGGCCGCGGCTGCGGCAGCCAGGCTCAACACCACGGCGGGACGCTGGTACCACACTGGCGGGGCGGGGTAAGGGCCGTCGTCGCCGTCCTCGAAATCCATTGCGTCGCGGACATATTGGCCGCTGTGCTCGGGGCCGGTGTAGGGGACGGGATCTTCCTCGTCGTCGTCCTCCGACCACGCCAGCGGACGCTCTTCTTCGACCCGGGCGTTCGGCATGACCTGGGTCATGTCGGACGGTGCCGCGGCGGCCAATTGCGTCGGGTTCTCGGCGACGGGACTTGCCAGTGCGCTCGGGGAGGGGTGTTGTTGGCCGAAGACAGCGGCGCCGAGTGCGGCGGTGAGCCCCGGCTGCGGCGCGGTGCGCACCGGCACCCCGAGACGTTCGGAAAGGCGGGTGGCCAGCAGCGGGATGGCTGCGCCACCACCGACCGTGGCCACGGCGGTCAGACTGGAGGTCGGAATGTCGTTGCGCTGCAAGATGTTTTCGATGCCCGTAACGAATTCGTCCAGCGGACCGGAAATGAGTTCTTCGAACTCGTTGCGGGACAACTCAACATCCTCGCCGGTGACCGCGGGCAGGGTGGTCGTGGTCGTTGTCGACAGCTCTTCCTTGGCGCGGCGGCAGTGTTCGAGCAGGCGGGCCATCGAGCCCATCCGTGTCGTGCTGGCCACGCCGCCGCTTGTGTCGGCCGGAATGGCCTCACGCAGGTGATCGAGGATGAGCTCGTCGATCCCGTCGCCGGAGAATTCGGCATACCGCACCGACGGCCCGATCTGGGCAAAGTCCGACCCGGCGTCGCTCAGCGTCACGGTGGTGCCGCCGGCGCCGAAGTCGCACAACGCGACGATGCCCTCGGTCGGGAAGTCGGGTTCGGCTCGCAGCGCGGTGAGTGCGGCGGTGGCATCGGAGATCAGCGCCGGCGGTACGCCACCCGGCGCCAGGCCCGGCTGGGCGAAGAATTCCTCACGCAGGGCCGCGGACTGCGCCGGCGACCAGTACGCGGGGACCGCGATCGTGACCGGTGTTCCGTAGTCGACGGTCCGGGCCATCGCCTCGAGCGCTTCGACCGTCAGCGCGTCGCCGAGGTACTTCGTCCCGTCGGCGGCCACCAGCGGAGTGCGGTCCCCGACCCGTTCGACGAACCCCCGCATCACCAGGCCGGCTTCGGCCGGATCCGGACTTTCCTCCGGCAGGCCTACTTCGGATGCCCGCTGGTCGAACAGGGTGAGCACGGATCTGCGAGTCACCGCGTCGCCACCGGCACGGGCCGCGACCAGGTTGGCCATCCCGATGGACAACCCGAGCGACTCGGACATCTGGCGTTCCCCTGTGCGTTGTCGTAAATGTGGCTGTGGGTTCCCGCGAGTCTAGGTGGGGGCCCGTTTCACAGACCGGGCGGCAGCGTGATCTCGGTCGGTAGCCCGGGCAGCGGGGGCAGCGTGATCACCGACGGCAGCTGTGGCACTGGGTACGTCTGGCCCGACGGCGTGGTCGCAGTGGTGGTGGCGGTCGAGGGCGGTGTGTCCTCGGTGGACGCCGTCGGAGTGTCGGTGGGTGTGGTGGCCGGCGGCTCGCTCGACACCGTGGGCGCCGCGCTGGTCGTGTTGAACGATCGAGGCGTCGAGGTGGACGGCACCAAAGTGGGGCCCGTTACCGGCTCCTGTGGCGGGGCGCCACGCAGGAGCTGGATGATGCCCCAGACGATCAGCGCGATCAGGACCGCGATGAGCACGCCCCACCCGGCCAACGCAATTGGTTTACGCCAACCCGGAATCGGGTCGTCAGGGTCGGGCTGCGCGCTGCCGTACTCGTCGTCTCCGTAGTGGATGTAGACGGTCGGTTCGTCGTCGACGAAATGGTCTGCCGGCGCGTGCCTTGCCATGGTCGCTGAGACTATCGGGGCGGTGTCGGCCGAGGTGGGACCCACACGGGCAGGTTCGGATCGGCCGTCAAACGTTGACTTAATTGCAACCAACTCGTTAGGGGATCGCGGGCACGGTCGTCGGCAGCCACGATGGCCAGTGATGGCGACGCGTCGGTTGCTGCTGGGTCGGCTGATGCGTCGGCTGCGGCTCCGGCGACTCGACGGCGCTGCTGGTGGGTGGCTCGGTGGTCGTGGTGGCCGACGGCGGACTCGTCGTGGTGGTCGTGGTCGTCGTCATGGTGGTGGTGGAATGCGGCGTGGTCGTGGTGGTTTTCGGGGCGTTACTGGTGCCCTGGTCTCCGATGAGCTCGATGATCCCATAGACGATCAGGGCGATCAGGATCGCAACGGACAGGCCCCAGATGATGAGCCCTACCGGTTTGCGGTACCACGGGGTGGGTTCGGTGTCCTCGTCGAAAGGATCCAGCGGGGGCTCCGTCGGGTGCGGAGCGGGCGGCGGCGGTTCATCGGCCGGTGTGTGATCGCCCCTGCCGACGCCCCTATACCGCGTCGCCTCGTTGCTGAAGTCGTCCGGGGGGCCTGCCACGGCACCGATCGTACTGACCTGGGTTAGAACGTGGTGACCTTCTCCACGCTGACGAACATGCCGTGTCCGGTCCGCGCGTTGGTGAACTTGGTACCGGCCTCGGACGCCTCGATCGTCCAGCCCTGCGCATCGTAGGTCTTGTAGTCGATCGGGACGGTGGGAATGGCGCCCAGGTTGCCCAAGATCCACTGCACGGAACCGGCAGAGGTGATGTGAACGCCGTTGGCGTGTTCACCATCCTGCATGGGTGAGTCGGTGAACGGTGCCTCGCACCCGACGCTGTCCTTGTTGATCTGGCAGCGCGTGACGCCGGACTTGGTCTCGATGAAGACGTAGCCGTTCTGGTCGGGCGGCAGCGGAATCGCGCCGGCCGGTGCGTTCGGGTTGACCGGCGTCGTCGGCGGGATCCCGGTGGGGTTCGACGGCGCGGCGCTGGGCCTCGGTGCGGGAAATGCGGGTTCGGTCGGTCCGGCGCCCGGCGCGGCGACCGGTCTGCCCTCGATGACGGACGAGCAGCCGTTGATCAGCATGGGACTGATCACCAATACGGGCGAAAGCAGCAAGGTTCCACCGGCAAGACTCCACCGTGTCCTCTGCGAAAACCGCACGCGTCGCTCCCGAATCTTGGAGATATCAGAAGCAGACTACGTAGCAGACGGCGCATTGTGTTGGGGCGACGCGCGTTTGGAATGCCGTCGATAGCAAAGTGTTATGGCCACGCCGCAGGCGCGTGGTGACCGAACGCTCGGAGGCACCATGGGAGTGTGGCGCAGTTCACCGGAGTCTTGCTGGCCGCAGGGGTCGGCAGCCGGATAAGTCACAGACCCAGCAGCTTCTCGGCGTTGCGGTGGCTGATGCGCGCCCGTTCGTCGTCGGTCAGCGCGAGCCCATCCAGGAACGCGCGGGCGGCCTTCATCGACCCGAACGGATAGTCGGCCGAGAACGCCACCCGGTCGATCCCGACCTGGGCGACCAGGTTGGCGTATGTCGCTTCGTCATTGAAGTTGGCGAACGTGTAGTGCACGTTGCGGCGCAGGTAGGTGCTCACGGGGTGGTTCAGTCCGGTCAGTTCCGGCCCCAGCGTGGCGTCGAAGCGGGGCAGCATGAACGACGTCGCCTCGCCCATGTGCCCGATCACGATCTGCAACTGCGGGTAGCGGTCGAATACGCCACCGAGAATCAGCCGCAGCAGGTGTGTGGCGGTGTTGATGTGCCAGCCCCACCCCACGGTCGCGAAGGCAAACGTGACCTCGGGGGAGAACCCCGCGTAGCTGGACTCGATGACACCCGCCGGCGGGATCGTCGGGTGTAGATAGATCGGAGCGTTCAGCGTCGCCGCGCGATCGAGAATCGGCTCGAAGAACGGTTCGTCCAGATAGCGACCTTGGCTGTGCCCGTTGATCACCGCGCCCACGAAGCCGAGCGTGCGCATCGCCCGCTCCAATTCGTCGGCCGCCGCGTCGGGCGCGCTGATCGGCACGCAGGCGAAGCCCGCCAGCCGCCCGGGGTACCGGGCGACCGCTGCCGCGAGTTCGTCGTTGCATTCGCGGGCCAGCGGAACGGCTTTCGGGCCGTCCAGCTGCTCGACACCGGGCGCGGCCAGTGACAGCACCGCCAGATCGATACCCGCCTCGTCCATCGCGGTGATGCGATCGTCGCCGAGATCGGCGATGGGCTCGATCACGCCCGCGCGCGATGCGAGCCAGCTCCCCGGTCCGCTCAGGAATCCCGCTGTGGCGTAATGCTCTTCGAGTGCGATGGTTCGCACTTAGCTGTCCTCAGCTCTCCAGCACGCGGCTGGCCGCGGTCCAATACGGCAGTTCGTCGCGCTTGGCGGCCCACCGAATCGTCTTGGTGTAGCCGTATTCGGCCAACGTCTCCTCGGCGTGCTCGCGTCCGAATCCGCTGTGGCCGACCCCGCCGAATCCGGTGCCGATCGCGATCCGGACATAGTTGTTGACGAAGACGGCGCCGGCCCGGATCTGCCGGCTCACCCGCAACGCGCGGTCGCCGTCCTGGGTGAACACCGCCGCCACCAGTCCGAACGGAGTGCTGTTGGCGATTCGCACCGCCTCCACCTCCTCGGTGAACGGGATCAGCGTGACGACCGGTCCGAAAATCTCCTCCCGGGCGACCCGCATCCGCGGAGTCACGTCGGTCAGCACGGTTGGCGACACATAGAACCCGTCGGCCAGGCGAGGGTCGTCGGGCAGCGGCGCCTGGGCGGCGATACGCGCGCCTTCGGCCACCCCGAGCTTGAGGTAGTCCAGCACCTGCTTCTGCTGCGCACGGGTGACCAACGGCCCAACGTCCGTCGTGGGATCGGCTCCGTCACCCACCCGCAGCTTTGTCACCGCCTTGCACAGCTTCGCGGCGAACTCGTTATAGATCTTGTCCTGCACCAGGATTCGCGACGATGCGGTGCACGCCTCGCCTTGGTTGAAGAAGCCACCGTCGATGGCCGCCATCAGCGCTTCGTGCATGTTGGCGTCGTCGAAGACGATCAACGGGTTCTTGCCGCCCAGTTCCATCAGCGTCGGGGTCAGGTTGCAGGCGGCGTTGCGCATCACGGCCGAACCCGTCCGCGGCGACCCGGTGAAGGACACCTTGCCCACCAGGCGATGTCCGGCGAGCGCGGCACCCACCTCGCCCTTGCCCGGCACGGCGTGCACCACGCGGTCCGGCAGCACCGACTGGATCAGCTCGACCATGCGCAGCACGACCGATGGGGTCTGCTCCGGTGGCTTCAGCACGACGGCGTTGCCGACGGCCAGTGCCGGAGCGATCTTTCCGGCGGTGTGGATGGGTGGCCAGTTGAACGGCACGATGGCCGCGATCACGCCGTACGGCTCGAGCGTCGTGACGTCCAGGACGGTGTCGTGGTCGCGTGCCTTGTTCGGCAGGCTCTCCACGATGCTGCTGAAGAACTCGAAGATCGAGATCGCCGCTTCGAGGTCGAACTGGCGCGCCTGGGCGATCGGCTTGCCCATTTCCCGTGACTCGAGCACCGCGAGTTCGTCCGCATGCGCGCGGATGACTTCGGCGATCTGACGCAGATAGCCCCCGCGCTCCCGGGCCGGCCGCTGCTTCCAGCGCAAGTGTGCGGCGTGGGCTTTGCGCACCGCCTGGTCGACCTCGTTGGGTCCCGCTCCCTGCACCACGGTGACGGTTCGGCCCGTCGCGGGGTTCTCGACGACGAATTGGTCGTCGGTGGAGGCAGACGACCAGCGTGTTCTGGTCCTGGTCAGGGCGGGAGCTTGCAGAGTCATTGGCACGTCCAGCAAGGTTGGGGGGTGGGGGCGGTCGACGGGCGGTCAGTCACGCTCGACGTCGTCGACGCTACGGTTACCTGCGGCATCAGGGCCAACGAAATGTTCTGATGGGTACTAGCACGGGCGGTGATAATTGCTGCATGGAGCTGCGTCATCTGGAGTACTTCCTCGCCGTCGCGGATAACCGGAGCTTCACCGAGGCCGCGAAAAAGTTGCACGTCGTCCAATCGGGTGTGTCGGCGACGATCAAGGCGCTGGAACGAGAACTCGGCGCAGAGCTATTCGTCCGGGGTTCGGCGGGTGTCGAGCTGACTCCAGCGGGGGAGGAGCTGCGACCCCGTGCCCGCGAAACCCTGGATGCCGCCCGCGCGGCCAAGGACGCCGTCAACGCCACCCGCGGCTCAATCCGCGGCACCGTCACGGTGGGGATTCTGACGTCGATCAGCGTGATCGACATGCCCGCGGTGCTGGCCGAACTGCATACCCGGCATCCGGGAGTGACGGTGCACTTGCGGGCCGCCAGCGCGGGATCGGCCGGCCTCGCCCGCCAGCTGCGCGACGGCGATCTCGACGTCGCCTTTCTGGTCTTCACCGGCCCGCCGCCGGCCGACCTAAACGCCCGGCTCGTCGCGGCTGTTCCGCTACTTTTGGTCGTACCGGCCGATCATCCACTGGCCCAACGTGATTCGGTGCCGCTGGCTGAGCTGGAAGGAATGTCGTTCGTCGACAGCCCGCCGGGATACGGCACCAGAACCGTGATCGACAACGCGTTCACCGCCGCCGGTGTGGAACGGACCGTCGCGGTGGAGGTCGCCGACCTCGGCACGGCCGCGACCTACATCCGCAACGGCCTGGGGATCGGCTTTCTCAGTTGGACCATCCTCGACGAGATCGACGATTTCGGCCTGGCCACGCTGCGCGTCAGCGATTACGACCTCGAATGGCGACTGTTCGTCACCACATCCGCGGCCCGGTCGACCAGCGCGGCTACCCGCGCCGTCCTCGCGCTGATCGACGAAGTCGCGTCCCGCTGAATCAGCTTGCGATGGCTACCTGTTCAAGCGCCGCATCCTCGGCCACCGCCCCGTAGCCGTAGCGATCGATCACCTCGGCCCAGCGCTCCGCGATGATCGCGCGCTGTTCGGCCGTCACTTCGTACTTGTTCGTGCGGTAGGAAGCCTTGTCGTCGAGGTATTTCCGCAGCCGTGGCAGGTACCGATCGAAGTCACCCAGGTCCAGATGCTCATACATCCTGCGCAGCTGGCCCTCGGGATCGCCGATCAAATCCTCGTAGCGCAGCTCGTAAAACCGTGACGGGTCAACGAGTTCGCGTCCTTCGTCCAGCTTCCGATGCAGGTCGAGGTAGTTGGACAGGACGTTTTCATCGAGTCCCTGGAAGGTTGGCCGCTGCAGCCCGTGCACCAGGGAGAACGACTTGAACAGGTTCACGGTCGAGGGATAGACGACGTACGGATCTCGGACGATGTGGATGAACTTCGCCTGCGGAAATATGTCCAGCAGCACCTTGATCCGGAAACTGTGCGTCGGACTCTTCAGGACGATTGCCTTGCGGCGGCGAAAGTACAGCTGCTGAACGAACCGGAAGAAGGTCTGCTTCCAAGTTTCCAGTTCTTGGGCGCTCAGCTGGTCCATGTCCAGGTAATGCTCGTCCTGGGTGGGCCGATTCGGGAACGCGATGGTGAGGTAGGGCGAGGGCAGTCCCAGCATGCACCAGGCGAACTCATCTTCCTGTGGGTGCGCCATGCTCATGTCCATGTTGTCCATCGCGCGATGCTTCGACGTGAGGAATTCGGCGAAGCGGGCGAACCGCTCGGTCAGCAGAAAGTGGTGCGGCGCAATGCATTCGTAAGTCGTCGGACCGGTGTGATGCTCGTCGAGCACCATCATTTCGTGCAGCATGGTGGTGCCGCTGCGCCAGTGCCCGATGATGAAGATCGGCGCATGGCCGACGGCCGTGTTGGCGACCCGCCTGCTGAACACGATGTTCTGCCACGTCCCCAGGAAAGAGTTGACGACGGACAGGCCGGTGTAGAGCACGGCGTAGTGCCAGCGGCTCCAGTGCACCGCGAAGCGGTTGCGGATCAGCAGGCGCATCCAGGCGGTGAAGTTGCAGCCGATCCACAACGGGGCGGCCCACTCGTGCCACCACGCAGATCGCGAGGTCGAACAGCCGGCCTTCATCGCAGGTGGAGCCGACACTGTGGGGTGGTGCGCCGGGAAACGACGACCCGCGGAGCAGTCATGACGCATCACCCTTCTGGCGGAGGAATTTCAGGCACATGTACTAGACAAGTGCGGACGCTACGGATTCGTTGTGCTACGCATGCGTAATTAACAAGAACGTCATTTCCAAGACACGGCGAATTTGACAACCGGGCCGTAACCGCTGGTACTCGGGCTGATCAAACCCGTTGCAAAGATCGTAAGGCCCCCGGGAACAAGCTGCCGACACCAATCGTTAGCATCATCGACAAGTTGAGTGACCCAGACTCAATACCGGGTTGACAGGTCGGCACCCTCGGGGGCAGACTTGAGCGGGGTTCACTCAGCATAGTGGCACCAAAGAAGCTCTACACAATCAGGAGGAATCACTATGGCTCGTGCGGTCGGTATCGACCTCGGGACCACCAACTCCGTCGTCGCAGTCCTGGAAGGTGGCGACCCCGTGGTCGTCGCCAACTCCGAGGGCTCACGCACCACACCGTCTATCGTCGCCTTCGCGCGCAACGGTGAGGTGCTCGTCGGCCAGCCCGCCAAGAACCAGGCGGTCACCAACGTTGACCGCACCATCCGTTCGGTCAAGCGGCACATGGGCACCGACTGGTCCATCGAGATCGACGACAAGAAATACACCGCTCAGGAGATCAGCGCCCGCATTCTGCAGAAGCTGAAGCGCGACGCGGAAGCGTACCTGGGTGAGGACGTCGCCGACGCGGTCGTGACCGTGCCCGCGTACTTCAACGACGCCCAGCGTCAGGCCACTAAGGAAGCCGGCCAGATCGCCGGCCTCAACGTGCTGCGCATCGTCAACGAGCCGACCGCGGCGGCATTGGCCTACGGCCTGGACAAGGGCGAGAAGGAACAGACCATCCTGGTCTTCGACCTCGGTGGCGGTACGTTCGACGTCTCGCTGCTCGAGATCGGCGAGGGTGTGGTCGAGGTCCGCGCCACCAGTGGTGACAACCACCTCGGTGGTGACGACTGGGATGACCGTGTCGTCGAGTGGCTCGTCGACAAGTTCAAGGGCACCAGCGGAATTGACCTGACCAAGGACAAGATGGCGATGCAGCGGCTGCGTGAGGCCGCCGAGAAGGCCAAGATCGAGCTCTCGAGTTCGCAGAGCACCTCTATCAACCTGCCTTACATCACCGTCGACTCGGACAAGAACCCGCTGTTCCTCGACGAGCAGCTGACCCGTGCCGAATTCCAGCGCATCACACAGGATCTGCTCGACCGCACGCGTCAGCCGTTCCAGTCGGTCATCAAGGACGCCGGCATCTCGGTGTCCGAGATCGACCACGTGGTGCTGGTGGGTGGTTCCACCCGCATGCCGGCGGTGACCGAGCTGGTCAAGGAGCTCACCGGCGGCAAGGAGCCCAACAAGGGCGTCAACCCCGATGAGGTGGTGGCTGTTGGTGCCGCGCTGCAGGCGGGTGTCCTCAAGGGTGAGGTGAAAGACGTTCTGCTGCTTGATGTCACACCGCTGAGCCTTGGCATTGAGACCAAGGGTGGCGTGATGACCAAGCTGATCGAACGCAACACCACCATCCCGACCAAGCGGTCGGAGACCTTCACCACGGCCGACGACAATCAGCCGTCGGTGCAGATCCAGGTCTTCCAGGGTGAGCGCGAAATCGCTTCGCACAACAAGCTGCTCGGCTCGTTCGAGCTGACCGGTATCCCACCGGCTCCACGCGGTGTCCCACAGATCGAGGTCACCTTCGACATCGACGCCAACGGCATCGTGCACGTCACCGCCAAGGACAAGGGCACCGGTAAGGAGAACACGATCAAAATCCAGGAGGGCTCCGGCCTGTCCAAGGAGGAGATCGACCGGATGATCAAGGACGCCGAGGCGCACGCCGAGGAGGACCGCAAACGGCGCGAAGAGGCCGACGTTCGCAACCAGGCCGAGTCGCTGGTCTACCAGACCGAGAAGTTCATCAAGGAGCAGCGCGAAGCCGAGGGCGGGTCGCAGGTTCCCGAGGAGACGCTGGCCAAGGTCGACGGCGCGATCGCCGAGGCCAAGTCGGCGCTGGGCGGCACCGACATCTCCGCGATCAAGGCGGCGATGGAGAAGCTGGGCCAGGAGTCTCAGGCGCTGGGTCAGGCGATCTACGAAGCCACTCAAGCGGCCGGCGGCCAGGCCGGCGGCGCCGAGTCCGGCAGCTCATCCGGCTCCGCAGATGATGTCGTGGACGCGGAGGTGGTCGACGACGACCGGGAGTCCAAGTGACTCAAGGAAATCAACAACGGGATGGCAATCCCCAAGAACAGGTAACGGTCACCGACAAGCGGCGGATTGATCCCGAGACCGGAGAAGTGCGCGATGTCCCACCCGGCCCCCAAACAGCTGGGGCGCCGGGCGGGGCAGCGTCCGAGTCGTTCGCCGGCGAAACTCCGGAGGAGGCGGGCAAGGCGGCCGAACTGATCGCCGACCTGCAACGGGTACAAGCCGACTTCGCGAACTATCGCAAGCGTGCGCTGCGCGACCAGCAGGCCGCGGCGGATCGGGCCAAGGCCACCGTTGTCAGCCAATTGCTGGGCGTGATCGACGATCTCGAGCGCGCGCGCAAGCACGGTGACCTGGAATCGGGTCCGCTGAAGTCGGTTGCCGACAAGCTGATGAGCGCGCTGAGCGGACTCGGTCTGGTGGCGTTCGGGGCCGAGGGCGAAGATTTCGACCCGGTGCTACACGAAGCCGTCCAACACGAAGGTGATGGCGGCGAGGGCTCCAAACCGGTGATCGGCACCGTGATGCGCGAGGGCTACAAACTGGGCGAGAACGTGTTGCGTCACGCCCTGGTTGGCGTCGTGGACACGGTCTCGGGCGCGGGCGACGACGCCAGTGCCTCGCCGAGTGCGGACCCCGCTGCGAGCGACACCGACGAAAATGCCGACACCGCCGGTGATTAAGGCACAGAATCAGCACAACCGAAACAGCGAAAGGTGAGGGGAGGTGACGCGACATGGCCCAGCGTGAATGGGTCGAAAAGGACTTCTATAAGGAGCTTGGCGTCTCCTCTGACGCCAGCCCCGAAGAGATAAAGCGCGCCTATCGCAAGTTGGCGCGTGACCTGCATCCCGATGCGAATCCCGACAACCCCGCCGCCGGAGAACGGTTCAAAGCGGTGTCGGAAGCGCACAACGTGCTGTCGGATCCGGCCAAGCGCAAGGAGTACGACGAAACCCGTCGGCTCTTCGCCGGTGGTGGTCTTGGCGGTCGGCGGTTCGACACCGGCGGCTTCGGTGGTTTCAACGTGGGTGGCGACGGCGCCGAGTTCAATCTCAACGATCTGTTCGACGCCGCGGGCCGCAGCGGCGGCACCAACATCGGTGACCTGTTCGGTGGCTTGTTCGGACGCGGCGCGAGCGGTCGTCCCAGCCGGCCGCGGCGTGGCAACGATCTGGAAACCGAAACCGAGCTGGATTTCGTCGAGGCCGCCAATGGCGTCGCGATGCCGTTGCGGTTGACCAGCCCGGCACCATGCACCAATTGCCATGGCAGCGGCGCACGTCCGGGTACCAGTCCGAAGGTGTGCCCCACCTGTAACGGCGCCGGCGTGGTCAGCAGCAACCAGGGTGCATTCGGGTTCTCCGAGCCCTGCACCGATTGCCGGGGCAGTGGTTCGATCATCGAGCACCCTTGCGACGAGTGCAAAGGCACCGGCGTCACCACTCGCACCCGCACCATCAACGTGCGAATCCCTCCCGGTGTCGAAGACGGGCAACGGATTCGGCTGCCCGGGCAGGGTGAGGCCGGGTTGCGCGGCGCGCCGTCGGGTGACCTCTACGTGACGGTGCATGTGCGGCCGGACAAGGTCTTCAGCCGCGACGGCGACGACCTCACCGTGACGGTGCCGGTCAGCTTCAGCGAATTGGCCTTGGGATCAACGCTTTCGGTTCCCACGCTGGACGGCAAGGTTGGCGTGCGGGTGCCTAAGGGCACCGCCGACGGTCGGATCCTGCGGGTGCGCGGACGCGGTGTGCCCAAGCGCAGCGGCGGCAGCGGGGACCTGCTGGTCACCGTGAAAGTAGCTGTGCCACCGAACTTGGAAGGCGCCGCGCAGGAGGCACTGGAGGCCTATGCGGAGGCCGAGCGCGCCAGTGGGTTCAACCCGCGCGCGGGGTGGGCGGGTAACCGCTGATGGCGAAGAACTCCAAGCGAGAGGATGCCCGCACCTTTTTGATCTCGGTGGCCGCCGAGCTGGCTGGCATGCATGCGCAGACCTTGCGCACCTACGATCGCCTCGGGCTGGTGACACCGAGCCGCACTTCCGGTGGCGGACGGCGTTATTCGCAGCACGATGTGGATCTGTTGCGTGAGGTGCAGCGGCTCTCACAGGACGAAGGCGTCAACCTTGCCGGCATCAAGCGGATCATCGAGCTGACCAATCAGGTCGAGGCACTGCAGTCGCGGCTTAAGGAGATGGCCGAGGAAATTGCCATGCTGCGCGCCAACCAGCGCCGCGATGTCGCGGTGGTGCCCAAGAGCACCGCGCTGGTGGTGTGGCAGCCGCGCAAGGGCCGTTAGGGCAGCGAGCGAGTAGCCGACTACCTATATCTACGTTGAGCGGCTCTCGGCTCTAGCAAGAAGGCCTACCCATCTGCCATGCTGCCTGCATGACGGGCGCACCTGGGGGCTCCCGGTGGACGGACGAGCTGCTCAACAGCAAGCGTGAGCACGGGGATCCCGTGGCGGACGACGTCGTCGAAGAGCTGTTCCAGCAGGGCAGTGTCCAGGCAGTCAATGATTTGATCCGCACCCTGGTGCGCAACGACCAGCTGGTGCCCGCGGGCTTGCCCGGGCCGGTCCAAAACTACCTGGCCCATAACATGACGCTGCCGGGCTGGGCCGACCTGTCCAAGATCAACCGCGGGCAGAAGTTGTTCGAAACCTGGGGACTGCAGATCTCCCTGTGTCTGTTCTGTGCATCCCTGCCGTCGGCGTACGCGGCGGCCAACGGCGTGAAGGTGCTCTGGCTGACTGCCCGGCTCAATGACGATGCGCGCCGGCGAGTGATCGAGACCGGCCAGTTCTTGATGAATGTGCTCGCCGTCGGCAGCTTCGAGCCGCAAGGCAAGGGCTTTCGCACCATCCAGCACATCCGCCTGATGCACGCCGCGGTGCGCAAGCTGATCGAGGACCGCAGTCTGAAGGAGCCCGGCTTCTGGGATCCCCACTGGGGCATACCAATCAACCAGGAGGATCTCGCCGGCACCATGCTCTCGTTCTCCTATGTCCCCGTCGAGCCGATGCGCCGGTTGGGAGTGCGCGTCTCCGACGAGGATTGCGAGGCCTATCTGCATCTGTGGAACGTGATCGCCCACCTGCTCGGCATCGACGACGACATGCGGGTGCGCGGTGTTGACGATGCCACCGACCTGGTCGAGACCATCCGTCGCCGGCAGTTCACGGCGTCGTCGCAAGGGCAAGACATGGCCAGGGCGCTGATGGAGCTGCTCGACGAACTGACGCCCGGTCGCGACTTCGACAAGACGATTCCGCCGTTGATACGGCACCTGATCGGCGACACTTACGCCGACATGCTGAAGGTGCCGACGTCGAGCTTTACCGACGACCTCGGACGTGTCACCCGGGTCGTCAACAGGGTTTGGGTTCTCATCTTCGGCCGTAATTTGCGGAATTCTCCACGCTATCAGCTCGTTTCGGAACTAGCCCGGCCCTTCGCACGCGATCTGATGCAGGGACTGTTCGCGTTCGAACGCGGTGGGGAGCGGGCACCGTTCGACATACCCGATCACCTCGCCAGAGACTGGGGGTTGTCGAAGCAATAACACGCGTTTCGCCTGAAATGAAAGGTCTTTCGGTATGTCTGCTCCCATACCTACCAGTTCGGCGCTCCGACTTAACCGGCTCAATGAACCCAAAACCATCGACGACGTACTACGCAACATCGACGAGATCATTGGTTGGGCAACCGAAACCAAGAGTCATATCGGCTACTTTGCGGTTCTTTACAAGCGGACGACCCTGGCGATTCGCGACGCGGTCAACGATAGAATCTTCGATGACGGGCCCCGAATGGAAGCACTCGACATCGCTTTCGCCACTCGATATTTCAATGCGTTGAATGCCTATTTCCACCCGGCCAAAGGTGACGACCCAAGCTTGCCATGGACGGTCTCGTTCGTCGGAGACCACGACGGTCAGGCGATCATTCTGCAGCACTTGATGGCCGGGATGAATGCCCACATTACATTCGATCTCGGGCTCGCAGTCTTCGCCGTCGCGCCTAACTCGATGGACAGCTTGGCGGACGATTACAACCGCGTCAACACTATCCTGTTCAAGCAACTACCAGACGTCCTCAGGGTCATCGACCAGCTTTCACCGGAGATACGCTGGACCCGCTGGTTGATACCGGGTGAGATCGGTTTTTTGCAGCGTTCGCTGAGGAAATTACGCAGGGGGGCTTGGGATTTCGCCTATTATCTGGCGACGCACTCGTCGAGTGTCCTCGAGAAAACAGTGCACCAGGAAGCCTGGACGGCGGCGCTTGGCTCCTGGTATCTGCAGCCGCCCGCACGGTTTACTCCGTTCCCTGCACTCGTTCGTCTCATTGGTAAGCATGAATGCCGCGACGTGGTTAGCAACCTTCGAGCGCTCGAAGACGTATCGAATACTCCGTACAAGCCTGAGAAGGGATACCGCTGATCTAGCCGCGACCGCAAGGCTTCGAGAGGATGCTCTCTGCTCGGGCCAGTTCCGGCCATCGAGTGTCACCCGGAAAGCGGCGGACGACGTCAACGAGCATGCTCCGTTCAGAACTGCCGTCGATGTCGAGAAGATCTAAACAGCAGCGCAATTCGAAGAGTGTCGCGCCTTGATGCCGGGTGAAGTCGAGTGCGGCCGTCAGGGCATTGCGACGCGTTTGCGCGTCGGCGAACGTCTGTGCCCGCACGCGCATCAGCTCGCCATCGTAGAAGTGCATGCCCGTTACTTCCGCGTGCTGCAGCGCCATCTCCAATCGTTTCCGTGCCAGGTCGGGCCTGCCCGCCGCAATCAGCAGGCGGCCGACGATCGCATCGTGAAACGTGAGAAACATATTGAGGTGCATGTGTCGGGAGCCGTCGATCCACCGTGCCAGCTTCTCCGCGCGGGCGCCCAGCGTCGCCGCATCTTCGTTTTCTCTCAGCGCGATTAGCGCCTTCACCGCTGCGTGTTCGGTTCTACCGACCAACTGCCATACGTCAAGTCCCGACTGCGCGCTGAGCATCCGAAGCTCCGCCACCAGCTTCTCGGCCTTGTCTATTTGGCTGTTTTCCAGCCGCACCCAGATTTCCATGTAATAGGTATTCGCCCGGTTGTAGGCATTCCGCGGAAACCCCAGGCCATCGCATCGCCGGAATGAATCGGTCAACTGAGTGTTGGCACGGTCGAGGTCACCGCACACCGTATGCGTCAGTGCCATGTACGTGTGCGCCAACGAGATCGGGTCGACGTTCACCCACCATGCGGTGTCCAGTACGTTTGGATCGGCCGCGGAACTATCGGCCAGTGCCTGCATCAGGTGTTCGCGGGCGCCCATGAAGTCACCTTCTAACCAGACGACGGAACCCAATACCGATGCTATTGCCGGGTGACTCCAGGGTCGATTTTTGATGATGCGGGCGGACAGTGAGTCGATCAGCTCGTGGGCTCGATGCAGTTCGGCCCGCGGCACGTAGTAGCCGATGAGGCCGGTAAGCGTAGTCAGGAGTTCCTCTTCATAGTTTCCGTCGCTCGCTATCGCGAGGCAGCGCTGAAAGTCGGCGGGTCCCTCACCGCTCATGCTGCCGTGCGTTGCGCCCGCTAGGAACCCGCGTTCCATCCGGATGGCGATTTCGGTGCGGTCCCGCTCAGATCCCGCAGTACAGTGGCCCAGCTCGCCGATCGCCTTGGTCAGGCATTCGACCGCCTCATGGATGGCGCCCCGGCGTCGGGCGCTCACCGAAGCCTTCCGACAGGCCTCGACGGCTTCCTTGTAGTGCCATGCCTGCGCGAAATGGCTTGCGACCAAGGGCCAATCCGGTTCAGCGCCGACGGCCGCATCGACCAGAGCTCGGGCCGCACGGGCATGCAAGTCCCGAGCCTGCGATGGCGGGGCCAGCTCGGCGGCCACTTCGCGAAACAGCTCATGGCGGAAGCGCCACCGGTTGTCTCCACGCCGCTCGAGTACTCGTGCCCGCACAAGTTCGGTGACGACGGCGTCGACGTTGGTATTGGTCGGTCCGACCACCGACCGCAGCAACGCGAGATCGCCAGCGCGCCCGATGACCGCGGCCGCCTCCACCACCGGCACTACATCGGCGTGCGGGCGGTGCAGCCGGGCGAAGAGCGACTCGTACAGTGCCTCGGGCACCCCCGCCGAGATATCGAGCTCACCGACGACGTGTTCGATGTAGAACGGGACACCGTCGCATCTGTTGCGCACCGCCGCGCGCTGGTCGTCGGTCGCCGACGGGGCTAATGCGCTGATGAGCGCATCGGACTGCTCGTCGGTCAACGGTGCGAGCTCGAAATGTGTTGTCGGCCAGTCTGTTCGCAGCCAATCGCCGTCACGTCCGGTGAGTACCACTAGTAGTCGTCCGTCGGTGCAGGTGAGCAGCGAATTGACCAGATCCAGGGTAGAGGGGTCGTACCAGTGCAGATCCTCGGCGATCACGAGCCCGGCTTGATCACCGATGCAGGCCCGCAGATATTGCTGAACAGTCGTCTTGATCAATTCGTAAAGAGCTCGGCCTTCTACGGCAGCCGCGTTATAGCCCTGCTCGGGGCCGACCCCGATGATCGGAGCGAATAACGGCACTACACTGTCGGGTTCCATTCCGCAGCTGCGTAATTCGTCCTTCAGCAAGCCCAGCCGCTCTCTCCCGGCAGTGAGCCGGGTGATGCCGCATCGGCGCTCGATCAGCCGTCGTATCGGGTGCAAGCCGGTGTCGGTGTGCAGCGGGGAACCGAACAGCTCGATCACCGGTGCGCCCGAACTCCGCACCAATTCGGCTGCCTCAGTGGCGAGTCGGCTCTTGCCGATTCCCGGCTCTCCCCAAAATCCGATGCCCGGGTTGGTCAGTGCCCCGTCGCACGCCTGCTGCCAACTCTGCCGCAACCAGTCGCGCTCGCGGTCACGCCCGATCAGCGGTATCCGACGCACCGGGGCCGTGTGGGGTCGCTCACCGAGCACCTGATGGTAGTTGATCAAACCGTTGACGCCCTTCACCTTTGCGGCCGGGCGGTTTTCGAGTTCGAACAAGTAATCCACCAGGGGCGCAACCGCATCCGACACCGTGACCGTGCCCGGCTCGGCCAAACCCGAAACGCGTGCGGCAAAATTCGCGGCGAACCCGTAAACGTCGTCCTGGTCGGTGTCGAGATAAACCAGGCCGCGGTGGATGCCGACTCGAACGTCGATGGTCTCACCAAACTTGCTTTGGGCTCGCTTGCTGAGTTGGGCTACGACACGAATGATGTCGAGCCCCGCCGCAACGGCTCGCCGTGCATCGTCCTCATGTGCCTTGGGATGCCCGAACACGGCCAACAATCCGTCGCCTTTGATCGAGCTGATGTGCCCCTCGTAGCGATCGACAGTCCGGGTCACCTGCTCCCGGTAGCGGCCGACCAGGGTGTGGTAGATCTCGGGCTCTAGTCGAGTGGACAGCGCCGTCGAATCCACCAGGTCGGCCACCAAAATTGTCAGCCGGCGAATCTCGCCGTAGTTGGCGGGTGCGCTGAGCAGGTCCTCGGCCTCAGGGTTGCTGCGGTCGACCGAAAGCACCTGCCCGGCCAACGTGGTCGCGGTCGCGCGGTCTCCAGCGTTGATGGCCCGCACCGCGCGTTCCAGCAAGTCGTCTATCGAGGCAACGCTGTCGCCAGCGACCAACCCGCTCCTCCTGTGCCCTACCCCCCAGGATGGGCCAACAATACCGTTCAGCGGCGCGATTTTCATCAGATGCGGCAGGGCACTCCCAGCTGTTCAGTCAGCTCACCCAACGCCCGTTATTGACACTCTCGTCAATTGCGATGGATGCCTGATCATGGATTTCAGTCGTCGGGAAGCTTGTCGAGAGTCTTGCGGGCTTTCTTGCGCCACACCTCGTGCTCGTCGTCGAGGTACACGGCGACGGGGCCGCGCACGCCGGTGGCCTTCTGGCGCACCAAGGCTGCCATGGCCGCCGATCGCGTTCTTGGGTTCGGGAGTTGGCTTACAGCAAGAGCTTTGGCTTCCTCAGTTTTGAATTGGCCGAGCCAGCGCACGAGCTGTGATTTGGTGGGAAAGTCCCGCTCGGAGCGGATCAGCGCGGCCACTCGCGCGAAGTCGGAGCGGTCGGCCACTTCGGCAAGTGCGAAGCCTGCTGCCTCGAGTTCCAGATTCGTCAGCGGAGGTTCAATTTCAAACTGATGAAACAGAATATCGGCGGCTGCGCGGTTGCCCTTGGCGTGTTTGGTGATCAGATTTCGAAGTAGCCCTGCCCGCCACGCACGGCGGTCTTCATCCGGTGGCACGCGGTCGTCGAGGTGCTCTAACCAGTCAACAATGATCGGTACTGCCTCCGGATAATCGTTGCGGGAGTTGACCAATTCCCACACAGTGTCTTCGGGGATACCGGCTTCGTCCAGCTGGCGCTTCATCGCCTGTTTGGCTTGAGACCAATTCTCGGGGTCGTCGGAAGACGTCATGACAAATTCTTCGTATCGTCGATCTCTACGTCTAATCCGTACTTCGTTTTCATTGTCGCTACCATTCCTAAATAATCGGTACGGCCCTTATCTACCACGATGACGAACTTGTATCCGTTGTCCTTCGCCCACTGCGCCATATCCCTAATCTGTTGGGTGGCATCCAACTTCTGAACGTTCTTGACCTCGCGAACCACGTGGGTCTGGTCGTCGATTTCGTCCGGAATCCGGGTCCGCTCTTCGTCGGTGTCAGGGTCAAATACTTGAATCGTCCGCTTCTTCACGGTGGGATTGATCCCGGCGAGTTCCTCAGCGCGGCGGCCTTTCCGCCGGTTGTCGTTAACTCTCTGCGTCGGCGTGGGAGTAACGCTGCGCGGCACCAGCGCCAGGATCGATTTGACCGCCGGCAGTGCGGTGCCCATCGCGGTACCCGCTACCCCCAAGTCCTTCATCGACGCCGTGGCGGTCACCCGCAGCGCGGCATTGAGCCCGTTGATCTGAGTGACCGCCGTTGCGATGAACGTGTTTTTGATGGCCTCGGCGATGAGATGCAATTGCGGCGGGTAGGCATCCAGCGCTGTCACGATCAGGTAGAGGCATTTGATAATGAATGCCATGTCGTCCTTGACCGATTTCAACTCGTTGCCGTAATCCTTGGCCGCGCGCGACATGTCGCCGCATGCGCCCGCGATATCGGTGCTGACCATGCGCGCTTCGTTGAGTCGGTCTATGACAAAAGCGATTTCTGCCGCCTCGACGTCGACGATCAACCGTTGTTCCTCCGGCCCGGGTTGATCGTCGATGCCCACCAGATCGTGGCCGAAGGTTTCCCATGCTGCCGAGGCCGATAGTGCGTGGTCGGGGTGACCGTCCGGCCAGCCGTCGGTGATCTGGCCGCGCACCAGATCCCAATGCGGCGGCTCGGGATCGCCGCCTCCCGCAACCGAACTCACCTTTACGGCCGCGTCGATGAAGGTTCCCACGGATTCACCCGGCGGTGTGATCGGCGCCCCGTAGGCATCCCGCTGGTTGAGCGTCGAGGCCTCTTCGGTTTCGTCGTGGTTGACCCCGTCTTGGCGCAGCAGGCTGCCCAGGTTATGAAAGGCATTCACCAGCCGGTACGCGACCTGCCCGACTTCGTCAGCGGCGGCGTCGTAGGCCGTTGCCCACTGCGGGCCCACCCCGTGCGTGCCGGCGGCGTTGGCGGCGTCCACCGCGGTCAGCTTGTTCAGCGCGGCGGCGGTATGGTCGCTGCTCTCCTTGTAGGCAGCGGCCGCATCGTAGAACAATTCTGGATCGACGTCCGTCACCGGTGGCCCCGCCCCACTCTCACGCTTGGCGGTTGAGTCTATGGCAGCCTGGGAATACGCGTTAGTCACCTGAGTAGGAGCGTCGACGCCATGTCCTACGATCTCACGGTCTATGCCCCGACCAGTATCGGCGATGACGAGCTGGAGACGATCGTCGCGTCGATTCCCGGCCTGGCCGTCGGCGACAGCAGTGATCACGAGGTGAGGGTGTTGCGGGGCGAACAGGAAAACTACGCGTTCACCGTGTTCGGGCCCTACGAGATCGATCCCGAGGATGTGCCCGACGACGTAGTGCCACACGTGCTGGATCCCACCACCAGCTGGCAGGTGATCGTCGAAGGCAGCAACCCCGCTGAGATCAAGCCCGCCCGGCGCTTCGCGAAAGCCCTGGCCGTGGCCGCGGGTGGCGTGGCGATCGACGAGCAGACCGAGGACATCCTCGGTGCCAAACGTGCCCGCAAAGTGCCGCGCCCCACATCGGAGCTGATCCGCATTCTCGATCTGCATTGGTACTCACCGGAGTCGGCACCGAGTGCGCCCAAGATCTGGCTAGAACTTGCCAGAAAGCTTCTGCCCGAGGCACTTCCACGCCGCTTTGGCAGCTACCAGCCTTACCAGCACCGGCTGGACCGCGATGGTGACGACGAGTTCGTTTCAACCTACTCAGATGTGGCCTGGTTCAACGCAACACTGCCGTGTCTGGACGGTGGGCTGTACTCGAACGTGTACGGCGGCAACATGGTCGACCATCTCCGGATGGTGGCCGAGCCCCTGGACGAACCGCGGTGGCGGAACACGGTGCGGCGTTTTTTCATCGAGTACGCCCGACGACGCGGCAGCGTGCTGGCCACCGGCGAAGTGCTGCGCAACCACAAACTGTCCGGGCCCCCGGATCTCAGCTGGGACCGCAGCGGCGCACTGCGCGGCGCCGACGGAATTCTCGGCTTGCCGGACCCGCCGACCTGGTGGACCTGGCTGGGCAGTGAATATCTCCCGTTGGCCGGTGATTACCTGCCGTCCGAGGGCACGACCTATTACGACGAGGGCGCCCTGTACGTGCCCATGGACGAGCCTGCCGACCGCGGCCAGCTCGCCGCGTTGCCCGATCCGTTCCCGAAGTCGTTGCGTGTCAAGGCCGTTCCTTCGGAGTTCGGGCCGTCGAACTTGCCGACGAACAGTCCGGCAGCTATCCGCCCCACATCGCGGTGTTGACCTCGGCATTGTGCACGTAGTTGCGATGCGCGATATGCGCGTTGAGGTGCATGTCGAACACCACCTCACTCATCTCGTCGGCCCAGCGCTGCCAATGCTGTAGACGCTCGAGGAACGCGTCGAATCCCACGCCTTCCCAGGTCTGTTGCAGGCCCTTCAAATCGGTGGCCACTTCGTTCAGGCGGTCCTTCATCGTCTGACAGAACTGCCGCAATGCGTCGGCCGCATCCACCAGCTCGGCCTCGTTGACGGTGCGCCGCGCCACGATCAGAGCCCACTCGCCGGGGGCGCGATGCTGCCGAGTGCGTTGGCCCCGGTGCCTTCCATTTTCGCGTAGGCCGCGGCTGCCGCGGACAGCGATTCTCCGATCCAGCGCAAGTCACCGAGCATGTCGCCGCACTCGTCGTTGATCTCGGCCCAGATGCTCAGATACGCGCTGGCCGCCTGTCCGGTCCAGGTGCGGCCGAGGCCATCCAGCTGCGTTCCGAGCCTGGCACGCAGGCCCTCGATCTCGTCGGCCGCATCGGTGGCCACTGTGGACGCGTGCGTCAACCCCGCACAGTAGGCCCGTAGCTCATTGCCCGCCATCCCCCGCACCTTTCGAAAGAGGTCCTGATTCAGGCTACCCTCAAACACATGGCCGGTTGGCGCGACAACGTGACAGCAGAAGCCCAAGCCGATCTCGATGACCTGGTCGACGCTGCCGTCGACTTCGCGCTGGGCCGCATCGCGTCGGCGGGGGAGTTCCTGCCGTTCACGCTCGCGGTATCCAATGAAGGCCAGCACCAGGCCATTGCGCCCAACTATCCCCGCGGCCAGGATCTTGCGATCGGCGATCAGCTCGCCGCGCAGTGGCGCGCCGTCGCCGATCTGAAGGACAGCCTGCGCGCCGCCGCGGTAGCACTGAATGTGACTCTGCCCGAAAGGAATCGGGACGGCATCGAGATCACCGTCGAACACCGCGACGGGGTGGCGATCGGACTGATATTTCCCTACGCCATCGACGCCGACGGCGAAGTGGAGTTGGTGGCGCCCACCGCGCACCGCGAAGAGCCGCGGGTGTGGACGGCCTGAGCCGTTACTGCGCCGGCGGCAAATCCCGCAGCTTCGCCAGCGCCTCGACGACCCGGCTCTCCAGCTCGCCCACTTCGGCATCGACATTTTCATTCGCGAAAACCATTGCCTCGCTAAGGGCTTCGTTGATGCGTTGCGACACCTCTCGAGCACCGAGACCGAGAATCCCCGGATCGATGCGCAGGTCGACCAGGCGCAGCTGACCGTTGACGGTTACCTCGACGGTGCCGGTTTGATCGCTGACCGCGAAGGCCTCGGTACGCATCCGCTCGACCTGCTCGTCGAGTAGTGACAGCACCGAGTTCCAGTGCCGCAGCAGCTGTTCGACCTCGGGGCGCACGACTGCTAGAACCGGATGGAGAACACCGAGACCGCCGGCTCGCCAGGGCGCGCGGTGCGATAGCCGCCGCGGCTCAGCGCGTCTGTGGGCGCGGTCATCGGCTCGAAGCAGACCAGGTCCTCGCCGGGTGGGGCGAAGATCTGGGTCGCCGAATACCCCTGCTCGAAGTGCACTTCCAGCCGGCGTCCGCCGCCGGACACCGCGAATACCGCACCCTCGGCCACCTGGTCGTAGGCGTCATCAAAAGCGTTGTCGCCCAGGGGTTCTTTCTTGGCCGGCTGCTGGGAGAATTCGCCGGTGGGCAGGCCGCGCTCGTCGAGGCTCAGATGCCGCAGCGGCGGTGTCTCGATGATCCACTCGGCGCGCGCCGTGTCGGGCACCCGAAGATACGGATGGAAGCCGAAGCACAGCGGCACCGCGGTCGCACCGGTCGCGGTGACGGTGGTGCGCACGGTCAGCGTCCGTTCGGCCAGTCGCACCGACACCGTCAGCAGGTGCGGGTACGGGAAGCCGGCCAGCAGCTGCGGCTCGGCACCGAAGTCGACTTCGGCGGTCAGCTCGTTGGCCGACTCGGCCACCACCCGCCAGTCGGGGTAGGCGGCCAAGGTGCCGTGGATCGGCAGCCCGTTGGGATCCGCGCGCACCCCGTTTTCACCCGGTGTCAGCTCGACGGTCACGTTCTCAGCGGTATAAGTGTTGCCGCTCAGCCGATTTGCCCAGGGATACAGAATCGGGATGCCCATGGTCTTGCCGGCCTCGATGTAGGCATCCAGGCCGCGCCGCTGGCCGAGCAATTCCACTCCGGAGTCGGTCAGCGAGATGCCGATCATGCCCGCGTCCGGCACGAATTGTGCGGCCACCGATGACGTGGGGTCGCGCAGGGTCACCACATGCACGCGGTCAGCCTAGCCTGCCTAACGGGACAGCGGGTCGTGCTGAATACGCTCCGCCGGGGCGCCTTTGGCGATCAGTGCGGCCTTGGTCGCCTGGACCATCTTCGGCCCACCACAGATCAGGATCTGCCGGTCGCCCCAACCGCCGTATTTGGCGACCACCTCGGGGAGTTGCCCGATCTGGTGGACATGCAGGCCGCGCGGCGGCGTGACGTCCGGGTAGTCCGCGGCCCACCCGGGGTCGCTGTTGTATTCCGACACCGGCGAGACCGACAGCCAGGGGTTGTGGGCACAGACCTGCCACAGTGTCGGCAGGTCGTAAAGCTCGCAGCGGTAGCGCGCGCCGAAGAACAGGTGCACCCTCGGGTTGTTCGCGTAGCGCGACAAGTCCATGATCAGCGCGCGCAGTGGTGCCAATCCGGTGCTGCCGGCCACCATCAGGACGTCGCCGCCGTCGCGGTCGACCTGTAGGCCACCGTGCGGGCTGGACAACCGCCACCGGTCGCCCGGTCGGCTTTCGTTGACGATCGCGGTGCTGACCAGGCCGCCGGGGACCTGACGGACGTGAAACTCGATCCCGCCACCGGGGTCGACGGGAATGGCGGGACTGAGAAACCGCCACCGTCGCGGGCATTGCGGAACCTGGACGTTGACGTACTGACCCGGGTGATAGTGCATCGGACGGTCGAGTCGCAGCCGCACGACCGCGAGGTCCCGGGATACCCGGCGATGTTCGATGATGGTGGCGTCCCACCACGCGGGTCCCTCTTCGGCGTCGGCGGCCCCGCTCATCACTCCGGTGATCAAGTTCAGCGACTGGTTGGCGGCTTCGTCGACGGCATCTGTCCACGCCCCGGGGCTGTGTTGGCCCAAGTGGGCGCGCAGTGTTGTCCGCAACGCCCGCCGCAGCGACTCGTAATGTGCCGGCAGCACACCGTATTTGCGGTGATCCCGGCCGAGCTGGGCGAGAAACGCTACCGGCTCCTGGGCGCGCTGCTCTACCAGCTCGCCGTAAACCCAGTGCAGTGCGTGGCCGAAAGCGGCTCGCTGAGCGGCCATTTCGGGCGGGAACAGGTCGCGCACCGAGCCGTCGACCGCGAACCAGTGTGTGTAGAAGCGATGGACCAGCTCGCCGCCGGCGCCCGAGTCGTCCGGGGCCAGCGCGTCGCGCAGTACCCGCAACGCATCGGAGTCCTCTAATCCCACGGGGCCCGATTCTAGGCTCGCTTAGGCACGTCAGCCCTGGCCGACGGTGTTCGACGTTCCGGTGTTGGCGACATTCGGTGAGCCCCAGTGATAGGTGACGATGTTGTCGGTGCCCGTCGTGCTGATCGCGTCCGTGCTGTCGATCGTGACGCGATTCCCCTTGCCGGCGACGCTGAGGCTGGTGCAGTGGCCGGTCACCGTAATCGTGTTATTCGCGCCGCTCACCGAGAGATAGCCGCCGTTGCAGGGGATCGTTTTCGTGGTGCCGGACCCGTTGACCTGCAACGTGCCGTAGCTGGGGACGTTCGTGGGCAGGCCGCCGGCGGCGAGGTGGGTGCGGGTCCCGGTCGCCGCCAAACCCGCTACGACCAGCCAACCGATCACGATGAGCAACCAGCAGGCCATCCCCACCCGCAGCCGGGGGCGAAGCGTGCCGGCCCAGTTGCCGGTCTCGTCGCGGTCGAGGTCGTAGGCGAAAGCGGTCACACAGCGGGCCCGTGCCGGATCACGCGTGTCGGCCAGGATCACCCCGTCGACGTATTCGCGACCCTGCGCCACCAGCTCGCCCCGGTGGCCGTCGAGCGTGTAGGACACTTTGGTCGTCGTGTTGGGACCGCTCCAGCGCTCCCGGCTGACCGCCCATTCATGTGCCATCGGCAGTCGCGTATTGAAATGCTGTGCGCGCGAGAACTTTTCAGTGCCCGTGACGGTTGCGACCTGGCCCCACTTGAGCAATCCGATGCGCACCCGCGCGCCGCACAGGTGCACGGCGTAAATCCCGGCCAGGGTGAGCACCGCCGCCGCGGCGAAGGCCGCAGGCCGTTGGATCCAGAGCGCAATCGGGACGATCGCAACCGCGAGCAGCGTCCAGACGTACCACCAGCGAAACGGCAGCAGCTCGGCGAGCCGGAAGGTGGCCGGAACCCCGCGCGGCGGCGCCGCGAGGTCCTTATCCGTCTGATTCATGGACCAAAGTCCCCTATCGCATCGAGCAGAAAAATTCTAAACTTGAGCGGAACAGACTCAACCTTGACGGCGTTGAACAACGCGACAAGCATTTTCCCTATACCCGAACGGAGGTGTCGTGGACTCTTTCAACCCGACCACCAAGACGCAAGCGGCTCTGACGTCGGCGCTACAGGCGGCCAGCGCCGCCGGTAACCCCGAAATCAGGCCGGCTCATCTGCTGTTGGCGCTGCTGACACAGAACGATGGGATCGCCGCGCCGCTGCTCGAAGCTGTCGGTGTCGAGCCCGCGACCATTCGCGCCGAGGCCGAAAAACTTCTGCAACGGCTGCCACAGGCCAGCGGATCCAGCTCGCAACCGCAGCTATCCCGCGAATCGCTGGCGGCGATCACCACTGCCCAGCAGCTGGCCACCGAGATGGACGACGAATACGTCTCCACGGAACACCTGATGGTGGGCCTGGCCACCGGCGACTCCGACGTCGCCAAACTGCTCACCGGGCACGGTGCCTCCCCGCAGGCGCTGCGCGAGGCGTTCGTCAAGGTCCGCGGCAGTGCCCGGGTCACCAGCGCCGATCCCGAGTCGACCTATCAGGCGCTGGAGAAGTACTCCACCGACCTGACCGAGCGAGCCCGCGAAGGCAAGCTCGATCCGGTGATCGGGCGCGACAACGAGATTCGCCGGGTGGTGCAGGTGCTTTCGCGCCGCACCAAGAACAACCCGGTGCTGATCGGTGAGCCCGGCGTCGGCAAGACCGCGATCGTCGAGGGCCTGGCTCAGCGCATCGTCGCCGGCGACGTGCCCGACAGCTTGCGCGACAAGACCGTCGTCAGCCTGGACCTGGGCTCGATGGTGGCCGGCGCGAAGTACCGCGGCGAGTTCGAGGAGCGGCTCAAGGCCGTGCTCGACGACATCAAGAACTCCGCCGGACAGATCATCACGTTCATCGACGAGCTGCACACGATCGTCGGCGCCGGCGCGTCCGGCGAAGGCGCGATGGACGCAGGCAACATGATCAAGCCGATGCTGGCCCGGGGTGAACTGCGGCTGGTGGGCGCCACCACGCTCGACGAGTACCGCAAGTACATCGAGAAGGATGCCGCACTGGAGCGCCGCTTCCAGCAGGTGCTGGTCGGCGAACCGTCGGTGGAGGACACCGTCGGCATCCTGCGCGGTCTCAAGGACCGCTACGAGGTGCACCACGGCGTGCGGATCACCGATTCCGCGCTGGTGGCCGCGGCCACGCTGTCCGACCGCTACATCACCGCCCGCTTCCTGCCGGACAAGGCCATCGACCTCGTCGACGAGGCCGCTTCCCGGTTGAAGATGGAGATCGACTCGCGGCCCGTCGAGATCGACGAGGTCGAGCGCCTGGTGCGCCGCCTCGAGATCGAGGAAATGGCGTTGGCCAAGGAAGAGGACGAGGCGTCCAAGGAGCGGCTGGAGAAGCTGCGTGCCGAGCTGGCCGACCAGAAGGAGAAGCTGGCCGAGCTGACCACCCGGTGGCAGAACGAGAAGAGCGCCATCGACATCGTCCGCGACCTCAAGGAGCAGCTCGAAACGTTGCGCGGGGAGTCCGAGCGCGCCGAGCGCGACGGCGACCTGGCCAAGGCGGCCGAGCTGCGCTACGGGCGCATCCCCGAGGTGGAGAAGAAGCTCGACGCCGCGCTGCCGCACGCCGAGGCCCGCGAGAACGTGATGCTCAAGGAGGAGGTCGGACCCGACGACATCGCCGATGTGGTGTCGGCGTGGACGGGCATCCCGGCCGGCCGGATGCTGGAAGGCGAGACCGCCAAGCTGCTGCGGATGGAAGACGAGCTGGGCAAGCGCGTCATCGGGCAGAAGGCGGCGGTGACCGCGGTGTCCGACGCCGTGCGCCGTTCCCGTGCCGGGGTCGCCGACCCCAACCGGCCGACGGGGTCGTTCATGTTCTTGGGCCCCACCGGTGTCGGTAAGACCGAGCTGGCCAAGGCGCTGGCGGAGTTCCTGTTCGACGACGAACGCGCGATGGTCCGCATCGACATGAGCGAGTACGGCGAGAAGCATTCGGTGGCCCGCCTCGTCGGTGCCCCGCCCGGCTACATCGGCTACGACCAGGGCGGTCAGCTGACCGAGGCGGTGCGGCGGCGCCCGTACACGGTGATCCTGTTCGACGAGATCGAAAAGGCGCACCCGGACGTGTTCGACGTGCTGCTGCAGGTGCTCGACGAGGGCCGGCTGACCGACGGGCAGGGCCGCACGGTCGACTTCCGCAACACCATCCTGATCCTGACGTCCAACCTCGGGTCGGGCGGCAGCGAGGAGCAGGTGATGGCCGCGGTGCGCTCGGCGTTCAAGCCGGAGTTCATCAACCGGCTCGACGACGTGATCATCTTCCACGGCCTCGAACCCGGCGAACTGGTCTCGATCGTCGACATCCAGCTGGCCCAGTTGCAGAAGCGGCTGGCGCAGCGTCGCCTCACCCTGGAGGTGTCGCTACCGGCCAAGCAGTGGCTGGCCCAGCGCGGGTTCGACCCGGTGTACGGTGCCCGTCCGCTGCGCCGGTTGGTGCAGCAGGCCATCGGTGACCAGCTGGCCAAGCTGCTGCTGGCCGGCGACGTCCACGACGGCGACACCGTTCCGGTCAACGTCAGCCCGGACGGCGACGGCCTGATCCTGGGCTGAGCTAGCGGCGCCGGTCGCCCAGCTCGAAGTCACGGGTCTGGGCGCCGGCGTCGATTACTGCCTGCAGCAGTTGGCGGGCGGCCGGCTGTGCGAGGGTTTCGCGGAACAGCTGATCCTCGATGCGCAGCCCGGTCGGCAGGTCTGTGGTCGCGGCGTCGACCGCACGCTTGGCGTTGGCGATGGCCACCGCGTGCGAGGACGCGATGCGGGCGGCGAGCTTGTCGACGAATCGCCGCAGTTTTTCGGCCGGCAGCGCGCGGTTCACATATCCCCAGGCCTCGGCGGTTTCGGCGTCGATGTCCTGACAGCCGAGGATGACTTCCAGCGCGCGCGCCCGGCCCACCAGCCGGGGCAGCCGCTGCGTGCCGCCACCGCCCGGGATGATGCCTACCGCCAACTCGGGATGACCCAGGACCGTCGCGCCGATGGCGGCGAATCGCATGTCGAAGGCCATCGCGAACTCGCAGCCACCGCCGCGGCAGACGCCGTCGATGACCGCGATCGTGGCCTTGGGCAGGGTGCGGATCCGCTCCGTCATGGCGTGAAACGGCGTCAGCTCGTCGTGCAGCCCGACATCGTCAGCGGGCAGGTCCAGGATCAGACCGACGTCGGCGTGGGCAATGAAGATTTCCGGGTCGGCCGAGTCGACGATCAGCACGCGCACCTCGTCGTCGGCCGCGACCTCGCGGGCCAGCCGGTCGAACTCCTCCAGTAGCGGCACGTCCAGCAGATTGATCGGGGGGTTGTCGATCGTCGCCCGGCAAACGCCGTCGGCCGCGGCGACGCGAATCAGCTGGTAGCCCTGGTAGCCCATGGCCGAACCCTACGGGCCGAGCTGGACGGGGACGTCGATATGCAGCGAATCGGCTTGACCTGACACTTCTTACTTCCCTTCGGCCGGCAAACCGATCGGACACGCAGCGTCCTGGCAAACCTTAATGTGGTTGTGACCAGGTCGCATTCTCGGTTCGGGCGGGGTAGCAGATACGCTACTTAGGATGGTCCCCCTTTGGTTCACGCTCTCCGCGCTGTGCTTCGTCGGCGCGGTGGTGTTGCTGTATGTCGACGTCGACCGTCGGCGGGGGCGCAGCCGGCGCCGCAAGTCGTGGGCTCGCTCGCATGGTTTCGACTACGAGCGCGAATCGACCGACATCCTCAAGCGCTGGAAGCGCGGCGTGATGTCGACGGTGGGGGACGTTTCCGCCCACAACGTCGTGCTGGGACAGATCCGCGGCGAAGCGGTGTACATCTTCGATCTCGAGGAAGTCGCCACGGTGATCGCGCTGCACCGCAAGGTGGGCACCAACGTGGTCGTCGACCTGCGGCTCAAAGGACTGAAAGAACCGCGCGAGAGCGACATCTGGCTGCTGGGCGCGATCGGCCCGCGGATGGTGTACTCGACCAACTTGGACGCGGCCCGGCGGGCCTGCGACCGGCGGATGGTCACCTTCGCGCACACCGCGCCGGACTGCGCCGAGATCATGTGGAACGAGCAGAACTGGACGCTGGTCGCGATGCCGGTCTCCAGCACGCGCACGCAGTGGGACGAGGGTCTGCGCACGGTGCGTCAGTTCAACGACCTGCTCCGCGTATTGCCGCCGGTGCCTGCCGATAGCGACGAGCCGGCCGGACTGCGCAGCGCGGCGCCGAGCCGTCCGCTGGCGCCGGCCGGACGGGCGGAATTGCCGCCGCGGCGTTCGGCCCAGGACGTTTCCGGGCTGCTCGGAGACGCCGCGCGCCGTGCCCCGGAGTCCACCCGTCACGACGAGGGCCGTACCGAAGCCATCCGGCGCCCTCCGTCGTCGACCGGGCGCAACGGCCAGCAGGCCAGCAACTTCCAGCGCTGAAAGCTATTGCGCCGCAATATGTCTGACCGCGACGAACTAGCAGAGCTGGTGCGTCAATTGTCGGTGGTGCATGGCCGGGTGACCCTGTCGTCGGGCAAAGAGGCCGACTACTACGTCGACCTGCGCCGGGCCACGCTGCACCACCGAGCTTCCGCCCTGATCGGGGTGCTGATGCGCGAACTCACCGCCGACTGGGATTACTCGGTCGTCGGCGGCCTGACGCTGGGCGCCGATCCGGTCGCGACCGCCATCATGCATGCGCCCGGACGCCCGATCGACGCCTTCGTGGTGCGTAAGTCGGCGAAAGCCCATGGCCTGCAACGCCTTATCGAGGGTTCGGAGGTATCCGGCCGACGGGTGCTCGTCGTCGAGGACACCAGCACCACCGGTGGCTCGGCGCTGACGGCGGTGCATGCCGTGCAGGACGCGGGAGCCGAAGTCGTCGGCGTGGCCACCGTGGTGGACCGCGCCACCGGCGCCGCGGAGGCCATCCAGGCCGAGGGCCTGCTCTATCGCAGCGTGCTGGGCCTGGCCGATCTGGGGTTGGGCTAGGGCTTCGTCGCTGTGCGCCGGTTCCTTGCGATAGCAATCTGTGCGGCCAGCTGCCTGACCGGCTGCTCGGGTTCCAACCACGCCGTTGCGCCGTACGGAGCGCAGGGCGCGCGGCTGGGTGAATCGCTGGCGCTGCTGGGCTGGAACATGTCGGTGTCGAACCTGCGCTGGGACGGCGACTACGTGTTGGTCGACGTCGACGCCTCGCCCGCCGATCCCAAGGCGCCGCACGCCAAACCGGAGGACATCCGGTTCGGGCTCTACGGCGCGCTCGCCCACCCCATGGAAGCCGCCGGGCTGGGCAGCTGCGACAAAGCGATGGCCACCGCGAACGACATCCGGACGCCGCTGTCGGCGCCCCCCGACCGGCTGACCGGCGCGGTGTGTTTGGGCCCACTGACGGACCGCAGCCAGGTGCGCGGCGTGTATAGCTACTCGGAGCGGGACCGGATCGCCGACACCTCCGCGGCCTACCCGGCGGCTTTTCCGGTGGGGCTGATGCCGACCAACGTCAACGACACCGGCCTGGTCGTCAAGACCACCAGCCTGTCGGCCTGGCACGGCGACGGTAAACCGGTGACCAACGCCCAACTCGGCGATCCGGGAGCCTTCACCGGCGCCGGCTACATGCTGCTCGGGCTGGTGGCCGAGGCGGTCGCGGCCCGATACCGCGACGACTCCGCCCGCCGCGGCGGCCCGATGATGCTGCTTGCCTCGCCGACCGTGCCCGGCCGCGGCCTGAACCCCGCTTGTGCCGTCTACGGGTCGTCGGTGCTGATCTTGCCCGACACCTCGCTGGACGCGGTGCGCGTCTCCGCGTCGCTGTGCACCCAGGGCGAAATCAATCAGGCGTTGCTGTATGCGACGGTCGCGATCGTCGGCACCCACGCCGGGGTGTGGACGTCGCGATGAGCGAGCGATGAGCGAGCCCGGGCCGGGGCCCACCGAATGGGCGGTACCACCGGCCGCCGGCGTCGGGCCCTGGGCAGGCGAGCTTCCCGACGACGCGCGGTATGATCCAATTCTGTTGCGCGACGGCGACACTCGCAATGTCGTCGACGCCTACCGGTATTGGACCCGGGAGGCGATCATCGCCGACATCGACCGGCGCCGGCACCCGCTGCACATCGCGATCGAAAACTTCGGCCACGACGCGAATATCGGTTCGGTGGTGCGGACGGCCAATGCGTTCGCGGTCGACACCGTGCACATCGTCGGGCGGCGCCGCTGGAATCGCCGCGGCGCCATGGTGACCGATCGCTATCAACGGCTGTGCCACCACGACAGCACCGCCGAGTTGCTGGATTTCGCGGCGGCGGCCGGGTTGAGCGTCGTCGCGGTGGACAACGTGCCGGGCGCCGCACGCCTGGAGGAAGTCGCATTGCCGCGCGAATGTCTGCTGGTGTTCGGCCAGGAGGGGCCGGGCATCACCGACGACACCCGCCTCGGTGCGGCGGTCACGGTGTCGATCGCTCAGTTCGGCTCGACCCGCAGCATCAACGCCGGCGTCGCTGCCGGGATCGCCATGCATGCCTGGATCCGGCAGCACGGGGACCTCCGCCGCGCGTGGTAGCCGCTGGGTGGCCGCGACCCCTTGCGGCGTGCGCTCTTGGCTTTCAGGGTGCGGTGAGGGCGAGGACACGCCGATCAAGGCGGCCGTGAACGCACACTCAAAGCCGCGGACGCACAAGCGATGTCGGGTGAGCGCCGCCTAGCTCTGCAGCGTGACGTGCACCTTCGGGCGAAACCTCGTCACCCCGACACCGGAGCCGCGAAGCATCGCCTGGATGCCCCGCGGCGTGGTGATGGAGCGGACCAGCTCCGACACCGCGGGCTGACCCGCCGCGGGCGCGAGCGTCGTCGCACACCACTCACCCGACCGGGTCAGGCCCGGGCCGTTCACGTGCAACAGCCTGCCCGCGGCGAGGTCCTTGGCGAGCGCGAAACCGATCGTCAGCGCGACACCGCCGACCCGCTGCACCTCCTCGAGCGTCGCGGCGTCGCTCTGGAAGATTCGCTGCTGTGACTCTGGAATTGCCAAGCCGCGCAACATATTTGCGTTTCTCCGGCCAGCTGGCCGCTTGCCCGCTCGATGGCCGCCGCCGTGTCCTATTGCGACCTATTTCTGCCGGCGCACTCGCTGACCGGGCTGTGCGACCTATCGCAGGCGCTGGCGGGCTGAGGCGAGACCGTCATTACTCGGGATAGTCGCCGACTTCCAAGTCTTCGAGCAGGCTTGGATGTGTTGGCTTCCAAGCGAACCGCTGTTGCGTCAGGGCGCTCGACGACGGCTGGTCGACGCCGAACATCGCGCCCAGCGGTCCGAAGTTCTCGGCCGGGGCGGATTCGACGGGCACGCCAAGCCGGCGGCCGATCACTTCGGCGATCGCCCGCATCGGGTCGCCTTCGTCGCCCACGGCATGCAGTACCGAGCCGGGTGGTGCTTCTTCGAGGGCAAGCCGGAACAACGCCGCGGCATCGTCGCGATGCACCGCGGGCCAGCGTTGCGTGCCATCGCCGACGTAGGCCGATACGCCAGTGTGGCGGGCGGCCTGGATTAGCAGGCTGGAAAAGCCATAGCGCCCGCCGGCGTCGTGCACCGACCGCGGCAACCGCACGACAGCGGATCGGACCCCGCGTTGAGCGAGATCGATGACGGCCTGGCCGGTACGCCCGCGTCCGGCGACCGGGCCCCCGGCGTTGAACGGGTCTTCTTCGGTGCTCACCCGCCCGGGCACCGCCGGGGTTCCGTTCGCGAGCACCAGCGGCTTACCGGTGCCGATCAGCGCCTCGCCCAACGCGGCGGTCGCGCGGGCTTCGTCGCCGACCGCGTCCCCGACGGCGCTGAAGTCGTGCGAGAACGCCAGATAGACAACGCCGTCGGTGTCGCGGGCCGCCTGCTGCAAGACGGCGAGGTCGGTGATGTCTCCGCGCAGCGGCTCGGCGCCGAGTGCGCTGATGGCCGCGGCCGAGGCGTCGGATCGGGCCAGGCCGACGACGTGATGACCGGCGGCGATCAGTTCTGAGACGACGGCCGAGCCGATTCCTCCGCTGGCACCGGTGACGAATACGCGCACGAGCAGCTCCCCTCATGTGATGCGACTATGGTCCCATCACCCTACAGCAGTGATGGGATAACAGTCGCATCACTAAGGTGGGGTCATGGCTCGTTGGCAACCAGATGCGCGCGAACGCTTGGTCGCGGCCGCGTTGGACCTGTTCACCGAACGCGGATACGACCAGACAACCGTCGCGGAAATCGCCGAGCGCGCGGGCCTGACGAAGAGCACGTTCTTTCGGTACTTCCCCGACAAGCGTGATGTGCTGGCAGCCGGCCAAGACGCCATCGCTCAACTGCTGCGCGAGGGCATCGCCGCGGCGCCTGCCGACGCGACGCCGCTGACCGTGGTGTGCTCCGGCTTGAAGTCGGCGTCTGCCGCGTTCACGTCGTTCAACAAGGAACTTGCACCCCGGCTCAGGGCCGCGATCGCGGCCAGCGCTGAGCTTCAGGAACGTAACGCGCTCAAGCAGATTGGGCTGGCCCTCGCGATGACTGAGGCGCTGCAATCTCGTGGCTTCTCCGAAGCGACCGCGGTCTTGGCCGCCGAGCTCGGCGCCCTGGCATTTAAAAAAGCCTATGCGCGCTGGGCTGAACCCGGTGAAGACCTCGACCTCGGTTCCATGGCGTGCGAAGAGCTATACGAATTACACACCGCTGCAACCGATCTCAGCTGATCCGCACCGGTCTTTCAGTGCGATACCCGAACGGCCCAGCGTTCGCGCCCCGGCGACCAGCGCGGCGGCGACGGCCGCGGCGGTGCGGTAGTCGAGGCCGTCGGGCGGATGGATGTTCGAGATGCAGTTGCGGTCCGCGTCGGTGCGCCCCGGCGCCGGTCGATGCGTCAGGTAGATGCCCAGGCTGTCGGCGACCGAGAGCCCGGGGCGTTCGCCGATCAGCACCAAAGCCGTTGTGACGCCTAATGCGTGGCCGATATGGTCACCGAGCGCGACACGCGCCTGGGTGGCGATCACCAGCGGCGCGATGCGATAGCGCCCGTCGAATGCGCGGACCAACGCGTCGACCATGCCCGTGGCCTGATCGGTCAGGGCGCGTGGCGACAACCCGTCGGCGAGCACAAAACCGATGTCCGCCTTGGTCTTTGGCAGGGAAGACAGGTCCGCGGGGAGTCGACCGAGATCGGGCCGGCGCAGGTACTCGCCGCGTGAGGTCGCTTGGCTAGGCACCCGCAGCGGCCGGCAAACGCCGATGCCGCGCAGCTGCTCGGTCAGGTCGTCGATGTCGAGTGGTTCGTGGACGGCGTCGCGCGCCGCGGCGTGCGCGGCCTGGAACTCCAGCACCCGCCGGGTGGGCAGCGAGTATCCGGCCCGCCCGAGCCCGATGCGCGCCTGCGTGGTGGCCCGTAGCGGCGCCCAGAGGTCGCTCATCAGCCGGCCGCCAGGGCGCGCAGCGGCGAGGTCGCGAGGTCGACGGGAAGAATCCGGCCGTCGGCGTCGGCCATGCCCAGGCTGGCCAGCCAGGCTTCGAATTCGGGTGCGGGCCGCAGCCCCAACGCTTCTCGGACATAGAGCGCGTCGTGAAAAGACAGGCTCTGATAGCCGAGCATGATGTCGTCGGCGCCGGGAACGGCGATCACGAATGCGGTGCCCGCCGCACCGAGCAGCGTCAGCAGCGTGTCCATGTCGTCTTGATCGGCCTCAGTGTGGTTGGTGTAGCAGACGTCGACGCCCATCGGCAGGCCGAGCAGCTTCCCGCAGAAGTTGTCTTCCAGCCCGGCGCGGATGATTTGCTTTCCGTCGTAAAGGTATTCGGGACCGATGAAGCCGACCACGGTGTCGACCAACAGCGGCTGCAGTGCCCGGGCCACCGCGTAGGAGCGCGCCTCGAGCGTCTGCTGATCGACCGGCTTGCCGCCGACCCCGAGATGTGCCCCGGCCGACAGCGCGGAACCCTGTCCCGTCTCCAGGTACATGACGTTGTCCCCGACGGTGCCGCGGCGCAGCGACCGGGCGGCCTCGTTGGCCTCGGTCAACATCGCGATCGAGGTCCCGAAGCCGGCGTTGGCGCCCTCGGTCCCGGCGATCGACTGGAAGACCAGGTCGACGGGTGCGCCTTGTTCGATTAGTTCCATCGTGGTCGTCACGTGGCACAGCACGCACGACTGCACGGGGATGGCGAATCGCTGGCGAATGTCGTCAAGCAGGTGCAGCAGGTCCGACGCCGCGCGCGGCGAGTCGGTCGCGGGGTTGACGCCGATCACCGCGTCGCCGCAGCCCATCAGCAGGCCGTCGAGCACCGCCGCGGCGATCCCGCGCGGGTCGTCGGTGGGGTGGTTCGGCTGCAGCCGGGTGGCCAGCGTGCCGGGCAACCCGATCGTGGTCCGAAAGGCGGCGGTCGCCGTCGCGGCGGCGGCAACCAGGATCAAGTCCTGGTTGCGCATGATCTTCGACACCGCGGCCACCATCTCGGGAGTGAGCCCGGCGCAGACGGCGGCGATCCGCGCGGCGCTGTCGTCGCGCGACGCCGCTTCCAGCAGCCAGTCACGGAAGCCGCCGACGGTCAGATGCGCGATCGGGCCAAAAGCCTCGCGATCGTGACTGTCGATGATGAGCCGGGTGACCTCGTCGGTCTCGTACGGCACGACCACGTCGTGCAGAAACGTCGCCAGCGGTATGTCCGCCAGCACCCACGCCGCCGCGGCCCGTTCGGCGTCGGAATCGGCGGCGCACCCGGCCAGCTGGTCACCGGAGCGCAGCGGCGTCGCCTTCGCCAGCACATCGACCAGCCCCGCGAAGGAATGCGTGGTCCCCGAGATGGTCTGCCGGTAGCGCATATTCAACAGTAAGACACCTTGGGTTCAGCAGCAGGTCAACATCGCCGTGCGTGCTCGGCCCGCAGTGTGCGGCGACACGCCGAGCCGCATCACCTGGGCGCATGCTCAAAGCCTTAGACGCCCACGCCGGCGCTGGCGCCATGAGGCAGGATCGGTAGGTATGGACCAGTTATGGGCCAATCGGGCTGCCAGCTCCGAAGCCGCTGTTAGGCAGCGCCACCTGAAACGGTTGTGGGGGTTACCGGGAACGCAGCTGGGAGTGGTGGCGTGGCCCGCGACGCGGCAGGCTCGGCTGTTCGGCACCTGGCATTACTGGTGGCAGGCGCATCTGCTGGATTGCTTGGTCGACGCGGAGCTGCGTGACCCACAGCCCCACCGGCGCACCGAGATCGACCGGCAGGTTCGTTCGCACCGGCTGCGCAACAACTTTCGCTGGACCAACAACTATTACGACGACATGGCGTGGCTGGCGATCGCGCTGGAACGTGCCGCCCGGATCGCCGGCGTCGTGCGCGGCCGCGCGCTGCCCAAGCTTGCCGACCAGTTCATGAAGGCGTGGGTGCCCGAGGACGGCGGCGGCATCCCGTGGCGCAAGCAGGATCAGTTCTTCAACGCCCCCGGCAACGGGCCGGCGGGGATCTTTCTGGCCCGGTACGGGGAGCACCTGAAACGTGCCGCGCAGATGGGCGACTGGATCGACCAAACGCTGATCGACCCCGACACCCATCTGGTGTTCGACGGCATCAAGGCGGGCTCGCTGGTGCGGGCGCAGTACACCTACTGCCAGGGTGTGGTGCTCGGTCTGGAGACCGAGCTGGCGAACCGCACCGGCGCCGAGGCCCGGTCCCGGCACGCGGCGCGGGTGCACCGCCTGGTGGCCGCCGTCAACGAACACATGGCGCCGTCGGGTGTGCTGAAGGGTTCCGGTGGCGGCGACGGCGGGCTGTTCGCCGGCATTACCGCCCGCTATCTCGCGCTGGTTGCCACCGCACTTCCGGGTGACTCCGCCGACGACGCGGTGGCCCGCGACACCGCGCGCACCATCGTGCTCTCGAGCGCGAAATCGGCCTGGGATTACCGGCAAACGGTGGACGGGCTGCCGCTGTTCGGGGCGTTCTGGGACCGCGACGCGACGTTGCCGACGACGGCCGGCGCGCAGGCGCAGTTCGTCGAGGGTGCGGTGAACGCCTCCGAGACTCCGGAGCGCGACCTTTCGGTGCAGCTGTCGGGGTGGATGCTGATGGAGGCCGCATGTAACGTCACCGCCGAATCGTCGCATTAGAAGGAGCGATCCGTGAGTAAAGTCCACCCTGATGCCGAGACGGCGCTGCGGGACCTGCTGAAGGACGGAATCACCATTGCCGCAGGCGGATTCGGCCTGTGCGGTATTCCGGAAAATCTGATCCTGGCGCTGGTGGACAGCGGCGTCAAGGAGCTGACGATCGTCGGAAACAATGCCGGCGTCGACGATTTCGGTATGGGCCTATTGCTCAAGGGCCGTCAGGTCAAGAAAGTCATTGCCTCCTACGTAGGAGAAAACAAGGAATTCGAGCGCCAGGTGCTGGCCGGTGAGCTGGACCTGTCGCTCACCCCGCAGGGCACCCTGGCCGAGAAGTTACGCGCCGGCGGCGCGGGGATTCCGGGTTTCTACACCCGCACCGCGTTCGGCACCCAGCTAGCCGAAGGCAAGGACATGCGCGTCTTCGACGGCACCGAATACGTGCTGGAGGAAGGCATCCAGGCCGACGTCGCGATCGTCAAGGCGTGGAAGGGTGACGCCGCCGGCAACCTGATCTATCGGAAGACGGCGCGCAACTTCAACCCGATGATCGCCACCTGCGGCAAGGTGACGGTCGCCGAGGTAGAGGAACTGGTCGAGGTCGGCGAGCTGGATCCCGATCAGATCCACACCCCCGGCATCTACGTCGACCGCATCGTCCAGGGCCCCAGCTACGAGAAGCGGATCGAATTCCGCACCACCAGCGGTGCCGCCGCGGCCAAGCACGAGAGCCCCATCCGCGAGACCATGGCCAAGCGCGCCGCGAAGGAACTGCGCGACGGCTACTACGTGAACCTGGGCATCGGCATCCCGACGCTGGTCGCCAACTACATCCCCGACGGCATCAACGTGACTCTGCAGTCCGAGAACGGCCTGCTCGGTATCGGGGCGTATCCGGCCGACGACGAGGTAGATCCCGACCTGATCAACGCCGGAAAACAGACCATCACCACGATCAGCGGCTCCAGCTTCTTTAGCAGCGCCGACTCGTTCGCGATGATCCGTGGCGGGCACATCGATCTGTCTATCCTCGGCGGCCTGGAGGTGGCCGAGAACGGCGACCTGGCCAACTGGATGGTGCCCGGCAAGATGGTCAAGGGTCCAGGCGGCGCGATGGACCTGGTGTCCGGGGTCAAGCGGGTGATCGTCGTGATGGATCACACCGCGAAGGACGGCAGCCCGAAGATCCTCAAGCAATGCACGCTGCCGCTGACCGGGAAGGGCGTGGTGGACATGATCATCACCGACCTGTGCGTGTTCGACGTCGACCCGGAACGCGGGCTCACGCTGACCGAACTACACCCCGGGGTGACGGTCGACGACGTCCGTGCCAAGACCGGTTGCGACTTCGCCGTCGCCTGAACCCGCTTTGGCGGCACGCCGTCGCGCCAGGTAGCCGCGCGTGGCGGCGATGAATGCCGGCAGCATCGAGACGAACAGGATGACCAGGATGATCTTTTCCAGGTTGTGGTGCACGACCGGCACGTTGCCCAGGAAGTAGCCGGCCACCGTCACGCCGCCGCCCCACAGCACCCCGCCGACGATGTCGAACGCCAGGTACACCGGGTAGCGCATGTAGGACACCCCGGCCACGACCGGCGTGAACGTCCGGATGAACGGCATGAAGCGGGCCAGGATGATGGCCGCGGGTCCGTACTTCTCGAAGAAGGCGTGCGAGTCGGTGACGTAATGCTGCTTGAAGAAGCGGGAATCTTCCTTCTTGAACAGCGCCGGCCCGATGCGGCGGCCGATGAAGTATCCGGTCTGGTCACCCAACACCGCCACCACGGCGACCGCCGGTGCCAGCACCCAGATGTTCAGCGTTCCGTGTGCGGCCAGCAGGCCACCGGTGAACAGCAGCGATTCACCCGGAAGCAGCGGAAACAGCAATCCGGTCTCGACGAAGACGATGACCAAGATGGTCGGCAACACCGCGGAGGCGAACAGGCCCTGGGGCCCGATCCAGAACATCGGATCGATGATGTCGGGCAGGGCCACGACGGCGGTGCTCATGGTGCCTCAACATACCGGCCCCGAGGTGGGTGCCCGCCGTCAACGTCGGGTTGCGATACTGAGGCAACTGAAGTCTTCAGGAGGAATTTCATGCCCATCGCAAGCCCCGAGGTCTACGCCGAGATGCTGGGACGCGCCAAGGAGAACGCGTACGCCTTCCCGGCCATCAACTGCACCTCGTCGGAGACCGTCAACGCCGCCATCAAGGGCTTCGCCGACGCCGGCAGCGACGGCATCATCCAGTTCTCCACCGGCGGCGCGGAGTTCGCCTCCGGACTCGGCGTCAAGGACATGGTCACCGGCGCGGTCGCGCTGGCCAAGTTCACCCACCACATCGCGTCCAAGTACCCGATCAACGTCGCGCTGCACACCGACCACTGCCCGAAGGACAAGCTGGACACCTACGTGCGCCCGCTGCTGGACATCTCGGCCAAGCGCGTGGCGGCCGGCAAGAATCCGCTGTTCCAGTCGCACATGTGGGACGGCTCGGCGGTGCCGATCGACGAGAACCTCGTGATCGCGCAGGAGCTGCTCAAGGCGTCGGCCGCCGCCAAGATCATCCTGGAGATCGAGATCGGCGTGGTCGGCGGCGAGGAAGACGGCGTCGCCCACGAGATCAACGACAAGCTGTACACCACCCCGGAGGACTTCGAGAAGACCGTCGAGGCGCTGGGCACCGGCGAGCACGGCAAGTATCTGCTGGCCGCGACGTTCGGCAACGTGCACGGCGTCTACAAGCCCGGCAACGTCAAACTGCGCCCCGACATCCTCGATCAGGGCCAGAAGGTCGCGTCGGCCAAGCTCGGTCTGCCGGACGGGTCCAAGCCGTTCGACTTCGTCTTCCACGGCGGTTCGGGCTCGCTGAAGTCGGAGATCGAAGAGGCGCTGCGCTACGGCGTGGTGAAGATGAACGTCGACACCGACACCCAGTACGCGTTCACCCGCCCGCTGGCCGGCCACATGTTCACCAACTACGACGGTGTGCTCAAGGTCGACGGCGAGGTCGGCAACAAGAAGGTCTACGACCCGCGCAGCTACCTCAAGAAGGCCGAAGCGTCGATGACCGAGCGCGTGATCGAGGCCTGCAACGACCTGCACTGCGCCGGAAAGTCAGTCAACTAGCCGCTGGGGGACTGGCAGATCTTCCACTGATCGTCGCGGTACTGCAGGTCGAGGCTGCGCGTCGAGCGGACCTGCGGGTCGTAGGCCATGAAGGTGGTGACGTTGGCCTCGGCGTGCTGGCCGTTGACGACGATCTGGTCGATGCTGGCGATCACCGGATACTGTTTGGCCGCCGAAACCCGTTGGTAGGTCTCGTTCCACGAGCGCTCGTCGTAGTCGACGTAGCCGTCACGAGTGGTGCCGCAGGTGATGCTGCGTAGCTGGGTCAGGTCGCCGCGCTGCACCGCGGTGTCGAAGGCGTGGATCGATTGGCGCACCATGTCTTCCTGCGAGACGTGCGAGTGCTTGCCGCGGGTCAACAGCACGGTGCCCAGGATGGCGATCGCCGCCAGGGCCAACACGATCACCGTGATCGCCAGCACCCAGCCCCAATTGAAACCCCTGCCCGACGGCCGCGGCTTGGTGCCGTCGCGGCCCGGAATAGATTGTGGCACAGCAGGTTTCGGAGGCATCGGGGGCTGTCCAGGCAGTGGCGGCTGTCCCGGCGGGCCGGGCTGCCCCGCCGGCGTCGAGAACACCTCCGTCGCGGGCTCCGGCGCGGTGTGGATGATCGCCGTTTCCTTCGCGTCGAAGCCCGGCGCGGTGAAGCGACGTTCGGGTTGTTGGTCATCCGGATTGGCCGCGGGATCGTTGCCGGGATCGGGCTTGTCGATCACCACGGTCTCGGTCTCGGGGTCGGGAGGAACCAGTGGATGGGCCTCGGTTGCGTCGTCGGCCTGCTCCGCGGTCGGGTCCTCACCCGGCGGGGTGCCGCGGTCGGGCTCCGGTGGGTTAGGCATGAGTGGGAGCTTAGTCATCCGCGGCGGGACGGCAGAATAGAACGCATGACACCAATGGGTGATCTCCTGGGACCTGATCCGATCCTGCTACCCGGCGACAGCGAAGCCGAAGCCGAACTGCTCGCCAACGAACATCCGGGCATCGTCGCGGCGGCGCATCCGTCGGCGTCGGTGGCCTGGGCGGCGCTGGCCGAGGAGGCGTTGGCCGACGACCGGGCCATCACCGCGTACGCGTACGCCCGGACCGGCTACCACCGCGGCCTGGACCAATTGCGCCGCAACGGCTGGAAGGGCTTCGGCCCGGTGCCCTATGCGCACCAGCCCAACCGCGGCTTCCTGCGCTGTGTGGCCGCGTTGGCCAAGGCTGCCGACGCAATCGGCGAGACCGACGAGGTGAACCGCTGCCTGGACCTGCTGGACGACTGCGACCCGGCGGCCCGCAAAGAGCTGGGCCTCTAGCAGTTCTCCGAGCAGTCGCTGTCGCGGCTCTCGACCTGCACGGTGGCGTGCTCGAGCCCGCGCTCGTGCAGCACCTCACGCGCGTCGCTGAGCACGGTGGTGGAGTCGATGGAGCTGATCAGGTGCACGGTGCACATGTCCTTGCCCGGTGACAGCGTCCAGACGTGCAGGTCGTGCACCTCGGTGACGCCGTCGACGGCACCCAGGGCCGACCGCAGCTCTTCGACGTCGATGTGAGCCGGTGACGCCTCGGACAGGATCCGCAGGGCGGCGCGCGCCAGCGAGAATGCGCGGGGCAGCACCCAGAGGGCCACCAGCACGGCGACCACGACATCGGCGTAAGGCCAGTGCGTCGTGACGGTCACGACACCGGCGATCAGCACGCCCAGGCTGCCGACGGTGTCGGCGATCACCTCCATGTAGGCGCCCTTGACGGCCAGGCTGCCCTCGGAGTGTGACCGCAGCAGCATCGCGACCACGAAGTTGGCGATCAGCCCGGCCAGCGCCACGACGATCATCGGTATGCCGGGGACGTCTGCTCCGGTACCGAGCCGCTCGATCGCCTCATAGAGGATGAATGTCGCCACGCCGACCAACAGCACCGCGTTGGCCACCGCGGTGAACACCTCGGCGCGATGCCAGCCGTAAGTGCGGTTCGGCGACGTGCTGCCGCGCTTGGCCAGGATTACCGCCCCCAGCCCCATGAACACCGCGACGACGTCGGTCAGCATGTGCCCGGCATCTGCCAGCAGCGCAAGGGAATTGATCAGCAGCGAGGTGGTCAGCTCGATTACGAAGAACGTCGCCAAAATCCCGGCGGCCATGATCATGCGGGGGATCATCCGAGACGCGTCGGCCTCGGCGGGGGTGTGACTGTGTCCTGCGCCCATGGCCCACAATATATGCGCGGCAACGCATATATTGCAAGACCTAGAACCAGCGGCTCCAGAAGCGGGTCAGCGAGTTGCCGGCGCTGGCCAGCAGGTGCGGCACCCCGGAGAAGTCGAAGAACCAGTCCACGACCGCGAACAGCCACTGGTTGACCGCGGGCGCCAGCAGCAGGAACAGCAGAATGAACACGCCGTACTGCTTGGCCGGCGCGACGGCGCGCTGCGTCTCCGGGCTCAGGTGCGGTTCCAGGGCGTCATAGCCGTCCAGCCCGGGGACAGGTAGCAGGTTCAGCACCACCGCCATGATCTGCAACAGACCCAGAAACGCCACGCCCGCCCACAGCACCCAGTGCTCCGGGTCGAAGAACAGCCGGGTCAGCGTCAGCAGCAGCACCGCCAGCACCAGGTTGGCGGCCGGGCCGGCCAGGCTGACCAGGGTGCGGCGCACCGGCGACATGAACCAGGTGCGCACGTACACCGCGGCGCCGGGCAGGCCGATCCCACCAAGGGCGATGAACACCATCGGCAGCAGCAGCGACAGCCCGGGATGGGCGTAGCGCCGCGGGTCCAGCGTCAGGTAGCCGCGGACCTCCTCGTCGTGGTCGCCGAACCGCCACGCGGTCGCCGCATGGCCGAATTCGTGTAGGCACAACGAAACCAGCCAGCCGGCGACCACGAAGATGAACACCCCGGCGTAGGACATCGGCTTCACGGTCGTCCCGGACAGCCAGGCCAGCACACCGCCAACGGCTGTCAATGCGACCAGTGCCAAGAAGATTGGGCTCGGCCGCACCGATGTGTGCCCGTGTGAGTCCACCGGTCGAAACTACCGGACCAGCAACCAGCCTTCGACGTGACGGTAGAACGTCGATCGCCGCGCCGGGCGGGGCGCGGCGACACCGTCGCGCACCACCAGCACGCCGGTGCTGCCCAACTGGACGGCACGCCCGGCCACCCAGCGGCGCCAGCGTGCGTGCACCGCGGCGCGCAATCCCGGCACCGCGAGCGTCGGCTCGATGTACGCGCCGATGATGTCGCCGTCGAACAGCTGCGTGTCGTCGACGACGGCCTCGCCGTGGATGTGCCGTTGGTCGCCGGGCGGCTGCCAGCCGGCGCGGCCGACGATGACCGCGCCGGTCTCGTCGCGCACCAAGGTGACCCGCCGGGGTGTGCCGCGCCGGGCCCGGCGTACCGCTCGCCGGCCCGCCGGCAAGCGGTAGACGCGGGTGGCGCGAGTACGGCGACGCGGCACGTAGGCCACTTCGACGTCGAGTCGCTCGGCGCGCAGCAGCCGGCTCAGCACGGCGGCCAGCTCGGCGTCGTCGCCGAGCACGATTAGCCGTCGATAGGGCCCGATCGCGGCGTCGATGTCGGCCGGGTTCCCGACCCGATGGTCGGGCAGGCGGTGCAGCGGACCAGGCGGTCGCCGGTCGCCGAACCACAACACGGCCATGTCGGCCGTGTCCGTGGCGATATTCATGGGCTCCTCGCGACCTGCTGGGCTTGAGCAAATTTGCCCGGTTCCTCAGCGGGCCGAAAGACGCCCGCATCGTCACCGGACTAAGGTAGGTCCCCGGCTGGACCACAATAAGCAGGCGAGACCAGGCGGGAGCATGTCATGCCGGCAATCGTCCTCATCGGCGCCCAATGGGGCGACGAGGGCAAAGGTAAGGCCACTGACCTGCTCGGTGGGCGCGTGCAGTGGGTGGTGCGTTACCAGGGCGGCAACAACGCCGGGCACACCGTCGTATTGCCCACCGGGGAAAACTTTGCGCTACATCTGATTCCGTCGGGCGTGCTGACGCCCGGGGTCACCAACGTCATCGGCAATGGCGTGGTGATCGATCCCGGCGTGCTGCTCGACGAGCTCAAGGGCCTGCAGGATCGCGGTGTGGACACCACGAAACTGCTGATCTCCGCCGACGCGCATTTGCTTCTGCCCTACCACGTGGCCATCGACAAGGTCACCGAGCGCTACATGGGCAACAAGAAGATCGGCACCACTGGCCGTGGCATCGGACCGTGCTATCAGGACAAGATCGCCCGTCAGGGCATCCGGGTCGCCGACGTGCTCGATCCCGAGCAGCTGACCCAAAAGGTCGAGGGTGCCCTGGAACTCAAGAACCAGATCCTGGTCAAGATCTACAACCGTAAGGCGCTGGATCCGCGGCAGGTGGTCGATGCCCTGTTGAAACAGGCCGAGGGTTTCCAGCACCGCATCCGCGACACCCGGCTGCTGCTCAATACCGCGCTGGAGGCCGGCGAGACCGTTCTGCTGGAGGGCTCGCAGGGCACGCTGCTCGACGTCGACCACGGCACGTATCCCTATGTGACGTCCTCGAATCCGACCGCGGGCGGCGCGGCCGTCGGGTCCGGCATCGGCCCGACCCGGATCACCACGGTGCTGGGAATTCTCAAGGCCTACACGACGCGGGTGGGCTCGGGCCCGTTCCCGACCGAATTGTTCGACGAGAACGGCGAATACCTGTCCAAGACCGGCGGTGAATTCGGGGTCACCACCGGCCGACGCCGGCGCACCGGCTGGTTCGACGCCGTCATCGCCCGCTACGCCACCCGCGTCAACGGCATCACCGACTACTTCCTGACCAAGCTCGACGTGCTGTCCAGCCTGGAAACCGTGCCGGTGTGCGTCGGCTACCGCGTCGACGGCGTGCAGACCGACGAAATGCCGATGACGCAAAGCGATTTGCACCGCGCCGAGCCGATCTACGAAGAACTGCCCGGCTGGTGGGAAGACATCTCGGCGGCCCGCGAGTTCGACGACCTGCCCGCCAAGGCGCGTGACTACGTTTTGCGTTTGGAAGAGCTTGCCGGAGCACATGTTTCGTGCATCGGCGTCGGGCCGGGACGGGACCAGACCATCGTGCGCCGCGACATCCTGGCGGCGCACTAGTGAGCGAACCCGATCCAAAAGAACTCGATCCCGAATACGAACACCACGGCGGCTTTCCCGAATACGGCCCGGCCACCCCGGGCCCGGGATTTGGCCGGTTCGTGGCGGCCATGCGCCGATTGCAGGACCTCGCCGTCTCCGCCGACCCGGCCGACGACATCTGGGACGACGCGGCCGATCGGGTGGTTGCGCTGACCGAGTTGCTGGGGCCGTTTCAGGCACAGGTTGAAGGTCAGGCGCCGGCGGGCCGCACGCCCGGTCTACCCGGCATGGGCAGCTTGCTGCTGCCGCCGTGGACGTTGACCCGCTATTCGCCCGACGGCGTCGAGATGACGGGCCATTTCACCCGTTTCCACGTCGGCGGCAACTACGCGGTGCACGGCGGTGTGCTGCCGCTGTTGTTCGACCACATGTTCGGGATGATCTCCCACGCCGCGGGACGCCCAATCAGCCGCACGGCCTTCCTGCACGTCGACTACCGCAAGGTCACGCCGACCGACGTGCCGTTGCTGGTGCGCGGGCGAGTCACCAGCACCGAGGGCCGCAAGGCGTTCGTCTCCGCCGAATTGGTCGACGGCGACGAGACGCTGCTGGCCGAGGGCAACGGTCTGATGGTGCGGTTATTGCCCGGTCAGCCCTGACGCGCGCCCGTAGCATGCAGTTGTGACCGAAGGACGACGCGAGACCGCAGGCGTGCCCCGGGTGTTGTTGCTGGGTTCCGGCGAACTCAGCCGCGAGCTGACGGCCGCGCTGCGACGCCTGGGCGCGGAGGTTCATCAGCACTCGGACATGGACAGCGTGTCGGGGGTGATCGACCGGCTACAACCCGACTTCGTGGTGACCGCCGCCGGCCCGGTCTCCGTCCCGGCGATCGAGGCGCTCGCGGCCCGCTCCGACAATGACAGCATCGAATTGGTGCCCAACATGCGCACCGTCCGGTTGACCAACGACCGGGAGGGCCTGCGCAGGCTGGCCGCCGACCAGCTGGGTCTGCCCACCGCGCCGTTCTGGTTCGCCGGCTCGCTCGACGACCTCAAGGCGGTGGCCGCACACGGGGGCTACCCGTTGCTGGTCGAGCCGCTGGGCGGGACGGCCGGGCGCTCGATGGTGTCCGGGCCCGACGACATCGAGCCGGCATGGCGGCGGGCGACGGGGCAGGCCGAGCAGCCGCGGGTGTTGGCCGAAACGGTAGTGGAGGTCGAGTTTTACGTCACGCTGCTCGCAATCCGCAGCGAGGGCCCGAACGGGCCGGTGATCGAGTTCTGTTCGCCGATCGGGCACCGTCGCGCCGAACCCGACGTGCTGGAATCCTGGCAGCCCCAGGATCTGAGCCCGGCGGCCCTCGATGCCGCCAAATCGATCGCCGCGCGCATCGTCAAGGCGCTCGGCGGCCGCGGCGTATTCGGTGTCGAATTGATGATCAACGGCGACGAGGTGTACTTCTCCGACGTGAGCGCCGTTCTGCCGCAAAGCGTCTGGGTGACTGTGCGCAGCCAGCGGATTTCGGGATTCGAGCTGCAGGCCCGGGCGATTCTCGGGCTGCCGGTGGATGTCCTGATGATCTCTCCGGCCGCCGCGCGCACGTGTCATCCGGCGCCCACCGCCGAGGCGCTGACCGCGGCGCTGGCCGTGCCGGAAAGCGACCTTCGCATATTCGATCCGGGGCCGGGACCGCGGCGCGGGGTCGCGCTGGCCACCGCGCCGGATGTGGCATCCGCCCGTGACCGGGCCCGCGACGTGGCCACCGCGGCGTCCAAGGGACGTTAACTAGACTCACCAGAATGAGCTACGCAGGAGATATCACGCCGCTTGAGGCATGGAAGTTGCTCAGCGACAACCCGCAGGCGGTCTTGGTCGACGTGCGCACCGATGCCGAGTGGCGGTTCGTCGGGGTGCCGGACTTGTCGAGCCTCGGCCGCGATGCGGTCTTCATCGAGTGGAACACCTCGACCGGGCACAACAACAACTTCCTGGCCGAACTTAAGGACAAGCTTCCCGCGCAGGCGGGACCGGTGGTCTTCCTGTGTCGCTCAGGCAACCGTTCGATCGGTGCCGCCGAGACCGCGACCGAGGCGGGCATCGAGCCGTCCTACAACATCCTCGACGGTTTCGAGGGCAACCTCGACGCTCAGGGACATCGGGGTGAAACCGGTTGGCGGGCAGTCGGACTGCCCTGGAAGCAGCAATGACCGACGTTCCGTCGGTTCGCATTCCGAAGGCACTGCCCGACGGCGTCGGCCAAGCCACCATCGGCGTGCGCGGGGGGCTGTTGCGGTCCGAGTTCGACGAGACCGCCGAGGGGATGTTTTTGACCTCGGGCTACGTCTACCCGTCGGCGGCGTCGGCCGAGCAGGCGTTCTCCGGCGAGCTGGACCGCTTTGTGTATTCGCGCTACGGCAATCCGACCGTGTCGATGTTCGAGGAACGGCTGCGGCTGATCGAGGACGCGCCGGCGGCGTTCGCGACGGCCAGCGGCATGGCCGCGGTATTCACCTCGCTGGGCGCGCTACTGGGCGCCGGTGATCGATTGGTGGCCGCGCGCAGCCTGTTCGGATCGTGCTTCGTGGTGTGCAACGAGATCCTGCCGCGCTGGGGTGTGGAGACCGTCTTCGTCGACGGCGACGACCTCGCCCAGTGGGAACAGGCACTATCGGTGCCCACCCAGGCGGTGTTCTTCGAGACGCCGTCGAACCCGATGCAGTCGCTGGTGGATATCGCCGCGGTGACCGAGCTGGCGCATGCTGCGGGTGCAAAAGTGGTGCTGGACAACGTCTTTGCCACTCCGCTTCTGCAGCAAGGCTTTCCGCTCGGGGTTGACGTGGTGGTGTACTCCGGCACCAAGCACATCGACGGCCAGGGCCGAGTGCTCGGTGGTGCCATCCTCGGCGATCGCGAATACATCGACGGCCCGGTGCAGAAGCTGATGCGGCACACCGGCCCGGCTATGAGTGCATTCAACGCCTGGGTGCTGCTGAAAGGCCTTGAGACACTGTCGGTTCGGGTGAATTACAGCAATGCCTCGGCGCAGCGGATCGCGGAGTTCCTGCAAGAGCATCCGGCGGTGAGTTGGGTGCGCTACCCGTTCCTGACATCGCACCCGCAGTACGACCTGGCCAAGCGTCAGATGTCCGGTGGCGGAACGGTGCTCACCTTCGAGCTCAACGCGCCCGGCGGGGCCAAGGAGCGGGCCTTCGAGGTGCTGGACAAGCTGCGGCTGATCGACATCTCGAACAACCTCGGTGACGCCAAATCGCTTGTCACGCACCCGGCGACGACCACACATCGGGCGATGGGGCCGGAAGGGCGCGCCGCGATCGGTCTTGGTGACGGCGTCGTCCGCATCTCGGTCGGCCTGGAGGACACCGACGACCTGATCGCCGACATCGACCAAGCCCTGAGTTAGCCGGCTCGCTGCTCGGCGGTCTGGCGTTCGGCTTCGGTCATCGCTTCTTGCGTTTGTGCTTCCATCCAGTTCGTGACGACTCGGGCGTACATCATCTGGTTGGTGATGGCCATCTGGCTGCGCCCGTCGCCCAAGAAGGTGATGAACCAGGCGATCACGGTGGTGAACCGGTTCTTGAAGCCGACGAGGTAGAGCAGGTGCAACCCCAGCCAGGCCAGCCAGGCGATGAAGCCGCCGAATTCGAGCTTGCCGACCTGCGCGACGGCACTGAATCGCGAGATGGTGGCCATGCTGCCCTTGTCAAAGTAGTTGAAGGGCTTGCGGTTTGCCGGATCGTCGGTGCCCTTGACCATGTGCTTGATCAACGTCGCCGCGTAATGCGCGCCCTGAATCGCGCCCTGGGCCATGCCGGGCACGTCGGGCACCGACATCAGGTCCCCGACCACGAAGACGTTCGGATGGCCCTTGATGGTCAGGTCGGGTTCGACGACCACCCGTCCGGCCCGGTCGACCTCGGTGCCGTCGGACTGGTCGGCGAGGATCTTGCCCAGCGAGCTGGCCTGCACGCCCGCGGCCCACACCTTGCACGCGCATTCGATGCGCCGCTTCGTGCCGTCCTTCTCCTTGATCGTGAGGCCCAGGTAGTCCACGTCATCGACCATCGCGTTCAGCTGGACTTCGACCCCCATCTTTTCCAGCCGCTGTTGCGCTTTGAGGCCCAGCTTCTCGCCCATCGGCGGCAAGACCGCGGGCGCGGCGTCGAGCAGGATCACCCGGCAATCGCGGGGCTCGATGGTACGAAACGCCTGCTTGAGGGTGCGGTGGGCAAGTTCCTTGATCTGGCCCGCTACTTCGACACCGGTGGGTCCCGCGCCGACCACGACGAAGGTCAGGCGGCGTTGCCGCTCGACGGGATCGTCGGTGAACTCGGCGGCCTCGAACGCACCGAGAATCCGGCCGCGCAGCTCGAGGGCGTCGTCGATGGTCTTCATGCCGGGCGCGTATGTCGCGAACTGGTCGTTGCCGAAGTAGGACTGCTGGGCACCGGCCGCCACGATCAGGCTGTCAAACGGTGTCACCGTCTCCATGCCCATCAGCTTCGACGTCACGGTGCCGGCGGTCAGGTTGATGTCGTAGACCTCGCCCAGCAGCACCTGCACGTTTTTCTGCCGCTGCAGGATCAACCGGGTCGCGGGCGCGATCTCGCCTTCGGACAAGATGCCGGTGGCCACCTGATACAGCAGCGGCTGGAACAGGTGAGTGGTCGTCTTGGAGATCAGGGTGACGTCGACGTCGGCGCGCTTGAGCGCCTTGGCCGCATTCAGCCCCCCGAAGCCACTTCCGATGACGACGACGCGATGGCGCGACATGATTCTCCTTCAGGTCCGGTGATCCGTCTGGCTCCTACAGTCTCCGCAGCGCATCTCCACCGTACGACTTCAGCGGGATGAACGTTGGGTGTGGGCCGGGACCGCGCTGGTGACGGCGCCGTCGAGGCGTCGCCACTAAAGACCGGTTCGGACCTTGATCTGTTGCGTGACGGCACCGTCGGCCAGGGCTGCGGTGCCCGAACGGGTGGCGTTCCAATGCGAGCTCCGATCACCGCGCTGTGTCTCCCGGACCAGTTCGGCGTGCTCCAGCACCTGCATCGCCTCGCCTACCAGCGCATATAACTTCTCCGCCGGCCGTGCCACCTTGTTGGCGCCGCGGTGCCGGCGCAGGAGCCAGCTGACAAGCTGCAGCGTGTGAACATCCTTGCCGTGCCGGGGTCCGTCCGGGCCGAACGCCGACATGAGCTCTGCGGCCAAGTCCGCCGGCGACAGCACCATCAGTGACTCGAAGTCACCTGGTGCGGCCTTGTCCACCGCGTGGTGGTCTCTTTTTCCGAACAGTGACAACGCAAACTCCTCCTGGATGCCCGGATCCCGCCTGGTTCGGCGGCCGCGCGGCAAGTACACCCGGGGCCCATTGACTACCGATCCCAAGAATCAGCGTCCTGCGCGGCGCGGGATGTCCGCGTCATCGCCAATGACGAGCGGGGCCCGCTCAACCGAGTAGTGTCCGTCCCAGCGGCGTATTCGGGAGCGATCAATGAAGCAATTTGTCTTGGGCGCAGCGGTTGTCGCGCTGTCAGTCGGCGCACTGATTACCTCGGCGCCCCCGGCCGGCGCCGGCTGCCAGTTGGGCGGCGTCGTGCTCAGCAAGTGCGACGGACCCGTCCAGCCCGACGGCACCTGGCAACGCTGCGTCGTGTTTCCTCCCGCCGGCGGGCGTGACGGCTCGCCGGTTTACGTCACCAACACGAACTGCCAGACGCTGGGTCCCGACCAACATCCGGCAGGTCTCGCTTTCAATGACCCACCGACGCACATCGACGACTAAGACCTACTCCGCGCCGTAGCGGGTCCCGGCCGGCAGCGGGCGCCGTCTCCCGTGTTTCACCGGCAGTCGAACCTCATTTCACGCCACGTCGAAAAGTCTCAACGCATAGGGAAATTCACGCTAGAATGAAACTCTTATGCCGAAAAAATCGATGACACCGGGGCCCCGAGATGAACGGGGGGTGCTCGCGGCGCGGATCACGGCGGCCGCCCGCGACGAGTTTGCCCAACACGGCTGGGCGGGCACCACGATCCGCGCGGTCGCGCGGGGGGCCGACGTCGACCCCGCGCTGGTCTACCACTACTTCGGGTCCAAGGAAGGCCTGCTGGACGCGGCGACGAACCCGCCGCAAAAGTTTCTGGAGAATGTCGCTACAGTGTGGACCACGCCCGTCGATCGGCTGGGCGTCGCGCTGATCACCTTTTTGCTGGGCGCCTGGGCCGACGACGAAGTAGCGCCCACCTTGCGGGCCATCCTGCAGACTGCCGCGCACGAACCGGCCACCCACGAGAAGCTGCGCCGGATCGTCGAGGGCAGCCTGATGGGCGTATCGAACCTCGGTGTCGACGAACGCGACCGGATGATCCGCAGCGGGCTTGTCTCGACACAGATGATGGGGTTCGCGCTGATGCGCTACGTCTGGAGGATCGAGCCGATCGCCTCGATGACCGAGGGCGAGGCGATCGCGGCGATCGCCCCCAATCTGCAGCACTACGTCAGTGGTGACCTGACGGGCTAACCGGCGTTCTCACCGACCTCAGAGCTACCTCTTAAGCCCTGCCCACCTGCGGCTGCCATCGTCTGACCATGAAGCACGTTGCGCCGTATGCGATTATCGGCGTCCTCGCGGCCACCGGATCGGTGCTGACCGCGCCGACGGCGAAGGCTGACATCTCGCTGTATTGCCGGCCGGGATGCTGGGGCGCAATCGCGGCGTCGCAGTCGACCGGCGAGGAATCAATCCGCACCGGCTACACGACTCAGCAAAAGGCCGAGGACGCCGCGGTGATGTGGTGTGACGTGATCGGTAAAACCAACGACTGCCAGGTGGTCATCTCGGGGCTGGGCTGTTTGTCGATCGCGGAGAGCCCCGACGGGAAAACGCTGGCGGGCCGCCAAGCCTTCACCCAAGACGCGGCCGATGCCGCGGCGCGCGACGGCGCGGGACCGGGTTCGATCATCGACCTCAACGGCTGCAGCGGCTGGTGAGTACCGGGCTCATGGCCACGGCGAGGCGGAGCTCTTGTAGTTGCCGTTGAGCGCGGTGCAGAAGTCGGAGTTCGTGCCGGCCAGCAACACGATGAAGTCGCCGCCCTTGTCGTTGAATGTCTGTGGGGGATAAGCCCATCCGCTGTTGCACATTTGGGTGGGGCTGCCCATCGATGGCCGGCGCCAGTTGGACATCTCGCACGCTTTCATGGCGGCGACGTCGGGGTAGGCGCTCTTGGCGATCACGAGCATCGCGCCTCCCCATTTCCCGTCGTTGCGGCGATAGCCACGAGCGCCGAACCCGGCGTTGTTCTTCTGGCACCCCAGCGCGCGCTGCAGCGCCATGAACGGCAGGGCGAGGTCGCGATCACTGATACCGGCTGCGGCCGCGATGAATTGCGCCGCGTCGGGACCGTCGACTTCCTGGACGTTCGGATCGCCCAGGCTCTTGAGTTGCTGCGACATCTGCGACGCGGCGCCCCCGCCACCGATGATCGGCCCGCCATTGGTGGCTGTCATGGGCGGCAGCGTGCCAGTGGGATCGGCGACGGCGGTCGGCACCGCCAACGCGCCCAGCGCCAGCGTGGCCGCGGCGATAGCGAGAATCCGCATACCTCAAACTCCTTCGCTCATCTCCCCGGTGGCATCGGTGGGGCCGCGTTCGGGGCCATCACCGCGCCGATCTTGCGGAACAGTATGTCGGCCTGATTACTGTAGTTGCCCTGGTCGTCGAATGCTTCCGGAGCGTAGGTGACCGCCACGGCGATCGCGATCTTCTGGGCCGGCAGATAGGCCTCGACACCCGCGCAGCCGGAGAACAACGGGTTCTGCATCAACCAGTCGCCGGAGACGATGATGCCCAGGCCGTAGGTGTAGCCCTCGCTTTGGTCGAAGCAGGTTGGGCAGCCGGGTTGGGCGTGGGTCTTGCCGCGCAGCGCCGTCGACACCATCCTCTGGTACGACTCGCCCGAGAGTAGCTTGCCCGAGCCGATCCCAACGGCGGTGGCTTCCATGTCGTCGATGGTGGTGGTCTCAATGGCGCCATGGGTGATCGTCCAGGACGGATTCCAGTAGGTGGACTCTTCGTAAAACGGTGTTCCCGCAGGGATTTTCAGCGCCTGGCGCCGTTCGGAGCTGAATGTGTGCAAGACGGGCCACGGGATTTCGGCCGTCTCGGCGTTGGCGGTGTGCTTGAGGCCGAGCGGGCCCAGCACCTCGTTGGCCAGCAGCGTCGGCATGTCTTGGCCGGTGGCCTTCTCCAGCGCCAGGCCCAGCAACACGTAATTGGTGTGCGCGTAATTCCAGTTGGTTCCCGGCTCGTAGAGCAGCGGGCGCCCGGAGATCTGGGCCAAGATGTCTTGAGTTGTCCACTGCTGGAACGGATTTGCGTATGATTCGTTGGCGAATTGTTCGTTGCCGATGACGTAATCCGGATAGCCCGACGTCATCTGCGCCAGCTGCCCCAGGGTGACTCGTCCGGAATTGGGGAAGTCGGGCAGCCATTTCGACAACCGGTCATCAAGGCTCAGCTTCTTCTGGTCGACCAGCTTGAGCAGCAACGTCGAGACGTAGGAGATCGCGACCGCGCCGTTGCGGAAGTGCATGTCGGTGGTGGCGGGCACCCCGGTCATCGAATCGCCGACGGCCCGGGTGAGCACCTCCTTGCCGTCCACCGTGACGCGAACGATCACGGCCTTCAGGTGCGCCTGCGTCATGAAGTTTCCGACCACCCGCAGCACGGCATCGGCCTTGGCCTGGTCCGCGGAGTCCGCGTGCGGCGGCGTCGACGCCGACTTGGGCCCACAGCCGGCCACCACCAGGCAGGCGATCACCAGCCAGGTGAGGGGGCGCAGCTGCCGCAGGCGCATCAGCGGAAGGCGTCGCTACCGGTGAATGCCTGGCCGAGCACCAGCTGGTGCATCTCGGGGGTGCCTTCGTAGGTCAGCACCGACTCCAGGTTGACCATGTGCCGGATCACCGGAAACTCCAGCGATATTCCGTTGCCGCCCAAGATGGTTCGGGCGGTCCGGCAGATCTTGAGCGCCTCACGGGTGTTGTTCAGCTTGCCGAAGCTGACCTGTTCGGGGCGCAGCCCGACGCTGTCCTTGAGGCGGCCCAGGTGCAGCGAGAGCAGCTGTCCCTTGTGCAATTCGACGGCCATGTCGACGAGTTTGGCCTGGGTCAACTGGAATCCGGCGATCGGCCGGCCGAACTGGGTGCGCTGCGTGGCGTATTCGAGCGCGGCCTGCCACGCGGACCGGGCCGCGCCCATCGATCCCCAGATGATGCCGTAGCGCGCCTCGGACAGACATGACAGCGGCCCGCGCAGCCCCTTGGCGTCGGGCAGCATCGCGTCGGCGGGCAGTCGCACGTCGTCGAGCACCAGCTCACTGGTGATCGAGGCCCGCAGCGACAGCTTGTGGTGAATTGTGTTGGCGGTGAAGCCCGCGGTGCGGGTCGGGACGATGAAGCCGCGGATCCCGTCGTCGGTGTTAGCCCACACCACCGCAACGTCGGCGACCGAACCGTTGGTGATCCACATCTTGCGGCCGTTGAGCACCCAGTCCGAACCATCGCGTCGTGCATGGGTTTTCATCGCCGCCGGATCGGATCCGGTATCGGGTTCGGTGAGCCCGAAACAGCCCAGCAGCTCACCGGCGGCCATGCCGGGCAGCCACTGCTGCTTTTGCTCCTCGGAGCCGAAGTTCCAGATCGCGAACATCGCCAGTGATCCCTGCACCGAGACCATCGACCGCACCCCGGAGTCGGCGGCCTCCAGCTCGGTACACGCCAGGCCGTAATGCACCGACGAGGACCCACCGCATCCGTAGCCCTCCAAGTGCATACCGAGCAACCCCAGCTCACCGAACTGCTTGCCCAGTTGGCGCACCGGCAGGTCACCGATTTCGAACCACTCCGCGACGTACGGGATGACATGCTCGGCGCAGAATTTCCGGACCGTGTCGCGCACCGCGATCTCGTCGCTGGACAGCGACGCGTCCAGCCCAAGCGGGTCTTCTCGGTTGAACGCGGGAGGTTTGTGTGTGCTCATACCAGTCAGCCTGCCACCGCGTCCGACGCGAAGAACAGCCTCCGGTGCAGCCCGGTAGTCTCGCTCTATGCAACGGCTGGGGTGGCTGGCCTACCTGTTGTCAGACGTGGTGGGCGTTTTGGTGTTCTGCGCCGTGGGACGCCGCAGTCACGAGGAGGGGCTCAACCTCGCCGGCATCGCGACGACGGCCTGGCCGTTTCTCACCGGCACCCTGATCGGGTGGCTGGTGTCCCGGGGGTGGCGGCGTCCCACCGCCGTTGCACCTACCGGGGTGATCATCTGGTTGTGCACCGTGGTGATCGGCATGGTGTTGCGCAAAGCGACCTCCGCGGGAGTGGCCGCGAGTTTCGTGGTGGTCGCGGCGACGGTCACCGCGCTGCTGTTACTCGGTTGGCGGCTGGCCGTCGGACTATCGTTGCGGCGCCGCTCCGACATCTGATGGCACGGACCGACGGCGATGCGTGGGGTCCCGACGGCGGCGTCGGCCTGACCGCGACGTTCGGCGCGGTCGCGCGGGCACTGGCCACCACGAAGGGTCTGGTCAACGACCCGTTCGCCGAGCAGTTGGTGCGCGCCGCGGGGGTGGGGTACTTCACCCGGATGCTCGACGACCAGCGGTACGTCGACGACGGCGGCGACAATGCGATCATGACCGGGCTCATCAGCCTGCTCGGGGCGCACACCCGATTCCTGGATGAATTCCTCGCCGAGGCCGGACGGGCGGGCATCGCCCAGGTGGTGATCCTGGGCTCGGGCCTGGACACCCGGCCGTATCGGCTCTGGTGGCCGGCCGGTACCACGGTGTATGAGATCGATCAGCCGGACGTCATCGACTTCAAGACCGCCGTGTTGCGCCGGCTGGACGCAGAACTGACCGCGCACCGCCGGGCGGTCGGCGTCGACCTGCGCCGCGATTGGTTGACGGCGCTGCACCGGTCGGGGTTCGATGCCGCCCAACCCACGGCGTGGGTGGCCGAGACGTTGCTGATCGGGTTCCTGCCTCCCGACGGACAGAGCCGGTTGCTTGACGATGTCTCGGCCGTCAGTGCGCCCGGCAGCCGGTTCGCCTGCGATCACATGCCCACCTGGTCCTCCTTCCAGCTGGAGGCCGCGCAGACGTTCGTCAACACCTGGCGCCGATTCGGCCTCGACGTCGACCTTGCCGGACTGACCTACCCCGGCGAATATCGCCCGGTCCCGCGGTATCTGGCCGACCACGGCTGGCAGACCGCCGAACGAAATGTCGCCGATTTGTTCAGTGCGATCGGAATGGGCACCCGCTGGCGCGGCACCCCCGCTGACAACGCGATTACGCCTCGATACCTCACTGCCGCACGATCGGCCGGGCCCGGGGCTCGACCCGGCCGGAATGCATCCAACTGATAGGCGTTAGAGGTGAGGTGATGTCCAAGACCCAGCTTCGGTTTGTGCCGGCCGCGTTGGACGACGCGTTGGCGCAGCCATTGCTGGCCGAGCTGGCCGTCGAGTACGCGCAGCGTTACGACAGCACACCACCGACGGTGTTGGCGTGGCTCAAGGACAACCCCACCGACGAGTTCGCGCCACCGGACGGGGGCATGTTGATGGGCCTGCTGGATGGCCGCCCGGTGACCGGCGGCGGATTTCGCCGCTTCGACGCCGAGACGGCCGAGCTCAAGCGAATCTGGACCGACAGCGAGCATCGTCGCCGCGGTTACGCGATGGCGCTGCTGGCCGAGCTCGAGGCCGCGATCGCCGCACGCGGCTACCGGCGGGTCTATCTGATGACCGGCAACCGTCAGCCCGAGGCCGAGCAGCTGTATCAGGCCACCGGATACATCCGGCTCGACCAGCCGTTGCCGTCCGAAGGGCCGGTCTTCCCGATCGCTTTCGAAAAGTGGCTGACATGACCGGCTTACTGCATCTGGGCGTCGCGCTGGACGGATACGGCTGGGACCCGCAGGCGTGGCGAGCCACCTTGGCGGCCAACCCCAACACCCCATCGCAGCTGAGCGGACGCTACTGGGCCGGCCTTGCGGCCACCGCCGAGCGCGGGCTGCTCGACTTCCTCACCGTCGACGACACCCTGATGCCGCAGCCCGGTCGCCGCGAGCGGATCGACCCGCGACGGCTGGCCGGCCGTGGCGACGCCGCCCTGGTCGCCGCGCGCATCGCACCCGCGACCCGGCACATCGGGCTGATCCCGGTGGCGACGGTGACCCATACGGAGCCGTTCCATATCTCCAAATCCATTGCCACGCTTGACTATGTCGCGCACGGCCGGGCCGGTTGGCAGCCTCGCGTCAGCTCCACCACGCACGAGGCGGCGTTGTTCGGCCGCCGTGACGGATCGCTGGAGGGCCTGTTCGAGGAGGCCGCCGACTATGTCGAGGTGGTGCGCCGGCTCTGGGACAGCTGGGAGGACGACGCGATCGTCCGCGACGTGTCGACCGGCCGCTACGTCGACATCGACAAGCTGCACTACATCGACTTCAGCGGGAAGTTCTTCTCCGTCAAGGGGCCGTCGATCACACCCCGGCCGCCGCAGGGCCAGCCGGTCGTGGCGGTGCTGGCCCACCAACGACCGGTTTACGAATTCGCCTCTACCAGTGGCGATCTCGTTTTCATCACGCCAAAGGACGAGGCCTCGCTGCGCGGCATTCTGGACGAGGTGGCCGCTGCCGGCGGTGCGCGGCTGAAGGTCTATGCCGACGTCGTGGTGTCCTTTGGGGGCGATGGCGACCCGCGCTCCGATGCGCTCAACTTCACCGGCAGCCCAACGGATTTGGTGGACTTGCTGCTCGATTGGCAGCGCCTCGGCATCGACGGTGCGCGGTTGCGACCCGCCGTCAACGCCGCCGATCTGCCGGTGATCGTCGACGAGGTAGTTCCGTTGTTGCAGCGTGCCGGCCGCTTCCGGGAGGCCTATCAGGAGGGCGAGACGCTGCGGGCCCGGCTCGGCCTGCCGGTCGCGCCCAACCGATACGCGGCGGTCCGGCAATGAACGTTGCGCTGTCCATCCTCGACCTCTCGCCGATCAGCGCCGGAAGCGACGTGGCGACGGCGCTGCGCAACACCGTCGAACTGGCCCAACGTGCCGAAGACTGGGGCTTTCGCCGCTACTGGGTGGCCGAACATCACTTCGTCGGTGTCGCCAGTGCGGCGCCCGCTGTGTTGATCGGACAAATCGCGGCTGCTACCAACAGGATTCGGGTAGGCGCCGCCGCGGTGCAACTGGGCTATACCACCGCCGTCGCGGTGGTCGAAAACTTCGGCATGCTGGAAGCGTTCTATCCCGGACGCATCGACCTCGGTATCGGCCGGTCCGGGCAGCGCCGCAGGGAAGATCAGCAGCCCACGAAGCCGAAGGAACCCCGTCCGCCGCGGATGTGGCACGAGGTGGACGGCGTCGTCGTTCCGACTCCCTTCGACCTGCGCGGGCTGCTCGATCTCGAACAGTTGCAGGCCACGATGGGGATCCTGCAGCAGCCGGAGGCCGTATCCCCGGACTTCGCCGAACAGGTCGACGACATTCTCGCCCTGCTCGAAGGCACCTACCGCGCCGGTAAATTCGACGTGCATGCCGTGCCAGGCGAGCGAAGCGGATTGCGGCCGTGGGTCTTCGGCAGCACCCGGGGACAAAGCGCACGGGTGGCCGGTGCCCTGGGGTTGCCGTTCGTGGCGAGCTACCACATCACGCCGGCCACCGCCCTCGAGGCGATCGAGGCTTACCGCGACGCGTTTGTGCCGTCGCCGGCGTTGGCCGAACCCTACGTGGTGGTGTCGGCCGACATCGTGGTGGCCGACGACTCCGACACCGCTAGGCACCTGGCCGCCGGGTACGGCCATTGGGTGTACTCGATCCGCAGCGGCATAGGTGCCATGCCTTATCCCGAACCTGGCAGCTGCCCGCCCCTGACCGACGAGCAGTTCGATCTGGTAAAGGATCGATTGGCAACACAATTTGTCGGTGATCCCGACGAGGTGGCCGAGCGGCTCGAGGCACTGCAGCGGGTGACCGGCGCCGACGAACTCGTGATCACCTCGGTGACGCACCGGTTCGAGGATCGGTTGCGGTCGCACGAGCTGATCGCCAAACGCTGGGGTCTGACGCAATGAACATCAGAAACGGTAAGCACCGCAAGCCGATTCATCTGGCCGCCCACTTCCCGGGTGTCAACAACACCACGGTGTGGACCGATCCCAGCGCGGGCAGCCAGATCGAGTTCGACTCGTTCGTACACCTGGCCCGCACCGCCGAGCGCGGGCTGTTCGACTTCTTCTTCCTGGCCGAAGGGCTGCGGCTGCGCGAACACCGCGGCCGGATCTACGACCTTGATGTCGTTGGGCGTCCGGACACCTTTGCGGTGCTGGCCGCGCTGGCCGCTGTCACCGACCGGATCGGGCTGACCGGTACGATCAACACCACCTTCAACGAACCATTCGAGGTGGCAAGGCAATTCGCTACCCTCGACCACCTGTCCGACGGCCGCGCCGGCTGGAACATCGTGACCTCGTCGGACGCCTTCACCGGCGCCAACTTCCGCCGTGGCGGCTTCCTGAAGCACGCCGACCGGTACCGGCGGGCCGAGGAGTTCCTCACGGTCACCCGCCGATTCTGGGACAGCTGGGAAGCCGATGCGGTGCTCGCCGATATCGAAAGCGGTACCTACGTTGACCCTTCCCGGATTCACGCCGTCGAGCACCGGGGCCCCGACTTCGACGTCCGGGGCTTCGGCACCCTGCCGGTCGGGAGGCAGGGGCATCCGATCCTGCTGCAGGCCGGTGACTCCGACGAGGGGCGGGCGTTCGGTGCCCGGTACGCCGATGCGTTCTTCACCCTGCACGGCTCCTTGGAGGACGGTCGGCGCTATTACGCCGACGTCAAGGGCAAGGCCGTCGCATCGGGTCGAGATCCCAACCAGCTCAAGGTTTTTCCGGCCGCGACCTTCGTTCTCGGCGACACCGACGCCGAGGCGCAGGACAAGGCGCACCACATCCGCTATCAACAGGTCAGCGGCGCTACGGCAATCGCGATGCTGGAGCAGGTATGGGGCCGTGAGCTCTCCGACTTCGACCCCGACGGGCCGCTGCCCGAATTCGATCCGGTCGTCGACAGCGACATCACCCAGGGCAGGGTCCGCCACGTCGACCCGGTGAAGGTGGCCGGCGGGTGGCGCGAACGCTCTAAGGCCGAGAAGCTGTCGATCCGTGAGCTGATCATCGCGGTCACCAGCCGGGAACAATTCGTCGGCACCGCATCCCGGATCGCCGAGGAGATCGACAGATACATCCAGGCCGACGCCTGCGACGGGTTCATCCTCGTCCCGCATCTGACGCCGCACGGCCTCGACGAATTCGTCGACCGGGTGGTGCCGCTACTGCAGGAACGCGGTGCGTTTCGCAGCGAGTACACCGGCGAGACGCTGCGAGATCACTTGGGGCTCAGCGAGTTCGCGGCGCATACATGATGACGGCCACGCCCAACAGGCAGATCAGCGCGCCGGCGACATCCCAGCGATCGGGGCGGAATCCGTCAAAACCCATGCCCCACAGCAGCGATCCGGCGACGAAGATGCCGCCGTACGCGGCCAGGATGCGACCGAAGTGGGTGTCGGGCTGCATGGTGGCGACAAAGCCGTAGCCGCCCAGCGCGATCACGCCCCAGCCCACCCATATCCAGCCGCGGTGTTCGCGCACTCCCTGCCACACCAGCCAGGCGCCGCCGATCTCGAACAGTGCGGCCAGGACGAACAACGCGATCGACTTGGCGATGGTCACAACGCGCCGGCTTTTTCCAGCGCCGCATTGGTCGCTTCGCGGATCGGGCCGCGCCACAGCGGGCCGTGACCGGGCACCAGCACCTCGGTCTCCAATAACGCCAGCGCCGAAAGCGTTCGGATGCAATCCTGCTGGCTGTAGCTGAAGATCGCCGGCAGCAGCTGCGGCCCGCCGTGCCGTATCAGCGGGTGCCCGGTGATCAGCGCGTCGCCGCTGGCCAGCACACCGTCGACGAGGTAGGAGCAGTGGCCGTTGGTGTGGCCGGGGCTGAAAACGGGTCTGGGGTGGCCCGGCAGCGCCGCGGCGATTTCGGGCGTCAACGGCTGGGTGGTCGGAATCCCGTCGCGGATCAGGCCGCCGCTGCGCACCACGTGCGCCGTCCACACCGCCCACCGGGGCCGCCAGATGCGCAATGCCAGATCGATCACCGAGACCTGTTCGAGGTACTCGCGCTTGGCGTGGCCGACTTCGTCGGCGTGGCAGTAGACCGCAGTGCCGTGCTCGGCGGCGAACCAGATCGCCGAGCCCAGATGGTCGATGTGAGCGTGCGTCAGCAGGATCGCGCGCACGTCGCCGACGCCGTAGCCGAGCGCTTTCAGCGAGGCCAGCACGGCTGCCCGGTCACCGGGATAGCCGGCGTCGATCAGCATGACGCCGGTGTCGTCGGTGACCAGCGTCCAGTTGACGGCCTCGCCCTGGGCGAGGTGCACGGTGTCGGTGACTTGAACAAGTGTTGGCGCTGCTGCCATGCCCAACACTGTAGGAGTAGAAAGAACGGGTGGCTGAACTGAAACTTGGATACAAAGCGTCTGCTGAACAATTCGCCCCGCGCGAGCTCGTCGAACTGGCTGTGGCCGCCGAGGCGCACGGCATGGACAGCGCCACCGTCAGTGACCACTTCCAGCCGTGGCGGCACAAGGGCGGACACGCCCCGTTCTCACTGGCCTGGATGACCGCGGTCGGCGAGCGCACCGAGCGGCTGGTGCTGGGCACGTCGGTGCTCACCCCGACCTTCCGGTACAACCCTGCCGTCATCGCTCAGGCCTTCGCGACGATGGGTTGCCTGTACCCGAACCGCATCTTCCTGGGCGTCGGCACCGGCGAGGCGCTCAACGAGATCGCCACCGGATACGAGGGCGAGTGGCCGGAGTTCAAGGAGCGCTACGCGCGGCTGCGCGAGTCGGTGAAACTGATGCGCGAACTGTGGCTCGGCGACCGGGTCGATTTCGAGGGCGAGTTCTACAAAACCAAGGGCGCCTCGATCTACGACGTGCCCGAGGGCGGTATCCCGATCTACATCGCGGCGGGCGGACCGCAGGTGGCCAAGTACGCCGGGCGCGCCGGCGACGGGTTCATCTGCACGTCCGGCAAGGGTGAGGAGCTCTACAAGGACAAGCTGATCCCCGCGATGCGCGAGGGTGCCGAAGCGGCGGGCAAGAACCCGGACGACATCGACCGGATGATCGAGATCAAGATCTCCTACGACACCGACCCCGAACTGGCCCGGGAGAACACCCGGTTCTGGGCACCGCTGTCGCTGACCGCCGAGCAGAAGCACTCCATCGACGACCCGATCGAGATGGAGAAGGCCGCCGACGCGCTGCCGATCGAGCAGATCACCAAGCGCTGGATCGTGGCGTCGGATCCCGACGAGGCGGTCGCCAAGGTCAAGGACTACATCGACTGGGGCCTGAACCACCTGGTGTTCCACGCGCCCGGCCACGACCAGCGCCGGTTCCTGGAGCTGTTCGAAAAAGACCTTGCGCCCAGGCTGCGGCAACTTGGCTGATACCGCTCGACCTGCTTCGGGGATTTACATCGCGGCGCCCGAGCCCGAGACCGGCAAGTCGACGATCGCGCTGGGGCTGCTCAACCGACTGACGGCCATGGTCGCCAAAGTCGGTGTGTTCCGGCCGATTACCCGGCTCGGCGAGGATCGCGACTACATCCTGGAGCTGCTGCTGACCCGCGCCACCGCGGGCCTGCCCTACGAGGAGTGCGTCGGCGCCACCTATCAGCAAATCCATGCCGATACCGACGCGGCGATCGCCGGCATCGTCGACGCCTATCACGCGATGGCGCAGGCATGCGACGCGGTGGTGATCGTGGGCAGCGACTACACGGATATCGCCGGTCCCGCCGAACTGTCGGTCAATGCCCGCGTCGCGGTCAATCTCGGTGCGCCGGTGCTGTTGGCGGTGCGGGCCAAGGACCGCACCGCCGATCAGGTCGCCGGGGTCATCGAGGTGTGTCTTGCCGAGCTCGCCGCGCAGCGCGCCCACACCGCGGCGGTGGTGGCCAACCGATGTGATCCGGCCGAATTGGGTGCCGTTGCCGAAGCGCTGCACCGCTTCGCCCCGCCCAGTTATGTACTGCCGGAAGATCCGTTGCTCTCGGCGCCGACGGTCGAGGAGTTGCGGCAGGCCGTGCACGGGACGCTGGTCAGCGGCGACGCCGAGCTGGTTCGGCGCGAGGTGATGGACGTACTGGTGGCCGGGATGACCGCCGACCACGTGCTGGAGCGGCTACGCGACGGCATGGCGGTGATCACCCCCGGTGACCGTTCCGACGTCGTGTTGGCGGCCGCCAGCGCCCATGCGGCCGAAGGGTTTCCGTCGCTATCCTGCATTGTGCTCAACGGCGGGTTCCAACTGCATCCGTCCATTGCGGCACTGGTCGCCGGGCTGCGCCTGCGGCTGCCGATCATCGGAAACGACCTGGGGACCTACGAAACGGCCAGGGCGGCAGCCTTGGCCCGCGGCCGCGTCACGGCAACTTCGCAACGTAAGATCGACACCGCAGTGGGGCTGATGGAGCGCCACGTCGATATCGCGGACTTGATTGCGCAGCTGGCGATTCCGATTCCCACGGTGACAACCCCGCAGATGTTCACCCACCAGCTCACGCAGCAGGCACGTGCCGATCGAAAGCACATCGTCCTGCCCGAGGGCAATGACGACCGCATCCTCAAGGCCGCTGGCCGGGTGCTGAAGCGCTGTGTCGCCGACCTCACGATCCTGGGTGACGAATCTCAAATCCGTTCGCGTTCAGCCGAACTCGGGGTCGACCTACACGAAGCCACGATCATCGACCCGTACCATGAACAGCTGTGCGATCAGTTCGCCGCGCAGTACGCCGAACTACGCAAGGCGAAGGGGATCACCGTCGAGCAGGCCCACGAGATCATGCACGACGTCTCGTATTTCGGGACCATGCTGGTGCACAACGGCATGGTTGACGGCATGGTGTCCGGCGCCGCGCATACCACCGCCCACACGGTTCGGCCGGCGCTCGAGATCATCAGGACTGTGCCGGACGTCTCGACGGTGTCCAGCATCTTCCTGATGTGCATGCCCGACCGGGTGCTGGCCTTCGGTGACTGCGCGATCGTCCCGGACCCCACACCCGAACAGCTCGCGGACATCGCGATCAGTTCGGCGCGCACCGCCGCGCGGTTCGGCATCGATCCGAAGGTGGCGATGCTGTCGTACTCCACCGGTGATTCCGGAACCGGGGTCGACGTCGACAAGGTCAGGAAAGCCACGGAATTGGTGCGCGCCCGGGATCCGCGGCTACTGGTCGAGGGGCCGATCCAGTACGACGCCGCGATCGAACCCTCGGTGGCCGCCACCAAGCTGCGCGACTCCGCGGTGGCCGGTCGCGCCACCGTGCTGATCTTCCCCGACCTCAACACCGGCAACAACACGTATAAGGCGGTGCAGCGCAGTGCCGGGGCCATCGCGATCGGTCCGGTGCTGCAGGGGTTACGCAAGCCGGTGAATGACCTGTCTCGTGGCGCGCTCGTCGAAGACATCGTCAATACCATTGCGATCACCGCGATCCAGGCGCAAGGTGTCGGGCATGGCTGAGCGCACAGTGCTGGTAATCAACTCAGGCTCATCGTCGCTGAAATTCCAACTACTGCAGCCTGATTCAGGAATCACTCGCGCACGCGGCGTAATTGGTGAGATCGGCGAGCCGTCCGGGCGGGCCGCCGATCACGAGGAGGCGCTGCGTCTGGCGTTTCACCAGCTGGCCGAGGATGGCATCGACCTGAAGTCGAGCGGCCTACTGGCGGTCGGCCACCGGGTCGTGCACGGGGGCAGCGATTTTTATCGCCCGACACTGCTCGACGACGAGCGGATAGCGGAGCTCGAGAAGCTTTCGGAGCTTGCACCGCTGCACAATCCGCCCGCGCTGCAGGGCATCAAGGTGGCACGCAAGCTGTTGCCGGACGTCGCGCACATCGCCGTATTCGATACGGCCTTCTTCCACCGATTACCGGCCGCGGCCGCGACGTATGCGATGAATCGGGAGCTTGCCGAGCGATATCGGATACGCCGCTACGGTTTTCACGGCACGTCGCATCGCTACGTGAGTGAGCAGGCCGCCGCCTTCCTGGGCGCCTCGCCGGACAGTCTGAACCAGATCGTGTTGCACCTGGGCAATGGAGCCTCGGCCTCGGCGATCGCCGCTGGCCGACCCGTGGACACGTCGATGGGCCTGACCCCGTTGGAGGGCCTGGTGATGGGCACCCGCAGCGGCGACATCGACCCCGGCGTCATCAGCTACCTGTGGCGCAGCGCAAACATGGATGTGGAGGCGATCGAGTCCATGCTCAACAACCGGTCGGGCGTTTGGGGCCTGGCCGGTGAGCGCGACTTCCGTCGGCTGCACGCGATGATCGAATCAGGGGATGGCTCGGCACAATTGGCGTACGACGTATTCATCCACCGGCTGCGTAAGTACATCGGCGCCTACCTGGCGGTGCTGGGGCACACCGATGTGCTGACGTTCACCGCCGGCATCGGCGAGAACGATGCTCGGGTGCGTCGCGATGCCGTGACCGGCCTCGATGAGTTGGGCATCGTGCTAGACGAGAGTCGCAACCAGTCCACAAACAAAGGTGCACGACGGATTTCGGCTGACCATTCGCCGATCGCCGTGCTCGTCGTCCCGACCGATGAAGAACTCGCGATCGCACGCGACTGCGCGGAGCTGTTGGCGAGCTAGAGGAGGCCCAGGCTGGTGCGGCCCGTCCCCACCGATGGCGTCGGGTCCGTCCCAACGGTTCGCTCGAGCAGCTCGTGGTAGATATCGCGAAAGTCGGTGGTAAACTTGAGATCTCCGCGGTCGAGGTTGGTGAGGCTGGGCTCTTCGCCGTAGAAGCCACCCTTGACGGGCACACCCGCGATGAAGACCGGGCCCGCGGTGCCGTGATCGGTCCCCTGTGACGCGTTGGCCGCCACGCGGCGGCCGAACTCCGAGTAGGCCATCAGCACTACATTGCGTCCGCGGCGATCTGCGGCCATGTCCCGCAGGAACGGGGTCAGCGCTTCGTCGAGTCTTTGCAGCAGACGCTGTTGGGTATCGCGCTCGTTGGCGTGGGTATCGAAGCCGCCCAGCGCAACCGTGTAGACCCGGGTCGGGACGCCGGCGCGTACCGCGGCGGCAACCGTATCCAGCTGTCCGGCCAGCGAATTATTCTCCTTAACAACGGTTTTGATCGCCCCGAATGCTCTACTGGTGGTGCGGCTGGCGCGATAGGCCTTGCGTACCGCCGCCATCGCCGGGGTGTCACCGGGGTCGTCGTTGCCCAGCGCGCTGATGATGGCGTCGAAGCGATCAGCTTGCTGCGCCGGCGCCCGCACCGGCGAAAGCGCTGCCGCCGTGTACTTTTCGCCAACCGCCAGCGGAGGAAGCACAGGCCCGATGTTCACCGCGCGCAACGGATCGTCGCCGGTGGCATCGAGCCAACGGCCGATCCATCCGGTCGAGACCGGTTCGGCGGGCGACGCCGTCTGCCAGATGTCCATCGACCGGAAGTGGCTGTGGTCGGGTTTCGGATAGCTCACACCGCGCACGATCGCGAGTTGGCCCTGGCCCCACAACTGAGCCAGGCCCTTCATCGCGGGGTTGAGGCCCAGCCGAGAATCCAGGTGCAACACCTCGCCCGGGGCATAGGCGAGCTCGGGACGGGAATCGTGGTAAGCATTGTCGGAGTAGGGAATTAGGGTGTTGATGCCGTCGTTGCCGCCGTAGAGCGTGACGACGACCAGCACCCCGGCACCGTCGGCGAGCGGCCGGTCCTCGGCGGCGCGCATCAGGTCGGGCCAGCCGACTGCGACCGCTCCGGAGAGCAGCCCGGCCGCGCCCACCCCGGCGCTGGCGATCAGGAATCTGCGGCGATTGATCTCGGACATGGCACTCTCGTCACGACGTCAGGTATTCGGGTGTGTTGACCGCGGCGGCGATCAACTGTGGGGGCTTGCGAACCAGGGGTTCGAGCGCGTCGGCGGATCGGTCCGACCAGGAGCCGATGCCGAGCCAGTAGCCGACGGCGTCGATGCGGTCGGCGGGGCTCACACTCTCGATGGCCGACAGGTCGCCGAGGTGTGCCAGCCGGGCGGCCGCGCGCATCCTCGCCTCGGCGCTCGCGGTCGTCAGCCATACCTGACCGCGCGGCCAGCCGCCGACGCTCGGCGGGTAGAACGGCCGCTGTCCAAGGGCTTTCAACGTGGCGTCGGCCATCTTCAGGACCTCCGGCTTGTCGACCGGAACCCGCAGCGCTCGCATCACACCGACCAGCCACTCGATCGGGGTGTTGACGACGGTCGCGCGGTTGGCGATGAACTCGTCGTCGGTCAGGATGGCCCGGGTCAGCGCACCTAGATCGCGCCCGGGACCGTAGGCGGAGACCAGCCGGCCGAGCACCTGGGGGGAGGCCGGTTCGTCGGAGGCCAGCTGCTGCCACAGCCGTCCGGCGACGAATTCCGCCGACTTCGGTTGCGCCAGCACGGTATCGCAGAATCCGGCGGCATCGAAATCGCGGGTGAGGCCGAACAGTGTTTTGCCGCCGGTGTCGTGGCGTTTGGGGGTCAGCGAGGTTTGGCCGTCGGGGTCGATCACCCAACCCGTCAACGCTCTGGCGCCGGCGCGTACGTCGTCCTCGGTGTAGCCGTTGCCATGGCCCAGCGCGAACAGCTCCATGAATTCGCGGGCGAGATTTTCGTTGGGCGCCTTGGCGGTATTGCTCTGTCCGTCCAGCCAGCGCAACATCGCGGCGTCGGTCAGCATCGCGTAGGCAAGCGCGCGGAAATCGCCCAGCGACAGGGTGCGCAGCTTATCGTTCTGTGCGGCCATCTGTGCGGCGGACCGGACCTTCTGTGCGGAGGTCGCAAAGTGGTTGTGCCACAGCACGGCCAGCTTCTCGTGCACCGGCTGTTGTACGTAAACCATGCGCCGCAACCACCAGTCCGACAGCATGCTCTCTTGTTCGGAGACTTGGTGGTTGAACTCTTTGCGGGCGGCCGGGGTCGCGCTCTTGCCCGGGGCGCGCAGCGGCTCCAGCCGCGGCATCGGGGTGGCGATCGCACCGGGATCCGTGGCGGGGTCACCGGCCAGCATGGCATCGAGGTAGCCGGGCCAGTCCCCGCGCAGTGCCGCGTCGACCTCGGGTCCCGTCACCCCGAAGCCGGCTCGGCGCAGCACGCGGGCCGCTGCGATCCACTGGCTGGACTGCCCTGGCATGAAATAACTGTGCGGCATGGAGCTATGAATCAGCTGTGCGTGCGGTGAACGTCTTCGAGCGTGCGTCCTGGGCGTCCAGTGTGCGCTCAGTGGTGAGTCTGTGGATAGCCGAAATCACGGCAGGCACCGACGTGTAAGGGTCACGGCATGGTCGACCCGGTTACACTGTTCCTTGGTAGCGAGGCGTTGGCGAGCGGCAAGCTGAGCCGCCATCAATTGCGGGCACGATATCGCGCGGTGTTGCCGAACGTCTATGTCGGCACGGACGTCCGCCCTACACTCCAACAGCGCACCGCCGCGGCGTGGTTGTGGTCCGGCCGCCGGGCGACCATCGCTGGTGCGGCTGCCGCGGCATTGCATGGCGCCCAATGGATTCCCGAGGATGTCCCTGTCGAAGTGGTGCACACCAACCCGCGTGCTCCGCACGGCGTGCTGACGCGCCGCGGCATCCTGAAGGACGGCGAGACCCAGATGATCGCCGGGATCCCGGTCACAACTCCCGAGCGAACCGCTTTCGATATCGGCCGGCGCGGTGCCGTCCATTCAGCGATCGCCCGACTGGACGCGCTCGCTCGCGCGACCGGTTTCAAAATCGACGACGTGCTGCGCGTCGCGGAAAACCATCCGCGTTCACCGGGGCTTCGGCGCCTGGAAACCGCCCTGGAGTTGGTCGACCCGGGTGCGCAGTCTCCGCGGGAGAGCTACCTGCGGCTGCTGCTCATCGACGCGGGTCTGCCGCGACCGCAGACCCAGATCCCGGTGTTGGGTGTGGGCAACCTCCCCGTCGCCTACCTCGACATGGGCTGGCCGGAGTGGATGGTCGCGGTCGAATACGACGGTGACCAACACCGAACCGACCGACGGCAATACGTCAAAGACATCCGACGAATCGAGATGCTCGAGGAGATGGGCTGGGTCATCGTGCGAGTGGTCGCAGAGGACTCGCCTGCAGCGACCCTCCAACGGGTCCGCGCCGCGATCGCTACTTCGACTGTGCGTCAACGGCTTTGAATGTGCACTCGCGACGCAGTCCGTCGGCGTGTCGCCGCCCTCGACGCACGCGCAACGCCCTGGACGCACGCGCAACGCCCTGGACGCACGCGCAACGCCGAACGCAACGCCGAAAGCGACGGAAGCGGCCCGAGATTAGAACGTGCTGGTCGGCCGGACCTTGTTGGCCATGTCGACGAGCGTGTAGCGATGCCGCTGGGTGGGTGCTACCCGGGCCAGGCTGCGCAGCGATGCCTCGACGCCCAGCCGCAGCCCGTGCTTGGTGAACGGGAAGCCGAGGATGTGGTTTGTGCTGGCCTGGTTGTCTTCGAGCCAGTCCATCGCACCCCCGAGCACCAGCGCCCGGATCTGCAGCACCCGCGGTTCGGTGGGGGGCAGCGCCTCGACCCGTCGGGCGGCGTCGCGGATCTGCTCTTCGGTGACTTCGTTGGTCGAGCGGCCGGACAGCAGCATCACCGCACTGGTCAGGCGTGCGGTGGTGAAATGTCGTGATGTGGGCGGCACTTCGTCCAGCGTGCGCACCGCGCCTCGTCGATCGCCGGCGGCCGAAAGCGATCTCGCCAAACCGAACGCCGCCGAGATCACGCCGTCGTTGGTGCGCCACACCGTCTTGTAGAACTTATCCACGTCGACATTGCCGGCGAGTTCACCGGTGGCGGCCAGTGCCAATTTCGGTGCCAGCTCGCCGGGAAAGGTATCGAGCACCTCGGTGAAATGCTTGATGGCGGAGTCGTAATCGCCGGTGAGCAACTCGGCGACGGCCCGGAACCACACCAACCGCCAGCGCCAGCCCACCCGCTCGGCTAAGTCGTCGAGTTTGCGGGTCGCCTTGGCCACATCGCCGAGGTCCAGCAGCGCGCGCACCTCCATCAGCGGCAGCTCGACGGACTCCGAGACGTCGATGCCCTCGGCGGCCAGCGAGCCATGCCGCGCAGCGCGCAATGAATCCAGGGTCTGTACCGGCTGGGAGAGCACCGTCGCCTGCAGCACCGGGGCGGCGACGTCGGTGGGATCGACCAGCGGCACCGACAGCGCGGTCACGATCTCCCGGGCCGTCAGCTTCTCCGAATGCACCTGCCCGTCCAGGTAAACGTCGGTGTGCGCGAGCGACAGGTCGACGCCGAAGGTCGAGCGGCTCGGGCTGAACAGCGTCGACAGCCCGGGCCGCGGCACTCCGGAATCCTGAGCGACGACTTCCCGCAGCACGCCCATCAACTGCGTTGAGATCTCCTCGGCCGAACCGAACCGGCGCCGCGGGTCGGGGTCGATGGCGCGGCGCAGCAGCCGGCCGAACGAGTCGTAGGTGGACAGCACCGGGTCGTCTTCGGGCAGCCCGTCCACGTAGCGGCCGTTGCGGGTGCGCAGGTTCAACGTGAGCGCGGCCAGCGTGCGCCCGACCGTGTAGATGTCGGTGGCGATCGTCGGGCCGGTGCGCACGATCTCCGGCGCCTGATAGCCGGGTGTGCCGTAGAGGTAGCCGAACGAATTGACTCGCGACACCGCGCCCAGGTCGATCAGCTCCAGCTGCTCCTCGGTGAGCATGATGTTCTCCGGCTTGAGGTCGTTGTAGACCAAGCCGATGGAATGCAGATAGCTCAGTGCCGGAAGGATTTCCAGCAGGTACGCGATGGCTTCGGCGACCGGTAGCCGCGGGTCCTTCTTGCCCCGCTTGAGCGATTGGCCACCGATGTACTCCATGACGATGTAGCCGACCGGATCGCCGTGCCGGTCGGTGTGCTCGACGAAGTTGAAGATCTGCACGATCTGCGGGTGGACGACCTCGGCGAGGAACTGCCGTTCGGCCATCGCAATCGCCTGGGCCTCGGCGTCACCGGAATGCACCAGGCCTTTGAGCACCACCGGGCGGTCGTTGACGTTGTGGTCGACGGCCAGGTACACCCAGCCCAGCCCGCCGTGTGCGATGCAGCCCTTGACCTCGTACTGGTTCGCGACGATGTCGCCTGGATTCAGTTGGGGCAGAAATGAATACGGGCTCCCGCAGGATGGGCATTTGCCTTCCGACTCGCCCTTGCCCGCGGAGCTGGACCGGCCCACCGGCTTTCCGCAGTTCCAGCAGAACCGCTTGCCCTCCGGCACCACCGGATTGGTCATCAGCGCTTCGAGCGGATCGATGTCGCGGACCCGGGGGATTTCGACCAGCCCACCACCGAGCTGACGGGTAGGCGGCAGCACCCGCGTCGCGACCGTCATCCGATCCTGCGGGTCGGTGTCTAGGCTCCCGAGCGTGATGTGTGGCAGGTCGTCGTCGTCATCGTCGTCCCAGTCGGGCCGGAACAGTGCTTGGGTGGCATGCGCGCGCCCGGTCGTCGCGCCGGTCTGCGCTTCGCCCGCGTCGGTGCCCGGGTCGACGTCCTCGGTGTCGGCCTCGGTGTCGGTGTGTTCGGCCTCGGTCATCAGTCCACATACTTCGGTACGGGCGGGGCGGGCGCCGGTCCGAGAACCGTTAACCACTTGCGGTAGAGGGTGTTCCAGGTACCGTCTCGGCGGATGCGTTCCAGTGTGCCGTTGACGAACCGGACCAGTCCGGTGTTGTCCAGGTTGATCCCGATGCCGTAGGGCTGGGTCGCCATGTTCGGTCCGACGATGTGCAGATACGGGTCTTCCTCGACCAGGCCGGCCAGGATCGAGTCGTCGGTGGACACGGCGTCGATCTCCCGCTGTTGCATCGCCACCAGGCAGTCCGCCCAGTTCACCACCGAAACGATGATCGGGGGCGGGTCGATCTGGCGGATCCGGTGCAACGACGTGGTACCCCGGGCGACGCAGACCCGCTTGCCGGACAGGTCGCCCACTTTGGCGATCGGCGAGTCGCGCGAGGCCAGGATCCGCTGGTTGGCGTCGAGGTAGACGGTGGAGAAGTTCACCTGCTTGCGGCGCTCGCAGGTGATGGTCATCGTCTTCACGACGATGTCGACCTCGGAGTGCTGCAGCGCGGTGATGCGTTCGTCCGACGACAGGATCCGGTACTCGACGTGCGACGGGGCGCCGAAGATGTCGCGCGCGATCTCGCCGGCGATGTCGACGTCGAAGCCGGTGATCTCGCCGGTGATCGGGTCACGGAAGCTGAACAGGTTGCTGCCGATGTCGAGCCCGACGATCAGTCGGCCGCGCGCCCGGATGGACGCGACCGCGGCGTCGGCCTCGGGCTTGGTGGCGAAGGGGCGCAGGCTGGCGGTGGCGTTGCAATCCTGGCCGGTCTCGTCGGGCGGCAGCGGTGGCTCCGAGGACAGCTGCTCCATGCCGACCGGGGTGGGCGGCGGCAACGTCGGCGCGGTGGCGACGGTCAGTGTTTCGGTGTGCCCGCAACCCGCCAGCACGATCGCCGTGGCCAGCACGGCGGACGCCCGGCGGATCCTGGGCAGCGGGGTCATTATCGATACTCTTTCAGCCGCGGCCACAGACCCAGGGCGACCGCGATGGCCGCACCCAGGCTGAGCACCACACCGCCGACCTGGGCGCCGGACAGCCCGCTGCGCGCGTTGATCACGTCGTTGCGCAGGTGCGTCCGGCACTGCGTCATGGCCTTGCCCAACTGGTCTTCGAGCTTGTCGAACGCGGGTGTCGAGTCGTCCTCGGCGCTGCCCAGCGCGATCTGAGTGGCCGAGCGATAGTTACCCACCGAGATGTAGGAGTTGATGCGGTCGTTGGCCTGCCGCCACCGGACCAGCAGCTGGTCGGCGCCCTGCAGGTCGGGCTTGTCGACGGCATCGGCGCGGGCCATGTACTGGTCGATCTGTTGATGCATGAAGTCGATGCGCTGATAGAACGACTGTTTGCGGATCTGTTCGTCGCCACGCCGGATCAACGACAGTGTCTCGTCGGCCCGGGCCTGCTGCGCGGTGATCGCCACGCTGGTCACGGTCTTGAGCGACTCGGCCGCCGTATCTTTGGCGCTACGGCTGGCAGTCGTGGAGATAGTTAGCGCAGTCCCGACCCACACCACCATGACGAGAATACCGAGCGCACCCACGACCAGCCCGGGATTAATGCGGCGCCGGGTGCGCCGGGCCAGCCAACGATGCGAGAACGCCCCGAAGACGACGGTCGTCGCGATGACGAGGACCACGGGAGCCGGAAAGTGGGTGGACGCGGTCGTTTCGGCGTCCACCCGTTCCGACGTCGCCTGATAGAGCTGCGCCGCGTCGGGCAGGATCGTCGACTGCATCAGACCCGACGCCTCCGACAGGTACGACGAACCGACCGGGTTGCCTTCCCGGTTGTTGGTCCGCGCTATTTCGATCAGGCCCGTATAGACGGCCAGCTCGGCGTTGATCTTTCCGAGTAGCTGGACCAGCGGTTCATCGGTCAGGCCGCTGGACGCCCGGGTCACCGCGACCGCCGCGTCGGTGATGGCCTGTTCGTAACGCATCCGCACCGGCCATGGCTCGGCCTGGGCGATGAACGCGGTGGCCGCCGCGGCGTCGGCGATCGACAGCGTGGTGTACAGCCGCCCGGCCGCGAACGCCAGCGGCTCGGTGTGGTTGAGCACGGTGGACAGCACTTGCTGGCGGTGGTTGATCGTCGTCGAGGTGGCGAAGGCGCTGGAGACGCCGAGCGCCGCCAGCACGATGCCGATGGTGAGGATGCGGCCGGGTGTCGTCGAGATGAACCACCAACGGGGGTGGGCCGGTTCACCCGGCGACCGCGACCCCAGCGGTTCGGTCGACGGGTGCGCCAGCTCAACCGTCACGTGTTTTCAGACCTCAACTTTCGGTCGATGGAATGCGCCGCTCGTACCTGTATAAGCGAATTCTAAGAGGATGTCGGCGTGGATGGGGGGAGGCGGCCCAATTTCGGTGATCGGCTGCATATCCTGAACGCGTGCATGGCGACGGTGACGGATGGGTGATATCCGACAACGGCGCCCACTACTGGGGTCGGTTCGGCGCGGCGGGTCTGTTGCTGCGGGCGCCACGGCCCGACGGTACCCCCGCGGTGTTGCTGCAACACCGGGCGGTGTGGAGTCATCAGGGCGGCACCTGGGGGTTGCCCGGCGGCGCCCGGGATAGCCACGAAACCCCGGAGGAGACGGCGGTCCGGGAAGCCCACGAGGAGGCCGGGCTGCTCGCCGAGCGCGTGGCCGTGCGGGCGACCGTGGTCACCGCCGAGGTTGCCGGGATCGCCGGCACCCACTGGTCCTACACCACGGTCATTGCCGACGCCGGCGAGTTGCTGCACACGGTGCCCAACCGGGAAAGCGCCGAAATGCGCTGGGTCGCCGAGAACGAGGTGGCCGACCTGCCGCTGCATCCCGGCTTCGCCGCCAGCTGGGAGCGGCTGCGCACCGCGACGGCGCTGATCCCGCTCGGCCATGCCGACGAACGGCGCCAGCACCTGCCGCGCACGCTCGAGATCGACGCCGGGGTCTTCGTCTGGTGCATGCCGGTCGACGCGGATCAGGCGCCGTCGCACCTGAGCCCCCGGATCAGCTCGCTGCTCGAAGCGCTGAACTGAGCTGTTCGGCGGCGGCCCGGGGGTCCTCGGCCGCGGTGATCGCGCGCACCACCACGATTCGCCGGGCCCCGGCCGCGAGCACCTCGGGCAGCCGTTGCGCGTCGATGCCGCCGATCGCGAACCACGGCTTGGCCGGGTCGATCCGGGCGGTCGTCTCGACCAGCGGCAACCCCGGCGCCGAACGGTCGGGTTTGGTGGGCGTGGGCCAACACGGGCCGACGCAGAAGTAGTCGACGGCAGCCGTTGCGGCGTCTTTTACCTGGTCGGCGTCGTGGGTGGACAGGCCGATCAGCGGGCGGGGCCCGGCGATTTCGCGGGCCACCTCCGGTGGCAGATCGCCCTGGCCCAGGTGCAGCACATCGGCCCCGGCCGCGCGGGCGATGTCGGCCCGATCGTTGACCGCGAACAGCGCGCCGTGCCGGCGGGCCGCGTCCGCGAGGATCTCGCAGGCGGCCAGCTCCTCGCGCGCCTCCAGCGCACCGAACCGGCGTTCACCGGCCGACCCCTTGTCGCGCAGCTGGATGATGTCCACTCCGCCGGCCAGGGCGGCCTCGGCGAACTGGGCCAGGTCGCCGCGCTCGCGCCGCGCGTCGGTACACAGATAAAGGCGGGCGCCAGTAAGACGGGTAACAGGATCGTGCACACCGCGACGCTAGCGCGCTAGCGTAGAACCCGAACAACGAGAGACACGGGAGTCCCGAGCGACCTGCGGGGCTGAGAGTGGGCACAGCCGGCGAAACCGGAGCTGCCCTTACCGTCACACCTGATCCGGGTCATGCCGGCGAAGGGAGCGGAAGATGCCTTCGGATGTGGGGACGCTGGCCGTCATCGGCGGCGGCGTCATCGGGCTGTCGGTAGCGCGCCGGGCAGCCCAGGCCGGGTGGTCGGTGCGGGTGCACCGCACCGGCGATCACGGCGCGTCCTGGGTCGCCGGCGGCATGCTGGCCCCGCACAGCGAGGGGTGGCCCGGCGAAGAGCACTTGCTACGGCTGGGCCTGGAGTCGCTGCGGCTGTGGCGCGAGGGCGGCTACCTGGACGGGCTGCCGCCGGCGGTGGTCACCGCCCGCGAGTCGCTGGTGGTGGCCGTCGACCGGGCCGATGTCGCCGACCTGCGCACGGTCGCGGACTGGCTGGACGGACAGGGGCATCCGGTCATTTGGGAGCCGGCCGCACGCGATGTCGAACCTCTTCTCGCGCAAGGCATCCGGCATGGCTTTCGGGCACCCACCGAACTGGCCGTGGACAACCGCGCGGTCCTCGACGGGCTGGCGGCGGATTGCGAACGTCGCGGCGTCGCCTGGGCGCCGCCGGCCCACGACCTTTCGCGGGTCTCCGGCGACGCCGTGGTGGTCGCCAACGGCATCGACGCGCCGGCACTGTGCCCGGGACTGCCGGTGCGCCCGGTAAAGGGCGAGGTGCTGCGACTGCGCTGGCGAAAGGGTTGTATGCCGTTGCTGGACAGAGTGATTCGTGCACGTGTGCACGGCCGTCAGGTGTACGTGGTGCCGCGTGCGGATGGGGTGGTCGTGGGTGCGACGCAGTACGAACACGGCCGGGACACCGCCCCGGTGGTATCCGGAGTACGTGATCTGCTCGACGACGCGTGCGCGGTGCTGCCGGCGCTGGGTGAGTACGAGCTGGCCGAGTGCGCCGCCGGGCTGCGCCCGATGACACCGGATAACCTTCCTCTGGTGCATCGCGTGGACGACCGCACCCTGGTCGCGACCGGACACGGCCGGTCAGGTTTTCTGCTGGCGCCGTGGACCGCCGAACAGATTGTGTCCGAACTCGTTCCGGTAGGAGTCCAGCCATGATCGTGGTAGTCAACGCAAATGCGGTCGAGGTCGAGGGCCCGACAACGGTCGCCGGGTTGCTGGCCTCGCTCGGATTTCCCGAACGAGGTATAGCGGTGGCCATGGACGATGCTGTGTTACCCCGGTCCAGTTGGACCACAAAGCTTTTCGACGGTGCTCGGATCGAGGTAGTGACGGCGGTGCAGGGTGGCTGATTCCAAGCTGACGATCGCCGACCGCAGCTTCGCTTCGCGGCTGATCATGGGGACCGGGGGAGCGACCAGCCTAACGGTGCTGGAGGAGGCGCTGAGGATCTCGGGCACCGAGTTGACCACCGTCGCGATGCGCCGGGTCGACGCCGAGGGCGGCACCGGATTGCTCGAACTGCTCAACCGGCTGGGCATCACGCCGTTGCCCAACACCGCGGGGTGCCGCAGCGCGGCCGAAGCGGTGCTCACCGCACAGCTGGCACGCGAGGCGCTGAACACCAACTGGGTCAAACTCGAGGTGATCGCCGACGAGCGCACGTTGCTGCCCGATGCGGTCGAATTGGTCCGGGCAGCAGAGCAATTGGTCGACGACGGATTCGTCGTGCTGCCCTACACCAACGACGACCCGGCGCTGGCCCGCCGGCTGGAGGACACCGGATGCGCGGCGGTGATGCCCTTGGGTTCACCGATCGGAACCGGGCTGGGTATCACCAACCCGCACAACATCGAGATGATCGTCGCGCGGGCCGGTGTTCCGGTCATCCTCGATGCCGGCATCGGCACCGCGAGTGACGCCGCGCTCGCGATGGAGTTGGGTTGTGACGCAGTGCTGTTGGCCACCGCGGTGACCCGGGCCACCGATCCGCCCACAATGGCTGCCGCGATGGCGGCCGCAGTCACCGCAGGCTATCTGGCCCGGCGCGCCGGGCGAATCCCGAAGCGCTTCTGGGCGCAGGCGTCCAGTCCACGCCCGACGACGATGCGGGCCGGGGACCAGCCCGCGCAGGAGCGGGCCATCGAGTCTGAGCAATGAGCGATGCGAAGAGTTCGCCGAAACGGTATGTAGCGCTGGGCAGTTCGATGGCTGCCGGTCCGGGCATCCAGCCGCGCGTTCACGGCGCTCCCCGATGGTCGGGCCGATCGGCGCGCAATTATGCGCACCTGCTCGCCGAGCAGAAGAACCTCCAACTGGTTGACGTCACCTTTTCCGGCGCCACCACCGCCCACATCCTCACCGATCATCAGCACACCGCGCCGCCCCAGATCAGCGCGCTGGACGGCTCGGAGGACCTCGTCACGATCACGATCGGCGGCAACGACGTCGGCTACGTTCCGCTGTTGATGGCGGCGGCCCTGCCACGGGCTACGCGGCGGCTGCCGCTGCTGGGGGCGCGGATCGCCGAACTGCTGGACCGCGGCGCGCGCGAACGGGCCCTGGCCGAAGTGTCCGAGTCCTTGCGTGCGGTCGGGCGAGCCGTGTGTGAACGGGCCCCACGCGCGCGGGTTTTATTCGTCGACTACTTGACAATCCTGCCGCCCGAAGGCGTATCGGCACCTCCGATCTCGGACGCGGACGCTGCCCTGGGCCGCCGCGTGGCGGCGGCGCTGGAACGGCTCACGGCCGACGCCGCCGCGGCATCCGGCTGCGGGGTGGTCGGCGCCGCCGCGGCCAGCCGGGATCATCACGCATGGTCTGCCCAGCCGTGGACGACCAGACCGGCGAAATACATTGTGCCGCTGCCGGGTCGGCCGGCTCCACTACATCCCAACGGCGCGGGGATGAAAGCGGTGGCCGAACTCGTTGCGGCCCAGCTCTAAAACTCAGCCGTTGGACTGCCACCACTTGTACAGGGCGGCCGTGTCCGAGTTGGACGCGCGGATGAAGGCCAGCACATTCTTCGCGTCGACGGTCCACAGGACCTCGGCCTGGCCGGAATCGGTTCCGCAGGCCACCTGTCCGGCGGAGTCGGAGCTGCCCTGGTGCCATGTGGTGGGCGACTTGGCGTCGCCGCAGTTGGCGAGGGTGTCACTGCTGATGAGCTTGGTGAACGAGCTGGCCGTGTCGGCGCTGTTGGCGAACAGGAAGTACTTGCCGCCCATCGGACCGCTGGAATCGGTGTTCTGTCCGCACTGCAGGACCGCCACCACCGTGGCGGTAAACGAACCCTGCACGTCGGACACCGCCTGAGACGAGCAGTTGCTGCTGCTGTAGCCCTTCGAGAGGGCGCTCAGGAGCGTGGCGTTGTTGTCTGCCATCGCGGTGGGAGTGCCGACGCAGAAGAAGGTCGCTGTAAAGGCTGCGGCCGTCGCGGCTCGCAGCGTCTTGGCCGGGTGAGGCATCCTCGACTCCTGATATTCGGGTAACCGCCTGAAAGGCTGCGCCGACGATATTTGTCTTTGCCAGAATGATCGTAGGGGCAAACCACAGCTATGCAAGCCATTCCGCCGAATACGGTTTACACCGGCATCATTTTCGACGGCACGAGCACGGAAACTGTTGCGGCCCAAGTCCGATCGGGCGTTGCCCTGCCAATACCTGTAGAGCGAGGGCACGTCGCCTTTGCAAAAGGCGGAGCCCAACACGTTTTTGCCGTCGACGGTCCAGCGCGCCAGGCTGAAATCCTGGTGGGTTCCGCATGCCAGGTGGCCGCCGGCCCGATTGGAACTGCGTGGTGCGAACCCGTTGCGGCCCAACCGCAAAGCTCAGCCGTTGTCTCGCCACCACGAGTAGAGCGATCCGACGTCGTTGCCGGCGGCACGGATCACGCCCAGCATGTTCTTGGCCTCATTCGTCCAGATGATCTCGGCGTGGTTCTGAAAAGTCCCGCACGCCACCGATCCCGCGTTGGCGGTGGAGCTGCCCTGGTGCCATGGAGTCGGCGAGAAGGCATTCCCGCAGTTGCTCAGGGAGTCACCACTGATGAGGCGCTGAAATGAGCTCGCCAGCACGCTGCGATCGCTGAAGAGGAAATATTTGCCGAGCAATGGCCCACTCGGGTCCGGGCTTTGTCCGCACTGTAGGTAGGCCAGCGCGCCGCTGGGAACCCCCTGGGCGATGCAGTTGTTGAGGCCGTATCCCTTCGACAGCGTGCTGGCTAGTGTGTTGATATCCGCGCCGCTTCCGGTGTTGGGGTCCGCGGTCGCTGTCGCGGTGCCCGCAAACGCCAAACCGCCCACGAGCACGCCAGCCGTCGCGGCACGCAGCGGGTAACTCCGAGGTGACATCCGGCGGCTCCTTTCAATGGCGCGGCCGCGGTTCGGCTACCGCAATCGTAGGGCTATGTCGGGGCTGTGCAATACATTCCGTGCCGCCTTTGTCTTTCGGCGCATTATTGGGTCCTGACCTGCGAAATTCCGGGACGGCAACGGGAAGACGGCCCACACAACGCATTTCGTCGATACGCCGGGAACCGAGCCAACCCGACCATCGGGAGAGGCGCTGCGGCGGCAACGATGTCGGGGGTGTGAACGAACTGATTTCCGCGTACATAGTGCCCTCGCGACTCCGCTCATGTATGGTAAGCACGCTTTACGCCAGCTAACTTCTCGCGACTGGAGAATTCATGACTGCACAACCGCCGCCCCCGGGTTACCCGCCGCAGCAGCCCGCCGGGCAAGCACCGGATAACTATCTGGTGTGGTCCATCTTGGCGACACTGTTCTGCTGTCTGCCGTTCGGCATCGTGGCCATCGTCAAATCCACTCAGGTGAGTGGGTTGTGGGCCCAAGGTCAGTACGCCGAGGCGCAAGCCGCAGCGGACGCCGCCAAGAAGTGGGTGAAGTGGTCGGTCATCGCCGCGGTCGTTAGCGCCGTCCTGTACGGCATCGTGCTGGCGATCATCGCCATGACCACCGACACCTCAACCCCCGCGGCCATGGCCGCAATGCTGTAAAAGGGGTTGCACTTACGGTGACCCTCCAGCGGCCGCTCACGCTCGGTCTCGGCGCCCCGCTCATGGTCGCCGCGTCGACGACGTTGGTGTGCGCGGCCACCTGGGTGGGCGATCCGACCACCCCGGGTGGCCCGCTGCCGGTGTGTCCCACCAAGGCTCTGCTGGGTATCGACTGTCCCGGGTGCGGCAGCCTGCGGATGATCTATTCGCTCTTGCACGGCAACGTGATGGCCGCCGCCAGGTTCAACGCGCTGGGCTTGGCGGCGGTCGTGCTGTTGGTGTGGGCCTACCTGGTCTGGACCTACGGGCGGGTGACGGGCCGGCGGATCAGGAGCTGGCAACACCACCGCTGGGCGGCCATGATGACGCTGTCGTTGGTATTGGTTTGGTTTGTGGTGCGCAACATTCCGTTCGCCCCCTTCAGCGGGCTATACGTCTGACCGCACGCCGCGGTGCGCCGAATGCGCCGAGGCGCAACGGGCGTCTAACCTTGGGCGCAATGGTGAACAAATCCCGAACGCTGGCGGCGACGCTCGCCGCGGTCGTCCTCGCCGTGATGATGACCGGTTGCTCGCACCGGGCGGCGAACTCCCAGCAGGTGAGCAATCCCGCCGCGGCGGAGTTCGCCAATACGGTGCACAACGAGGTCACGGCCGACGCGATGATGGCGCACCTGACCAAGCTCCAAGACATCGCCAACGCGAATAACGGCACCCGGGCGGTGGGCACACCCGGCTACGACGCCAGCGTTGACTATGTGGTGAACACCTTGCGCCACAGTGGTTTCGACGTGCAGACCCCCGAATTTTCGGCGCGGGTTTTTCATTCCGATAAGCCCACGGTGACGGTAGGCGGTAAGGACGTCGAGGCACACGCGCTCGAGTTCAGCCTCGGCACCGGACCCGACGGGGTGAGCGGCCCGTTGCTGGCGGTGTCGACCGGCAACGGCCAGGCCTGTGCGGCCTCGGACTACGACAATCTCGCGGTGCGGGGCGCGGTGGTCCTGGTTGACCGCGGCACCTGCCCGTTCGCGCAGAAGGAGGACGCCGCCGCGCAGCGCGGCGCGGTGGCGTTGATCGTCGCCGACAATGTCGACGAGGAACAGATGGGCGGCACGCTCGGGGCGAACACCGTCGTGAAGATTCCGGCGGTCGGTGTCACCAAGTCCACCGGTTTGCAGCTGCGCGCCCAGCCCGGGCCGGTCACGATCAAGCTGGACGCCAGCAGTCAGAATTTTAAGGCGCGCAACATCATCGCGCAGACCAAGACGGGCTCGCCCACCGACGTGGTGATGGCGGGCGCACACTTGGACAGTGTGCTGGCGGGACCGGGCATCAACGACAACGGCTCTGGCGTCGCCGCAATATTGGAAACCGCGGTGCAACTTGGGAATTCGCCCCAGGTGCACAATGCGGTGCGCTTCGCGTTCTGGGGTGCCGAGGAACTCGGACTGATCGGATCGCACAACTACGTCGAATCACTGAATTTCGACGACCTCAAAAACATTGCCCTGTACCTGAATTTCGACATGCTCGCCTCGCCGAACCCCGGTTACTTCACCTATGACGGTGACCAATCCCTGCCGGCCGACACCCGCGGCCAACCGGTGGTACCAGAAGGTTCGGCAGGCATCGAGCGCACGCTGGTCGCCTACCTGAAGGGGGCCGGCAAGACCGCGCAGGATACGCAGTTCGACGGACGCTCCGACTACGACGGCTTCACCCAGGCCGGTATCCCGTCGGGCGGCTTGTTCTCCGGTGCGGAGGCAAATAAGTCCGCCGACCAAGTCAAATTGTGGGGCGGAACGGCAGATGAGCCGTTCGATCCGAACTATCACAAGAGCACTGACACGCTCGACCACATCGACCGCACCTCGCTGGGTATCAACGGCGCCGGCGTGGCGTACGCGATCGCTCTGTACGCGCAGGACCTCACCGGACACAACGGGGTCCCGGCCATCGCCGACCGCACCCGCCACGTGCTCGCAAAACGATGATCCGCCCCCTGTGCTCGGTATTGGTGCTGATCGGGCTGGTGGCAGGGTGCTCGTCGCCGCGGCCGGGACCGCCGGCGGCCGCGCCGGACCTCGGCCGGGTGCTGGCCGGAAAGGTCACTGCCGACGGGATGTTCGTGCACCTGCGGGCGCTGCAGGACATCGCCAACGCCAATAAGGGGAACCGGGCAGAGGGGACACCGGGCTACGACGCCAGCGTCGAATATGTCGCGAAAGCGTTGCGCGGCAGGGGGTTTGAGGTGGCCACACCGCAGTTCGATCGGCTGTACGCAGTGTCAGCGGGTAAGCCGTCGCTGACGATCGCCGCCAACAGCTATTCGGTGGACCAGGCCTCGCTGCTGGTCCGGACACCGCCGGGCGGTCTGAGCGGCCAACCGGTGAAACCCACGCAACCGTCGGGCTGCGCGGCGGGTGATTACCCGGCCACGCTGCCGGCGGGCGCCATCGCCGTCGTCGACGATGCGCGCTGCTCGGTGGTCGACAAGCAGAACAGTGCGAGGGCAAAGGGGGCCGCGGCAGTAATCGTGGTCAGCACGGCCACCGGGGAAGCAGCCCCGCCCACGTTGTTCACCACGGGCTACTACAAGCAGCTGACCATGCCGGTCGCCGTCGTGAGTAGCTATGGCGGCAGCGCGCTGTCGCACGCCACCGCACCGGTGCGGCTGGTGCTGGACGTCGAGAACATCAAGATCACATCGCGAAATGTGCTGGCGCAGACCAAAACCGGCTCGACGAACGACGTGATCATGGTTGGCGCTCACCTCGACGGTCCGCGTAGCGGTGCGGGCATCAACGACAACGGGTCCGGGGTGGCCGCGGTGCTGGAAACCGCCCTGCAGCTGGGCCCGTTGGCGCCGGTGAACAACGCGGTGCGGTTCGTGTTCTGGGGCGCCGACGAGGACGGGCTCAACGGCGTCATGGATTACGTGTTCGGCCTGGACGACGAGCAGCTCAACGACATCGCGATGTACCTGGACTTCAATCTGCTCGGTTCGCCCAACGCCGGCTTCTTCACCGACGACGGCGATCAGTCCGGCCCGCCCGGACAGGGGATCGCCTCCGCTGACGTGCCCGAGGGGTCGGCCGGTATCGAGCGCACCCTGTCCGGCTATCTCAATCTGGCCGGGAAGCGGCCCGCCGACATGCCGTTGGGCCCCCGGACCGACTACCACCCCTTCATGATCGCGGGGGTGCCGATCGGCGGCATGAGCACCGGCGCATCGCAGCTGAAATCCCCTGTGCAAGCACGACTGTGGGGCGGCAGGGCCGGAGTCGGATACGACCCCAATTTTCAAAGCCCCCGGGACACGATCGACAACATCAACCGGGAAGCATTGGCCGTCATGGGTTCTGGCGTGGCATACGCGGCAGGCAGCTACGCCATGTCCATTTCCGGTGTCAACGGCGTCCCGCTCCACGACAAACGGCATCGGACCCGGTTGCCCTAGTGGCGTTTGCTGGGACGCTGGTTTTCGCTACGCTGTTCAACCAGCGGACCTAGAATGAGAACCCTTTGATGCTGCCGTGCAGCCGGTCGGGATGAGGTTGGGCATGATGAACCGCGGGCAAGGTCGACTTCGGCTGCAGGGCAGTCGCAGGGGCGTCATCAGCGGTTCGCTGAGGGCGGCAATTGCCTGTGCAGCGACGGTGTTCGTGGTAGCGGGGTGTACGACAGTCCTCGACGGGCGGCCCCTGTCGATGCTCAACGACCCGTTCCGGGTAAGCGATCTGCTCGCCACCGACGGCCACAGCGGAATCCGCGAGAACCCGGCGCCACCGAGCGGCACGGTGATCAACACCGACAACGGACTGATCGACAAGCTGTCGTTGCTGTCGGTTACCGACATCGAGGACTACTGGAAATCGGCGTACAGCCAGTCGTTGCAGGGCACGTTCCTGCCCGTCGCGAAACTGGTCTCCTACGACTCCAACGATCCGAGCAGTCCGATCGTTTGCCACAACGAAACGTACAAGCTCGTCAACGCCTTTTTCACGTCCCGATGCAACCTGATCGCCTGGGACCGCGCGGTGTTCATGCCAGTCGCGCAAAAGTATTTCGGCGACATGTCGGTCACCGGCGTGCTGGCGCACGAGTTCGGCCACGCCTTGCAGCAGATGGCGAAGCTGGTGACCAAGCGCGACCCGACCATCGTGCGTGAGCAACAGGCCGACTGCTTCGCGGGGGTCTATCTGTATTGGGTGGCCGCCGGCAAGTCGCCGCGTTTCACGCTGAGCACCGCCGACGGCCTGGACCACGTGCTGGCCGGGATCATCGTCACCCGTGACCCGGTGATGGATGCCGAGACCGAGAACGACGACGAGCACGGGTCGGCGCTGGATCGGGTCGGCGCCTTCCAGATGGGCTTCATCAGCGGCGCGTCGGCGTGCGCGGGAATCAACCAGCAGGAAATCGCACAACGCCGCGGAGACTTGCCCAAGGGTTTGCAGACCGATCCCAACGGAGACCCCGAGACCGGCGAGGTCCCGATCAACGAAGACACGCTGTCGACACTGATGGACTTGTTGGGAAAGGTGTTCTCGCCGAAGAGCGCGCCGACCTTGTCCTTCCACACGAGCGCTTGCCCGGATGCCAAACCCAGTCCGCCCGCGTCCTACTGCCCGGCCACCAACACCATCATGGTCGACCTGGCCGGCCTGGCAGCGATGGCCAAGGTCTCCGACGAGAAGGAACACACCCTTCCGCAAGGTGATGACACCGCATTGTCGATCGTCATGTCGAGATACGCGCTTGCGGTACAACACGAACGCGGTCTACCGATGCAGAGCCCGTGGACCGCGTTGCGGACCGCGTGCCTGACCGGTGTGGTGCACCGCAAGATGGCCGAGCCGATCGACACCCCCTCCCATAAGGAGCTGCTGCTGACTGCGGGTGACCTCGACGAGGCCGTCGCCGGCTTGCTCACCAATCACATGGTCGCCAGCGATGCGGACGGGACCAGTGTGCCGGCCGGCTTCACCCGCATAGCGGCGTTCCGCGGCGGCGTGGCCGGTGACATGGACGCCTGCTACACGCGGTACCCCGGCTAACCAAGGCGTAGAGTATGCAACCACTTGACCTCAGGAGGCGTCGTGACGGAAGAACCGCCTAGCTATCCGCCCCCACCAGGCGAATCCGGGTATCCGCCGCCGGGGCAGGGTTATTCGCCGCCTCCGCCGGGGCCGAGCTATCCGCCACCGGGAGGAAGTTACCCGCCACCGCCGCCGGCGCCGGGTTATCCGCCCCCGCCCGGAGGCGGTTACCCACCCGCAGCAGCCGGCACCAACGGCATGGCCATCGCCTCGCTGGTCTGCTCGTTGTTGGGCTGGCTCTGCGGCATCGGGCCGATTCTCGGCATCATCTTCGGCATCATCGCCCTGGGCAAGATCAAGCAGACCGGTGAAGGTGGCCGGGGGTTGGCCATTGCCGGAATCGCGATCGGCGCGGTCCTGATCGTGGTCGGTATTGTCATCGGGATCCTCAGCGCGATCACCGGGACAGTGGAGCGGGATCGGTATCACGACAGATATTCAGGCGCTCCCGCCACCGTTTACATCGACAACGTCGACTTGTCGGCCGTCCCGGGTCTGGCTGCCTAAACAGACTGGTGCTCAACCGATTTCGGCGAGTCGCGGAACCAGCTCGTCGCCGAAGCGTCGGATGTAGCCGACCGGATCGGGATTTCCCGGCAGCGGGCCGATGTTGATCATGGTGAATCCCAGCTCGGCGTACCGCTGCACGTTCTTCAGGTAAGCGTCGACGTCACCGAACGGGTCGGCAAGAACGCCAACGGTTTTGCGGATGTCGCCGGCGTCCCGGCCCACGGTGTCGCAGTGCCGGTTGAGCACGTCGACCTTGCGCCGCAACACGTCGGCCTCTTGAACCGTGCTGTTCCAGATGTCGGCGTACTGCGCGACCATTCGCAGCGTCTTCTTCTCGCCGTCGCCACCGATCAGGATCGGCGGGCGTCGAATCGGTTGCGGCTCACAGATTGTCTCGGCCAGCTGATAGTGCTTGCCGGCGTAAGGCCCGTTGTCGTCGCTCCACATCTGTCGACAGATCTGCAGCGTCTCCTCGAGCATCTCGAAGCGTTGGCTCAGTGGCGGATAGGGAATGCCCAGGGCTGCGTGTTCGCGGTCGTACCACGCCGCGCCCAGTCCCAGCATCGAGCGGCCCTGCGACAGCACGTCCAAGGTGGTGACCGTCTTGGCCAGCACGCCCGGGTGGCGATAGGTGACTCCGGTGACCAACAGGGTGAGGTCGATCGTGCTGGTCTGTCCGGCAAGGAAACCCAGCGATGTGTAGCCCTCGAGGAATGGGTCCTCGGCCGGGCGCCCGGTGTTCTCCATCTGAAGGAAATGATCGGCCAAGGTGAACATGGTCGCGCCCGCTTGCTCGGCGGCCTTGGCCGCGTTGGTCAATGTCGGACCCAGCTCCGTGGGGTCGCCGGGTAGAAAATCGATAAAGTGCACACCTATTTCCATTGCCACTAATGCCCTTTCAGGATTCGGTCAATCGTTCAAGCAGTGCCAGCGCATCGACGATGATGCGGCGTTCGGCTTCGGAGTAACGGTCCTGCAACTCGCGTGCCAGCCACTCCTCCCGCACTTGGCGATCGCTTTCGGCGCGCTGACGGCCCGCCTTGGTCAACGAGACCACTTGACGCCGACCATCTTCGGGGTCGGGTGTGCGCTCGATGAATCCGCGCTGGCCCAGGGCGGCCAGGATGGTTGCCATCGACTGAGGACGTACCCGCTCGGCACCGGCCAACACGCTGGCCGATGACGCGCCTTCCTTCCAGAGCCGGGTGAGCACCGCTGTCTGTGACGGGGTCAGATCGTTGCGGACCTCGACATCTCGCAGTCGACGTCGTAACCGGGTGAACACCACGCGAATGTCCCGCGCGGCGGTTGCAGCGGACTCGCCGATGCCATCCATGCCACCACCGTAAACTAGACAGTCCAAACTGTCCAGTTTCAACTGTCTAAATAGTGCTATCGCGGAAGCGGGTCAGGTCAAGCAGACGTTGGAGAACAGCAACACCGGCCTGGACGCGATCGAGCCGAGAAACGACACCACCAGGTCGGCGCCCTGCATGCCGCGAAGATGGTTGGTGTGCGTCGATGACCAGATCAGCCCGACGATCGAGTAAGGAATGCCCAGCAGCACCGCGAGTGCGATCCACTCGGCCACCGTCATCTCGTAGTTCAACAACTGCCGCAGCTTGGCGATCAATCGACCGACTCCTTCCGGGTACCTGGCTTATCGTTGCGCATATGGCAGCGTTGGCGGCAGGGATGGCCCGCATTCGCAGCGGGCTCGCGCGTCGGGTCTCGGTCCAGGCGCTCATCGAGTTGGGCCTGTGGCTCGCCCTGCCCTACCTGCTGATCGGCTTCTTCTGGGCCACCATCCACCCCGACCGGGTGCGCGAACTGCAAGCCGAATGGGGGAAAGTGACCCCGATCAGTCCGGACCTGGTCGCGTTCGGCGAAGCCGCCGCGCTGTGGCCCGCGATCTTGCTGCTTCCCACCACCTGCACCCTGCCGGGGCAGTAACCCCTCAGCCCAACAGGCGCAGCGCCGCATCGACCGCGAGCGCGGGTACGTCGAGCGTCTTCGAGCGCAAATCGTGTCGCGCGCCGGCGATTTCGACGACCTCGGTCGTCGCGGGTATCAACGCCGCGGCATCGCGCACCTCGGCCGGCGTGCCGAAGGGATCCGACGTGCCGTGGGTGAACACGGTGGGCACCCGAATAGCGGGCAGGTGTTCGGTGCGGAGTCGTTCCGGCTTTCCTGGTGGATGGACCGGATAGGAAAACAACGTCAACACCGCCACCTGGAGCGGGTCTGCCTCGGCGAGGACCATCGACGTCTGCCGGCCGCCGTAGGAATGTCCGCCCGCGATCAGCGGTCCGTCGGCAAGGGTGCGGCACAAGGCGATTGCCTCGCCGATTCCGGCGCGGTCGGTGGCCGCCGAGCCGGACGGCGGCCCCTTGGGACGGCGTCGCCGGTAGGGCAGGTTGTACCGAACAGCCAGCCAGCCGCGCCGCGCCCATTCGTCGCAAATCCGTTGCAGCAGCTCCGATTCGCGGTTGCCGCCGGCACCGTGCGTGAGCACCACGACACCGTGCGCGACGCCGTCGGGTTGGTGCGCGATACCCGCGATCTGGTCGAGATTCACGACAGCCGGAACAGTGGCGAGACCGGGCCGTGGCCCTGGCCCAGCGGGTAGGCGGCACGCAGGCATTCGGTGACCCAGCGCTTTGCGAATGCGACGGCCTCGGGAACGGTCAACCCGTGGGCCAGCGCGCAGGCGATCGCGGCGGCCAGCGTGTCACCGCCACCGTGGTCGTTGCCGGTCGCGATGCGCTCGGTATCGAACTCGTAGAAATCCGCGCCTCCGGAAGGGCCACCGTAGAGCAGGTCGCAGCTGCGTTGCGACGAGCGTAGGTGGCCGCCCTTGACCAGCACCCACTGCGGGCCCAGCGCGTACAGTGCCTTGGCCGCCGCGCGCTGCGACTCGGCGTCCACCACGTCGAGTCCGACCAGCAGCCGCACCTCGTCGAGATTCGGCGTCACCAGCGTGGCTAACGGAAACAGTTGCGTGCGAAGCGAATCCAGGGCCGCGGGCGCCATCAGCGCATCGCCGTGCATGGACGCCGCCACCGGGTCGACAACCAGGGGCACCGTCAATCCGAGCCGGTGCCAGGTGGCGGCCACGGTGTCGATGATGCGCGGTGATGCCAGCATCCCGGTCTTGGCGGCCTGAATACCGATGTCGCTGACTACCGCTTCGACCTGACCGGCGACCACGTCTTCGGGAACCTGGTGAAAGCTCTTGACTCCCAACGTGTTCTGCACCGTCACCGCGGTAACCGCGATGCAGGCGTGCACGCCCAGCAACGCAAAGGTGCGCATGTCGGCTTGGATGCCCGCACCACCGCCGGAGTCCGATCCGGCGATGGACAGCACGCGGCGCGGCGTCGCACCCGGCGGCGCCAGGGGCAGGTAGTTCACTGTGCCGGAGCGCCGCGACCCGGCCTGCGCATCCGCCTCACGGCTGCGTGATCGGCAGATACACCCGGTTGCCGTGCTCGGCGAACTCGCGTGACTTCTCGGCCATGCCGTTCGCGAGCATGGCTTCGATGTCCTCTTCGGTCTCCAGGCCGTGCTTGGCGGCGTAGTCGCGGACATCCTGGGTGATGCGCATCGAGCAGAACTTCGGCCCGCACATCGAGCAGAAGTGCGCGGCCTTGGCGGGTGCGGCGGGCAGCGTCTCGTCGTGGTACTCCCGCGCGGTGTCGGGATCCAGCGACAGCGCGAACTGGTCGTTCCACCGGAACTCGAAACGCGCCTGGCTCAACGCATTGTCTCGATCCTGCGCGTGCGGATGCCCCTTGGCGAGATCGCCCGCGTGGGCCGCGATCTTGTAGGCGATCACACCGTCCTTGACGTCCTTGCGGTCCGGCAGCCCGAGGTGCTCCTTCGGCGTGACGTAGCAAAGCATCGCCGTGCCGGCCTGGGCGATGATCGCCGCGCCGATCGCCGAGGTGATGTGGTCGTAGGCCGGCGCGATGTCGGTGGCCAGCGGGCCCAGCGTGTAGAACGGGGCCTCCTCGCACAGCTCCTCTTCGAGCCGCACGTTCTCGACGATCTTGTGCATCGGGACATGCCCGGGGCCCTCGATCATCACCTGCACGCCATGGGCTTTCGCGATCTTCGTCAGCTCGCCCAGGGTGCGCAGCTCGGCGAACTGCGCGGCGTCATTGGCGTCGGCGATGGATCCCGGCCGCAGCCCGTCGCCCAGGGAGAAGGTGACGTCGTATTGGGCGAAGATGTCGCAGAGTTCTTCGAAGTTGGTGTACAGGAACGACTCTCGGTGGTGAGCCAGGCACCAGGCCGCCATGATCGACCCGCCGCGGGACACGATGCCGGTGACCCGCTTGGCGGTCAGCGGCACATAGCGCAGCAGCACGCCGGCGTGCACCGTCATGTAGTCGACGCCTTGCTCGCACTGCTCGATCACGGTGTCGCGGTAGAGCTCCCAGGTCAGCTCGGTCGGGTCGCCGTTGGTCTTTTCCAGCGCCTGGTAGATCGGCACGGTGCCCACCGGAACCGGCGAGTTGCGCAAGATCCACTCGCGCGTCTCGTGGATGTTCTTGCCGGTGGACAGGTCCATGATGGTGTCGGCACCCCAGCGGGTCGCCCACACCATCTTGTCGACCTCTTCGGCGATCGATGACGTCACGGCCGAGTTGCCGATGTTCGCGTTGACCTTGGTCGCGAATGTCTTGCCGATGATCATCGGCTCGATCTCGGGATGGTTGTGGTTGGCCGGGATGACCGCGCGTCCGCGGGCGACCTCGTCGCGCACCAGCTCGGCGGGCATGCCCTCGCGCGCGGCGATGAACGCCATCTCGGCGGTGATCTCACCGGCGCGGGCCCGCTGCAGTTGGGTGCCGCGGTCGCGGACCACGCCGGGTCGCGGCGGTAGCCCGGCACTCAGATCGATCGTGGCGTCCGGATCGGTGTAGGGCCCGGAGGTGTCGTACAGATCGAAGTGCTCGCCGTTGGAGAGGTTCACCCGGCGCAACGGCACCCGGGCGCCGGGAACTCCCTCGAGCTCCCGATACACCTTCGTGCTGCCCCAGATCGGCCCGGTGGTCACGGACGGTTCGACGGTTACGGTCATATTTTCATCTCCCTACGCCGGCATTATCCGGTCAGGTTCGTACGGTCGACGGCCCCAAGCCGTCCTCTCAGCACACTCGGCGTGCGCTCCCGCGGTTGTTTACTTGTTCGGTGGCTAACGCCCGCACGCGACGTTACCCCCACCCCGGGCCATCCGCGCCGCACGGCAGCGCTCAAGCGGTCCAGATTGCGAAAATACCGACCCCGTCAACGAAGGAAAACGGGTTCCAATCAGCGGATTGCTCTTCCGTGAATTTCCCGCAGTGCGATGATGAAGGACGTGCAGCAGCCCAAGCAAGCGGGTGCCGCGACATTCACCCGGACTCGGAAGCAGCCGATGAAGGGGACCGGGGGCGCCGCGATTTCCTACCTGAACGTCGGCAGCTTCAAGTTCTGGTTCGACGATCAACGCTGGGAGTGGTCCGACGAGGTCGCGCGGATGCACGGCTACGAACCCGGGACGGTCGCGCCGACGACGAAACTGATGTTGTCCCACAAACATCCCGACGACCGCGAGCACGTCCGCGATCTACTCCACCATGCGTTGCACTCCGGGGAGTCCTTCTCCAGTCGGCACCGCTTTGTCGACACATCCGGCGCGGTGCACGACGCGATCGTCGTGGCGGACCGGATCGTCGATGACGAGTCGGGTGCGGTGCGGGGGACGGCGGGCTACTACATCGACCTGAGCGGCATCGACCAAGCCCGTCACGAAAGCCGCCAGGAAGTTCTCGACGAGGCGCTGCCGGATCTGTTCGAAAACCGGGCGGCTATCGAGCAGGCCAAGGGCGTGATGATGGCCATCTACCGGGTCAGCGCCGACCAGGCGTTTCGGGTGCTGCAGTGGCGTTCGCAAGAAACCAACATCAAGCTGCGCGCGCTGGCCAGGCAACTGATCCAGGAGGTCAGCGACCTGCCGCCGATGTCAGCGGTGGTGCAGAGCCAGGTCGACCATCTGCTGTTGACGATCCACGAGCGCATCCCCGCCGAAGGCGATCGCTAGACCTCTTCCATCGCTTCGCCGATTTCTTCCAGCAGCTTGTTGTGGTGGTTGCTGGCCAGGATGTGTCCGGCGGCGATGACCAGGGCGACGGGCCAGTCGATCAATTCGAGCGCGGCCAGGGCGGCGAGGCCGCCGTAGTAGGCCAGCTGTTCGGGTCGCGGAATCTCGGTCCGCCCGACCACGGGCAGCTTCACCACGAAGGTTTCGCCCGCGCGAATTTTTTCTACCGCTTCGCGTTGAGATGTTGCACGGCGAGTTTTCTTTTCCGCCATCATTTGCCTTTCAGTAACGAAGGGTTTCCCAACTCGCCTAGTGACTTGGTCACCGTCGGTCTATGTCGACGACCGACTCCCTGGCCGATCCGATATTTTCGTCTGTTGCTTCGGTGCTACGCGTGCCGTTGCTCGAACTCTATGCGCTGCTGTGGCGCGTCGGGATCGTGGAGATCGTCCAGACCGATCGGACGCATCGCAGGCCACCGCGCTTTTCGTCGCGAGTGATTTCGCGACCCCGGGCGACGATCTGCCCCGACCCGTCAGCACACGCTGCCGGGCGGCCGCACGGCCGGCCACAACGCGCGTCGGCGTAGTCAAGTACCTCTAGTTGGTGCTGCGCAACGGCGCGGCGCCGGCGCGACGTCCGGCCGTCTTCTTGGCGGGAGCCTTACCAGCGGACTTCGACGGTGCCGACTTTGGCGGCGTCGACCCGGTTGGTACCGGCTTGAGCTGGGCTTTCGCCGGGCCCTGGGGCTTGCGGTTGAGCCGGTGCAAGACCAGCGCACCGCCGCCGACCGCCAATAGCAACGGCCACTCAACCAGCCCGGCCACGCCCAACGCGCCGATGGCCAGTGCGGCCGCCGGGGTCGAGTGACTGCCCGAGTTGATCCCGCGCTTGATGCCCTCGGCCGCTCCGGTTACCCCACCCACGATTCCATTGATTGCCGCGCCTCCGACGGCGCCCGCAGCGGCGGTGGTGGCATCCGCCGCGCGATTGACAGTCTTACCCGCGTTGCGGACTGCCCCTCCGACGACACCCATGATGACTCCCTGGATCCTTGGTCGCTCTGGTTGCAACCGCGTAGCAACATGTATACCCGCCGAACGGGCGGTTAACAGCAGCAACGAAAATTGTGCACGTATCTAACAACGCAAAATGCTGCCACGTCGGGAACGTACTCACAACGCGAAGCCGCGTGGAATTGTTCGGTCACCCGGGATTCAAGTCGACTAATACCGGAGCGTGATCGCTGGGCGCCTTGCCTTTGCGTTCGTCCCGGACAATCTGCGCATCGGCGACCCGCCCGGCCAGCGCCGGTGAGGCGAGGATGAAGTCGATGCGCATCCCTTGCTTCTTCGGGAACCTCAGCTGGGTGTAATCCCAATAGGTATAGACGCCGGGACCCGGGGTGAAAGGTCGTACCACGTCGGTGAATTGCGCCTCGACAATCGCATTGAACGCCCGGCGTTCCGGCTCGGACACATGCGTGGCGCCGGCAAAGAATTCGGTGCTCCAGACGTCGTCGTCGGTCGGTGCGATGTTCCAGTCGCCGACCATCGCGATCTGTGCGCTGGGATCGTCGCGCAGCCAGCCGGCGGCCGTATCGCGCAGGGCGGCAAGCCATTCCAGCTTGTAGGTGTAGTGCGGGTCGGCCAGCGTGCGGCCGTTGGGCACGTAGAGGCTCCACACCCGCACGCCACCGCAGGTCGCGCCCAAGGCGCGGGCTTCGGCGGTTGCAGCCACCTCCGGCTTGCTGCTCCAAGTGGGCTGGCCGTCGAATCCGACCCGTACATCCTCCAGGCCCACGCGCGACGCGATTGCCACGCCGTTCCACTGGTTGAAGCCGACGTGGGCGACCTCGTAGCCGAGTTCCACGAACGGCAGGGCGGGGAACTGGCTGTCGGAGCACTTGGTCTCCTGCATGGCCAGCACGTCGACCTCGGCGCGGGCGAGCCAATCGGTGACGCGGTCCAGGCGAGTGCGAATCGAGTTGACGTTCCAGGTCGCTAGTCGCACAGCTAGACGGTATCCCAGCCGGCCGACCGGGCCTCGAAATAGCGACGGCGGTGGTGCAGTCGGAAGCCGAGGTTGTCGGCGAGGCCGGCCGTCGCGATATCGCTCTCGGCAAGGGCGATGTATGCGCGGGTGGCGCCGCGGCGCGCCCCCCAGGCCAATTGGTCTTCTCGCGGCGCCGAGAGTCCTACCCAGCGGGTGCCGTCGGGCGCATCGGTCACGGCGGCCCCCTCGCCCGTGCCCGGCGCTGGGGCGATGCTCGGCACGTCGCGGACCAACACGCGCTCGGTGCGATCGGCCACCGCGGTGCGCGGCGGGGTCAGCAAGCGGTCCGGGATGGCCAGCAGCGGGGATCGGCCGCGATGCTCGTACCAGGCGACGATCGCCGGGACGGAGCTCAACCGGGCGGAAATATCCAGTGGCACTGCCGAATTCGAGGCAAAGCCGGCCTCGTCGCCGTCCCCCTCGGCCGGGCGATGCCCCCATCGCAGCAGCCAGCCGTCCAACCAGGCGTCTTCCGGGCCGGGCCGGGCCGCCGCGGCGGCGTACTCCAGCGCACGGATCGCCGACGTGCGCACCGGTGCGTCGGTCAGCACCCGCAGGGCCACCGCATCGGCGGCGGCGAATTCGACGACCGCCCCTGTTTTCGTCTGCACCCGCACCACCGGATCCACCGCCAACAGGTGTCCGACCGCATCCGAGAGTGGCGGAACCGAGCCGGCCGGACGCCGGTAACGAACCGTCACCCGGGTTCCGAGGTCCGGCCACGAGACCATCAGTGACCGAACGGATCCGGTCCCTCGCCGGGCGTCCAGGACAACCCCGGCACACCCCAGCCGTGGGATTTGACGGTGCGCTTTGCGGCGCGGGCGTGCCGTCCGATCAGGCGGTCCAGGTAGAGGAAGCCATCCAGGTGCCCGGTCTCGTGCTGCAGCATCCGGGCGAACAGTCCGGTGCCCTCAATGGTGATCGGTTTGCCGTGGGCGTCCAGCCCACTGACTCGCGCCCAGTTCGCGCGCCCGGTGGGAAACGACTCACCGGGAACCGACAGGCACCCCTCGTCGTCGTCGCTCGGGTCGGGCATGGTCTCGGGTATCTCGGAGGTTTCCAGGATCGGATTGACGACCACGCCGCGGCGGCGCTCGGTCATGCCGCGGTCGTCGGCACAGTCGTAGACGAACACCCGCAGGCCGTGTCCGATCTGATTAGCGGCCAGCCCGACGCCGTGGGCGGCGTCCATGGTGTCGTACATGTCGGAGATCAACGCGGCGAGATCGGCCGGCAGCGAACCGTCGGCGCCGACGGGCACCGGGTTGGTCGGTGTGTGCAACACCGGATCGCCCACGATGCGGATTGGTACGACTGCCATGGTCGGCTAGCTTAAGCCCGCCGACGATGCGCGCCGCAAAGCGGCGGGCTGAGAAGGTGGGCAATCAGAATCAGGGCCGCGAAGTAAGCAATGAAGGCAATCCGCCGACTCGCGGGTCTGGATGAGGGCTTGAGGGTTCGCGGCGTGATTCAATATTCGCCGAAACATGCCCCGGTGTAAGTCAAGTCAGCAGAGCTACAGGGAATTCGGCGGAAGGGTCCAGGGGAAGCGATATGGACAGCGCCATGGCGCGGGCAAATCGATCGGGGGACGATGCTGAAGTCGCCGATGGGCTGACCCGACGCGAACACGACATACTGGCCTTCGAGCGTCAATGGTGGAAGTTCGCCGGTGTCAAGGAAGACGCGATCAAAGAGTTGTTCTCGATGTCGGCAACGCGGTACTACCAAGTGCTGAACGCGCTAGTGGATCGGCCAGAGGCGCTGGCCGCCGACCCGATGCTGGTGAAGCGGTTGCGGCGGTTGCGGGCCAGCCGCCAGAAGGCGCGTGCAGCCCGGCGCCTCGGCTTCGAGGTGACCTGACTAGCTACAGTAGGGCTCGATGAAAGAGCGTGTTCCCGATTCCACGGGGCTCCCACTGCGGGCCATGGTGATGGTGTTGTTGTTTCTCGGCGTCATCTTTTTGCTGCTCGGGTGGCAGGCGCTGAGCTCCTCCGGGAAATCCGACGACGACTCGGCCTCGGCGGCCTCGAGCGCGACCAGCACCAGCAGCACCGCCTCGTCAACCGCGACGAGCACCAAGCCCGCGGCCACCGATGCCGACGTCCACGTGTTCAACATCTCCGGCAAGGAAGGTGTCGCCGGGAAGACCGCGGACCAACTCAAGGCCGGCGGCTTCAAGGTCGTCGACGTCGGAAACCTGACGTTGCCCGAGGTGACCGTCACGACCGTGTACTTCACCGACGCCGGTAGCGAGCACGCCACCGCGGACGCGGTCGGCAAAAACCTGAACGCGCCGGTCGAAGCGCGCATCCCCGCGCTTAGCGGGGAACCGCCCGGCGTAATCGTCTTGGTCGCGGGCTGACTCTGAGTCGCGAGCCGGGTTAGGCTCTCGCTATGCCTACGCTTGCCGGTCATCGCAATGTCGTTGTCACCCTGTCCGCAGCCACCAGTGTCGTTTTGCTGAGTGCGTGCTCCTCGCCCCAACACGCGTCGTCCGTCCCGGGTACCACGCCTGCCATCTGGACGGGATCACCCGCGCCGTCGGCAACCGCGGGAGCCGCGAGCGAGGGCAAGCGCAGCATTACGACCCATCTGCGCGCGCCCGACGGCACACAGGTCGCGACCGCGACGCTCGACTTCGCCAACGGCTACGCCACCATCACGATCGCGACGACCGGGGTGGGCCAGATCGCGCCCGGCTTCCACGGCGTGCACATCCACAAAGTCGGCAAGTGCGAGGCCAATTCGGTTGGCCCCACCGGCGGTGCGCCCGGCGACTTCCTGTCGGCGGGCGGCCACTTCCAAGCACCCGGCCACGCAGCCGAGCCTGCCAGCGGCGACCTCACCTCGCTGGAAGTTCGTAAAGACGGTGCCGGGACGTTGGTGACCACCACCGACGCCTTCGCCATGGAGGACCTGTTGACCGGTGAAAAGACCGCGATCATCATCCACGCGGGTGCGGACAACTTCGCCAACATCCCGCCGGAGCGATACAGCCAGACCAACGGGGCGCCGGGTCCGGACGCGATGACGATGAGCACTGGCGACGCCGGCAAGCGAGTGGCGTGCGGTGTCATTGGTGCCGGCTAACAGACCTCTCGCGCATATCGATTTCGCCCGGTCGCCGCGGCCGACGCTCGGCGTGGAGTGGGAGTTCGCCCTCGTCGACGCGCAGACCCGCGATCTGAGTAACGAGGCCACCTCCGTGATCGCCGAGATCGGCGAAAACCCGCGTGTGCACAAGGAATTGCTGCGTAACACCGTCGAGGTGGTCAGCGGCATCTGCGATTGCACCGGGCAGGCGATCGAGGATTTGCGCGAGACGTTGGGTCCCGCGCGTCAGATCGTCCGGGCCCGGGGCATGGAACTGTTCTGCGCCGGGGCACACCCGTTCGCGCAGTGGAGCACCCAGCAGCTCACCGATGCGCCCCGTTACGCCGAGCTGATCAAACGCACCCAGTGGTGGGGACGCCAGATGCTGATCTGGGGTGTGCACGTGCACGTGGGAATCTCCTCGGCGCACAAGGTGATGCCGATCATGACGTCACTGCTGCGCTACTACCCGCACCTGCTGGCGCTGTCGGCGTCGTCACCGTGGTGGACGGGTGTGGACACCGGTTACGCGAGCAACCGGGCCATGATGTTTCAGCAGTTGCCCACCGCCGGGCTGCCGTTCCAGTTTCAGACCTGGCCGGAATTCGAAGGTTTCGTCTACGACCAGAAGAAGACCGGCATCATCGACCACGTCGACGAAGTCCGTTGGGACATAAGGCCTTCGCCGCATCTGGGCACACTCGAGGTGCGAGTCTGCGACGGAGTGTCCAACCTGCGTGAGCTGAGCGCGCTGGTCGCGCTGACACATTGCCTGGTGGTCGACCTGGATCGCCGGCTGGAAGCCGACGAGACCTTGCCCACCATGCCGCCCTGGCACAACCAGGAGAACAAATGGCGCGCGGCGCGCTACGGCCTGGACGCGGTGATCATCCAGGACGCCGACAGCAACGAGCGCCTGGTCACCGACGACCTCGTCGATGTGCTGAACCGGTTGGAGCCGGTCGCCAAGTTGCTGCATTGCACCGACGAACTCGCGGCGGTGGAGGACATCTGGCGCCATGGTGCTTCCTATCAGCGACAGCGGCGGGTGGCCGAAGAGCACGACGGCGATCTGCGTGCAGTCGTCGATGCGTTGGTGGGAGAGCTGGAGATCTGATGGAGCTGGCGATGTTTCCGCTGGAGGCGGCGATGCTGCCGAACCAGGATCTGCCGTTGCGCATCTTCGAGCCACGCTTCGTCGCACTGGTGCGGCATTGCCTCGACACCGGCGAACCGTTCGGCGTGGTGCTGATCTCGCGTGGTCGCGAGGTCGGCGGCGGCGATTCGCGTTGCGACGTCGGCGTCCTGTGCACGATCGAGGATTGCGTCGAGCAGGGCGCAGAGCGGTACTCGGTGCGCTGCCGGACCGGCGAGCGGATTCGGGTGTCCGAGTGGCTGGCCGACGATCCCTACCCGCGGGCGTCGGTGCAGCCGTGGCCCGACGAACCCGGCGTCGCGGTCACCGTGGCGCAGCTCGTCGACATCGAAGACCGGATGATGGCCTTGTTCGAGCGGATCGCCGAGGCCCGCGGCACCATGCTGCCGGAGCGCGAGGCGCTGCTGGGCCCCGACGAAGCCGACGCGGGACAGCGGCTGTACACGTTGGCCACTCGTATCCCGATCGGCGCGGCCGATCGGTACTCGGTGCTCGCGGCGCCGTCGGCGGCCGACCGGCTTGCGGCACTGGGTGAGGCGGTCGACGCGATCGCCGAGATGGTGGAGTTCCAGTTGTCGGAGTAGGGGTGTGCTTTTCTATAGGGAAACTGATTGCGCGACTGGACGGTTGAGTGAAAGTACATCTGCAGGTAAACGGATCGCCCACCGGTGCGTCGGCGAGTGCGGCCGAGATCGCCGAGACCGGTGCCGACGGCCTGTTCACCTTCGAGGGCCAGCACGATGTGTTCTTTCCGCTGCTCATCGCGGCCAAAGAGACCAACCTGGACATCATGACCAATGTCGCGATCGCCGCGCCGCGCAGTCCGCTGCACATGGCGCACGCAGCCTACGATTTGCAGGTTTACAGCGGCGGCAAGTTCCGGCTCGGGCTGGGCTCGCAGATCAAGGTCCACATCGAAAAGCGCTACGGCAGCACCTGGCATCGGCCGGCCGCGCGGATGGCCGAAACCATCGCCGCAATCAAGGCGATCTTCGCGGCCTGGGAAGGCCAGTCCCCGTTGAACTTTCGCGGTGAGTTCTTCACCCACACCCTGATGGCACCTAACTTCAACCCTGGCCCCAACCCATTCGGGCCGCCGCCGGTGTTGATGGGGGCACTGGGCCCGATCATGACGCGCACCGCCGGCGAAGTCGCCGACGGCCTGTTGGTCATGCCGTTCAACAGCGCCCGTCACTTCGCCGACCGCACCGTCCCGGCGATCAACGAGGGACTGCGCCGTTCGCAGCGCTGCGCCAACGACTTTCAGGTGATCGCCCAGGCCATGGTCGCGGTCGGCAGCAACGAGGGGGACCTGGCGGCGGCGGTCGACGGCGTCGCGTCGCTGATCGCCTTCTACGGCTCCACACCGGCCTACCTGCCGGTGCTCGAGGTGGAGGGCTGGGCGGATGTCCAACCGGAGCTCAACGCGCTGTCCAAGCAGGGGCGCTTTGCCGAGATGCGTGCCCTGATCACCGACGACATGGTGGCCCGGATCGGAATCGTCGGGACACCTGAGCAATGCGCGCAGCAGATCGCGCAGCGGTTCGGCGATCACGTCGACGAAGTGTGTTGCTATTTTCCCTACTACACACCGGTCAACGCCGACCTGGCCGGCCTGATCGACGCCCTGCACCGAAGGCCCGCGCGACGATGAGCAGCGACGTGGTGGTCGACGTCGACGCGGGCGTGGCGGTGCTCACCCTCAATCGGCCCGAGCAGCTCAACGCCTACACCGCCGAGATGGGCGCGCTGCTGAGCCGGGCGTACCGGGAGTGCGACGAGAACGACGACGTCCGCGCCGTCGTGGTCACCGGGGCGGGCCGGGCCTTTTGCGCCGGCGCCGATTTCTCCGGCGGCGCAACGCCATTCGACAGCCCGCAAGACGTTGCGGGATTTTCCGCGTCGCCCATCGACCCGCCGGCCTTCGAATTGCGCAAACCGGTGATCGCCGCCGTCAACGGGCACGCCATCGGCATCGGGTTGACGATTGCGCTGCAGGCCGACATCCGCATCCTCGCCGAGGACGCCAAATACGGTGTGGTGCAGGTGCGCCGCGCAGTGATACCCGATTGCATGGCGCACTGGACATTGGCGCACCTGACCAATCTCGGTGTGGCGGCCGAGGTGCTGCTGACCGGGCGCACGTTCGACGGGCCCGAGGCCGTTGCGTACGGTATCGCGAATCGGGCGGTGCCCGCCGCGCAGGTGCTCGACGCCGCGCTGGAGATGGCCCGCGACATCGCGGTCAATGTGGCACCGATGTCGGCGGCGTTGTGTAAGCGGTTGTTGTGGGACAGCGCGATTCACGGCTATACGCCGCGACAGGTCGCGTCGCTGGAGACGCAGCTGCACCACCGGGTGATGGGCACCCCCGATGCGACCGAAGGAGTCGCCGCGTTCGTCGAGCGACGGGCCCCGCGGTTCGGCTCGCAGCTGTCCCGGGACTGGAAGGCGCTGCCGCAGCCGTGAGTGGTCGGGCGAAATGTAGCCCGGGTTATGTTATGGCACAGATCTTTTCGGAGAGCAGCCAGAATTCGGCCGCGCGCTGCTCGTCGCTCGCATACGGGGCAACGTTGTCGCTGATTCGGCAGTCTTCCAGGTACAGCGCACCGCGCTCGGCGAGCTCGGGACTTACCGCGGCCCACACCTGGGTGGCCGCACCCTGCTCGGGGGTGGAGAAGTCGAGACGGCCGTCGCTGGTCTGGCCGCGCTGTGCGCTGTTGTCCACGACGAGCTTGCGAAGGTCGGAGAAGTCCTCGCGTGACATGTATCGCGCCAGCGCGGTGGCAACGGTGCCGGGATGCACGGCGTAGGCGCGAATACCCAAGTCGCGCAACCGTCGATCAGCCTCGATCGCGTGCAGGACGTTCGCCGTCTTGGAGGCGCCGTACGCCACGAACTTGTCGTAGTCGCGATGCTCCCAGTTCGGATCGACGAAATCGACGTCGCCCATCACGTGGCCCCCGGAAGACAGGATCACCACTCGGGCGCCCCGCGCGGCCCTCAGCTGCGGGACCAGCAGTCGTGTCAACTCGAAGTGTCCGAAATGGTTTGTTCCGATTTGCAATTCGAACCCGTCCCGGGTTCGGCCGAGCGGGGTGAACATGACACCGGCGTTGTTCATCAATATGTGCACCGCCGGGGCGATGTCGCCGATCGCGCTGGCCGCCGCGCGGACGCTGGACAGCGCGGTGAGGTCGAGCTCGACAGCCGACGTCGTCGCGCCCGGTACTTCGTCGCGCACCCAGCGGGTGGTGTCGGCCAGGGCATCGCTGTTGCGGGCGGCCAGGATCACGTGGGCGCCCGCGGCGGCCAGCGCTCGTGCCGACTCCCGGCCCAGACCCGACGAGGCGCCGGTGATCACACATACCTTGCCGGACAGGTCGATTCCCTCGACGACTTGCATAGCGGTCCGGCGTTCGCTCATCGGCGGGTGTGCTGCCGTACTCGTCATCGCGCCAGCCTAGAACAAGGCTTCAGTCATGCCACCGCGGCGGCTTCGGCCTCGGCGAGAGCGGAATCGGCGCCGTGGCGTGGATTGACGACGCAGACGGTGGCGATCAGTGCGGCGATGAAGAACAGGGCCGCGGCGATCTGCAGCAACCGGGCGAAACTGGCATCGGTGAGTGTTCCCGCGGCGATCAGTCCGACGCTCGCCACGGAGGTCAGCGCCGAAGTCCGGCCCACCGCGTTTTGGATGGCCGCCGCGATCCCGCTGCGCGTCGCGTCAACCGAAGACAGGTTCAACGCGCCCAACGGCGTTGTGGTCAGTAGCAGTCCGATGGCCAGCACCGTCGTCCCGGGCAGCAGATGGGTGACGATGTTGAATCCGGCACCGGGCCGGATCAGCAGCAGTCCCAGTCCGGCGAGGATCGGGCCCGCCGTCAGGAACACGTGGGGTCCGATGCGCGCGGCCAAACCGCCGATGCGCTTGGCGAACAGAAACGACAGGATCGGGTTGGGCAGGGTGGCCAAGGCCGCGACGGTCGCGCAGTAGCCCGCGACCTCCTGGGTGTAGAGCGCGACGGCGAGGGAGGCCATCGCGATGGCGCCGTAGACGAAGGCGGTGACCAGGTTGGCGGCGGCGAAGTTACGGACCGTGAACAGGCGCAGCGGTATGAGTGGGTGCGGGGCACGCCGTTGCCAGCCGACGAACGCCAGCAGTGCCGCGATCCCAACGATCAGCGTGGCGATGATGCGCCCCGACCAGCCGTGCTGACCGGCCTCGATCAGTGCATCAACGGTGGCGGCCAGCCCGATCGCGGCCAACACCGCCCCGCGGACATCGAGGCTGGCGCGGTGGGTCGGTCGCGGCACCGGGCACAACCAGAACGTCAAGGCGAAACCGATGACGATCGGGACGGCCGACAGCGCGTAGATCCATCGCCAGCTCAGCAGGTCCACCGCCAGACCGCCCAGCAGCGGACCGATCGCGAAGGCGGTGCCGGTCCAGCCCGTCCAGGCTCCGATGGCTCGGTGACGGTCCGTGGGGGCGAACGTGGAGTTGATCATCGCCAGCGACCCGGGCACCAAAAAGGCCGCCCCCAGACCTTGGATGACACGGCCCGCGATCAGCATCACCGGCGAGGCCGCGCCGGCCGCCAGCACCGAGCCGGCCCCGAAGGTGGCCAGCCCGAAACGCATGACCGGCACTCGGCCGAACAGATCGGAGATGGAACCGCCCGGCAGGATCGCGGCCGCCAGGGCCAGCAGGTAGCCGTCGACGACCCATTGCTGCAAGCACAGCCCGCCGCCGAGTTCGCGCTCGGTGGCCGGCAGTGCCAGGTTCACCACGGTGCTGTCGAGGAAGGCCACCATCGACACCATGACCGCCACCACCATGACCCGGGTGGTGGGCGCCGTCTCGCGCAGTTTCGCGAGCCATCGTGCCTGGGGTGCCGGTCGCATCGCCGCGCGAGACGGCTGGGTCACGAGCACGACGGCCTCGCGGGGCGGTTGCTCATCCGAGTCCTCCTCGAGGCACGCCGGAACGTGTTGGGCCGGCGGCCTCTTCAGCATGATGTATGCGAAGTGGTTACGGACCAGCGCTGTGAAACGTTCAGGCCGAACTCATACGACCGCCGCTCGGCGTGCATCGGGCTCGGCGGCGCGCTGCATCAGCCGCGGTGCCACGGCCCGATGCATCGGGGCGATCACTGCCCAGACCATGCGTGCGGACAGTCTGCGGCGATAGTGCACTCGCGTGGTGAGCGTGGCCCGCCGACCGTCCTGGCGCCGCAGCGTCAGCTCCCCGCGCATCAGCGGACCGCGTGCGGTCAGCACGAGCTCGTCAGGATCCGAATGCCCGATCTGCCAGCCGATCAGGTGATCGGTCGAGGAATCCCCGTCCAGCTGAAATCGCAAGACGTGGCGGTGGATCCACGACACCGCGCCGCCACCGCGTTGCTTGCCGAGTGCGTCACGGAACATCTGTTCGGCGGTGCGCGTGTCGTCGGGTGTGATCGGGACCTCGAAGACGTCCGTGTAGTCGGATGCGGTCTTGCCGCTCTCGTTCTTCTCGCGCAGTGCCGCGGCCGCAATGCGTTTCAGCGTCCCGCGCGTCACCACCCGGTGTGCGCCGGTGCCGATGACCAGGGCGCGATAGATCCTTCCGTGCACCCCCGGGAAGGCTGCCCACGTGGTCGCGCGCATTCGGGTGCGGCGCGCGGCTTCGGCTTCCAGCTCGAACACCCACCGGTACGCCGCGAACGGGTGGCGGCCCGCGAGTGCGAAGCGTTCGGGCTCGCGGGCTTCGTCGAGCACGAATCCGATTGGCACGCCGGCCGGGTCGTGCGGATCGCGACACATCACCCGCAACAGCGCCGACCACGTGTCTGACCGATCCGCGTCGATGGTTATGGCATGCTCATCGATATAGAGTAATCGTTCCATATAGAAGGAATGTACTAGATCATGGCACCTCCGCGGAAGCATGAAACCGATGTGATCCTCGACGCGGCCCGAGCGCTGGTGCTAGACGGCGGACCGCGCGCGGCCAGTGTCGCGGCGATCGCGAAATCCAGCGGCGCGCCGGCCGGCACGTTGTATCACCGCTTCGGCAACCGCGACGGCATCCTGACCGCGGCGTGGTTGCGCGCGCTGCAACGCTTCCAGTCCCGGGCGATGTCCGCAGTTGCCGCCACCCCGACAGAAGTCGCGGTGGCGATGGCAGTGTCCGCGATCGGCTTCGCGCGCGAACTCCCGGCGGACGCGCGGCTGTTGCTGACCATCCGTCCGGCCGACCTGCTCGACGACGAGCCCGACGCGCAATTCCAGGAGACGGTGGCCGCGATGAATGCACCGCTGATCGAGCGGGTCGGCGTGCTGGCCCGAGAATTGTACGGGCGCAAGGATTCCCGGTCTGTTGACGCTGTCTCGCGCGCGATCGTCGACCTGCCCTATGCCGTCGTCCGGCGACACGCGCGCGACGATCCGATGCCGTCCTGGCTGGAGGCCGATGTCGCGGTGTCGGTGCGCGCGGTGCTAGAAAGCTTTGGCGAACGCGCGTAGCGACGCCACCTGGACGGGATCCAGGGACGGCCGTACGGTTTTGCGGGCCGCCTCGAGGTCGGCGGCGGTGACGTCGGCGGCGTCGATGGAACGCCGCATCGCCGTGAGCGCGGCCTCGCGCAGCAGGGCCACGCAGTCGGCCGCGCTGTACCCGTCGAGTTCGGCGGCGATGTCGTCAAGATTGACATCCGCGCTCAGCGGGATGGATTTGGCCGCAGTGCGCAGGATTTCGCGACGGGCGGCCGCGTCGGGCGGCTCGACGAACACCAGCCGCTCCAGGCGGCCCGGGCGCAGCAGCGCGGGATCGATCAGATCGGGCCGGTTGGTCGCGCCCAGGACCACGACGTCGCGCAGCGGGTCGATGCCGTCGAGCTCGGTCAGCAACGCGGCCACCACCCGATCGGTGACGCCCGAGTCGAAGCTTTGCCCACGCCGGGGTGCCAGCGCGTCCACCTCATCGAGGAAGACCAGCGACGGCGCCGAATCCCTTGCCCGCCGGAATAATTCACGGACCGCCTTCTCCGAGGCGCCCACCCACTTGTCCATCAGCTCGGAGCCCTTGACCGCATGCACGCTCAGCTGCCCGGTGCTGGCCAGCGCCCGGACCACGAACGTCTTGCCGCAGCCCGGTGGCCCGTAGAGCAGCACGCCGCGTGGCGGATCGACGCCCAGCCGCGCGAAGGTGTCGGGATGTTGCAGCGGCCACAGCACCGCTTCGGTCAGCGCCTGTTTGGCTTCGACCATGTCGCCGACGTCGTCTAGCGTCACGTTTCCGACGGTCAGTTCCTCGCTGGCCGAACGGGACAGTGGCCGGATGACCGTCAGCGCGCCCACCAGATCGTCTTGATGCAGTGTCGGCGCCCGGCCTTCGGCGCTGGCGCGCGACGCCGCCCGCAGCGCCGCCTCGCGGACCAGCGCGGCCAGGTCGGCGGCAACGAAACCCGGTGTACGGCCCGCGATTTCATCCAGGTTCAGCTCGCCGGTCGGGACGGATTTCAGCAGTGTCTCCAGCAGCGCCTTGCGGGTCGCGCCGTCGGGCAGTGTCAGGCCGAGCTCCCGGTCGCACAGGTCCGGAGAGCGCAGCCGCGGATCGAGCTGGTCGGGCAGCGCGGACGTGGCGATCAGGGCCACGCCATCGGTGGCCACCGCGGTGCGCAGCTCGGCGAGGATCAGGGCGGCCACCGGCTCGGCGGTCGCCGGCAGCAGCGCGTCGGCGTCGGTGATCAGCAGCACGCCGCCGCCACCGCGAATCCCGGTCACCGCGGCGGCCACCGTCTTGAGCCGGTCGTCGGCCGCCAGCGCGCCTACTTCGGGCCCGTCGAGCCGGATCAGCCTGCGGCCGGCACACACCGCCCGGACCATCGTCGTCTTGCCGACTCCGGCCGGGCCCGACACCAGCACGCCCAAATTAGTAGTGGCGCCAAGGGTTTTCAGCAGGTGGGGCTCGTCGAGCGCCAGCTTGAGCCATTCGCTGAGCTTGCCGGCCTGCACTTGGGAACCCTTGAGATCGTCGACTCCGATGGCGGGATCGGCAGCGGCGACCGGTTCCGGCCGGGCCGCGGCGGCGCCGACCGGAATCCCGTCGCCCCAGGAGACCAACGAGTTCGGTTGCACACTCACCGGCCCGTCGGGGTCCACGCCGGTGACGGTGAGCAACTCCGAGGTCCAGCTGATCCCGACCGCCGACGCCAACGCCCGGCTGGCCGCTGACGTCGAGGTGCCGGGCCCGAGGTCGCGGGGCAGCAGCGATACCGCGTCACCCACGGTCATCACCTTGCCGAGCAGAGCCTGTCGCAGCGTGGCTGAGGTAATCGATTGGATGGCAAGCGAAGAACCGCTCAGCGTCACCGATCGCGCGCCGTACACCGTGACCGCGCTGACGATCACCGCGGTGCCCTCGCGCAGGCCCGCGTTGGACAGCGTCACGTCATCGAGCAGCACCGTACTCACCGGGATCGCCTGATCGGCGAGCCCCGCCACCGCCGCGGTGGTTCGTGACCCCGTCAGCGATACCGCATCCCACTCCCGAATGCCAAGGGCAGCAACAGCATTCGGGTGCATTCGGATGACGCCGCGGCGCGAGTCGACGGCTGAGGTGTTCAGCCGGGCGGTCAGCGTCAGGTGTCCGGACCCCGCGCCGGGATCCGTCATGGCAAGCGTCCACCTGGCTTACGCAGGCCCAGCCGCGCCATCGATCGTCCGCCGGGTCGTCCCAGCCGGACAATCGGGCGCCGGTGGGGCTGTGCGCGGCGGTTGGCTCGCCGCACGGCGCGCTGTTGCTCAGGCTTTTCGCCCCATACCTCGGGGTGCGCGGCCAGCCAGCGCTGGTTGCGCACCGCGAAGGGAACGTGGCACAGGTAGGCGACGATGATGACCCAGATCAGGACGTAAGGAGCCAGCACCGCGGCCGCCGCGCAGATCGCGAGGATGGCCAGCAGCGGCGCCGCCCAGTTCGGTGGCACCGCCGCGGCGTGCATCTTGCGCATCGGGATCTTGCTGATCATCAACATCGACGTCCCGGTGATCCAGAGGCAGAGGAATACCGTCGACGACCACCAGCCATCGCCGAACTGCAGCTTGAGCCCGATCAGGCCGATCATCGAGATCGCACCGGCCGGCGCCGGCATTCCGACGAAGAACTCGTGCGCGTAGGCGGGCTTGGATCCGTCGTCCTGCAACGCATTGAACCTGGCCAGCCGCAGCACGACGCAGACCGCGTACAGCAGCACCACGATCCAGCCGGCCGGCGACGTCGACAACAGCGTCACGTAGAGCACGATCGCCGGAGTCACCCCGAAGTTCACCGCGTCGGCCAGCGAGTCGATCTCCTCACCCATGCGCGACTGCGCGTCCAGGATGCGGGCCACCCGGCCGTCCAGTCCGTCGAGAATGGCCGCCGCGGCGATCAGCGCCATCGCCGCCTTCGGCTGATGTTCGAGCGCGAACTTGATCGATGTCAGACCCGCGCAGATCGACAGCACCGTCATCGCACTGGGCAGGATCTGCAGGTTGACCGCCCGGCCCCGAATCTTGTTGCTCATCGCAGATCGGCCAATACCGTCTCGCCGGCCACCGCACGCTGGCCGACCGCGACGATCGGCAGGCTGCCCGGCGGCAGGTAGGTGTCCAACCGCGAGCCGAATCGGATCAGGCCGTAGGTCTCACCAATTGACAGCTTGTCCCCGACGTGCGCGTCGCAGACGATGCGGCGCGCGACCAGCCCGGCGATCTGCACCGCGACCACCTCGGCGCCACTGTCGGTCCGGATCCGCACGCTGGTGCGCTCGTTCTCGTCGCTCGCCGACTGCAGGTCGGCCGACCCGAATCGGCCGGGGCGGTGCTGTACGGCGATCACCTCGCCGCCGACCGGGGCGCGTTGCACGTGGGCGTCCAGGATCGACAGGAAAATGCTGACCCGCGGTAGCGGCGCGTCGCCCATGCTCAATTCCGCGGGCGGGGCCGCGGAGTCCACCAGGCAGACGACGCCGTCGGCGGGGGCGACCACGACGCCCTGGCGCGTCGGCGGCACCCTGGGGGGGTGCCGGAAGAACGCCGCGCAGGCTCCCGCGGCCAGCAGGCCGACCCGGCGCGGCCACCGGTGGTGGCGACCGACGAGCGCGAGGGCCAAGCCGGCGGAGATGAACGGCAGCCCCGCGGGATGCACCGGCGGCACGGTTTCGCACACCAGCTGCAGCATGTGCCGTGGGCTGACGGTCGGGCCCTGGTAGGACAGGCCTTCGTCGGCGGACTGGCGGGGGCGTCGTGCCACCCGCGTCATCTTACGGAGCCCGGGTGGCGGCCCGCTTCGTGTGGGCCAGCAATGGAAGCATTGGTCTTTCACGCGCCTAGGGGGTGTCCGAATCTCGACTCGATCGCAGACTCGTGACCGCGCGGCGACGCGGCTGCGCCGCGCAAAAACAACCGTCACCATCGTCTTCACGGCTCACGCGGTGCTGGCCTCGGCCTGGGTCGCGTATATCCCGCAAGTCAAAGCACAGCTCGGGCTGTCCAATGCGGCGCTGGGCACCGCTCTGTTCGGTGTGCCGCTCGGTTCGGTGGCCGCCATGATCTTTTGTCATTGGGCACTGCCCCGGTGGGGCAGCCACCGGCTGGTGCCCGCCACTCTCGTCAGCTACGCACTTGCCGGACCGGCCATCGGGCTGGCTTCCGGTGAGCTGCCGCTGTTCTTGGCGCTGACGGTGTGGGGTGTCTTTCAGGGTGCGCTGGACGTCGCGATGAACACCCAGGCCGGCACCGTCGAGCGACTCGCCCGGGCGCCGATCATGGCCCGCTTCCATGGCATGTGGAGCAGCGGCGGACTGCTCGGAGCCAGCACTGGGGCGGCGTGTGTGGGAGCCGGAGTCGGCCTTGCCTCGCTGCTGGTGGCGGTGGGGGTGGTCGCGCTGGTTGTCGCGGTACCGTTCCTGCGTTACCTGGTACCGGATCAGGCAACGGCCGACGGTTCGGATACGTTCTCCGCCAAGCGCTTTGGCTTGACGGTCACCGTCGCCGTGCTGGCGTTGGTGTCGTTCGCGTCATTCCTGTCCGAGGGTGCCGCGGCCGACTGGTCGGCCACCTACTCGCGCAACGTCGTGGGGGCCAGCCCGGGCGTCGCCGCGCTGAGCTACGCCGCGTACACGTTGCTGATGGTCGTCACCCGGCTGGGCGCCACCCGTCTGCAGGCGCGGCTCTCGGCGCGCCGGCTGCTGCCGGCTCTAGCGGTATTCGCGGCGATCGCGATGTGCGTGACGCTGGCGCTGGGCAACCCCATCGTCACGGTGATCGGGTTCGCCTGCCTGGGCGCCGGGGTGGCGCTGTTGGTGCCCACCGCGTTCAGCTCCGCCTACTCGGCCGGCAACGCCGGCTCGGCCATCACGATCGTGGCCGCCAGCGGCTGGCTGGGTTACCTGCTCGGACCGCCGTTGATCGGCCATCTCGCCGACTGGATCGGGTTGTCGGCGGCATTGGCTACCATTCCGGTGATGGTTTGCGTGGCCGCAATCGCGATCCGCTGCACCTCCGCGTTCAACGCCGCCGACGAGTTCCACCGGCAGGCTTAGCTCAGATCCCAGACCTGCAGCTCTGTTCCGGCGGACACTTCCACGACATCCTCGGGGACGTCCAGCAGGGCGTTCGCGGAAGCCAGCCACCGCAGATGGTGCGAGGCCGGTGGGCCGTAGCTGAGCACGCTGCCATTGGCGGTGTCGAGAATCGCGCGCCGGAACTGGCGCTTACCTTTCGGCGAGGTCAGCGACTCGGCGAGCACCGCGGGCCGGCGCGGCCGGTGCGGATCCGGCAGGCCCATCGCCGTGCGCAGCGCGGGACGGATGAACACCTCGAAGGACACCAGCGCGCTGACCGGGTTGCCGGGCAGGGTGACGATCGTGGTGCCGGCCACCCGCCCGATGCCCTGCGGCATTCCGGGTTGCATTGCCACCTTGACGAATGCCACCCCTTCACCGCCTTGCATGCCGTCCGGGCCGAACGCGTCCTTGACGACCTCGTAGGCGCCGGCGCTGACTCCGCCGCTGGTGATGATCAGGTCGACTTTGTTTTCAGGGGCCGCGTGCTTGTCCAGAATCGAGCTGAACTGCGCGACATCGTCTTCGGCGGTCGCGACGGCGATCACGTCGGCGCCCGCCTCACGCACGGCCCCGGCCAGCATGATCGAGTTGGACTCGTAGATCTGCCCGGGCTGCAGCGGGGTGCCCGGCGCCACCAGCTCCGTCCCGGTCGAGATCACCAGCACGCGCTGTCGCGGGATCACCGGCAGCCCCGGCAATCCCAGCGCCGCGGCCAGGCCCAGCACCGCCGGCGTGACGACCTGACCCTTGCGCAGCACGGTGGTGCCCGGCGCCACGTCTTCGCCCGCCCGGCGAATGTGCTTGCCCGGCTCCGCGTGTGCATGGATCGCCACCGAGTCCACCCCGCCGTCGGTGTTCTCCACCGGCACAACGCCCGTCGCCCCGGCCGGCATCGGCGCGCCGGTCATGATGCGGTGCGCGGTTGCGGGTCGCAGCGTCAACTGATCGGTGCGCCCGGCCGGAATGTCCTCGGCGACCGGCAAGACCACCGGCCGATCGGGTGTGGCGCCCTCGGTCTCCTCGGCGCGCACCGCGTATCCGTCCATCGCGGAGTTGTCGAAAACCGGCAGCGCCAGCTCGGCAACCACGTCATCTGCCAGAACCAGGCCCTGCGCCTGCGTCAGTGGCACCGTCACGGCGGGGCGGGCGCCGATCATGGCAGCTACGACGCGCTGATGTTCCTCGACTGACCGCACCCGGCCATTATCGGCCTGCCGGATTCCGCAGCTGGTACTGCCCGCCTCGGGGTGCGCCGACGTAGAGTCGAGAACGTGATTACCGGGTTGGCCCACACCGGCGTGTGCGTACCGGATTGTGAGGCCGCAGTGGCCTTTTACCGTGACGTATTGGGCCTGCGTGTGCTGTCGCCGCCGTATGTGATGGGCGGTAACGCCATTCGCAACGACATGGGTGAGCTGGTGGCCGATCCCACGATGAAGGCCGCGATCGTCGGCTTCGGCGACGGCAGCGATCGCGTCCTCGAGGTGATCGAGTACCTCAACGTCGACGGCGGGGATCAGCGGGCCGCTGCGGCCCTCACCGATCACGGGCTCTCGCACGTCGGGCTGATCTGTGCGGATCTCGAGGCCACCCGCGCCGAGCTCGAGGGCAAGGGCGTCCGGTTTTTGGTCAGCGGCATCGCCGACGTCGCGCGAGTGCGTACCAGCTGGTTCGTCGATCCGTGGGGTGTGGTGTTCATCCTGGTGGAGAAGAGCCGGCCCGAGCGACCCTACTTCGCGCAATGGGACTGAAGCCGCGCGTCGGGGTCATTGGCGCGGGCGCCGGTGGCATCGCGATGGGAATCCAGCTCGCCGAGGGCGGCTACGACTTCACCATCTTCGACCGCGCCGACGGATTCGGCGGTACCTGGCGGCACAACACTTTTCCCGGGGCGGCCTGCGATGTGCCGTCGCATCTGTACTCGTACTCGTTCGCGCTGAACCCGCGCTGGAGCAAGACCTACGCGAACCAGCCCGAGATCCTGGCCTACCTGGAACGGGTGGCCACCCAGTACGGGCTGGGCCCGCACCTGCGGCCCCACACCTCGATCACCACCGTGCGGTGGTCGGACAGCCGCCGGCGCTGGACGCTCGTCACCGGCGACGGCGATGAGCACGAGTTCGACGCCGTGGTCAGCGCCGTCGGAATGCTCGACGTGCCCAACATTCCGGATATCCCTGGGGCGCAACGGTTTCGTGGCAGGCAATTCCACTCCGCGCGGTGGGATCACAGCAAGTCGACGGCAGGTGAGCGGGTCGCGTCCATCGGCACGGGCGCCAGCGCGATCCAGTATGTTCCGGCGATCGCCCCGAAAACCGCACATCTCACCGTGTTTCAGCGAACCCCGATCTGGATCTCGCCCCGATTCGATTTTCCGTTCACGCCGGAACAACACGCGGAGTTCGAACGCGATCCGGCGGCCGTGCAGAAGCTGCGCGACGAGGCATTCGACGCCTACGAGTCGTCCAGCTTCGACGTCGATGCGAATCAGACACGCGAGGCCACCGAGCTCGCCCGCAGTTACCTGATGCGCAAGGTCGCCGATCCCGCGCTGCGCGCCAAGCTGACGCCGGACTACCCGGTGGGCTGCAAGCGGCCGCTGATGTCGCGCGAGTGGTACCCGACGTTCGGATTGCCGAACGTCAGCCTGGAAACCGGCGCGATCACCGAGATCACCGAGCGCGGGGTGCGCACCGCCGACGGCGTCGAGCACCGCGTCGACACCATCATCTACGGCACCGGCTTCAAAGCCGCCGACTACCTTGCCAGCATCGACGTGTACGGAAGCGGCGGCCGTGCGCTGAGCGACGACTGGAGTGACGGCGCGCAAGCCTACCTCGGCACCCTGATCGCCGGATATCCGAACTTCTTTACGCTCTACGGCCCCAACACGAACGGCGTCAACTCGATCATCTACATCCACGAGGCGCAGACGACCTTCATCCGTCAGATGCTCGACGTGATGGGTGATCGCGGGGCGCACACCATCGAGGTCACCCGGGATGCACAGCGCCGCTACAACGACGAGATTCAGGCCGCGATGCAGGGCAAGGTCTGGCTGGCCTGTACCAACTATTTTCGCCATCCCAGCGGCAAGGTTGTCACCCAGCTGCCCTACAGCGGGCGGACCTTCTTCGAGCGCACCCGCACGATGGTGGACGAGGACTACGAGCTGCGCGGGTAACCTACCCGAGCACCGGCAGCAGCAGCCGCGATGACGATCGAACGGTGTTGACCGTGCTGGTCCCGACGGGCGCATGCCGGAAGTCCATGATGGCCGGAACGTCGGGATTCTGGTCGTCGCTGGTGAGTGTCAACCGGATACGGTGCCCGCGGCGAAATCTTCGGGCGTTGGGCAGCAAGGGGATTCGGTACACGACGTCCGCACCGATCGGTATTCCGACTGCGGTCCGGCACGGTAGCACCGGCGCGCCGGGTCGGCTGGCATCTTCGTCGACCTCACGCAGGCTGGCCCGAAGCCAACCACTGGTGAGATGCTCGACAGTCGAGCCGTCTTCGGCGATGTCGGACACGGTCACGATCCATCCGGTGTCCAGCGCCGTCGCCGAGGCGACCAGTCGCAGTTCGATGTTGCCCGCCACATCCAAGTCTTCGTCCAGCGGCGCGGTGGTCCAGGTCAGCAGCGACGGCGGATCGATCTCACTCGGCTTGGCGCGGTTGAGTCCTGTTCCCAGGGACCAGTATTCGCGGCTGCCCGGTTCGCCCTCGTCGACGGCGAGACCTGCGTCGGCGCGCAAAGCGAACTCGACATGTGAGCTGTCGAGCGGAGGCCATGATTCCTGCGCCTTCCACTCCTCGGCCACGGGCAGGAAGTAGCGGAACGCGGGACCCTCGAGAATTCCGGTGTCCTGTCCCTTGAGCCAATGGTCATACCACGCGAGCGCTTCGATGTGCATGCTCTCCCATGGCCAGGTGAGCCCGTATTTGCCGAGCATCGCGACCCGGACGCAAGGGCTCTTGGTCAGGTTGCGCAGCGTGGAAAAGGTCGACGGCAGGTGCAGCGGCACGTTCTCCCAATCGCATCCCAAATAGACTGGTATATCGATGTTTTCGAGCAGCCCAGTCAGGTCGCGTTCGTCCCACCATTCGTCGCGTATCGGATGTCTGACGACGGCGTTCTGCCACAGCTCGTCCCATGGCCGCGGCGGATGGGGCAGTTTCATCAGCAGGTTAAGCATGCCATTGGCCGATTCGCCGTTCATCGTGGCGAACTTCTTGTGTATCGGCGCCAGATTCAGCAGGCGGCGGCCAATGGCGAAAGGAGTGCTTCGGTAGAACCGGTCACTCTTCGGCGCGGTCAGCCCGAGCATCGACAAGAACGAACTGACGAATTTCGTACTGGGTAGACCGTGGTGCGTCGCGCCATCGTAGAGATCGCTGGTGACGGCGAACGGAAAGATGGCCTTGAGATGTGGGGGCCGCTCGACGGCGGCCTCGAGTTGGGTCATGGCGAAGTAGCTGATGCCCAGCATGCCGACATTGCCGTCACACCAGGGTTGTTCGGCGACCCATTCGATCACGTCGTGCATGTCGCGGCGCTCTTGGCTGTCGAAGAAGCCGAAAGTCCCACCGGAGCCGCCGGTTCCGCGCAGGTTCACGATGATGTGGACATAGCCCCGCGGCACCCAGAAGTCGGTGGCGCCCGCCTCGATGAAGCCGGCCGGGGCGCCGAGGTCTTGTATCTGCCGCGCGTAGGGCGATGCGGCCACCAGTGCCGGAAACGGCCCGTCGGCGTCCGGGCGGTAGATGTCGGCGATCAACTCGATGCCGTCGCGCATCGGGATCTTGACGTTGAGGTGCCGACGCGTGCCGTACTTCGGCTCGCTCAGGTTGCGGAATTCGCGCCCCGAGGTCTGTGGTCCGTTCAGCCGGCGCTGGCCCGGCTCGATTCCGGCGACGCGCTTCGAGGTGATGACCATGGCCTGCTCTCCTGTTTTTCACGGATCGTTGAAACTATCCTCACGCTACGGTGAAACTAGTCTCAACGCAACAGGAAATTCACGCCCTGGTGAAACTTGACGTGAAGAAGGCGCTAACGGCTGGCGCGTCAGACCCAGAAGTTGTCGTGCCGGACGAACCACTCGCTGCGTTCGTCGTCGGTCATGTCGGCCAGCGCGCCAAAACCTTCGAAGTACTTCTCCCGCGGCGCCCCGGGCGCGAACAGCATCAGGATCGACGCGGGTTCGTCGGCCTCGTTGCGGAAGCCGTGGATTCCGCCCGGCGGGACATAGAGGAAATCGTGTGCGCGGCCGTCGACCCACTCGGTGCCGTCGTAGAGCTTGATCGTCCCGGACAGCACGAAGAAGGCCTCGGACATGGCCCGGTGATAGTGCGCCGGGGGCCCGCCGCCGGCCGGGGCGATATCGACCCGGTACAGGCCGTAGTCGCCGTCGGTGGCCTGCTGATTGGCCAGGTAGTGGTAGTTGACCCCGGCTGTCTCGTAATCCGGTGGCGCGTCACCTCGTTTGAGCCAGGCGCTGACTTCCGGCTGGTCGGCGGTGTAGCGGGGCGGTGGATACGGCGGCACGACGAGGGACATGGAATCCAGCCTGCCACTTAGCATCGCGAGAGTGGAGCTCCCCGGAAGGCGTGCGAGTAGCGCGCCCGGCTGCTACGGGCAGTTGCTCGATCTGCCCTAATCGACGGGGTAGACCACCCCGGTGAGGTCCTCGGAGACCGTCCACAACCGGCGCTGCATATCGACGTCATGTGACTTCTCGCTGGACGCGACGATCTTTGGGTAGCCGCGGGTTTCGGCGAAACCGTCGGGTCCGTAGTACTGGCCGCCGAGCACGCCGGGATCGGTTGCGGCACGCAGCGTCGGCAGCGCGCCCATCGCCGCGTCCTGCGCGATCACGTTGAAGAACACGTTGACGAGCGGCCGGAACGACGCGGGCGTGTAGCGGCCCAGCTCGGTGTTCGACCCGCCGGGGTGGGCGGCGGCGGCGATCGTCGTCCCGCGCGGCGCCAGCCGTCGCTGCAGTTCGTAGGTGAACAGCAGGTTGGCCAGCTTGGCCTGTCCGTACGCCGCGACGCGGTTGTAGCGGCGCTCCCACTGCAGGTCGTCGAAGTGGATGTCGGCGAGGATGCGATGGCCCATGCTGCTGACGGTCACGACCCGAGAGCCGGCGACGGGCAGCAGCCGGTCCAGCAGCAGGCCGGTGAGCGCGAAGTGGCCGAGGTGGTTGGTGCCGAACTGCATCTCGAAGCCGTCTTTGGTGGTTTCCTTCGGCGTGTACATGACGCCGGCGTTGTTGATCAGCAGGTCGATGCGGTCGTGCGCGGAGCGCAGCTGCTCGGCCGCCGCGCGGATGGAGTCCAGCGACGCCAGGTCCAGTTCCTGCAGGGCGACGTCCGCGTGCGGGCTCTTCGCGGTGATCCGTGCGGCGGCGTCCTTGCCCTTGTCGAGATTGCGCACCGCGAGCACTACGTGGGCGCCCCGCTCGGCGAGCGCGGCGGCGGTTTCGTAGCCCAGGCCGGTGTTGGCTCCGGTGATGACGGCGACGCGGCCCTTCTGGTCGGGAATGTCCGCTGCTGTCCACTTGGCCATGGCAAGCTCCTTTACGAGTAAATTAAACGGGGCGAGCGCTCCGGTTGTTTCGTACTATACGGAACGTGCGCCCCGCTTTGTCAACCGATGGGTGGTGAATAGATGGCGCAGCCTGACCGTCGGTTGCGTGCCGACGCGGCCCGCAACCGGGCGCGGGTGCTGGAAGTCGCCTATGACACCTTCGCGGCCGAGGGCCTGTCGGTGCCCATCGACGAGATCGCCCGTCGGGCCGGCGTCGGGGCCGGCACCGTCTACCGGCACTTCCCGACCAAGGAAGCACTGTTCCAGGCGGTCATCGAGGACCGCATGCAGCACCTCGTCGACGAGGGGCACGCCCTGCTGGAATCCGCCGGACCGGGCGAGGCGCTGTTCGCCTACCTGCGGTCGCTGGTGCTGCGGTGGGGCGCGGCGGATCGCGGCCTGGTGGACGCGCTGGCCGGTTTCGGCATCGACATCGCTGCCGCCGCGCCGGACGCCGAGGACGCCTTCCTGGCGATGCTCGACGAGCTGCTGCGCGCCGCGCAGCGGGCGGGCACGGCGCGGCCGGACATCGGCGTGCGCGAAGTGAAGACGATCATGGTCGGATGTCAGGCCATGGAGGCCTACAACGCGGAGTTGGCCGAGCGGGTCACCGACGTCGTCGTCGACGGTTTACGCGCTGAGCGATAGCCCTCGACAACCGCGGCCCCGTTCTTGCACTCGGCATAGGCGAGTGCTAAGAATGACGTTGGCACTCGCAGTGTGCGAGTGCTAGGTCGGGACGGTGAGGCCAGCTCTGGTCGTCCGTCGCGGGCACTGCGCCCGGCCAGCGTAAGTAACGGGGTTGCCGCCATCCGGTGGCCTCCGTTTCATTCCCAATCCGGAGGAATCACTTCGCAATGGCCAAGACAATTGCGTACGACGAAGAGGCCCGTCGCGGCCTCGAGCGGGGTCTTAACGCCCTCGCCGACGCGGTAAAGGTGACGTTGGGGCCCAAGGGTCGCAACGTCGTCCTGGAGAAGAAGTGGGGCGCTCCCACGATCACCAACGATGGTGTGTCCATCGCCAAGGAGATCGAGCTGGAGGACCCCTACGAGAAGATCGGCGCCGAGCTGGTCAAGGAAGTCGCCAAGAAGACCGACGACGTCGCCGGTGACGGCACGACGACGGCCACGGTGCTGGCTCAGGCGCTCGTCAAAGAGGGCCTGCGCAACGTCGCGGCCGGCGCCAACCCGCTGGGCCTCAAGCGCGGCATCGAGAAGGCCGTCGAGAAGGTCACCGAGACCCTGCTGAAGTCGGCCAAGGACGTCGAGACCAAGGAGCAGATCGCTGCGACCGCGGGCATCTCGGCGGGCGACCAGTCGATCGGTGACCTGATCGCCGAGGCGATGGACAAGGTCGGCAACGAGGGTGTCATCACCGTCGAGGAGTCCAACACCTTCGGCCTGCAGCTCGAGCTCACCGAGGGCATGCGGTTCGACAAGGGCTACATCTCGGGCTACTTCGTCACCGACGCCGAGCGTCAGGAAGCGGTCCTGGAGGACCCCTACATCCTGCTGGTCAGCTCCAAGGTGTCGACCGTCAAGGACCTGCTCCCGCTGCTGGAGAAGGTCATTCAGGGCGGCAAGCCGCTGCTGATCATCGCCGAGGACGTCGAGGGCGAGGCGCTGTCCACCCTGGTCGTGAACAAGATCCGCGGCACCTTCAAGTCGGTGGCGGTCAAGGCCCCCGGCTTCGGTGACCGCCGCAAGGCGATGCTGCAGGACATGGCCATCCTCACCGGTGGCCAGGTCGTCAGCGAAGAGGTCGGCCTCTCCCTCGAGACCGCCGACATCTCGCTGCTCGGTAAGGCCCGCAAGGTCGTGATCACCAAGGACGAGACCACCATCGTCGAGGGCGCCGGTGACACCGACGCCATCGCCGGCCGGGTGGCCCAGATCCGTGCCGAGATCGAGAACAGCGACTCCGACTACGACCGCGAGAAGCTGCAGGAGCGCCTGGCCAAGCTGGCCGGCGGTGTTGCGGTGATCAAGGCCGGAGCTGCCACCGAGGTCGAGCTCAAGGAGCGCAAGCACCGTATCGAGGACGCGGTGCGCAACGCGAAGGCCGCCGTCGAGGAGGGCATCGTCGCCGGTGGTGGCGTGGCCCTGCTGCAGTCGGCCCCGGCCCTGGACGAGCTCAAGCTCAAGGGCGACGAGGCCACCGGTGCCAACATCGTCCGCGTGGCGCTCGAGGCTCCGCTGAAGCAGATCGCCTTCAACTCCGGGCTGGAGCCCGGCGTTGTCGCCGAGAAGGTCCGCAACTCGAAGGCCGGCACCGGCCTGAACGCGGCCACCGGCGAGTACGAGGACCTGCTGAAGGCCGGCGTGGCCGACCCGGTCAAGGTGACCCGTTCGGCGCTGCAGAACGCCGCGTCCATCGCGGGGCTGTTCCTGACCACCGAGGCCGTCGTGGCCGACAAGCCGGAGAAGGCCGCCGCCCCGGTGGGCGACCCGACCGGTGGCATGGGCGGTATGGACTTCTAAGTCCCTGAGTACGAAGAAGCCCGGTTCCCTTGGGGGCCGGGCTTTTTCGTGTGTCAGGGCTGCTCGAGACGTAGGCAGTCGTCCGCCCCACCCGTTCCGGCGGGCCGCCTGCCATGTTTTGCCCGCCTCCGAGCGACAAATCGCTGTGAGGCGGGCAAGTCGGCCATCGTCCCGGTCTCATCCCGTCGGGGCATCTTTCCGCATTTTGGGTACTGATCTATCCAAGGTTCGGACAGTTGAGTACGAAGGGGGCTACGCAATGAGCAAATCGTCACGGGGCGCGGTTTTGGGACTGATCGCCGCCGGCGTGGTCGGCGTCGGGATCGCGCCGACCGCAGCTGCCGCGCCCGACCCGTGCTCGGCGAGCGGGGTCGCCGCCACCGCGAGCGGTGTCCTGAACTCGGCGAGCGGATATCTCGACGGTCATCCCGATGCCAACAACGTGCTGACCGCGGCGGTCAACCAGCCCCCCGCCGACGCAAAGGCATCCGTTCGTGGTTATTTCCTCAGTCATCCGGGTGAGGCGCTGGAACTGAAGGGCATCGCGCAGCCGCTGCTCGACCTGCGCAGCAGATGCAACGCGTCGGTGTCGCCCGATCAGCTCGCGGCGCTGTTCAACGCATTGTCGGAGTAGTCGCGGCCGGCAGGGAGAACACCACGCAGTCGTGCAGGGTGCCGGTGGCCGCGGAGCCGGGATCGGCGTCGCGGTGCAGGAGCGCGCGGGTCGGCACCACATCCAATCGGACTGTCTCGGAGTCGGACTCGGCGACTTCGGCGTGGCCGTCGACGATCAGCGAATAGCCTCCCGGCTCGCGCGGTGGCCACAGCAGGGTGACATCGCCGCGCCTGCTGAGGTTTTCGCGGGTGCGCCCGCCGATGAGTCCGACATCGAGAACAACGCCGTCGCGCAGCCGCGGTTCGACCGTCACGGTGTGAATGCGGTACTCGTCGTCGACGGTAATCAGGTACGCGAACGGGAAGTCGGGCAGGGCGGCGGCCAGCCTGTCCAGATCCACCCTCTTCTTGGTGCGCATAATGTCGAGGATAGGCGCCGCGGGCGTGTGGTCAGTCCGCCGTCAACCCCGTCGGAATGGTGCCCGACCCCAGATTGCTGAGCAGGCCCAGGTTTGCGGTTCCCGGGTTGAAACCGGTGCCGGCGGTCGGTGAGTTGAGCAGGCTCGCGCTGAAGTCCGCCGAAGCCGAGCTGCTCGGCACGGTATGGGCGAACCCGGTGCCGGGGGTATCGGTCAGCCAGGACCCGATGTGGCCGCCGGTGTGATCGAGACTGGCCAGTGTGTTGATGTGGTGCGCCAGGCTTCCAGTGCCCGAGTGGGGTCCGAAGATCAGGTCGCCGTTGTTGAATTGCACACCGAGGTTCTGCATGACCTGCTGCCAGGGCGCCAGCTGTTCGGCGGCCGCCGAGGCGTCGGCGTGATAGCCGGACATCGCTGCCACGTCGGTGGCCCACATCTGTTCGTAGGCGGACTCGATGTCCATGATCGTGGGGGCGTTTTGGCCCAGATGGTTCTGCGAAGCCAACGCCCGCACCAACGCGCGGTTGGCCGTCACCACCGCTGGCTGCACCGTGGCCGACAGCGCGGTCTCGAAGGCGCCCGCGATCGCCGAGGCCTGGCTGGAGGTCGCCTCGGCCTGGGCGGCCGCCGCCTTGAGCCAGCTCACGTATTGGGTCGCGACGGCCAGCATCGCGGATGCCGAGGGACCCTGCCACGAACCGTTGGCCAGATCGGAGGCCACGGAGAAAAACGAGGACGCGGACGAGGCCAGGTTCTCGGCAAGCCCATCCCAGGCTTCCGCGGCAGCATGCAGCGGCGCCGATCCAGGACCGGCGTAAAGGAGGGCCGAATTGATCTCTGGCGGCAACCACGCGTAATGCGGGCTCGTCACTGCAATAACTTAACCGGGACAGGGCCTTCTTCGTGGCGTTATGGCGTGGGTGCGGGCGCCGTTTGGCGGCCGCGGACCAGCTTGCCGGGACGCGCGTCGGTGGGTTTGCCGTTTTCGGCGATCACTTCACCGGACACGATCGTGGCCACATAGCCGTCCGCGGTCTGGTCCAGTCGACGCCCGCCGGCGGGCAGGTCATAGGTGATCACCGGCTTGTGCAGGCGCAGCCCGGCGTGGTCGATCACGTTGAGATCGGCCTTGTACCCGACCGCGATTCGCCCGCGATCGGCCAGCCCGGCGACCCGGGCCGGTACCGACGTCAGCTCGCGGACGGCCTCGGAAACCGTGAACCGTCCGGACGCCCGGTCCCGCGCCCAGTGCGCCAGGAAGAACGTCGAGTAGCTGGCGTCGCAGATCATCCCGTAGTGGGCGCCGCCGTCGCCCAGCCCGAGCACCACGTCGTCGCGGTGCAGCAGCTCGCCGACCGTGTTCAGCGAGTTGCGCTCCATGTTGCTGGTCGCGACCAGCAGCATGGCGCGGCCGTCGTCGTCGAGCAGCCGGTCGTAGGCCTCCTCCATCGGGTGCACGCCGCGGGCTCTAGCCCGGGCCCCGATGCTGTCCGCCGGGTCCGGCTCGTAGTTGGGGTGCTCGCCCAGCGGGAAGATCCAGTCCCACATTTGCGCGACGTAGAGAATCGGGTGCCCTTCGCCCGGCTTGTCGGCCAGGATGCGGGCACGGACCTCGGGCTTGCGCATCTCGGCGACGCGCTCGGCCAGCGGCAGATGAGCGATCTCCTGGTAGCTGGGATAGAGCACGAACGGGTTGGCGGTCAGTTGCAGCCCGATGATCAACCCGATCGGGCGGGGCAGCAGCTGCGCGGTGATATCGCCGCCGGCGGCGTTGGCCTTCTCGATCATGTTGATCGCGTCAGGCCACGTCGGGTCCCCGGCGTTGGCGACGACGAGCGTGAAGGTGACCGGTAAGCCGACCTCCTCGGCGACGTCGAACACCGTCTGCAGCACCGGTTGGTAGCCGCCGGCCGGAATATCGGGCACGAACTGCAGCAGCCCGCCGCCGCCGTCGACGACGCCCTTGGCGATCTCCTCGATCTCCTCCCGAGCGGCTTCGTAACTCGGTATAGGCGAACCACTTTCGGTCTTGTGGATGGTCAACCGCGACGACGCGAAGCCCAGCGCCCCGACTTCCATGGCCTCCTTGGCCAGCGCCCGCATCTTGGCCAGGTCGTCGGCGGTAGCGGCTTCGCGGTCGGCGCCGCGTTGGCCCATCACGTATACGCGCAGCGGCGAATGTGGCAGGTAGGCAGCCACATCGATGTCGCGGCGGCCCGCTTCCAGCGCGTCGAGGTATTCGGGGAAGGTCTCCCAGGTCCACGGCAGGCCGTCGGTCATCACCACGCCCGGGATGTCTTCCACCCCGGCCATCACGTCGACGAGGACGTCGTGGTCTTCCTGACGGCAGGGCGCGAACCCGACGCCGCAGTTGCCCATCACCACGGTGGTCACTCCGTGCGCCGAGGACGGCGTCAGGCGCTCCGACCAGATGGACTGACCGTCGTAGTGCGTGTGCAGGTCGACGAATCCCGGCGTGATCAGCAGGCCGGTCGCGTCGATCTCGCGCGCGGCGCTGTCGCCGTTGACGGACCCGACGGCTGTGATGACGCCGCCGGTCACTCCGACGTCGCCGACGTAGGGCTCACCCCCCAGCCCGTCGACGATGGTGCCATTGCGAATCAGCAGGTCGTAGCTCACCTGATCAATCTACGACCGCGCCCCGGGTCGTGCCACGATCAATTCGGGATCGACCACGTGGGTATTAACTGCGCTATCCGGACGGCAACAACGTCTGAGCGATTCGGCACGCAGGTCCGTAGTGTCGTCGGTATGTCAGATGCCGACGCCGCCGCCCGCGAGTTACTGCGCGACGCGTTCACCCGGTTGATCGAACACGTCGACGAGCTCACCGATGGACTGACCGACGAAGTGTCCAACTACCGACCCACCCCGGACGCCAACTCCATCGCCTGGCTGATCTGGCACAGCGCCCGGGTGCAGGACATCCAGCTGGCCCACGTCGCCGGTGTCGAGGAGGTCTGGACCCGCGACGGCTGGGTGGACCGCTTCGCGCTGGATCTGCCGCGCCGCGACACCGGCTATGGCCACGGCGCCGCGGAGGTGGCGAAGGTGCGTGCGCCTGCCGATTTGCTGTCCGGCTACTACCACGCGGTGCACAAGCTTTCGTGCGAGTACATCGCCGGCGTCTCCGCCGACGAGTTGGCCCGGGTCGTCGACAGCAACTGGGATCCGCCGGTGACGGCCAGCGCCCGGTTGGTGAGCATCATCGACGACTGCGCCCAGCACCTCGGGCAAGCCGCGTACGTGTGGGGCATCGCGCCGTAGATTGACGGCGTGCGATTCCTCGCGACGCTGACGCTGTGGCTCGCCACCACGATTGCGCTGGCGGTGGCCGTCGCCGGGGCATGGGTGCAGCTCAATCTCGTCGACGAGAACGGCTACGCGGCGCTGGCCCGGAAAGCCGCGGGTGACCCCGCCCTGCAGTCCGCGATGGCCGGTGAACTCACCAGCCGGACGATGACGCTGATCGCCGAGCATGGCGGTGGACGCACTCCGGTGGACAGCGCGCAGGTGCGCGACGCGGCCGGCGCATACACCGCCGGTCCGTCCTTCCCGCCGATGTTCGCGACGGCGAACCGGGCCGCGCACCGCTGGCTGTTCGCCGATGCGGGGTCCGATGATGCTTGGGCGGTCGACGTGGCCCCAATGCTCAACGACCCGGCGTTTCGGCAGATCTTGAGCGAGCACAACGTCTCGGTGCCCGCCACGCTGACCGTCCCGCTGACGGCGTCGGTGCCCCACTCGCTGCGGCAGGGCGAGTTGAGCCGGGTGGGCGCGTGGGGCAGGTGGGCGAGCTTGGGGGCGGTGGCACTGTGCGGGTTTTTGGCACTGCTGACGCTGCTGGCCGCGCGTCGCCGCGGCAAGGCGCTGACCGGTCTGGGCGTCTCGGCGCTGCTGGTCGGTGCGGCCGGGTGGGTCGGCATCCAGGTGGGTGCCCGCTACGTCAACGACGCGCTCAATCGCACCAGCGGCGACGTGCGCCAGATCGCCGACGTCATGATGCGCACCGCCGAAGCAGGAATGCGGGTCTGGCTGAACCTGACGTTGGCCGCCGGCGCTGGGCTGGTCGTTGTCGGCGTGATCGTCGCGGTGCTCGGCAGTCTGGTGAAGAAGGCCTAACTCAGCGGCAAGGTCGCCAAGATCGGGCTGGTGGGCTGAGGTGAGCCCGAGCCGGGTTCGACGGTGAAGGCCAGGGCCGTCGACTTGCCGAGGTTGGTCAGCATCGCCGTCGTCGAGGGCGAGACGGCCGCGGTGCCCATCGTCCCCGCCGACGTCGGGCCCTTGGAGTCGATCAACCACATCTGGTACACGGTGCCCGGACTTGGCGGCGGCACATTGTTCATCACCAGCATCCCGGCGCCGCGATCACGGGAGAACACCACCGTGGCCGTCCCGTTGGCCAGTGGGCGCGAAACCGTCCGGACGTCGGGGGCCGACATCACCTGCTCGGCCACCGACTGCGTCGGCGTCGGGCGCAACAGCGTCTGCAGACCGAATGCGGTCAGGCCCGCCACGATCGCCGCCGCGACCGATATCAATGCCGTGGTGCGCCAACGGTTTCGGCGCTTCGCAACACTTGGTGTGGCCAGGGCCAGCACGGCGGACCGCAGATGCGCGGGCGGTTCGGCGATGGTCGAAGCCGAGACGACGGCCATCGTCTCGCGCACGGCGCGGACTTCCTCGGCGAAGGCCGACGCGACCGACGCCGGTGCGGCTGTGAGGCGCGAGTCGATGTCCGCGCGCTCCGCGTCGGAGACCGCGTGCAGGGCGTACGGCGTCGCCAGCTCGAGCAGCTCGAAATCGTTGGGTTCGGTCACGACACGTCCAGGCAGTTACGCAGCCCGCGCAGGGCATCGCGGATGCGGGATTTGATCGTCGACAAATTGGCGGCCAGACGTTGCGCCACTTCCGTGTACGTCAGTCCGCCGTAGTACGCCAGCTCGATGCACTGCCGCTGCGCATCGGTCAGCCCGCCCAGGCAGTCGGCCACCCGGCGGCGCTCGTCGCCGGCGATCGCCGAGTCGGCGACCACGTCATGGTCGGTGTCGACGTTGGCCGCGCCGTAGCGCGATTCACGGCGACTGCCGGCTTGCTCGGCGCGCACCCGGTCGATCGCGCGCCGGTGCGCCATGGTCAGCAGCCAGGACAGGGCGGAGCCGCGGGCCGGGTCGTAGTCCGACGCCGAACGCCACACCTCGAGATAGATCTCCTGCGTCGTTTCCTCGCTGTAGCCGGCATCGCGCAGCACCCGGATCACCAGCCCGAACACCCGGCTCTTGGTCAGGTCGTACACGGCGGCGAAGGCCTGGGTGTCTCCCCGCGCGACTTCAGGCAGCAACTCATCGAGGTTGCTGCTCAGCTGCGGAAGTCCGGTCATTGTCGGTTAGCCTATCGCTGTTCACCGGGCCGCCTCGGCGACGGCTATTGACGTGCTGGTCTCGGCGGTCTAGGGACAAAACACGCGGTCCTTTGCTGATATTCCGCGTAGCCCGGCCGGCCGGCCATCAGTTTCTCGGTCAGCCGGACCCCGGTCACATAGACCAGGAAGTAGGTCATCAGCAGCGGTGAGCCGACCGTGGCCAGCGACCACCAGCCGGTGACGGTGATCAGCCACAGGCCCCACCACACGGCGGCGTCGCCGAAGTAATTGGGGTGGCGCGTCCACCCCCACAGGCCGCGGTCCATCACCACACCGCGATTGGCCGGGTCGGCCTTGAAGATCCGCAGCTGCCGGTCGCCGACCGCTTCGAAGGTGACGCCCACCAGCCACACCACCACACCGAACACCAGGACGGCGATCAGTGGTTTCGGGGTGGGCCCGGTCGCCGCCGACAGTTGCAGCGGGAAGGAGACGAACCAGGTGATCAACGCTTGCAGCAGAAAGACTTTGCGCACCACCTGCCCGGGCGTCGCATCGCCCAGCATGGCGGCATAGCGCGGATCCTCACCCTTGCCAGCGGTCTTGCGGTGGATGTGCCAGCTCAGCCGCGCGCCCCAGATCGTCACCAGCGCCAGCAGTAGCCAGCGCCGCACCGGGTCGCCTTGGCCGAGCGCCGCGGCGACGGCGGCGATCCCGATGAAGCCGATACCCCAGGCCACGTCGACAACGTTGTAGCGGCCGATGCGCTTGCCGATGGTGAAGGTGACCGAATGCACCACGGCCAGAACCGCAACCGAGGCGCCGCACACCTGGGCCAAGTTCTCCACGATGCTCACCTCAGTCATCAGCACTCCTCGCGCGCGAACGTCCACTGGTAGACGTTCAAGTATCCCGATCGAAAGCCCGCCTCCGAATACGCCAGATACAGCTCCCACATGCGCTGGAACACTTCGTCGAAGTCCATGTGCGCCAACCGGTCTCGCCGCTGCAGGAAACGCTCCCGCCACAGCCGCAGCGTCTCGGCGTAGTGCGGGCGCAGCGAGGTCATGTCGACCGTGCGTAAACCGGTGTGGCGCTCGGTGATTGCGGAGATGGCCTGGGTGGATGGCAACAGTCCACCCGGGAAGATGTACTTCTGGATCCAGGTTCGCGTGTTGCGGCTGGCCATCATCCGCGAGTGCGGCATCGTGATCGCCTGGATCGCAACGCGGCCACCCGGTCGCACCAGCCGTTCGAGCGTGGTGAAATACCGCTGCCACGCATGGAATCCCACCGCTTCGATCATCTCGACCGACACCACCGCGTCGTAAACTCCGTCAACGTCCCGGTAGTCGCAGAGGTCGATCGTCACGTTGTCGGTCAGCCCCGCCGCGGCAACCCGAAGCCGCGCCAGCTGCTGCTGCTCGACCGACAGGGTCAGCGAGCGGATCTCGGCTCCCCGGGTGGCCGCGCGGATGCACAGTTCGCCCCAGCCCGTCCCGATTTCGAGCACCCGGCTGCCCCGGTGAACCCCGGCGAGGTCGAGCAGCCGATCGATCTTGCGCTCTTGCGCGGCAGTCAGATCCGACGCCGACGCCGGCAACCTGTCGAACAGCGCGCAGGAGTACGTCATGGTCTCGTCGAGGAATTCGGCGAACAGGTCGTTGGACAGGTCGTAGTGCTTGGCGATATTGCGCCGGGTGCGATCCCGGCTGGCGCTGCCCCACCGCGGCCGGAAGGCCGGCCCGATCGGACGCAGCCATTGCAGCCAGCGCGGCACCAATTCGTCGACCGAGCCGGCGAACACCGTCAGCATCCCGCTGAGATCGTCCGACGACCATTCTCCTGCCATGTAGGACTCGCCGAAGCCGATCAGGCCGTAGCGCCCGATCCGGCGCGCCATCGCTTTCGGTTGGTGGACAATCAAAGTCGGCACCGTCGGGTCGGCGGCACCGACCACCGTGCCGTCCGGGTAGGCCACCCGCAGCGGGAGCCGAGCGGCAGCGCTTCGCAGCAGCCGGTCGGCGGCGGTGGCCGTGGCCGCGCTCACCGGCCCGGACGGCACCTTCGCGATTGCCGGCCAGCGTTCGGAATCGATTGCCGCCGAAGGTTTTCGGATGGTCGATACGGTCATCGCCGTACCAGCGGAACTCGACGTAACCACAGTGTGATCCCCTGAATTCGGATACGTACGGCCACCACCAGCGGCGCCAGCGGCGAAATGAGTTGCATGATCGCGACTTGGCCGGCGCTCGCCGGCCGCCGCTTCCCGCGCATGTTGGCCACGAACGCGGGCTGACGGTCGCGGCGCAGTTCGATGGTGATGTCGACCTCGTCGTCGGGCCGCGGTGCCCGCACCAGGTAGTAGCCGTCCACCGCATTGAACGGCGAGACATAGAACTTCTTCTCGGTGACCACCGGCACGTCGGCCGGGGGCAGCAGGTAGGCGTGGCGCTCGCCATAGGTGTTGTGCACCTCGGCGATCACATGGCGCAGTTGGCCATCGCGGTCGTGGCACCAGAAGACGCTCAGCGGATTGAAGACATACCCGAGCACGCGCGCCTGCAGCAGCGCGGTGACCTGACCCTCGGGTGCGGCCAGACCTCGGTCGGCGAACAAGGCACCGAGCCGGTCGCGCAACGAGCCCGGCTGTCCCGTGGCGAAGTGATCGCAGGCGCGGAACCGGGCGAACGGTCGCAGCCACCAGGGCAGCCGCGGCAACTCGTCGACGTCGACATACCAGCTGTAGCTGCGGTATTCGAACGAGTGGCGCACCGGGGCCTGTCGCGAATGGCGGATCGTGGTGCGGTAGATCGCCGGCGTCAGCATCGGGCCACCGCCTCGCACTGATTCGCTGTCGGCCAGTCGGCACCAAGGCGCCGCGCCGCAGCCAAGCCCGAGGCGGCGCCGTCCTCGTGGAAACCCCAGCCGTGGTACGCGCCCGCGAAGACCAGCCGATCGTCATCCAAGGTCGGCAACAATGCCTGTGCCGCAACCGATTCCGGCGTGTACAGGGGATGGCTGTAGGTCATTTCGGCGATCACCGACGCCGGATCCACGCGGTCGTGACCGCCCAGGGTCACCAGATACCGGCGGTCGCCATCCAGCCGCATGAGTCTGCTGACGTCATAGCTGACCACGACATGGTCCTTCCCGGGGGTAACCAGGTAGTTCCATGATGCGCGCGCACGGCGGTGCCGCGGTAGCACCGATTCGTCGGTGTGCAGCTGCGCCCGATTGGTCGAGTACGGAATCGCGCCCAGCACCGCGCGCTCCCAGGGGTTCGGATCGTCGAGCAACAGCAGCGCCTGGTCGGGATGCACGGCGACGACGGCCGCGTCGAACAACCGCGGCGGGTGGTCGCCCGCCTGCAGCCGCACGCCGTCGCGCACCCGGCGCAGCGAATTCACCGGGGTCCCGGTCGACACCTCGGCGAGCCGCGCGGCGATGGCCTGCACGTAGTGCGCCGAACCCCCGGTCACGGTGCGCCAGGTGGGAGAGCCGAACACCGACAGCATGCCGTGGTGGTCGAGGAAGACGAATAGATAGCGCGCCGGGTAGCGCAGGGCGTCATCGCCGGCGCACGACCACACCGCCGCGACGAGCGGGGTGATGAAAAAGTCGACGAAATACGACGAGAAGCGGTGCCGGCGCAGGAAGGAATCCAGCGTCTCCAGTTCCTCCGGCGCGGTGCTCTCGTCGCGCAGCAGCAGCGCGGCAGCGCGGTGGAATCGGGTGATCTCGGCGAGCATGTGCAGGTGGCGGGGCCGCAGCGACTGCTTACACGCGAACAATCCGCTCAGGCCCAGAGCGCCGGCGTATTCGAGCCCGATCTCGTCGGCGCGCACCGACATCGACATCTCCGAGGGCTGGGTAGCCACCCCTAGCTCGCGCAGCAGCCGGCACAGCGTCGGGTAAGTCCGGTCGTTGTGCACCAGAAAAGCCGAGTCAACGCCGATCACCCGGTCGCCGTCGTCCAGGAAATGGGTGTGCGCATGGCCCCCGAGCCGTACGTCGGCTTCATACAGCGTGACGCGGTCGCGGCCGGACAGGAGGTAGGCGGCGGTCAGGCCGGCCACGCCGCTGCCGATGACGGCAACCGACCGTGCGGGTAAGGAGTCCACGATTTTCATTCGTAGCCACGCAGCTGGCGGATGGGCAGCTTCGCGCTTACGGATGTCTAGCCGAAAGTGAACGAAAACACCTGCAAGCCCTTGCTCACTTGCAGGTCGAACTGATCGCGGTGGGCGCCGCCGTCGGACACGATCTCGTGCAGTGTGGGGACGCCGCTGATCGGTGTGGTGGTGGTTTTCCCGTCGCGGGTCATCGTGATGGTTCCGGTGCCGCCGACGACGACGAAGACATTTTTGGCGGTGTAGTTCAGCCGGATCGCGGCGTCGTCGCTTTCGGCAGTGATGCCCTGGTCGTCGAGGGTCCACCGGCCGCGCAGGGCGAACCTGTCGTTAGCCAGCTGTAACGGGAAGCTGAACCCGGCGGTGCCTGCCTGGTAGCCGCCGTCACCGCCGTAGGTGGTGGCTTTGTCGGGGGCCAGGTAGGTCTCGGGGGTGAGGTTGGTCTTGGGGGTGGTATCGGCCCCGTTGACCGGCGCGGGCAGCGCGACGTTCGGATTGGCGTCCACCAGCAGTTGGCGGATCAGCTTCTCGGTGCCGTCGTAGTCACCTTCGCCGAACTTGGTGTGCCGCAGCGTTCCGTTCCCGTCGATCAGGTACTCGGCCGGCCAGTACATGTTGTTGAAGGCGTTCCAGGTCGCGTAGTCGTTGTCCAGCGCGATGGGGTAGTCGATGTGCAAGCCGGCCGCACCGCTGGCCACGTTGCCGGGGACCCGTTCGAACGCGTACTCGGGGGTGTGCACCCCGATGACCACCAATCCGCTGTCCCGATACCGGTTGTACCAATCGACGACGTGCGGGATGGCGCGCTGGCAGTTGATGCAGGAGTAGGCCCAGAAGTCGATCAGCACCACCTTGCCCCGCACCGAGGCCGAATCGAGCGGTTTGCCGTCCGGGGTGTTGAGCCATCCGGTGATGCCGGTGATGGCCGGCGCCTGCCCGCACTGTTGCAGCTCGGTAGCGCCGTCGGCGCAGTTGGTGGGCAGCCCGTTACTGGTGTTGCCCTGACTCAGTTCCAGCACGCTGCCCGTGCTGGTCCCAGGTGGGCGGCTCGGAACCAGTGACCGTTGGATATCGTTGGCGCCCAGGCGATTTTGCATCGCAGTCGTGTAGTCGGGCACGGCGCGCTGCAGCAGGGCGGGCAGGTTGAACACCAGCGCTACCGCCAGCACGATCATCATGATTCCGCCGGCGATCTGAATCTGGCGCTGATGGCGGCGAAAAGCCGTAACCCGTTGCGCGACTTGCCGTCCGGCCAGCGCGAAAGCCAATAGCGGTATCGCGTTGCCGAGTGCGAACGTCGCGGTCAGCACGAACGTGGCCGGTCCCAGCGACGTCGTCCCGCCGGCGACCACGATCGCGGCCAGTACCGGCCCCGCACAAGGTACATACAGGGCGCCCAACGTCAGTCCCAGGCCGAAACCATCTGTGCTGCCGCTATTTTGGCGTTGCGGCAGGAAGGCGAACGGCCGTTCGATCAGGTGTTGGAGCGGCGGAAAGATCAACCCCAGGCCGATCAGAGTGAGCACCGCCAGTGCGGTCCACCGGATGGCGTCCTGGGGCAGGTGCAGTGCCGACAGCAGCGCGGAGCCGATCAGGGTGGCCAGGCTGAAGCTGCACACCAGGCCCGCGATCACCAGGTAGGGACGCATGGCCGAACTCAAACCGCGGCTGCTGGCTTTGCTGCTGCCGCCGTCCATGCTGGACAGAAAAATCACTGGAAGCACGGGCAGGATGCATGGCGAGATGCCGGTGATCAAGCCACCGAGAAGGCCGATGAGCGCAATTGTGTGCATACGAGTTATTCGAGACGGCGGGGGTTAGGGACGGGATACAAGACGCTGACGACTCTCCACGGTAACCGCCCGCGAAAAACACGCTATGTGCGTTATGCAAATCACGTGATGTGCGTTACGCTCGGCCGGTGGCGCAACTCACGTTTCAGCGCGCCCGCACGGAAGAGAACAAGCGCCGACGTGCGGCCGCACTCGTCGAGGCCGCGCGCTCCCTGGCGCGCGAGACCGGTGTTGCGTCGGTGACGCTCACCGCCGTCGCCGGTCGCGCCGGCATTCACTACTCGGCGGTGCGCCGCTACTTCACGTCGCACAAAGAAGTCCTGCTCCATCTCGCCGCCGAGGGGTGGGTGCGATGGTCGGACACGGTGTGCGAGCAGCTGGCCGAGCCGGGTCCCATGTCGCCGGCGCGGGTGGCCGAAACATTGGCCAACGGGCTGGCGGCCGATCCACTGTTCTGCGACCTGCTCGCCAACCTGCACCTTCACCTCGAACATGAGGTGGAGGTGGAACGGGTGGTCGACATCCGGCGAACGATCTCCGCCGCCGCGGTCGCCCTCGCCGACGCCATCGAGCGCGCGCTGCCCAAACTCGGCCGCTCGGGAGCGTTCGACAGCTTGATCGCCGCCTATTCGTTGGCGGCCGCCTTCTGGCAGATCGCCAACCCGCCGGAGCGGCTCACCAATGCCTACGCCGACCAGCCGGAGGCCGTGCCGCCCGAGGAGTGGAATATCGAATTCGGCCCCGCCCTCACCCGGGTGCTCACCGCTACTTGCATCGGCCTTCTCGCTGAATCGCCATGACTAACAAGCGAATTCGAATCGCACTCGGACGGGCGGTCGGTCGCTCGGTGAGCGGGAGGTAAGTGGGTGGCAAAGGCGCCTGTTGCCAATGCGGTGCGACGACTGTGGATCGTTCTCGTCATCGCGGTCGTGATCGCCGTCGCGTCCTTCTGCGTCCTTCGCCTGCGCTCCTTCTTCGGCAATCACGACACTTCGGGGATCGGCAGCAGCAGCCTGGACGACATCAAGCCGTTCAACCCGAAGCACGTGGTCTACAAGGTGTACGGGTCGGGGAGCACCGCCAATATCAACTATCTGGACATCAACGCCCAGCCGCGGCGCATAGACAACGTGCCACTGCCCTGGACGCTCTCGGTCACCACCACGCTGCCGTCGGTGAGCGTCAACGTGGTCGCACAAACCGACGGAGGCCAGATCGGCTGCCAGATCATCGTGAATGACGTAGTCAAGGACGAAAGGTCGGTCACCGGAGTGAACGCCGAAACCTTTTGCATAGTGAAGTCCGCATGACCGACAACCAGGCCGCCGGGCTTCCCCACATGCCGCTGTTTGCGCGGTCGGTGTACAAATTCGCGCCCTTGATCGTCGTGGGCTGGGTCGCGCTGGTGGTATGCCTGTCCATGTTCGTTCCCGACCTGGAAACGGTCGGCAAGCAACACACGGTGCCGATGAGCCCGAAAGAGGCGGCATCGATGCAGGCGACGCAGCGCGTCGGCAAGGTCTTCAACGAATTCACCAGTGACAGCGCGATCATGATCCTGCTGGAGGGCGACAAGCCGCTCGGTGACGACGCGCACCGCTTTTACGACCAGCTGGTCAAGAAGCTCGAAGCGGACACGGCGCACGTCGAGCACGTCCAGGACTTCTGGGGCGATCCCCTGACGGCGGCCGGCTCCCAGAGCTCGGACGGCAAGGCCGCCTATGTGCAGGTGTATCTGCGGGGTAATCAGGGCGAGACCAAGGCCAATGAGTCTGTCCGGTCGGTTCGCCAGCTGGTGGATTCGACGCCACCGCCGCCCGGGGTGAAGGCGTATGTGACCGGTGCGGCGGCCCTGACCGCCGATCAGTCGGCGGCCGGTGACAAGGGCGTCATCTTGGTCACCCTGCTCACCTTCGCCGTGATCATCGTGATGTTGCTGTGGGTGTACCGCTCGGTCATCACGATGTTCATCACGCTGGTGATGGTGGTGCTCGAGCTGTTCGCGGCGCGCCAGGTGGTCGCGTTCCTGGCGCACAACGAGATCATCGGCCTGTCGACCTTCGCGGTGAACCTGCTGGTGTTGATGGTGATCGCGGCGAGTACCGACTACGCGATCTTCGTACTGGGCCGGTATCAGGAGGCGCGATCGCTCGGCGAGGACCGAGAACAGGCCTTCTACACCATGTTTCACGGGACCGCGCACGTCGTGCTGGGCTCCGGTCTGACCATCGCCGGCGCGATGTATTGCCTCAGCTTCACCCGCCTTCCGTATTTCCAGAGCCTCGGCGTCCCGTGCGCGGTGGGGACGCTGGTCGCCGTGCTCGCCGCACTCACGCTCGGCCCGGCCATATTGGCGGTGGGCAGCCGCAGTCGGTTCCATCTGTTCGACCCCAAGCGCAAGATGCGGACCCAGGGCTGGCGCCGCGTCGGCACCGCGATCGTCCGGTGGCCGGGGCCCATCCTGGGGGTGTCGATCGGCATCGCGCTCATCGGCCTGCTGGCGCTGCCCGGGTACAAGACCAATTACGACAACCGCCAGTACCTTCCGCCGAGCACGAAGGCGGTCGTCGGATACGAAGCCGCGGAGCGGCACTTCTCCAACGCCCGGATGAACCCGGAATTGCTGTTGATCGAGACCGACCACGACATGCGTAATCCGGCAAATATGTTGGTACTGGACCGAATTGCCCGGGGCGTGTTCCATATCCCCGGCGTCGCCCGCGTCCAGACGATCACCAGGCCGCTGGGGGCGCCGATCGAGCACACGTCGATCCCGTTCCAGATCAGCATGCAGAACACGACGCAGGTCGAAAACCAGGAGTACATGAAGAAGCGGATGGCCGATATGCTCACGCAGGCCGACGCGATGCAGATGTCCATCGACACGATGCAGCGGATGTACGACATCACGTCGAAGATGGCCGCCGTGACTCACCACATGGACGGCCTCACGCACGAAATGCTGGACGTCACAAGCAATATGCGTGACGAGATCGCCAACTTCGACGACTTCTTCCGACCGATCCGCAGCTACTTCTATTGGGAGAAGCACTGTTTCGACATTCCGGTCTGCTGGTCACTGCGATCCATCCTGGACGCCCTCGACGGCCTGGATCAGATCGTCGAAAAGTTCCAGTACCTGTCGAATGACATCGGCCAGCTGGATGCGTTGTTGCCGCAGATGCTGGCGCAGATGCCTCCGATGATCGCCACGATGTCGACGATGAAGCAGATGATGCTGACGATGCACAGCTCGATGAACTCGATGTACGACCAGATGGACGTGATGAGCCAGAACTCGACGGCCATGGGTCAGGCGTTCGACGCGGCCAAGAACGACGACTCCTTCTACATTCCGCCGGAGGTTTTCGACAACCCCGACTTCAAGCGCGGCCTGAAGATGTTCCTGTCGCCCGACGGCCACGCCGCCCGTTTCATCATTTCCCATGACGTCCCCCCAGCGACCCCCGAAGGCATCTCACACGTCGACCCGATCAAGTTGGCGGCCAAGGAAGCGATCAAGGGGACGCCACTGGAGGGGTCCAAGATCTGGCTGGGCGGCACGGCCGCGGTCTACAAGGACATGCGAGACGGGTCCAAGTACGACCTGATGATCGCCGGGATATCGGCGGCCAGCCTGATCCTGATCATCATGCTGATCATCACCCGCAGCCTCGTCGCCGCGATCACGATCGTGGGCACCGTGCTGCTTTCGTTGGGAGCTTCCTTCGGCCTCTCGGTGCTTGTCTGGCAGGACATCTTGGGCATCCAACTGCACTGGATGGTGCTGGCGATGTCGGTCATCCTGCTGCTGGCCGTCGGATCCGACTACAACCTGCTACTGGTATCTCGATTCAAAGAGGAGATCCACGCGGGACTGAAGACCGGAATCATCCGGTCGATGGCCGGCACCGGTGCGGTGGTGACGTCGGCCGGTCTGGTATTCGCCGCCACGATGGCGACGTTCGCGATCAGCCCGCTGCGCGTCATGGGGCAGGTCGGAACCACCATTGCCCTGGGCCTGTTGTTCGACACCCTGATCGTGCGGTCGTTCATGATGCCGTCGGTCGCGGCGTTGATGGGGCGCTGGTTCTGGTGGCCGACGCAGGTGCGCACCCGCCCGGCCAGCCAGATGCTGCGGCCCTACGGGCCTCGTCCGGCGGTGCGCACCTTGCTCAATGCGCCCGTGCTGGTCCCCGGCAATGGCCGCTCACCCAACGGGGAGGCGGCCATGACGGATCGCTTCCCCGCGCACTACTAACGGATTACAGCGCAACCACTTGCGGCAGCACGTCGTTGGTCTCTTCCACTGACTCGCCGCAGGTGCGGCAGTGCGAGCTCGCGTAGCGGCGAAGCCGGCCGACCTTTACCCGCGCCTCGGGCTCGACGTGCTGTCCGCGTACCACGCACAGCATGTCGACGATCAGCCCGGCTTCGCGGGCGTGCACGTGCACGATGCGTGTGGTCGGGGCGTCAGAGTCGCCGACGACATCACGCCAGTCGAGGGCTGCGGCTGGGATCGTGGCTGGGGTCGCGGTGCGCATGGCCCCAACTATTCCCGGTGCGCTGGTCACCAAACATCCACCGAACGGCCCGACAACGGCTGATTCGGTTGTCCCCCGATCGGGGGACGAAAAGCAATTAACCCCGGGCCGGGCCCGGGGTTAATTGGTGAGTGCGGGGGCTTACGCCCAGTTCCAGACCGACATGTCGCCGGGCGGGTACTGATTGCAGATGTCGGTCGACTTGGCGACGACACCCTTGTTGTTGAAGAAGATCTTCATGTGGTTGGGCCAGGCCACCCACAGCGGGTCGGAGACCGGCGCGTAGAAGTTCTCGGAGTAGCCGCGACGGTCCTGCGGCGCCAACGAGTAGAACCAGTGCGCCTTGTCGATCGTCGCCTGCTGGACGTTCGGGTGGTTGTTGAAGTCGATCATGTACCGCTGGTAGTACACCGGGCTGGTGTCCCGGGTGGCCGCCAGGATCTGCTCGGCGTCACACGTGGTGTTGATCATCCGGCGGGGGATCGGGAAGTCCTCCGTGGAGTCCGCCGACGCGGTCGCCGGGACGGTCACAGCGGCCATACCCATTGCAAAGAACATGGCGCCTGCTCGCAGGCACGAACTCAGCCGAGACATAGATGTAACGGTAGCACTTCGGGCATCCTGCGGGCGAGTCTTGGCCGACTTTTTAGTCCAGCTTATTAGCCATCGCTATCAGGGACGATGACGTGCGAGGGATCGGGCCGCAGGTCAGGCGGGGCCTGGCTGTAGTCGCCGAACGGGCCGTCGCGGTGCTGCACCGCGGCCCGGACGCCCTGGCTTTGCGCGGTGTTGATGAAGCCGAGCGCCTCGGGCGTATTGCGCATCAGGCCGTCGAGGATGCCGCCCAGCGTTTGGGTGGAGGCCAGTCCCATGTTCTCGTAGGCCTGGTTGACGATCAGCTTCTGCGCCTGCAGCTGCGACAGCGGGATGTGTGCCAGCTCGGCGGCGATCTCCGCGACCCGGGCCTCGAGGCGGTCGAACGGAACCGCCTCGTTGATCAACTCGATCTCGGCGGCCTGGACGCCGGACAGCGGTCGGCCGGTCAGCGAATGCCACTTGGCCTTGGCCAGGCTCAGGCGGTAGAGCCACATGCCGGTCAGGTACGCCCCCCACATCCGGCTGTAGGGAGTGCCGATGACGGCGTCTTCACTGGCGATGATGATGTCGGCGCACAACGCGTAGTCGCTGGCCCCGCCCACACACCAGCCGTGCACCTGAGCGATCACCGGCTTGGATGCCCGCCAGATCGCCATGAACTTACTTGTGGGCCCGGTCGCACGGGCGCTGACCATCGCGAAGTCCTTACCCGGATCCCACTTCCCGTCGGTCATCATCGACTCGCCCCAGTGCTGGAATCCGCCACCGAAGTCGTAGCCGCCGGAGAACGCCCGGCCGGCGCCGCGCAGCACGATGACCTTGACGCCCGCATCCCGCTCGGCGAGGCCGATGGCAGCCTCGATCTCGTCGGGCATCGGCGGCGGCACGATCGTGTTGAGGTGCTCGGGGCGGTTCAGCGTGATGGTCGCGACCGGACCGGAGGTCCTGTACAGCAAGGTCTCGAAGTCGGGCTTGGTATCTGACATAGGCCCCAGTGTGGGCTAGCGGTCCTCGACGGGCGGGTCGGGTTCGCAGTTTTCCGGAGTCGACGCGTAGATCTGGTCGCCGATCTTCAGGTAGGGCGTGGTGAAATAGGCGGTGCTCAGCACGAGTGTGGAGAAGATCAGTGTCGTGATGACGGCGTTCGGCCACAGCTGTCCGGTCCCGAAGCCGAAAAGGACGATGCCCAGAGCCGAGGTCCCCCAGTAGAAGTATCGGGCCTTGCGGCGTTGCGAGATGAAGCGAAATCGTGCCTGCGCCCACCCCGCGATGATCAGGATCAGACCGGCAATGACCATGCCGAATTCGATGATGTCGAGGATCTTCACGGTTGGCCTCCCAGCGTGCGCCATAGGAACGAATAACTCAGGGCCGATTTGAAGGCGGCTTGCTCATTGTCCGCCGCACCGGCGTGCCCGCCCTCGATGTTCTCGTACAACCAAACCTGGTGACCCGCGGCCTGCAGTGCCGCGACCATCTTGCGGGCGTGGCCGGGATGCACCCGGTCGTCACGCGTCGACGTGGTGAACAGCACCTGAGGGTAACGGCGTGTCGCCGAAATATTCTGGTACGGAGAGTATTTGGAGATGAATTCCCAGTCGTCGGAGTTGTCGGGATCGCCGTACTCGGCCACCCATGACGCGCCGGCCAGCAGCAGGTGGTAGCGCAACATGTCCAGCAGCGGCACATCGCAGACCAACGCGCCGAATTTCTCCGGGTACTTGGTCAGCATGATGCCCATCAGCAGGCCGCCGTTGCTGCCGCCCTGGGCGCCCAGCTGCGCGACACTGGTGATGCCGCGGTTCACCAAATCGTCTGCCACCGCGGCGAAATCCTCATCGACCTTGTGCCGGTTCTCGCGCATCGCCTGGGTGTGCCAGCGCGGCCCGTACTCGCCGCCGCCGCGAATGTTGGCCATCACGTAGGTGCCGCCACGAGCCAGCCACAGCCGGCCCAACACCCCGCTGTACCCGGGCGTCCTGGAGGATTCGAAACCGCCGTAACCGCTGAGCAGGGTGGGACCGGGGCCTTCGATCGCGCGCGACCGCACCACGAAGTACGGGATCCTTGTCCCGTCGTTCGATGGCACGAAATACTGCTGCACGTCCAGGTTTTCGGCATCGAAGAATGCCGGCGCGGACTTGATCTGCTCGAGTTGCCCTTCGCCGGTGCCACGCAGCAACCGCGAAGGCATATCGAACCCACTTGAATCCAAGAAGAATTCGTCGCCGGTGTCGTCGGCGGCCGCGATCACGGTGTTGGTCGCCGGCGGGATTCCGGCGATCGCTTCGCGCCGCCAGCTGCCGGGTGTGACGATTTCGACCCGGCTGGCGACGTCGGCCAACGTGACCAGCAACAGCCGGTCGCGGGTCCACGCCGTCTGGTGCAGGCAGGTGTGCTCGTCTGGTTCGAAGACCACTTGCACATCGGCTGTGCCGGCGAGGAATTCGTCGTAGTCGGCCGCCAGCAGCGAGCCGGCGCGGTAGGTGGCGGCACCGAGCGTCCAATCGCTGCGCAGCTCGATCAACAGCCATTCACGGTGGATCGACGTGCTCGCGTCGGTGGGCACGTCGACGCGGATCAGCTCCGATCCGCGTATTTCGTAGAGCTCCGAATTCCAGAAGTCGATGGAACGGCCCGCGAAGCTGCGCTCGAAGCCCGGCGTCCGGTCGGCGTTCGCCCCGGCGCTGACGTCCGTGCGGGTGCCGGAGAAGATGGTCTCGGCCTGGCTCAACGGGGTGCCGCGATGCCATCGCTTCACGATGCGCGGGTATCCGGATTCGGTCAGCGAATCGGGGCCGAAGTCCGTGCCGACCAGCACCGTATCCGGGTCGGCCCAGCCGATCTGCGACTTGGCTTCCGGTAGTGCGAACCCGTCGGGGATGAATTCTCGTGTGATCATGTCAAATTCGCGGACGATCACCGCGTCCGAGCCGCCGGGGGAGAGATTGACCAGGGCGCGGGTGAACTCGGGCTCGATGACCGTGGCGCCGGCCCACACCCATTTCTCGTCGTCGGTGCGACCGAGTTCGTCGACATCGATCAGCACGTCCCATTCGGGGGAGTCGCTGCGGTAGCTGTCGAGCGTGGTGCGCCGCCACAGCCCGCGCGGGTTGGCCGCGTCGCGCCAGAAGTTGTAGAGGTACTCGCCGCGGCGGCGCACATAGGGGATGCGGGCGTCGGTGTCGAGAACCTCCAGCGCCTCGGCGCGCATCCGTTCGAAGTCCGCCTCGTACCGGCCCCCGCAGAACTGCGCCAGCGTCGGCTTGTTGCGCGCGCGCACCCAATCCAGTGCCGCTTCGCCGGTGACGTCCTCGAGCCACAGGTAGGGGTCGTCGGAGCCGGGATCTGTCGCTGTCATGCAAGCCCTGTCATGGAAGCCATTGTGGTCCCAGCGGTAATGTGAGCTGTATTACAGGTGAAGCAGAACAGGAGTCGAGCTGATGACTGTCTTCGCACGCCCGGGTTCGGCCGGGGCCCTGATGTCGTATGAATCGCGGTACGACAACTTCATCGGGGGTGAGTGGGTCGCCCCCGCTAAGGGCCTCTACTTCGAGAACCCGACGCCGGTGACCGGACAAACCTTTTGCGAAGTGGCGCGGTCCGACGAGGCCGACGTCGACAAGGCGCTCGATGCCGCACACGCGGCCGCCCCGGCATGGGGTAAGGCGTCACCGGCCGAGCGGGCCGCGGTGTTGAACAAGATCGCGGATCGCATTGAAGCGAACAGAGATTCGTTGGCAGTCGCCGAAGTCTGGGAGAACGGCAAGCCGATCCGCGAGACGCTGGCCGCCGACATCCCGCTGGCCGCCGATCATTTCCGATATTTCGCCGCCGCGATTCGCGCCCAGGAAGGCTCGCTGTCGCAGATCGACGAAGACACCGTTGCTTACCACTTCCACGAGCCGCTCGGCGTCGTCGGCCAGATCATCCCGTGGAACTTCCCGATCCTGATGGGCGCCTGGAAGCTGGCGCCGGCGCTGGCCGCCGGCAACACGGTGGTGCTCAAGCCCGCCGAGCAGACACCGGCGTCGATCCTCTACCTGATGTCGCTGATCGCCGATCTGATCCCGCCGGGTGTGGTCAACATCGTCAGCGGATTCGGCGTCGAGGCCGGCAAACCGCTGGCGTCCAGCGACCGCATCGCCAAGGTCTCGTTCACCGGGGAGACCACCACCGGCCGGCTGATCATGCAGTACGCATCGCAGAACCTGATCCCGGTCACCCTCGAGCTCGGCGGCAAGAGCCCGAACATCTTCTTCTCCGACGTGATGGCCGCCCACGACAATTTCCAGGACAAGGCTCTCGAGGGCTTCACGATGTTCGCCCTCAACCAGGGCGAGGTGTGCACCTGCCCGTCGCGCAGCCTGATCCAGTCCGACATTCACGACGAGTTCCTGGAGCTGGCCGCTATCCGGACCAAGGCGGTGCGCCAAGGCGACCCGCTGGACACCGAGACCATGATCGGTTCGCAGGCGTCCAACGATCAGCTGGAGAAGATCCTGTCCTACGTCGAGATCGGCAAGGGCGAGGGCGCCAAGATCATCACCGGCGGTGAGCGAGCCGAACTCGGCGGTGATCTGTCCGGCGGCTACTACATGCAGCCGACGATCTTCTCGGGCAACAACAAGATGCGGGTCTTCCAGGAGGAGATCTTCGGGCCGGTGGTGACGGTGACGTCGTTCGCCGATTTCGACGACGCGATGAGGATCGCCAACGACACCCTTTACGGCCTGGGTGCCGGCGTGTGGAGCCGCGACGGCAACACCGCCTATCGCGCCGGCCGCGAGATCAAGGCCGGCCGGGTGTGGGTCAACTGCTACCACATGTACCCGCCGCACTCGGCGTTCGGCGGCTACAAGCAATCCGGGTTCGGCCGCGAGACCCACCAGATGGCGCTCGACCACTACCAGCAGACCAAGAACCTGTTGGTGTCCTACGCCGACAAGGCGCAGGGCTTCTTCTGATGGGCGTGACGGCGGCCCCGGCAGCTGTCGTCATCACCGAGGCCGCCGCCGAACTGCTGGCTCGGCTGCAGGAGCGGCACGGGCCGGTGATGTTCCACCAGTCCGGCGGCTGCTGTGACGGGTCGTCACCGATGTGCTACCCGCGTGGCGACTTCCTCGTCGGCGACCGCGACGTGCTGCTCGGCGTCCTCGACGTGGGAGCCGACGGCGTCGCTGTGTGGATCTCGGGCCCGCAGTACGCGGCCTGGAAACACACCCAGCTGGTGATCGACGTCGTGCCCGGCCGCGGCGGCGGATTCAGCCTGGAGGCACCCGAGGGTGTGCGGTTTCTCAGTCGCGGCCGCGTCTTCACCGACCAGGAGAAAGCCCAGCTCGACGCCGTCCCGGTGATCACCGGCGCCGCGTATGAACGCGGCGAGCGGCCGTCGATTCGGGGCCCGGTGATTGACGAAGCCGTGCCGGAAACGTGCCCGCCTCGTAGTCCGTGACTCAGTACCCTCGATGAGGTGATACCGCTACCCCGGCCCTGGCTGCTGGCCAGCGCGATGCTGATCGGCACCGCGGTCGGGCTGCTGGCGGGGGTGGCGTTGACGGTGCTGGTCCATACCCCGGTGCGGCCCGACGTCGTCATCGCGCTGGTGGTCGGGCTGCCCGGTGTGATCGGGTTGCTGACGATCCTGTTCTCGGGACGTCGATGGGTCACGACGCTGGGCGCGTTCATTCTGGCCATCGGTCCCGGCTGGTTCGGGGTGCTGGTCGCCCTCGAGGTGACCTCCCGTGCCTGACAAAAAGGCCGAGCACGACCCCGCGACCAGTCCCGGGACGGCGCCGTTCGTCCCGGATTTCGAGGACACCGGCACGCAGGGATTCGTCCCGGATTTCGAGGACACCGGTGAGCATTCGGTGCCGTTCGTGCCGAACTTCGACGACACCGGCGTGCAGCTCATCCCCGTCGCCGCGAAGAAGCCGGCTCAATCCGAAGCCGTCGAAGCCCCCGTCGAGGCGCCCGCCGTTGCCTCCGAAGCCGAAGCCGATGCCGAGCCGACCGCTGCACCGGTGCAGTCCGTCACCGTCCCCGGCCGCTACCAGTACCTGAAGTGGTGGAAATTGGCGCTGGTGATCCTCGGCGTGTGGGCCGCGACGGCCGAGGTCGGACTGAGCCTGTTCTATTGGTGGTTCCACACCATCGACAAGACGCCGGCGGTCTTCATGGCGCTGGTCTACGTCGTCGCCTGCACCGTCGGCGGCGTGATGCTGGCGATGGTTCAGGGCCGGCCGATGATCGCGGCGCTGTCCATCGCGGTGATGTCCGGACCGTTTGCCTCCGTCGCCGCCGCGGCACCACTGTACGGCTATTACTACTGCGCACGAACGGGTCATTGTCTGATCGGCGTCATCCCGTATTGACGCAACAAGGGTAGGTCGAGTGGCCCACGGTGTCGTGCGGGAAGAAGTCCTCGCCCACTAGTGTGGGCTCGTGACTTCTCACTATGACGTCGTTGTCCTTGGAGCTGGTCCCGGCGGATATGTCGCAGCGATTCGCGCCGCGCAGCTCGGCCTGAACACCGCAATCGTCGAACCGAAGTACTGGGGTGGAGTCTGCCTCAACGTCGGCTGCATCCCGTCCAAGGCGCTGCTGCGCAACGCCGAACTCGCGCACATCTTCACCAAAGAAGCCAAGACCTTCGGCATCAGCGGCGAGGCGACCTTCGACTACGGGGTCGCGTTCGACCGCAGCCGCAAGGTGGCCGAGGGCCGCGTCGCCGGCGTGCACTTCCTGATGAAGAAGAACAAGATCACCGAGATCCACGGGTACGGCCGCTTCACCGACGCTCACACGCTGTCGGTCGACCTCAACGACGGTGGCAGCGAAACAGTCACGTTCGACAACGTCATTATCGCCACCGGGAGCAGCACCCGCCTGGTGCCGGGCACGTCGCTGTCGGAAAACGTGGTCACCTACGAAGAACTGATCCTGACGCGGGAGCTGCCGCAGTCGATCGTCATCGCCGGCGCCGGCGCCATCGGCATGGAGTTCGGCTACGTGCTGAAGAACTACGGCGTCGACGTCACCATCGTCGAGTTCTTGCCGCGCGCGCTGCCCAACGAGGACGCCGAAGTCTCCAAGGAGGTCGAGAAGCAGTTCAAGAAACTGGGCGTCAAGATCCTGACCGGAACGAAAGTCGAGTCCATCTCCGACGACGGGTCCGTGGTCCGCGTGGCGATCAGCAAGGACGGTAAGTCGGAGGAGCTCAAAGCCGAAAAGGTGTTGCAGGCCATCGGTTTCGCGCCCAACGTCGACGGCTATGGATTGGACAAGGCCGGGGTCGCGCTGACCGACCGCAAGGCCATCGGGATCACCGACTACATGCGCACCAACGTCGACCACATCTACGCGATCGGCGATGTCACCGGAAAGCTGATGCTGGCCCACGTTGCCGAGGCCATGGGCGTGGTGGCGGCCGAAACCATCGCCGGCGCAGAGACTTTGGCGCTCGGCGACTACCGGATGTTGCCGCGTGCGACGTTCTGCCAGCCGAACGTCGCCAGCTTCGGGCTGACCGAGGAGCAGGCCCGCGAGGAAGGCTACGACGTGGTGGTGGCCAAGTTCCCGTTCACCGCCAACGCCAAAGCGCATGGCGTGGGCGACCCTAGCGGTTTCGTCAAGCTGGTCGCCGACGCCAAGTACGGCGAATTGCTGGGCGGCCATCTGGTCGGCCACGATGTCTCCGAGCTGCTGCCCGAACTCACCCTGGCGCAGAAGTGGGACCTGACCGCCACCGAGCTGGCCCGCAACGTGCACACCCACCCGACCATGTCCGAGGCGCTGCAGGAGTGCTTCCACGGCCTGACCGGCCACATGATCAACTTCTGAGCGCCGATGATTCGTGGCGAGACCATTCTCGGTGCCCTGGCCGGTGCGGCGACCGGTTACGTGCTGTGGCTGGTTGCCATTTCGCTTGTCGGTGACAATGCGACGGCAGGCCACTGGGGTCCACTGGTGTTGCTGGGCTCGGTGCTGCTGGGAGTTTTCGCCGCGATCGGGGGCTTCGTGCTACGCCGGCGCCGCAAGTACCTGTGGGCAGCGTTCGCCTTCGACTTGCCAATACTGCCGGTGATTTTGACGCTGGCTGTGCTGGCCGACGTCTACGCCTGAGGCACTATCTCGGGTTGTCCAACTCGATGTTCAACGCGGATATCGTCGCGGCCAGCCCATCGTATTGCGTTGCGAGCAAGCAGAATTCGATGAGCCGATGTCGGTCGAGGTGCATCGCGAGTTGTCGCCAGGTCTCCTCGCTGATGGACCGGTTTTTGATCAGCTCATCCGTCGCGTTCAGCAGCGCCTGTTGCCGCGCACTCAGTATCACCCGGGGACCGTCGCCGTCCGGGGCGTCGGGCCACGCGAAGATCGTCTCCTGCAGGTGAGCGTCCAGACCGAATCGGCGTGCCATCTTGCGATGGTGCTGCAGCTCGTATTCGCTTGAACGCAAATGCGCGACGCGCAGGATCACCAATTCGGTGTCCACCCGCGGCAATCGGCCGCGCAGCAGTCGGCCGCCGTAGAGCGACCACGCCCAGAACAACCCCTGGCGCTGACCGAGGGTGGTGAACAGATGCATCTCGGGTGCCTGCAATTTACGCGCGGCGCCTTTGGCTAGCAGCCAGTTGATCGGACCCAGCCGGCGAAACTTGGTGGACGACGGGATGCGGGCGACGCGGCCGGTCTGCGTGCCGCTCATGACTGTTTCACCAGGTACGGCGACACCGTGCTGCGGTGCTCGTCGAGGTCGAGGGCGCGGCCCAAAGCGGGGAAGGCTCGCTGTGGACAGTTATCGCGTTCGCAGACACGGCAACCCGCGCCGATGGGTGTGGCAACGTCTCCGGACAAGTCCAGTCCTTCCGAGTAGACGAGCCGGTGCGCGTGCCGCAGCTCGCAGCCCAGCCCGATCGCGAAGGTTTTACCTGGCTGACCATACCGGGCAGCGCGGCGCTCCACGGTGCGGGCCACCCACATGTAGTTGCGTCCGTCGGGCATCTGGGCGATCTGCACCAGGATCTTGCCCGGGTTGGCAAACGTCTCGTAGACGTTCCACAGCGGGCAGGTGCCGCCGCTGGACGAGAAGTGAAAACCGGTGGCGGACTGGCGCTTCGACATGTTGCCGGCGCGATCCACCCGGACGAACGAGAACGGCACTCCCCGCATGGAAGGCCGTTGCATCGTGGAGAGCCGGTGCGCGATGGTCTCGTAGCTCACCGAGTAAAACGCCGACAGGCGCTCGACGTCGTAGCGGAAATTCTCGGTGATGTCGTGGAATTGGCGATAGGGCAGCACCGCGGCGGCGGCGAAGTAATTGGCCAGCCCCAGCCGGGCCAGCGTGTGCGACTCGTCGCTGGTGAATTTGCCCTCGGCGACCATGCTGTCGATCAGGTCGCCGAATTCGAGGTAGGCCAGCTCGGCCGCCATCTTGAAGACCTGCTGGCCCAGCGACAGGTGATTGCTCATCTCCAGCGTTTTGGTCTTGGGCTCGTAGCGGTGCAGGACCGTGTCGCCCAGGTCGATGCGCCTGTTGATGTGGACGCCGTGCACCTCGGTGAGTCGCCGGGTCAATTCGCGGGCCAGGTCGCCGTGGTTCAGCCGGGTGTGGACCGTCAGGTCTTCGGCGGCGGTGTCCAGCTCGTGCAGGTAGTTCTGCCGTTGATAGAAGTAGTCGCGCACCTCCTCGTGCGGCATCGTGATCGATCCGCTGCCGCTGCCGTCGGAGTAGCGCTCCTCGGTGGCGGCGGCCAGCTGGGCGGTGGTGAGCCGGTAGCGCCGATGCAGGTTGACCACCGCGCGGGCCAGCGTCGGGTGGGCGTTGACCATCTCGGCGACCTCGGGCGCGTCGACGTTGATGTCCAGATCGCGATCCATGGTCACCTCGCGCAACTCGGCGACCAGGCGGGTGTCGTCCTGGGACGCGAAGAAGGTCGCGTCCACGCCGAACACCTCGGTGATCCGCAGCAGCACGGCCACCGTGAGTGGACGAACGTCGTGCTCGATCTGGTTGAGGTAGCTCGGCGAGATCTCGAGCAATTGGGCCAGCGCGGCCTGGGAGAACCCGCGTTCGTTGCGCAGCTGGCGAACGCGCGACCCAACAAACGTTTTGGACATTTTGCCAGCTTACCCAGGCTGCGAAGAATGGGTTTGCAGACTTGGCAATCGTGAATCGGCGTCGTCAGGTTTGGCGTTTGTCCGCGGTCGTTGGCATGATTCGCCTCGGGGTCTCGGGTAAAACCCCGGGATTCCGCACGTAAGGCAATTGGGGAGCGAAGTCGTGAGCCTGGACAAATCAATGATGCCGGTGCCCGACGGTCACCCAGACGTGTTCGACCGGGAGTGGCCGCTGCGGGTCGGGGACATCGACCGCACCGGACGGCTGCGGTTGGACGCCGCCTGCCGGCACATTCAGGACATCGGCCAGGACCAGCTGCGCGAGATGGGATTTGAGGAGACCCATCCTCTGTGGATCGTCCGGCGCACGATGCTCGACCTGCTTCGGCCGATCGAGTTTCAGGACATGCTGCGCTGCCGGCGCTGGTGTTCGGGCACCTCTAACCGGTGGTGCGAGATGCGGGTCCGGGTGGACGGACGCAAGGGCGGCCTAATCGAATCCGAGGCCTTCTGGATCAACATCAACCGGGAAACCCAGATGCCGTCGCGCATCTCCGACGACTTCCTCGAGGGACTGCACAAGACCACTTCCGTCGACCGGTTGCGGTGGAAGGGCTACCTGAAGCCGGGCAGCCGCGACGACGCGGCCGAGATCCATGAGTTCCCGATCCGGGTCACCGACATCGATCTGTTCGACCACGTGAACAACTCGGTCTACTGGAGCGTCATCGAGGACTACCTGGCGTCGCACGTGGACTTGATGCGGGAGCCGCTGCGCATCACGATCGAGCACGAGGCGCCGGTGGCGCTGGGCGACAAGTTGGAGATCATCTCGCACATTCATCCGGCCGGATCGACCGAGCAGTTCGGAGCCGGACTTGCCGACCGCCCTGTTAGAACGCTCACATATGCGGTCGGAGACGAGACGAAAGCGGTCGCTTCGCTCTTCAATCTCTAACCGGACAAGCGTCCTGGTAAATCGCTGGCTGACCTGCGGATACCGGTTACTGGCGGGTAGCTTCTGTAACGGTTCAGTTGCCGTACATCTTTGCAAACTTTGCAAAATGGGCGCGTAGTCGTGGCCAAAATTGGCAATGAAATTGGGTGGACCAGCATCAACAGCCTGTGCCATGGTCGTGTTAGCACACGAGCGAAGTTGAGCCTTAATCATCGCAAGACACGCGGTCCGGCTCAGAATTCAGAATCAAAGGAGTAAGCCCAATGTCTGTTGTTGGCACCCCGAAGAGCGCCGAGCAGATCCAGCACGACTGGGACACCAACCCCCGTTGGAAGGACACCAGCCGCACCTACACCGCTGAGGACGTCGTGGCCCTGCAGGGCAGCGTCGTCGAGGAACACACCCTGGCCCGCCGCGGCGCCGAGGTGCTCTGGGAGCAGCTGCACGACCTGGAGTACATCAACGCTCTGGGCGCCCTGACCGGCAACATGGCCGTGCAGCAGGTGCGCGCCGGCCTGAAGGCCATCTACCTGTCCGGTTGGCAGGTCGCCGGTGACGCGAACCTGTCCGGCCACACCTACCCCGACCAGAGCCTGTACCCGGCCAACTCCGTGCCGCAGGTCATCCGTCGCATCAACAACGCGCTGCTGCGTGCCGACGAGATCGCCAAGGTTGAAGGCGACCGGTCGGTGGAGAACTGGCTGGCGCCGATCGTCGCCGACGGCGAGGCCGGTTTCGGTGGCGCTCTCAACGTGTACGAGCTCCAGAAGGCGATGATCGCCGCAGGCGTCGCGGGGTCGCACTGGGAAGATCAGCTGGCGTCGGAGAAGAAGTGCGGCCACCTCGGTGGCAAGGTGCTGATCCCGACTCAGCAGCACATCCGCACCCTGACCTCGGCGCGTCTGGCCGCCGACGTCGCCGGTGTGCCGACGGTCGTGATCGCCCGTACCGACGCCGAGGCGGCCACCCTGATCACCTCCGACGTCGACGAGCGCGACCAGCCGTTCATCACCGGTGAGCGGACCAAGGAAGGCTTCTACCGCGTCAAGAACGGCCTGGAGCCGTGCATCGCGCGGGCCAAGGCCTACGCGCCGTACTCGGACCTGATCTGGATGGAGACCGGGACCCCGGACCTCGAGCTCGCGGCCAAGTTCGCCGAGGGTGTCAAGTCCGAGTTCCCCGACCAGATGCTGGCCTACAACTGCTCGCCTTCCTTCAACTGGAAGAAGCACCTAGACGATTCCACCATCGCGAAGTTCCAAAAAGAGCTTGGCGCAATGGGCTTCAAGTTCCAGTTCATCACGCTGGCCGGCTTCCACGCACTGAACTACTCGATGTTCGATCTGGCCTACGGCTACGCCCGCAACCAGATGAGCGCCTACGTCGAGCTGCAGGAGCGCGAGTTCGCCGCCGAGGAGCGCGGCTACACCGCGACCAAGCACCAGCGCGAGGTCGGTGCCGGTTACTTCGACCGCATCGCCACCACGGTGGACCCGACGTCGTCGACCACCGCGCTGACCGGCTCGACCGAAGAGGGTCAGTTTCACTGAGTCTGAGCGGGCGTAAGTCCGCGAGGAGGAAGTGAAATCGACAGGTGAAGTCACTGAGTCTGAGCGGGCGTAAGTCCGCGAGGAGGAAGTGAAACCGACAGGTGAAGTCACTGATCTCGGCCTAACCAGGGCTGAAGTAGCATAGGCCCCGCCCGGCGATCCTGGGCGGGGCCTATTGCGGTCTAAGACCATACGACTGGAGAAACGCAGTGAGCGACAGAGGAATTCAGCGGGTTGGGGTTGTCGGGGCCGGCCAGATGGGGTCAGGAATCGCCGAGGTCTCGGTCCGCGCCGGCGTCGCGGTCACGGTGTACGAGACCACCGAGGCGTTGATCACCGCGGGCCGAAACCGCATCGTGAAATCGCTAGAGCGTGGCGTCAGCGCCGGCAAGGTGACCGAGCGCGAACGTGACCGCGCTCTGAGCCAGCTCACCTTCACCACCGACCTGTCGGACCTCGCCGACCGTCAGCTGGTCATCGAGGCGATCATTGAGGACGACGCCGTCAAGGCCGAGGTTTTCGCGAAACTCGACGAGGTGATCACCGATCCCGACGCGGTGCTCGCGTCGAACACCTCAAGCATTCCGATCATGAAGATCGCGGCCGCCACCAAGAACCCCCAGCGGGTGCTCGGCCTGCACTTCTTCAATCCGGTGCCGGTGCTGCCGCTCGTCGAATTGGTCAGCACCCTGGTCACCGACGAAGCCGCCGCCGCGCGCACCGAGGAGTTCGCGAGCTCGGTGCTGGGCAAGCAGGTGGTGCGCTGTTCGGATCGGTCCGGCTTCGTGGTGAACGCTCTGTTGGTGCCCTACCTGCTGTCGGCCGTCCGGATGGTCGAGGCGGGATTCGCCACCGTCGAGGATGTGGACAAGGCCGTCGTCGCCGGCCTGTCGCACCCGATGGGTCCGCTGCGGCTGTCGGATCTTGTCGGATTGGACACACTCAAACTGATCGCCGACAAGATGTTCGAAGAATTCAAGGAGCCCCACTACGGCCCGCCGCCACTGCTGCTCCGCATGGTCGAGGCGGGCATGTTGGGCAAAAAATCGGGTCAGGGTTTCTACACGTACTGAGCCGAAAAGCGAAGTCGTTGTGCTGACTTTCGCACCGCCGTTGTCAGGGCCATAAGCCAGCGTCAGGTATCATTTCCGCGATCACCAACGCGAGAGGTATCTATCCCCCATGACGCAGCTCCGGCCGTATTACGAAGAGTCGCAGTCCATCTACGACGTGTCGGATGAGTTTTTCGCCTTGTTCCTTGACCCGACGATGGGTTATACCTGCGCTTACTTCGAGCGTGACGACATGACGCTGGAAGAAGCACAGAACGCGAAGTTCGATCTGGCGCTGGGCAAGCTGAACCTCGAGCCCGGGATGACCTTGCTCGACATCGGCTGCGGCTGGGGCGGAGCGCTGCAACGCGCCGTCGAGAAGTTCGACGTCAACGTCATCGGAATCACGCTCAGCCGCAACCAGTTCGAGTACAGCAAGAAGCGGATGGCCAAGATCCCCACCGACCGCACCGTCGAGATTCGGTTGCAGGGCTGGGAAGAATTCGAGGACCGGGTCGACCGGATCGTCACGATCGGCGCGTTCGAAGCCTTCAAGTCGGAGCGTTATCCCGCGTTCTTCGACCGTGCCTACAACATTCTGCCCGACGACGGCCGGATGTTGCTTCACACAATTCTGGCTTACACGCAGAAGCAGATGCACGAAAACGGCGTCAAATTGACGATGAACGACATCCGATTCATGAAGTTCATCGGCGAGGTGATTTTTCCGGGCGGCCAGCTGCCGGCGGTGGAGGACCTGCTGAAGCTCGCACCTGATGCCGGATTCTCGGTCGAACAGGTGCAATTGCTGCAGCCGCATTACGCCCGGACGCTGAACATGTGGGCCGCCAACCTCGAGGCCAACAAGGACAAGGCGATCGAGATCCAGTCCGAAGAGATCTACGACCGGTATATGCATTATTTGACGGGCTGTGAGAACTTCTTCCGCAAGGGCATCTGCAACGTAGGGCAATTCACCTGCGTGAAGTAGAGACCGACGGGAGAAGCGGGCCGGACCATTTGTCCGGCCCGCTTTTCGTTTACTTCTCCAGCGTGAACTGGTCGACGTCGGTGTAGCCCTGACGGAACAGCTTGGCGCAGCCGGTCAGGTACTTCATATAGCGGTCGTAGACCTTCTGCGACTGGATCTCGATCGCCGTGTCCTTATTGGCTTCCAGCGCGGCCGCCCACAGGTCGAGCGTGCGCGCGTAGTGCAGCTGCAGGGACTGGGTCCGGGTGAGTCTAAAGCCGGCATCGGCCGCGTGCTCTTCCACCAACGCCGGCGTCGGCAGCCAGCCGCCGGGGAAAATCTCGGCCAGGATGAACTGCGTGAAGTGAACGACCTCGTGAGTCAGCGGCAGGCCTTTGGCCCTGGCTTCCTTGAACGCGGGGCGCACGATGGTGTGCAGCATCATCACGCCGTCGGCCGGCAGCACCGAGTAGGCCATCTCGAAAAAGCGGGCCCAGCGGGCGCGGCCGAAGTGCTCGAAAGCGCCGATCGAGACGATCCGGTCGACCGGCTCGTCGAACTTCTCCCAGCCCTCCAGCAGTACTCGCCGGGTGCGCGTGGTGTCGAGCTGGTCGAACGACTTCTGAACGTGCTCGGCCTGGTTCTCCGACAAGGTCAGGCCCACGACGTTGACGTCGTATTTTTCGATGGCGCGCCGCAGCGTGGCGCCCCAGCCGCAGCCGATGTCTAACAATGTCATTCCCGGCTCGAGGCCCAACTTGGACAGTGACAGGTCGATTTTGGCGAGCTGCGCCTCTTGCAGCGTCATGTCGTCACGCTCGAAGTACGCGCAGCTGTAGGTCTGGGACGGGTCCAGAAAGAGGCGGAAGAAGTCGTCAGACAGGTCGTAGTGCGCCTGCACGTTCCCGAAATGCGGCGTGAGCTGTACGGCCATAACGAAAGAAGCCTTTCTGTATCCCAGGAGGCGGGGACGAACTGGGGAATGCCCATCGGCCTCCGGTGCATGCCCTCTGCATGCTAGCGGGTTCGGTCGGCGCAGTTCATGCGCGCGGCCGTCACATAGGGTCACACGAGACACCCGCAATTCACAAACGAGTCGCACGCCAGAGGCGGTTTAGGGCTCCCGCGGTGGCGCGATCGGCGACGGATGCGGCTCCTCGCGGAACTTCTCCAGCGATCCGCCGACTTCCACAATTCCGCACAGGGCGTTCCAGCTGAGCATGGTCAAGTAGTCGATGAGTTCGTCTCGTGTCATCCGCGGATTCGACATCCACGAGTGTGTGGCCAACTGCACACCGCCGACGATCAGGTACGACCACGGTTCCGCGCCGCCGGTGTCGATCCCGGCCTGCAGCATGCGCCGGCGCATCAGCACCGCGATCATGCGCGCGATGATCCGCTCGGAGTCGGCGATCACTTTGCTCTTGCTGGCCGAGCTGTTGGCCATCACGAACCGGTAGGGCTCGGGTTCGTTCGCCACGGTGTCCACGTAGACGCGGATGACCTCGCGGGTCAGGTCCAGGCCATCGAGATTGGATGTCAGCGCGGCGGCCATGTTCGGAATCAGCGTGGTCTGCGCGAAGCGCATCATCACCGCGGTCGTGAGGTCGTTCTTGTCGACGAAGTAGCGATACAGAACCGTCTTGGAAACCCCGATCTCGGCAGCGATCTCGTCCATGCTGAGGTAGCGGCCGTGTCGGCGGATCGCGTCGATCGTGCCGTCAACCAGCTCGTTACGCCGTTCCACCTTGTGCTGGTGCCAGCGCCGCTTACGACCGTCCGTCTTCACGATCACAGCCGGGATTTGCTCTGTCACTGTCGACGATTCCCATTCACTAGACGTTCTCGATACTACGGCGTGGGGGCCTGTTTGGCGGACGGGACGCCCGGTGTGAGGGGCTCCAGCGGCGGTGTCCCAACACGAACTCGCCGCAGCGATACATGATGGTGGGGTGTCACATAGAGCCGAGGGATCGCATCCGGTCGCATCACGGCCGGAGCCGACCACGCCCACGGCCGCGGCGGGCCGGATTCGTACGTCCTTCGCGGAGTCGTTTGCCGGCGCCGATCCCGAGGCGGACGCGCAGCGCCGGGTGGCGCTTCGCCGGATGAAATTGGTGGCACTGAGCTTCCTGGTCGGTGCCACGGTGGTGTTCCTGGCCTGCCGATGGGCCCAGGCGCACGGCGGCGCGGGCGCCTGGGTCGGTTACGTCGGCGCGGCCGCCGAGGCCGGCATGGTAGGTGCGCTCGCGGACTGGTTTGCGGTGACCGCGTTGTTCAAACACCCGTTGGGCATCCCGATCCCGCACACCGCGATCATCAAGCGGAAGAAGGACCAGCTCGGCGAGGGCCTGGGCACCTTTGTGCGAGAAAACTTCCTGTCGCCCGAGGTGGTCGAAACCAAGCTGCTCGACGCCGAGGTGCCGGGCCGGCTCGGTAAGTGGCTCTCGGAGCGGGCGCATGCCGAGCGGGTAGCCAGCGAGGCCGCGACCGTGCTCCGTGTTCTCGTCGAGTTGCTGCGCGACGAAGACGTCCAGCAGGTGATCGACCGGATGATCGTGCGGCGAATCGCCGAACCGCAGTGGGGGCCGCCGGTGGGCCGGGTGCTGGCGACGCTGCTCGCCGAAAACCGGCAGGAAGCCCTGATCCAATTGCTCGCGGACCGGGCCTTTCAGTGGTCGCTCAATGCGGGCGAGATCATCCAGCGAGTGGTCGAGCGTGATTCGCCGACCTGGTCGCCGCGGTTCATCGACCATCTGGTCGGCGATCGCATCCACCGCGAGCTGATGGACTTCACCGACAAAGTGCGACGCAATCCGGACCACGAGTTGCGCCGCTCGGCGACCCGCTTCCTGTTCGAATTCGCCGACGATCTGCAAAACGACCCGGACACCATCGCGCGCGCCGACGCGATCAAAGATCAGCTGATGGCACGCGACGAAATCGCCAACGCGGCCGCTACGGCGTGGAAGACGCTGAAGCGGCTGGTACTCGAGGGCGTCGACGATCCCTCCAGCGCGTTGCGCACCCGTATCGCGGACAGCGTCGTGCGTATCGGGGAGTCGCTGCGCGACGACGCCGAGCTGCGCGACAAGGTCGATGGCTGGATCGTGCGGGCGGCTCAGCATCTGGTCTCGCAGTACGGGGTCGAGATCACCGCGATCATCACCGACACGATCGAACGCTGGGATGCCGAGGAGGCCAGCCGGCGCATCGAGCTGCACGTGGGCCGTGACCTGCAGTTCATCCGGATCAATGGCACTGTGGTCGGATCGCTGGCCGGGCTGGTGATCTACACCATCGCGCAGCTGTTTTTCTAGGGGTGCTAACTACTGCTTGCAAATGCAAGCACATGTCCGTACGCTCGTTGCTGTCAAGGTCAGCCATCGGACCGTAGGAGCACGCAATGCCACCGGAGGAGACGCTCTCCGCCAAGGTGTCGACGGCGGCCTCCGACATCGGCAGCTTCATCAGAAGCCAGCGTGAACTCGCGCAGGTTTCGGTACGACAACTTGCCGAGCTGGCCGGTGTCAGCAATCCCTATCTGAGCCAGGTTGAGCGCGGACTGCGCAAACCTTCTGCCGACGTGCTGAGTCAGATCGCGAAAGCGCTGCGGGTTTCCGCCGAGGTCCTCTACGTGCGGGCCGGGATCCTGGAGCCGAGCGACAAGAGCCAAGTGCGTGACGCGGTCATCACCGACACGGCGATCACCGAGCGTCAGAAGCAGATTCTGCTCGAGATCTATACCTCATTTGCCCAGCAAAACGAATCGATCCATGAGGAGTGTTCGCCCGAATCCGACAACCACGAGTGAGGTAGCCCGCCCCGGGCCGGCTCAGCTGCGACAAACGCCTGAGCACGAGTTGGTGACGTATAGCCCAACGGCCGCTGGGTTACCCAGAAGGGAAGGATGCACCGATTCCCACTGATTACGCGGCGCGACGCTGCGCCCTATCCCACTCGATCGTCAACCCGACCCGACCAACCAGGAGGTTTTTCGGCAAGTCGCGTGCCAGGTCAATCCGCGGGTCTTGACCACTCCACGCACCAGGAGCCGACGCTTGCCTCGACTTCCCTACCAAACACTTCAACCCTGAGAACGACAACGAACCATGAAAGGAAACACCATGGCTGAAAACACGAACATCGAAGAATTGCGGGCGCCGTTGCTGGCGGCCCTGGGCGCAGCAGACCTGGCCCTGGCCACCGTGAACGAGCTCATCGGCAGCCTGCGTGACCGCGCCGAGGACACCCGCACCGACACCCGCAGCCGGGTCGAGGAGAGCCGCGCTCGCATCGCCAAGCTGCAGGAAGACCTGCCCGAACAGTTCACCGAGCTGCGCGAGCGCTTCACCCCGGAGGAACTGCGTAAGGCCGCCGAGGGCTACCTGGACGCCGCGACCAACCGCTACAACGAGCTGGTCGAGCGCGGCGAGGCCGCGCTGCAGCGGCTGCGCAGCCAGCGGCCGTTCGAGGAGACCCAGGCGCGCGCCGAGGGCTACGTCGACCAGGCCGTCGAGCTGACCCAGGAAGCGCTGGGCACCGTGGCCAACCAGACCCGCGCGGTCGGCGAGCGGGCCGCGAAGCTGGTCGGCATCGAGCTGCCCAAGAAGGCGGAGTCGGCGACCAAGGCAGTGGCGAAGAAGGCCCCGGCCAAGAAGGCTCCGGCCAAGAAGGCGCCGGCCAAGAAGGCTCCGGCCAAGAAGGCTCCCGCCAAGAAGGTCACCCAGAAGTAGTTTCGGATACCGAGTTGCCCTTCGGGGCAACTCGGATTCGACGTTTACGACGCGGCCCGCATACCCTTGAGTCGTGAATCATGCTGTGGGTACCGTCATGTTGGTCTTGCAGATCGGCGTCCTGGTGATGTCGGTGTACGCATTCATTCATGCGGCGATGCAGCGACCCGACGCCTACACCGCTGCGGACAAGCTGACCAAGCCGGTGTGGCTGGTGATCCTAGGCCTGGCCGTCGCGTTGACATCGATCCTGAGCTTCGTTTTCGGCGTGCTCGGCATGGCGATCTCCGCGTGCGCGGCGGGTGTCTATCTGGTCGACGTGCGGCCCAAACTTCTCGAAATTCAGGGCAAGTCGCGCTGACGCGATGAAGGCCGTGCTGGCTGCGCTGGTCGCGCTGCTGGTCTGGGTGCCGGTCGGGCCCGTTCGGGGCATCGCGTGGGCCGATCCCGGCACCGGCGCGGTCAACCCCGCCCCTCCGTTTGTCGATCACACCGGGTGGACGCAGTGGGGGCGGCTGGCCAGCTTGCGGGTGTTTCCGACGCCATCGGGGCGGCTGGCCTCCCGCCAACCCAACAACCCGAGTGCGGCCGACGAGGCCTGGGCCGAGGTGTTGGCGATGGCCCCGAACGCTGACACCCCCGGCATGTATGCCCAATTCATCTGCCATTGGCAATTCGCCGAAATGGCGCAACCCGGCAAGACGAGCTGGAATCTCGAACCATGGCGGCCCGTCGTCGACGACGCCGAGATGGTCGCGTCCGGCTGCAATCCCGGCGGCCCGGAGGAACCCAACTGATGATGCGTCGAGAACAGCTCGCGGCACTCGTCGACCACACGCTGCTCAAACCCGAGGCCACCGGTGCCGACGTGGTCGCGCTGCTGGCCGAAGCCGCGGACCTGGCCGTCTACGCGGTGTGCGTATCACCGTCGATGGTTCCGGTAGCCGCTGCGGCCGGCGGAGTCCGGGTCGCGACGGTGGCCGGCTTTCCGTCCGGCAAGCACGTCTCGGCGATCAAGGCGCAGGAGGCCGCCCGGGCGGTGGCATCCGGGGCGAGTGAAGTCGACATGGTCATCGACATCGGCGCCGCGCTGGCCGGCGAGTTGGACGCGGTGCGCTCCGACATCGCCGCGGTGCGCGCGGCCATACCCGGCGCCGTTCTCAAGGTGATCGTGGAATCGGCTGTGCTGCTCGATGATTCGGACGGGCGCACGCTGACCAACGTGTGCCGGGCAGCCGAAGAGGCCGGCGCGGACTTCGTCAAGACCTCGACCGGGTTTCACCCCGCGGGCGGGGCGTCGGTGCGGGCCGTCGCGCTGATGGCCGAGGCCGTCGGCGGTCGCCTGGGGGTCAAGGCCAGCGGCGGCATTCGCACCGCTGCCGACGCGGTCGCCATGGTGGAGGCCGGGGCGACCCGGCTCGGCCTATCCGGGACGCGGGCCGTTCTCGACGGGCTGGGCTGACGCCGGCGCCTAGCGGCGGCCCTGCAGCGTGCGGCAACGCCCAGCCGGGCAAGCCCTAGATGTTGGCGAAACAGGAATCGTTGTTTTCACCAGCCGGAATCGAGGCGTTCTGGGTCGAGAAATGGCTCGTCACGCCGGTCGGCGTCACTTGCACGCTGTCCGCGTGAATACCCAGCGGGTAGTCGGCGGTCAGCTTCGCGGTGTACGCATCGAGGGTGGACTGGACGCTTTCGCGAGGCAGCGTAAAGCCCAGCGCGTTGAAGCTCTGGATCTGCAGCTGAATTCCCTTGCCGGACACCACGGGCTTGGTCGTGATGTTGTCCAGCATCCCCTTCAGTTCGATGGTGCCGTCGGCGGGATGGGTGGTCACGCTGTTGGTGACAAACGGGCCCAGCACCGGGACCGCGTTCTGCACCGAATCCTTGATGCCGTCACTGGTCCAGGTGATGGTCGCGTCCAGCGATCCGATGGTGCCCTTGGACGACGACGTCCGGTCCAGCTTGACGTCTTTGATGACGATGTCGATCTTCATGCCCTTGGCATCGCGGATCTGGTTGCCGGCCGTCGACACCGAGATGTTGGTGAAGTGCTGCGTCGCGAGCTGCCACAGCAGCAGCGGCGCGACTCCGAACGACGCCGTGGCCTGGTCCTGGACCTCGCAGGCCACCGCCTCGGCGACCTTGGTGTCGGCCACGTGGCGGGCGTACAGCTCGCCGCCGATCAGCCCCGCGAGCAGCAGCGACACCACGATGACGCAGATCAGAACAATGGACAGCGGGTCGCGGAATCTCTTCTTCTTCGCTGGCGGTTCGGGCTGCTCGCTGGGCCGGCTAACCCGCTCGGTGGGGCTCAGGGGTGGCAGCGGCGGCGGCGCGTAGCTGGCCTGCTGGGTGTCCGCGCCGGCGGGATAGTGCGGTTCGGTCGGGGCGGAGGTCGGGCCGAACGGACCGTGATCCTCGCTGGAAGCCGCCGTTGACGGGCCCTCGTGCGGTGGTCCTTGCGGGTTCGTCACCCAACCGATTCTGCCCTATCGCTACGAGCAAAGTCGGACTGGTTGCGCAGCACCGCGATGCTTTCGCGAGCCTTCGCGACCAAGGCGGTGTCAATGTCGGCGAGCACCAGTTGTGGGTCGGGACCTGCTGAGGCGACCACCTCGCCCAGCGGCGAGGCCACCAGGCTGCCGCCGACGCCCATCGGCGCGCCCGCGGGAGACCCCGAGCCCACCAGTGTGTCAGCGGGATCGGCTTGGCCGGCCGCGGCGACGTAGCTCATCGAGTCCAGCGCGCGGGCGCGGGCCAGCAAGGTCCACTGCGCGAGCTTTCCCGGACCCGAACCCCAGGACGCGCAGACCGCGATGAGCTGGGCGCCGCGCCGGGCCAGTTCGGTGTAGAGCTCGGGGAAGCGGATGTCGTAGCAAACGGTCAACCCCACCCCGACGCCGTCGACGGTGATCACCACCGGTTCCCGGCCCGCCGCGACGGTGCGTGACTCGGTAAAGCCGAACGCGTCGTAGAGATGAATCTTGTCGTAGTGGGCGTCCGGCTGATTCGGTGTGCCGGGCCCGGCCGCGATCAGCGTGTTCGTCACGCGTCCGTCGCCGGCCGGGGTGAACATGCCGGCGATTACCGTGACGGCGGACTCGGAGGCGATCTGCCGGACCCCGTCGGCCCACGGTCCGTCGAGGGGCTCGGCGATCGGTGCCAGCGGGACGCCGAACCGGCACATGGTCGCTTCGGGAAACACCACCAGCGTCGCGCCGGCGTCGGCGGCCCGGGCGGTGTAGTCGCGCACCTGTTGCAGATTGGCCGCCGGATCGCTGCCACTGAGCATTTGCGCCAACGCGATTCGCATGGCCGCCAGCTTAGAAGCGAATCACGCGTTGTTGGTGATCCATTCGGTGGTGAAGCGCTGCTCCCTGCTCACCAGATCGGCCAGATGCGTGCCGATGATGTTCTCCACCTTGCCGCCGATCAGCGGAATCCGGACGTGGATGCTGACCCGGAACGTCAAGCGGGCGCCGCCGCGGTCAATCGGCGACAGCTCGGCGGTGCCCAGGACGTTCACCGGGGTGTCCACGATCGAGCCCTTGATGGACGCCGTGGCGATGCCGTCGGTGACGGGCCCCCACGTCTCTTCGCGTCTGAAGAACAGGTCGCCCCGGTGCAGCTGGGTGACCATCGCGGGCAGGTTATGGCTGTGCACTTCCTGCAGCGTCACCACTTCGATGGTGCCGTCGTCGCCGGATTCCCCTCCGAAGCGGATCGACTCCAACCGCGCCTTGTCGACCGGAATGTCGGCCAGCCTGGCCCGCCAGTAGTCGGGCTCGGCGAACACCCGGTGCAGGTCTTCGACGCTGTCCTGATAGTCGGCGGACAAGTCGAATGAGCGGGGCATAGCAGGTCAGGCTACCGTTACGGGCCGTGACCGGATCGCTCTTCGCTGGCGCGCGCGTCGCTGAGGCGGTGCCGCTGGCGCCGCTGACCACGTTGCGCGTCGGACCGGTCGCACAACGCCTGATCACCTGCACCCGCAGCGAACAGGTTGTCGCCGTGCTGGCCGAGTTGGACGGCGCATGTGACGGGCCGGTGCTGGTGTTCTCCGGCGGCTCCAATCTGGTGATCGCCGACGACCTGACCGACCTGACCGCCGTGCACGTGGCCACCCGCGGGATCACCGTGGACGGCCACCTGCTGCGCGCCGAGGCCGGGGCGGTGTGGGACGACGTGGTCGTCGCGGCGATCGAGCACGGGCTGGGCGGCCTCGAGTGCCTGTCCGGCATACCGGGATCGGCGGGAGCCACGCCGGTGCAGAACGTCGGGGCCTACGGCGCGGAGGTGTCCGACACCATCACCCGGGTGCGGGTGCTGGATCGCGGCAGCGGTGCGGTGTGTTGGATACCCGGCGACGAGCTGGCCTTCGGCTATCGCACCAGCAGGTTCAAGCGGCCCGGTCAGCAGGCGCCCGGCGTGGTGCTGGAAGTGGAGTTCGCACTGGACGGTTCCGGCCGCAGCGCGCCGTTGCGCTACGGCGAGCTCACCGCGGCGTTGAATGCGGCCAGCGGTGAGCGTGCGGACCCGCGCGCGGTGCGCGAGGCGGTGCTGGCCCTGCGTGCGCGCAAGGGCATGGTGCTCGACGCGGCCGACCACGACACCTGGAGCGTGGGTTCGTTCTTCACCAACCCGGTCGTCGCGCCGCAGGTTTACGAGTCGCTGGCCGGGCGTACCGACGGGCCGGTGCCCAACTACCCGGCGCCCGACGGCGTCAAGCTGGCCGCCGCGTGGCTGGTGGAGCATGCGGGCTTCGGCAAGGGTTATCCCGACGACCCGGCCGCGCCCTGCCGGTTGTCCACCAAGCACGCGCTTGCTCTGACCAATCGGGGCCACGCCACCACGGCGGATGTGATCACCCTGGCGCGAACCATCCGCGACGGGGTCCGTGACGTGTTTGGCATCACACTGGAACCCGAACCGGTGCTGCTCGGCTGCCGCCTTTAGCTGTGGATTCGGTGTGTCTGTAGGCTTTCGCGACTCGTCGTGGCGCAAGCGGTGTCGGTACTGCCGGTATCTTTTATTGTCGTGAGCACATCCCCCGAACAGCCGCCGATTAATCGGCGGCTGGCGTTGGCAGCCCTTGGGCTGGGTGTGTTCGCGCCGAGCGTGCTGGCCGCCTGCAGCGGCCCCACGGCCAAGCAAGCGCAGAAGAACAAGGAGCAGTCGGCGCCGAGTCTGAAATACCAGCCCGCCCTGGACAACCAGGGGGCCGCTGCCGATGTGGTTCCCATCGCGCCGGTCAGCGTCACGGTCAGCGACGGCTGGTTCCAGAAGGTGGCGTTGACGAATTCGGCCGGCAAGGTCGTTGCCGGAGCGTTCAACTCCGACCGCACCGTCTACACGACCACCGAGCCGTTGGGTTATGACACCAGCTATAGCTGGACCGGCTCGGTCGTCGGCCACGACGGCAAGACCGTTCCCGTGACGGGCAAATTAACCACCGTCGCGCCCACCAAGAAGATTGACGGCGGATTCCAGTTGGCCGACGGCCAGACGGTCGGCGTCGCCGCGCCGATCATCATCCAGTTCGACGCGCCGATCAGCGACAAGGCTGCCGTCGAACGGGCGCTGACCATCACCACCAACCCGCCCGTCGAGGGCAGCTGGGCCTGGCTGCCTGACGAGCAGCAGGGCGCGCGCATCCACTACCGGCCGCGCGAGTACTACCCGGCGGGCACCACCGTCAGCGTCGACGCCAAGTTCTACGGCCTGCCGTTCGGCGACGGCGCCTACGGCCTGCAGGACATGTCGTTGAAGATTCAGATCGGCCGCAAGCAGGTCGTCAAGGCCGAGGTGTCGTCGCACCGCATCCAGGTCGTCACCGACGCGGGCGTGATCATGGACTTCCCGTGCAGCTACGGCGAGGCCGACAAGGCGCGCAACGTCACCCGCAACGGCATCCACGTGGTGACCGAGAAGTACGCGGACTTCTACATGTCCAACCCCGCGGCCGGCTACAGCCACGTGCACGAACGCTGGGCGGTGCGGATCTCCAACAACGGCGAGTTCATTCACGCCAACCCGATGAGCGCTGGCGCACAAGGCAACACGAACGTCACCAACGGCTGCATCAACCTGTCGACCGAGGACGCCGCGGAGTACTACCCGACCGCGATGTACGGCGACCCGGTCGAGGTGACCGGCAGCTCGATCCAGTTGTCCTACTCCGACGGCGACATCTGGGACTGGGCCGTCGATTGGGACACCTGGGTGGCCATGTCGGCCCTACCGCCTCCCAATGCGCACCCGCCGGCCAGTCAGATCCCCGTCACCGCGCCGGTCACGCCGTCGACGGCGCCGAGTCTGTCGGGGACGCCGACCACCACGACCACGACGACTACGTCCTCGCCTGGCCCCGGCGGTTAAACCGCATCGCATTGGCCTGATCGCGTGGCTTGAGCACGATCAGGTCCAGGTCGACGTGGGACGGCCGTGACGCCACGAACCCGATCACCTCGGCCACGTCGGTCGCCGTCAGCGGTGTGATGCCGGCATAAACTGCGTCCGCGCGTTCCTGATCGCCGTCGAATCGGACCAGCGAAAACTCGGTTTCCACTGCGCCCGGGGCGATTTCGGTGAGGCGCACCGGCTTGCCCAGCAGTTCGCCGCGCAGCGTGCGGTGCACCGCGCCTTGAGCGTGCTTGGCCGCGGTGTAGCCGGCGCCGCCGTCGTACACCTCGAGTGCGGCCACCGAGGTGACGGTGACGATCAGGCCGTCGCCGGAGTCGATCAGCTTGGGCAGCAGTGCGCGGGTGACCCGCAGCGTGCCAAGCACGTTGGTCTCCCACATCCAGCGCCAGTGCTCGAGGTCGGCGTCGGCGACGGGCGCCAACCCGCGTGCGCCGCCGGCGTTGTTGACCAATACATCGACCCGGCCCAGTTTGCTGGCGAGCGCCTCCACCGCGGCGTCGTCTGTGACGTCAGCCACAATTGCGGTGCCGGCTATCTCTTCCGCGAGGGCAGTAATCCGGTCCGCGCGCCGAGCCACAGCGACGACGTGAAACCCAAGGGCGGCAAGGGTTTTGGCTGTTGCTTCGCCGATCCCGGAACTGGCACCGGTCACTACCGCGACCCGTTGATGCAGGTTATTTGAACTCACTGAGCCAACTCTAATAAACGTGCTAAATTCCTGAGGTGCACCACAGCGCCCTGTTCAACAACACTGCCGCGTGTCTTTGCGCGGCATGTGCGTGTTGTTGCCGCGCACTTTGCCGCGCCTGAACCCAAAACAGGTTGTGGCCAAGACCGGCCATTGGAACTCGGACAAAGGACGCTCGTGCGCTCGACTTCTCTCACCCACACCCATCATTCGCCCAGCCGTACGGGCCACCTGCGGCTGCACCGCCAGATCCTGCCGCCGTCGCTGCACATCTCCGACTCCGCCGCGGCCTCGGTGTTCCGGGCGGTCCGGCTGCGCGGCCCGGTCGGCCGCGATGTCATCGCCGGGGTCACCTCGCTGAGCATCGCGACGGTGAACCGGCAGGTCATCGCCCTGCTCGACGCGGGCCTGCTGCGGGAACGCGCAGACCTGGCCGTCTCCGGGGCCATCGGACGCCCGCGGGTTCCGGTGGAGCTCAACCACGAACCTTTTGTGGCGCTGGGCATCCACATCGGCGCGCGGACTACCAGCATCGTGGCCACCGACCTGTTCGGCCGCACGCTGGACACGGTGGAAACACCGACGCCGCTGAGCCCGCCGGCCGCCGCACTGACGTCGTTGGCCGAAAGCGCGACCCGCTATCTGCGGCGCTGGCACCGCCGGCGGCCGTTGTGGGTCGGGGTCGCCATCGGTGGCACTGTCGACGGCGCCACCGGCCACGTCGACCACCCGCGGCTGGGCTGGCGGCAAGCGCCGGTCGGGCCGGTGCTGGCCGACGCGCTGAGCCTGCCGGTGTCGGTGGCGTCGCACGTGGACGCGATGGCCGGCGCCGAGCTGCTGCTGGGTATGCGGCGGTTTGCGCCGAGCTCGCCGACCAGCCTGTACGTCTACGCCCGCGAGACCGTGGGCTACGCGCTGGTGATCGGCGGACGGGTGCACTGCCCGTCCAGCGGTCCGGGCACGATCGCGGGCCTGCCCGCGCACTCCGAATTGCTCGGTGGCACCGGGCAGCTGGAGTCCACGGTCAGCGACGAGGCGGTGCTGGCCGCGGCTCGCCGGCTGCGCATCCTGCCCCCGGCCCCGGCCGGGCGCGCGAATGGTCCCGCCACGGGCATCACCGATCTGCTGCGCCTGGCCCGAGCCGGCAACCAGCCGGCCAAGGATCTGCTCGCGGAGCGCGCCCGAGTCCTGGGTGAGGCGGTCGCGCTGCTGCGCGACTTGCTGAACCCCGACGAACTGGTGGTCGGTGGCCAGGCATTCACCGAGTATCCCGAGGCGATGGAGCAGGTGGAGGCGGCATTCGCCGAGCGTTCGGTGTTGCCGCCGCGGGATATTCGCGTCACGGCCTTCGGCAACCGCGTGCAAGAGGCCGGGGCGGGCATCGTGTCGCTGGGCGGGCTCTACGCCGACCCGCTGGGCGCGATGCGGCGCGCCGGGGTGATCGGCTCCCGGATCCCGGACGTGGTCGACGAGTCGTCCGCCTAACGCGAACGCCTTAGGCCGCCGGCCGGGCCGTGCTGTAAAGATGAAAGAGTGCGGCACGACGACGTCCTCCTGCGCAGCGATCCGCGCCGGGTCGCGCTGTTGGCAGTGCACACCTCGCCCCTGGCTCAACCGGGTACCGGTGATGCCGGCGGGATGAACGTGTACGTGCTGCAAAGTGCGTTGCATCTGGCCCGGCGGGGCATCGAGGTGGAGATCTTCACCCGGGCCACCGCCTCGGCGGATCCGCCGGTCGTCGAGGTTGAGCCCGGCGTGCTGGTGCGCAACGTCGTGGCCGGGCCGTTCGAGGGTTTGGACAAATACGATCTGCCCACCCAGCTGTGCGCGTTCGCGGCCGGGGTGCTGCGTGCCGAGGCGTCGCATGAGCCCGGCTACTACGACATCGTGCACTCGCACTACTGGCTGTCCGGACAGGTCGGCTGGCTGGCGCGCGACCGTTGGGCGGTGCCGCTGGTGCACACCGCGCACACCCTGGCCGCGGTGAAAAACGCCGCACTGGCCGCCGGCGACACGCCCGAGCCGCCGCTGCGCACGGTGGGGGAGCAGCAGGTCGTCGATGAGGCGGACCGGCTGATCGTCAACACCGAAGACGAAGCGCGGCAATTGGTTTCGATCCACCATGCCGTCCCCGAGCGGATCGACGTGGTCCATCCCGGCGTCGACCTGGAGGTGTTCCGCCCGGGCGAACGCCGGGCGGCCCGTGCCGCGCTGGGGCTTGGGCTCGACGAACAGATCGTGGTGTTCGTCGGACGAATCCAGCCGCTGAAGGCACCCGACATCGTGCTGCGGGCAGCGGCGAAACTGCCGGGCGTGCGCATCGTGGTGGCCGGCGGCCCGTCGGGCAGCGGTCTGGCCACCCCGGACGGACTGGTTCGCCTGGCCGACGAACTCGGGATCAGCGAGCGGGTGACGTTCCTGCCGCCGCAGTCCCGGCCGAACCTGGCGACCCTGTTCCAGGCCGCGAATCTTGTTGCGGTGCCCAGCTATTCGGAGTCTTTCGGCTTGGTCGCCGTCGAGGCGCAGGCGTGCGGCACGCCGGTGGTGGCGGCAGCGGTCGGCGGTCTGCCGGTCGCGGTGCGCGACGGTGTCACCGGCTCGCTGGTGCCAGGGCATGACGTCGACGACTGGGCCCGCGCGCTCGACGAGCTGCTGGGGCTGGACGGCACGGCGCGGGGCGCGGCGATGAGCCGGGCCGCGGCCGCGCACGCGGCGACGTTCTCGTGGGAGCACACCACCGACGCGTTGCTGGCCAGCTATCGGCGGGCCATCGGCGATTTCACCGCCGCACGGCAGCGCCGGGTGCGCGACCGGGTGGCGGCGCGTAAACCGCGTCGTTGGACGCCGCGTCGCGGGGTTGGCGCATGAGCCCGTCCGTGCAGCAGGTGATCGAGCGCGCGCTCGATGCCAGCGAGCTGACGTACTCGAAACACGAAGGCGCACATGGCGGATTGCCGGGTCTGGTAGTGGAGCTGCCCGGCGAGCGCCGGCTCAAAACCAACACGATCCTGAGCATCGGCGAGCACTCGGTGCGCGTCGAGGCGTTCGTGTGCCGCAAGCCCGACGAGAACCACGAGGGCGTGTACCGGTTCCTGCTCAAGCGCAACCGCCGGCTGTACGGAGTCGCCTACACGCTGGACAACGTCGGCGACATCTACCTGGTCGGCCGGATGTCGCTGGCCTCGGTGGACGCCGAGGAGATCGACCGGGTGCTCGGGCAAGTGCTCGAAGCGGTGGATTCGGACTTCAATACGTTGCTGGAGTTGGGTTTTCGCTCGTCGATACAGAAGGAATGGGATTGGCGGGTATCACGGGGCGAATCGTTGAAGAATCTGGAGGCGTTCGCCCACCTGATCGACGACGACGAAGACGACTAGCCACGTGGGCTGGGGACATTTTCCGCGAGCGTCACGTGGCTGCCGATTTTCGGTCCCAAATTTCGCCGTGGCGTTACGCTCGGCGACCCTGAGTGAGTGCGTGAGAGACTGACCGACATGGGTGACACTGCGACGCTGGTACTGCTTCGCCACGGCGAAAGCGAATGGAATTCGCTGAACCTGTTTACCGGATGGGTCGACGTCGGGCTGACCGAAAAGGGGCGGGCCGAAGCGGTTCGCAGCGGCGAGCTGCTGACCGAGCACGGCCTGCTGCCCGACGTGCTGTATACCTCGCTGCTGCGCCGCGCCATCACCACGGCGCACCTGGCGCTGGACGCCGCCGACCGGCTGTGGCTGCCGGTGCGACGCAGCTGGCGGCTCAACGAACGCCACTACGGGGCGCTGCAGGGCCTGGACAAAGCCGAGACCAAGGCCCGCTACGGCCACGAGCAATTCATGGCCTGGCGGCGCAGCTATGACACCCCGCCGCCGCCGATCGAGAAGGGCAGCAAGTTCAGCCAGGATGGCGACCCGCGCTACGCCGACATCAGCGGCGGCCCGCTCACCGAATGCCTGGCCGACGTGGTGGTGCGTTTTCTGCCGTACTTCACCGACGTGATCGTCCCGGATCTGCGCTTCGGCAAGACGGTGCTGATCGTTGCCCACGGCAACTCGCTGCGCGCCCTCGTCAAACACCTCGACCAGATCTCCGACGACGAGATCTCCGAGCTGAACATTCCGACCGGAATTCCGCTTCGCTACGACCTGGACGCTGATTTGCGACCGGTAGTGCCCGGCGGCACCTACCTGGACCCGGAAGCGGCGGCCGCGGGCGCCGCGGCGGTAGCCAGCCAGGGTGCCCGGTAGGATCGACGCGCGGCTCAATTTTCGCCGCTTTTGAGCGCCGAAAGCCCGTAGGCCAAATTCCGCATGAACGACAGCCGAACACCTGTAGCGCAAGTTGTGACTTGTCCGATTTTGGCCTCGTTCCGCTAGGGCTGCGTTCACCAGATTTGTAGGATTTTGTTCGTGACTGTGTTCTCGGCGCTGTTGCTGGCCGGGGTCTTGTCCTTGCTGGCGCTGACCGTTGGAGTGGCGGTCGGCACTCGGTTGTCCGCACGGGTGGTGCTACGGCGACAGCGAGTGGCCACCGAGTCGACCGGCATCACCGTCGCGCAGATGCTGCAACGAATCGTCACCCTGATGCCGCTGGGCGCCGCGGTCGTGGATTCCCATCGCGACGTCGTCTACCTCAACGAGCGGGCCAAGGAATTGGGCCTGGTGCGCGATCGGCAGCTCGACGACCAAGCCTGGCAAGCGGCGCAGCAGGCGCTGGGCGGGGAGGTCGTCGAGTTCGACCTACAGCCCGGCAAGCGCGGGGCCGCCGGACGGTCCGGGATATCGGTGCACGGGCAGGCAACGCTGCTCAGTGAGGAAGACCGCCGGTTCGCCGTGGTCTTCGTACACGACCAGTCCGACCATGCGCGCATGGAAGCCACGCGGCGCGACTTCGTGGCCAACGTCAGCCACGAGCTCAAGACCCCGGTCGGCGCCATGGCGCTGCTGGCCGAGGCCCTGCTGGCGTCGGCGGACGACTCCGAAACCGTGCGCCGCTTCGCCGAGAAGGTGCTGATCGAGGCCAACCGGCTGGGCGACATGGTCGCCGAGCTGATCGAGCTCTCCCGGCTCCAAGGCGCCGAGCGATTGCCCAATGTCGTCGCTGTCGAGGTGGATACCGTTGTGGCCGAAGCAATTTCACGTCACAAGGTGGCTGCCGACAATGCCAAGATCGAGATTCGCACCGACGCGCCCACCGGTTTGCGGGTGCTGGGGGATCAAACGCTGCTGGTGACCGCATTGGCCAATCTGGTCTCTAATGCGATCGCCTACTCGCCGCCGGGCTCGCCGGTGTCGATCAGCCGTCGCCGTCGTGGCGACAACATCGAGATCGCGGTTACCGACCGCGGGATCGGGATTGCGCTAGAAGACCAGGAGCGGGTCTTCGAGCGGTTTTTCCGGGGGGACAAGGCGCGTTCGCGAGCCACCGGCGGCAGTGGGCTGGGGCTGGCGATCGTCAAACACGTTGCGGCCAATCACGACGGCAGCATCGGCGTGTGGAGCAAGCCGGGAACCGGTTCGACGTTCACCTTGTCGATCCCGGCCTATCAGGACACCGATAGCGACGAAGAAACCGAGCAACCCCGGGCCCGCGAAGTGCGGCCCAACAGGTCCCAACGAGAGGAAGAACTAAGTCGATGACCCGCGCATACGACGATGCAGAGCGCAGCGATGAACAGGAGTGGCGCCCGTGACCAGTGTGCTGATCGTGGAGGACGAGGAGTCGCTTGCCGATCCACTGGCCTTCCTGCTTCGCAAGGAGGGCTTCGAAGCCACCGTGGTGACCGATGGGTCAGCGGCGCTGTCCGAGTTCGACCGGGCAGGCGCGGACATCGTGCTGCTTGATTTGATGCTGCCGGGCATGTCGGGCACCGACGTCTGCAAGCAGCTGCGCGCTCGCTCCAGCGTGCCGGTGATCATGGTGACGGCCCGGGACAGCGAGATCGACAAAGTGGTCGGCCTGGAGCTCGGCGCCGATGACTATGTGACCAAGCCCTATTCGGCCCGCGAGCTGATTGCCCGGATCCGGGCGGTGCTGCGCCGGGGCGGCGACGACGACTCCGAGATCAGTGACGGCGTATTGGAGTCCGGTCCGGTCCGGATGGACGTCGAGCGGCATGTCGTTTCGGTGAACGGCGACACAATCACGTTGCCGCTCAAGGAGTTTGACCTCCTCGAGTACCTGATGCGCAACAGCGGCCGGGTGCTGACCCGTGGACAGCTGATCGATCGGGTGTGGGGCGCGGACTACGTCGGCGACACCAAGACGCTCGACGTCCACGTCAAGCGGCTGCGGTCCAAGATCGAAGCCGACCCGGCCAATCCGGTGCACCTGGTAACGGTGCGCGGGCTGGGCTACAAGCTCGAAGGGTAGGCATTCGTCTGCTGTACAGCTTCAAGTAGCGACGGCGGGACCGGCGTCGTGTCGGCCAGTGGTGACACAGCTACGTTGCCGCTCAACGATTTCGATCCGATTCGCGCGCTAGTCGTTCGGATGGGTACAGCACGGATCTCAAACATGTTGTGGCCCAGAGGTTGACCGCGCGCTGTTGATTGCCGTGGCGGCCGAGCTTGCCGGAGTCGGCTCTGCACTGCGGGTGTGCCGTGCCCGGACCCACGCGACAGTTGGTTGCCCCAGGCTGCGCGGACTTGAATGCCGCCAATAGATCGAAGCTCGCTGTTTAGCTTTCGGTAACGGGAAAATCGACGGCGCGGCACCAGGAATAAGCCAGAAGAAATATTACTTAAAAATGCGTAACACGGCATCAAACTCCGTGCGGACCGCTGGCGATCGTCTCCGAAATTGCAGTGCCACCAAGCATTTCACGGGTCTACCCGATGGTTACCGCGGAGCTTAAGCATGCTTTCACCGGGCGTTCACGTGCGCCGCGTTAATGTACTCGTGTCGAAAATCGCCGCGCTTAACTCGAAAAGAGAAAAGCCATGGACTTTGCGTTGATGCCTCCAGAGGTCAATTCCGGTCTCATGTACAGCGGCCCCGGGTCGGGACCGATGCTGGCCGCCGCGGCGGGCTGGGACGCGGTGGCCGTCGAGCTCGAGTCGACCGCGAGCGGCTGCGCGTCGCAGGTCTCGGCGCTGACCGGCCAAACGTGGTTGGGCCCGTCGTCGATGATGATGAGCAACGCGGCCACGTCGTATGTCGACTGGTTGTCGACTGCCGCCGTTCAGGCTGGGGAAACCGCGGCGCAGGCCTACGCAGCGGCCGCAGTCTACGACGAGGCGTTCGCGATGACGGTGCCCCCGCAGCTCGTCGCGGCCAACCGGTTGCAGTTGATGGTGTTGGTAGCCACCAATTTCTTGGGTCAGAACACCCCGGCGATCGCGGCCTGCGAAGCCCAGTACGCAGAGATGTGGGTTCAGGACGCCACCGCGATGTACAGCTACGCCAGTGCTTCTGAGCCGCTGAGCACGCTGAAACCGTTCGACGAACCGCCGCAAACCACCAACCCGGCCGGGGCCGCCGACCAGGCCGCCGCTACGGCCCAGGCCGCCGGCAACGCCACCGGTGCTCAAACCCAGAAAGTGCTGCAGTTGGGCTTGAGCGATGCAGCAGAGCTCAGCAAGATCCTCAGCTCGCAGACGGTCAACACCAACATCCAGGTCATCAATGCCAGTAGCGGCACGCTCACTGCTACGGTCCCCGCCACCGGCGGCACCGTCAGCCTCGGCCCCGGCGCCAGCCTCGCCCTCAGCCCCGGCAGCACGCTGAGCGTCGGCCCGGGCGGCTCACTGGTCATCGGCCAGGCCAGCTCCCTCAGCCTCGGCCAGAGCAGTGCCCTCACCATCGGTCAGGCCAGCTCGGTCACCGTCGGCCAGGGGAGCTCAGTGGGCGCCCTCAGCATCGGCCAAGGTGGGTCATTGACCGTCGGTACCGCCGGCCCCAACAGTTCCGCCTTGCTGGCCTCCAGCTCAGTCACCGGTTCTGGTCCGGTCACCATCGGCACCACCCCGGGCTCCTCCGTCACCATCGGATCCGGCTCCGTCTCCGTCGGCTCGGGTTCCGTCCAGGTCGCGTCCGGCGGTTCCCTCAGTGTCGGCTCGGACGTCACCACGGTATCGGGCACCACCGGGGCCCCTGGCTCTGTCTCGGTGGGATCGGGCTCGATCTCCGTCGGCCCCGGCAGCTCGGTCACCGTCGCCCCCGGCGGCGAGGTCTCCGTCACCTCGGGGTCGGTGAGTGTCGGCTCCGACAGCACGATGGCCTCGAGCTCGTTCACCGTCGGCTCGGGCTCTTCCGTCTCCGTCGGGGACTCCGCGCAATTCTCGGTCGGGGGCGGGCTGTCCTACGGCACTAGCTCCGGCGCCACCGTCGACCTCAGCTACAGCTCTGTCACCATTGCCCCGCAGGGCAGCCTCGACGCCGTTGGCAACCTGAGCGCCCTCAAGAGCAGCCTCGCCGTAGGTTCACACGCGCACCTCGCGGTCGCCCCGAAAAGCGCAATGGCTCTCAAGGCCAGCGTCCTCGCCGTCCCCCATGACGTCACCCTCGCAGTCGGAAACGGTACTGTCCAAGGCGGTTTGGCGATCGACAACGGCCTCGCCGTCAGCCAGACCGGTGTTACCACCGTGTTCGCCGACGGCACCGTCGTCGCGGGTGTCGACCCCAGCCTCGGGGTCGCCTCGGCCGGCTCCGCCAGCTCGGCCGGCGCATCGTCGGCGCCGGCTCTCGGATCACTCAGCAGTGTGTCGAGTGCGACAAGCCTGTCCGGAAACGCAGGTCTGTCGGGTCTCTCGGGAATCCAACCCGACATCGGTGTTAATGGTGTGCTGGATGTTCTCGGCGGTGTTGAGTAACCGGTGCGGCGGCCGGCCCCGGGGCTCACGGGGTTAGCGCAAACCGACTAGCCACCGCCGAGGTCGGCGTGAATCCAGCCCCAGCGCGCAGTCCGCAAGGGCACCGTTACGGGGCCCGCGGCGCCCAGTCGTCGCCGCGCGAGGAGTCGAACAGGGTCCGCTCCTCGTCGGACGCGCCTACCTCGATGCGCCGGCGCATGTTCGCTGTCATCGGCGGCAGCTCGTCGAGGTCGAACCACCTCGCCTCGGTGCTCTCGTCGTCGGCCGCATACGGCTCCCCGGATAGCCACTTCATCCGAAATATGTGATCCAGGTACTGCGCGTGATCACCGTTGGCGTGCACCGTCGGCTGGCCCACCTTGACCCAGGCCAGTCTGACAGCCTGCACATGAACTCCGGCTTCTTCGAGCACTTCACGCACAGCGCAATCCGCCGGGTTCTCGCCCGGTTCCACGATCCCCGTCACCGCTGTCCAGGCGCCGTTATCCGAGCGCTTCACCAATAGCACTTTGTGCTCATGAATGGTGACGGCGGTGACGCCGGGCAGCCATAACGGCGCATGGCCGATCGCGCGACGCAGCTCAACGATGAAGTCGGGAACCGGCACTCAACCTTTCCTACACGAGTGGCGACGCCATGTGTGCGCCGGCGGCGCCCGCGCCGCACACCCGACTCCGAGGAGGCACACCGCATCAGCGGGCCGCGACCACCTCGTCGGCGACCGCCAGCGCCAGCGCCATGATCGACACCTGCGGGTTCACCTCGGGGCAACTGGGCAGGATCGACGCGTCGGCAACCCACACTCCGTCGATGCCGCGTAGCCGTCCTGCGTTGTCGACGGGGCAGACCTGTTCGTTGGCGCCGGCTGCCGCGGTGCCGGTGGGATGGAAGGCGGCCAGGTGCAGGCTTCTGGGATTGCTGCGGCTCAGCGCATCCTGCAACGCGGGCAGCGACGTCACCGTCGGTGCGCCCGGCAGGCCGGTGAGCACCTCGACCGCACCCGCCGCGAACAACAGCCGGCCCATCGCCTCGACGGCGGTCATCAGCTTGGCGCTGTCGACACGAGAGATGTTGTAGCGCATCACCGTCTCGCCGCGCACCGCGAAGACCGAGCCGACTCCGCGGTCGGCGACCATGGCGCCGACCGTCGCGACTTGAGCTGCGCGGTCGAGCCAGCCGAGCAGCTCGGCGCCGTAGCCGGGGAAGACCATCGACCCCATACCCGGCGGCGTCGAGGTTGCTTCGATCAACACGCCGTCCGACTGGTGAAATTCGTGCACGGCCGCGCTCTGCAGCACACCGTGCCAGGCGTACACGTCATCGGCGAAGCGCCCGGCGAGCATCGTCGCCGGATGCAGCGCGAGATTTCGGCCGAGGCGCGGATGCGCGCCAAATCCACTGCGCCGCAACAATCCCGGTGTCTCGGTGGCGCCGGCGGCAACCACCACCGACTCGGCGAGGATGTCCAGCGTGGTGCCGTCTGGACGTCGGGCCCGCACACCGCGGGCCCGGCCGTTGTGGTGCAGTATCCGTTCGACGCGCGCCTGCGAGATGATCCGCGCGCCCGCCGCGCAGGCTTGCGGCAGCGCGTTGAGGTGCACACCGAACTTGGCGTTGCGCGGGCAGCCAATCGCGCATTGGCAACAACCTTCGCAGCCCGGCGCGTTGCGGGGGATCGGTGCCGCATCCCATCCCAGCGTCGCGGCGGCATCGAGCAACAAGCGCCCGTTGCGACCCATGATCTGCAGGGGCACCGGCGCGACCTGCAGCGTGCGCTCGACATCGTCGAGATGGTGCGCCAGCCGGTCCGGGTCGGCCAGGTCGAGCCCGAACTCGTCGCGCCAGCGCCGCTGCACCGAAAGCGGTGGCCGGTAACACGTTCCGGAGTTCACGACGGTGGTGCCGCCGACCGCTCGGCCCAGGGGCAGGACTATGGACGGGCGTCCCAGTGCGACGGTCGCGCCGGCGCCGCGATACAACCCGGCATATCGGTCGATCGGATGGGTGGTGCGGAACTCCTCAACCGTCCAACGGCGTCCCTCCTCGAGTACCACGGTGTCGAGGCCGGCTCGAGCCAGGGTGCGCGCCGCCATGGCGCCGCCGGCGCCGGAGCCGACGATCACCGCATCGGCGGTCACAACGGAGCCGCTATCGGCCGAGGAGATAACGGTCAGGCACCCATCGGGGCGCGCCGTATCGAGCGCCTGTGCGCGCGAAAGTAGCTCTGGGGCAAAGGTATCCGCGCCGTTGGCAAGCAGCACGATCGCCTTCATCGCCTCGACGGCCACGGCGGTATCCGGGCCGAGTGCGGCGAGCCGGCGCAGCACTTGAGCACGCTGGTCGGCGTTGAGACGCGAATTCGAGCGACCGGTGGTGAGGTAGCTTGCCGCACTCGTGCACAGCAGTCCGGCCCGCACCGCCAGCCGTGTCGTCGCGGGCAGCTGCGTGAGGTAGCGCTCGACGCGCTCGACCAGTTGAGCCGATGGCGGGCCACCGTGCTCCTGCGGCAGCAGCGCGGTGCCGAACGAGACCAACGCGGTTCGCCGTGCGGCCCGACGGCTCATATCGAACGCCCGAGCCGGCGGCCCAATTTGATGAAGAACGGGTAGGTCGCGAAGATGGCCCCTGCCGCCGCGTGCTGCGGCCAGCCCGCCTCCTCGGTTTTGACGCCGAAAACCCCGCTGTTCCACATGAAATCGCGACCATTGCGGGCACGGAAGGGGCGCCACAACACGCCCAGTCCGGGCACGTTGTGGTAGAGGCCGAACGATCCGCCGAAGAAAACGCCCAGCGTGGCGGCCTCGGCGGCATCGCGGCGATCCGGCGGCAGTTGCCGCTCGATGAGAATTCCGGAGGCGAACAGCAATGGCGGGTCGAGCAGAAAGCTCATGTCGTGGTCCTTTCGTTGAGGGCGGGCGCCTGGCTGCCGCGCAGGCCGACTTCGGCGTGGCCGGTGCCCAGCACCGACCACCGGCGGTCGTCGACCTCGACATAGACGTCGGCCTGTTCGGTGTTGGTGCATACCGCCGTGCCGCCGTCGGGATCGGTATAACCCAGGCTCACGCAGCGCTCCGGCGGCTGGTCGACGCGGATGAGCACGCGGTGACCGCCGATGCGTCCGGCCAGCTGCCAGTGCCGCAGGCCGAGGGTGGTGCGCATTCTCAGTGACGGCAATGCGCTTGCGGGCCAATCCTTTCCGTCGATACGGAAGCGAACGAACGCCATCGGCGCCAGCCTGCGCAAGCCTGGTTTGTGTGACACCGCGGTGACGACCTCCAGGACGTCGCCGTTGCCGAGGTCGGCGTGGATCCAGCCCCACCGCTTGGCGTTGCCGTGTCCGTAGATGTGAGCGACGCCGCCCCGCCAGCCGTCGACGTGATGGGTGACTCCGCCCACGGTCAGTGCGCCGGTGAAGTCGGCGGTCGGGGCGAGAACGACTTGCGCCCCGGGCAGCAGTTCGCGGTCCCACACCGGCTTCGGGAAGGTCCACAGCGGCGCGCCGGCGTCTTTCCACGCCAGTTCCCAGGCCAGGGCACCGGCGCGTCCGGTCAGTTCTTCGGGAGCCGCGCGCACCCCGGCCGCGTCGAACCAGGCGCCGATCGCCGGTTGGACCGGCTCGGGTCCGAAACGCTCGGTGTGCGGTGGGCCGTCGGCCGGAAACCAGGTCACCCAGCCGTGTGCGTACGCGGGGCGGGCGTCGCTCGGTGCAACCGTTTCGCAGTGAATCCACAGGCCGGCCCGGGTCAACGGGTCCGAGAGGGTGGCGTACCAGACCTCCAGCCGGCCCGCCTTGCCCCGCCAGCGCGCAGCCGCGGCCAATAGTTTCTCGTCCACCGCGTCGCCTCCGCCACATCATCGGTTTCGTCCACTATATTGGTTGAACCAATGAACCAGTCAAATGTGCTTCGGCCACCCGACCGCCAGCGGGTGGACGAACAGATCACCGCGTCGATTGCCGACGCGATCCTCGATGGCGCGTTCCCGCCGGGCTCGGTGCTGCCGCCGGAGCGGGAGCTGGCCGAGCAGCTCGGGGTCAACCGCACGTCGCTGCGACAGGGTCTGGCGCGGCTGCAGCAGATGGGCCTGATCGAGGCCCGGCACGGCAGCGGCAACGTGGTGCGGGATCCTCAGCAACTCACCCACCCCGCTGTGGTCGAAGCGTTGATACGGAAGTTGGGTCCCGAGTTTTTGGTTGAGCTCCTCGAGATCCGCGCGGCACTGGGCCCGTTGATCGGGCGGTTGGCCGCGCAACGGTGCGGTCCCGAGGATGACGAGGCGTTGCGGGCCGCACTGGCCGACGTGCGTGACGCCGACAGCGCCGAAGCGCGCCAGGCGGCCGACCTAGCCTTCTTCCGGGTTCTCATCCACGGCACCCGTAACCGTGCGTTGGGGTTGCTGTATCGCTGGGTCGACCACTCCTTCGGCGGTCGCGAGCATGAGCTCACCCCGGCCTACGACGAGCCTGAGCCGGTGATAGCCGATTTGCGGGCGATCACCGAGGCGGTGCTGGCGCGCGACGACACCGCGGCCGCCGCGGCTGTCGAAGCGTATCTGCTTGCCAGCGCGCTGCGCATGGTCTCGGCGTACCGGTCGCAGACGACCTGAACGGCGGGGGGCTACTCCGCGATTCGCGTCGCCGGGTGGATGGCGATGAGCCCTAATTGACTGCGGCGCTTGCACATTGCCGCCAATTCGGCATAGGCCTTGGAACCGAGGAGCTCGGTGAGCTCGTCGGCGAGGCTTTCCCACACCTGCTTGGCACCGACGTGCGCGGCCGGATCGCCGGTGCAGTACCAGTGCAAGTCGGCACCACCAGAGCCCCAGCCGCGGCGATCGTATTCGGTGATCCAGGTCTTCAGGATCTCGGTGCCGTCGGGACGCGTCACCCACTCCTGGCTGCGCCGGATCGGCAGCTGCCAGCACACCTCGGGTTTCATCGTCAGCGGCGGCACGCCCAGCTTGAGGGCCTTGCTGTGCAGCGCGCAGCCGACGCCGCCGGGAAAGCCGGGGCGGTTCAGGAAAATGCACGCGCCCTTGTATTTTCGGGTGCGGTGCTGCGGTTGACCGTCGTGCTCGTCGAGTTCGAGATAACCCTTGCGGCCCAAACCTTTTTCGCGAAATTGCCAGTCGGCGTCGGTGAGTTGTTTGACGGCGTCGTCCAGGCCTGCGCGGTCGTCGTCGTCGGACAGGAACGCGCCGTGCGAGCAACACCCGTCGTCCGGGCGTCCCTCGACCGTGCCGCGACAGGCCGGGGTACCGAACACACACGTCCAGCGCGACAGCAACCAGGTCAGGTCGGCCGCGATCAAATGCTCCGGATTGTCCGGATCGAAGAACTCCACCCATTCACGGGCAAAATCCAATTCCACTTCTTGCCCGGGCTCGGGGTGCGAATTCGCCACGGATGCAACGTTAGACCAATATTCCTGCTGTTCGCTTCGCTGACACCCGAGCCGGCACAGGTGTGAATTGCCGCTCTCCTCAGCGGGGCGCAACCCACCGCTCATCGTTGCCCCGCTAGTTTGTTTTCGTGCGATTAGGCGTGCTCGACGTGGGTAGCAATACGGTCCATCTGCTGGTGGTAGACGCCCACCGCGGTGGGCACCCCACCCCGATGAGTTCGACGAAGGCCACCTTGCGCTTGGCCGAGGCCACCGACAGCTCGGGAAAGATCACCAAGCGGGGGGCCGAAAAACTGATTTCCACGATCGACGAGTTCGCCAAGATCGCCGTCAGCTCCGGCTGCGCCGAGCTGATGGCCTTCGCCACCTCCGCGGTCCGCGACGCCGAGAATTCCGACGACGTGCTGAGCCGGGTGCGCAAAGAGACCGGTGTCGCGCTGCAGGTGTTGACCGGGGTGGACGAGTCGCGGCTGACCTTCCTGGCGGTGCGCCGCTGGTACGGATGGAGCGCCGGGCGGATCATCAACCTCGACATCGGCGGCGGCTCGCTGGAGCTGTCCAGTGGCGTCGACGAAGAACCCGAAGTCGCCTTGTCGATGCCACTGGGTGCCGGTCGGCTGACCCGCGAGTGGCTGCCCGACGATCCGCCCGGGCGGCGCCGGGTGGCGATGCTGCGCGATTGGCTGGACGCCGAGCTGGCCGACGCCAGCGTCGCGGTGCTCGAAGCTGGCGGCCCGGACCTCGCGGTGGCAACGTCGAAGACGTTCCGGTCGTTGGCCCGGCTCACCGGTGCGGCGCCCTCGGCCGCCGGACCACGGGTCAAGCGGACGCTGACGGCCAACGGCCTCAGGCAACTCATATCTTTCATATCTAGGATGACCACCGCTGACAGGGCGGAATTGGAAGGAGTCAGCGCCGAGCGGGCGCCGCAGATCGTGGCGGGCGCTTTGGTGGCGGAGGCGAGTATGCGAGCGCTGTCGATCGAAACAGTGGATATCTGCCCGTGGGCGTTACGGGAAGGTCTCATCTTGCGCAAGCTCGACAGCGAAGCCGACGGAACAGCCCTCGTAGAGACTTCGGTGCGCAATGCTGGAGGTCAGGCAGTAGATCGGAACGCCAACCGATCGAGAGGCGACAAACCATGACCGGACCACACCCAGAGACCGAGAGCCCCGGCACTCGGCCCATCTCGGTGGCCGAACTGCTGGCCAGGAATGGGACCATCGGCGCCCCGGCGGTCACCCGGCGACGGCGCCGCCGGCGCGGCGACAGCGACACGGTCACCGTCGCCGAGCTGACCGGCGAGATTCCCGTCATCCGTGACGACGAAGAGCACGGCGAGACAACAGCCGAGGCCAATGGGGCCGTCGAGGTCGCCGAACCCGAGGCCGGGGTCGAAGTGGCGCCAGAACCCGTCACGCAAGCCGTCGTGGCCGAACCGGTCACCGAGGACCGGCCCAAGCCGGCGGCCCGGCCGGAGGCCCCGTGGCCCAAGTCGCCGCCGCAGCCGCCCCGGGTGGGGCCCGAGCGCAGCGCCTACCCCCGGCCCACGCGCCGTCCCGGTACACCCGGGGCCGAACCGCCGGCCGAGAAACCGACCGGGCCCGCCGGAAAGCCCGCGGCACCCGCCGGCGCCGAGGACATGAGCCCGGACCCGGTCGACCATTACGCCGACATCCCGGTGGACGTCATGGATTCCGACGTGCGCGAAGCTGAACCCGCGACCGAGGATTCCGCTTACGTGCGCTCCTACCTGCAGACGTCGGATTCGACGCTGTTCGGCGGACAGACGCTCGCCGACGAGGTGGCCCGGCGGCGCAGCGACCAGCGCGAGGGCGCCGACGCGGACTCGCCGACCACGCAGGAGGCGCCCGCCGAGGCCGGCGTCGACGTCGCGCGTGCGGACAAACCCAAGGACTCGGCGCCCGGCAAACTCGAGGCGCTCTGGCGCGGCAGCTTGATCGTGTTGCAGTCGATGCTGGCCGTCGCATTCGGCGCCGGGCTCTTCATCGCGTTCGACCAACTGTGGCGATGGAATAGCCTGGTGGCCCTGGTGCTGTCGGTGCTGGTCATCCTCGGCCTGGTGGCCGGAGTGCGGGTGGTGCGCAAAACCGAGGACATCGCGAGCACGCTGATCGCGGTGGCAGTCGGGGCGCTGATCACCCTGGGACCGCTGGCGCTATCGATGCAGTCCGGCTAGGCGTCACCCGCAACAGTGCGCCCAGCAATCAAGGTCGGCCTGTCCACGGCCTCGGTCTACCCATTGAGGGCCGAGGCCGCATTCGAGTACGCGGCCAGGCTGGGCTACGACGGCGTCGAGCTGATGGTGTGGAGCGAGTCGGTCAGCCAGGACATCGCCGCCGTCAAGAAGCTGTCGCAGCGCTATCAGGTGCCGGTCCTTTCGGTCCACGCGCCCTGCCTGCTGATCTCACAGCGGGTGTGGGGCTCCAATCCGATTCCCAAGCTGGAACGCAGCGTGCGCGCCGCCGAGGAGCTCGGCGCGCAAACCGTCGTCGTGCACCCGCCGTTCCGCTGGCAGCGGCGCTACGCCGAAGGGTTCAGCGAACAGGTGATCGCCCTGGAAGCGTCCAGCGACGTGATGGTCGCGGTGGAGAACATGTTCCCGTTCCGGGCGGACCGATTCTTCGGGACCGACCAGTCACGGGAGCGGATGCGCCGGCGCGGCGGCGGACCGGGGCCGGCGATTTCGGCATTTTCGCCGTCGTACGACCCGCTGGACGGCAACCACGCGCACTACACGCTGGACCTGTCGCATACCTCGACCGCCGGCACCGATGCGCTGGAAATGACCGAGCGGATGGGCGCCGGGTTGGTGCATTTGCATCTGTGCGACGGCAGCGGCCTGCCCGCCGACGAGCATCTGGTGCCCGGGCGCGGCACCCAACCCACCGCCGAGGTGTGCCAGCTGCTGGCGGCCGGCCATTTCGCCGGCCACGCCATCCTCGAGGTGTCCACGTCCAGCGCCCGCTCGGCCAGCGAGCGCGAAGCCATGCTCGCCGAATCGCTGCAGTTCGCCCGCACGCATCTGATGCGCTGACCGCGCAGTGACCCCTCAGGAGACCATGACCGCGCTATTCACCACCGCAATGACGCTGCGGCAGGTCGATCCGGGGGTATTCGAGGGAGAGCTCAACAAGCACTGGACCATCGGTCCCAAGGTGCACGGCGGCGCGATGCTGGCGTTGTGTGCCAACGCCGCGCGTCAGGCCTGCGCCGAGGCGGGGCACGAACCGGTGGCGGTGTCGGCGAGCTTCCTGTGGGCACCCGATCCGGGGCCGATGCGGCTGATCACGTCGATCCGCAAGCGCGGCCGGCGGATCAGCGTCGTCGACGTCGAACTCACGCAGGGCGATCGCACCGCCGTCCACGCGGTGGTCAACCTCGGCGAGCCGGAGCACTTCGAACCCGGCGGCGACACCGCGCCGCTGTTGTCGTCGAATCCGGTCCTGGACCTGATGGCGCCGGAACCGCCCGACGACATCGAACCGATCGGGCCCGGACACCCGCTGGCCGGCCTGGTGCACCTGGGCGAGGGCTGCGATGTACGGCCGCTGCTGTCGACGCTGGCGCCCAGCACCGACGGGCGGCCCCCGATGCTGCAGATGTGGGCGCGGCCACGCGGTGTCGCTCCTGACGGCCTGTTCGCGCTGATGTGTGGGGATCTGTCCGCACCGGTGACGTTCGCCGTGGAGCGCACCGGATGGGCGCCCACGATCCAGCTGACCGCCTTCCTTCGCGCCCTGCCCGCCGACGGCTGGCTGCGCGTGATCTGTACCTGCCTGGAGATCGGGCACGACTGGTTCGACGAGGACCACATCGTCGTCGACAGCCTGGGCCGGCTCGTCGTGCAGTCCCGGCAACTGGCGTTGGTGCCCGCGCCCCGGTAGCCAGTCGAAGCCCGGCCGTCTGCGATGCTTTCTCCGTGGCGAGAATCGCGATCATCGGTGGTGGCAGCATGGGCGAGGCCCTGCTGTCGGGTCTGCTTCGGTCCGGGCGAAAGGTCAAGGACCTGGTGGTGGCCGAACGTGTCCCGGAACGCGCCAAGTACCTGGCCGACACGTATTCGGTACTGGTCACCTCGTCGGTAGGCGATGCGGTGAGCGGCGCGACATTCATCGTCGTCGCGGTGAAGCCCGCCGACGTCGAGTCGGTGATGGAGAAGCTGAGCAAAGCAGCTTCCGCGGTCGAAGGCGACAGCGCCGAGCAGGTTTTCGTCACCGTCGCGGCAGGGATCACGCTCGCCTCCTTCGAGGCCAAATTGCCTGCCGGGACGCCGGTGGTCCGGGCGATGCCGAATGCGGCCGCAGTGGTGGGCGCGGGGGTGACCGCGCTGGCCAAGGGCCGTTTCGTCACCCCGCCGCAGCTCCAGGAGGTGTCGGCGCTGTTCGACGCCGTCGGCGGCGTGCTGACCGTGCCCGAATCCCAGATGGATGCGGTGACCGCACTGTCTGGCTCGGGGCCTGCGTATTTCTTTCTGATGGTCGAGGCGCTGGTGGACGCGGGCGTCGCGGCGGGTCTGAGCCGGGGCGTGGCGACAGACCTGACGGCACAGACGATGGCCGGGTCGGCGGCGCTGCTGCTGGAGCGGCTGGATCAGGGGCCGGGGCCGGCCGACAGCGAGGCAATGGGCAAGCAATCGGATGCCACGGCCGCGCAACTTCGGGCCATGGTGACCTCACCTGGCGGTACGACCGCCGCTGCGCTGCGAGAACTCGAACGAGGGGGGCTGCGCACAGCCGTCGACGCGGCCGTTCAGGCCGCAAAAACGCGCTCTGAGCAGCTGAGAATTACATCGGAATAATTTAAAGATTTCAAATTGATTGTCCCCCACCAGTACCAGTAACCCCACTAGTCCCGCTATTCTCCTTTCTGTATGCCCGTGTGGGTGCCAGCGGAGGGGAAGCCGCTGGCGTTGCGCGGGCCTGACACGATTGGGTTGCGATGACGTCTACCAACGGGCCATCGGCGCGAGATTCCGCAGGTAAGCCGCGGGACACAGCTTCGGCCGATAGCCAGGCAAGGACACAATTTCTCACCGTCGCCGAGGTGGCGGCCCTGATGCGGGTCTCCAAGATGACGGTTTACCGCTTGGTGCACAACGGAGAGCTGCCGGCGGTACGAGTGGGCCGGTCCTTCCGCGTGCACGCCAAGGCGGTGCACGACATGCTGGAGACGTCCTACTTCGACGCCGGCTGAGCCCACCCCCGCCGCGAGACGCCGGCGGGCGGATCGGGACCGACGCGTGGGACGTGGTCGTTCAAGCGGCCGCGCGACCGGCGGTTTGGTGTTCGGTGCGGCCCGCCGGGTAAAGTGACCCCGAAGTTTTCAATTACTTCAGCAGTCCTTAAGAAGCGGTCACAGGTCAGATAGCGGAGTTCATGGGTTCAGTAATCAAGAAGCGGCGCAAACGTATGTCGAAGAAAAAGCACCGCAAGCTGCTGCGCCGCACGCGAGTGCAGCGCAGAAAACTTGGCAAGTAAGCCCCGCTTCGCCGCACTCACGAACTCGCCGACCACCGCGCGGCCATAGCGCCGCGGCGCCATCTCGGCCGCTAGGCTGTTCGGGTGGATTCGTCGAGCGGAGGCGGTGCCGGAACCGGCGACAACGCGGATAACACGATGCACTACCCCAAGGTGGTGCTGGTGACCGGTGCGTGCCGGTTTCTCGGCGGCTACTTGATTGCCCGGCTGGCGCAGAACCCACTGATCCAAGGGGTTATCGCGGTGGACGCGATTGCGCCGAGCAAGGACATGCTGCGCCGGATGGGGCGGGCCGAGTTCGTCCGCGCCGATATTCGTAATCCCTTCATAGCCAAGGTGATTCGCAACGGCGACGTCGACACGGTGGTACATGCCGCAGCGGCGTCATACGCGCCACGCTCCGGCGGCACGGCGGCGCTCAAAGAACTGAACGTGATGGGCGCGATGCAGCTTTTCGCGGCCTGCCAGAAAGCGCCCTCGGTCCGGCGCGTCGTGCTGAAGTCGACCTCCGAGGTATACGGGTCAAGCCCCCACGACCCGGTGATGTTCACCGAGGACAGCAGTAGCCGTCGCCCGCTGCGCAGTGGATTCGCCAAGGACTCCCTCGACATCGAGGGATACGTGCGCGGACTGGGGCGGCGTCGTCCAGATATCGCGGTGACGATTCTGCGGCTGGCCAACATGATTGGCCCCGCGATGGACACCACGCTGTCCCGGTATCTGGCCGGTCCGGTGGTCCCGACGATGTTCGGCCGGGACGCGCGATTGCAGTTGCTACACGAGCAAGACGCGTTGGGTGCGCTGGAGCGTGCGGCGATGGCCGGCAAGGCCGGCACCTTCAACATCGGCGCCGACGGCATCATCATGCTGTCGCAGGCGATCCGGCGCGCGGGCCGGATTCCGTTGCCGGTGCCGGGTTTCGGTGTGTGGGCGCTGGATTCGCTGAGGCGAGCCAATCGCTATACCGAGATCAATCGGGAACAATTCAATTACCTGAGTTACGGCCGGGTCATGGACACCTCGAGGATGCGCACCGAGCTCGGCTACCAGCCGAAGTGGTCGACCGCGGAGGCGTTTGACGACTACGTTCGTGGCCGCGGCCTGACTCCCATAATCGACCCACATCGGGTACGCTCCTTGGAGGGTCGCGCCATAGCCTTAGCGCAGCGCTGGGGAAGCCGAAATCCAATTCCATGGGGTGGGGTCAGGTAGATATCGTGGCGGGTGAAACCAGAGCGAATGTCATTCCCCTGCACAGTAATCGGGGTCGCGTCGCAGCTCGCCGGAGAGCCGAAGCATCGCGTCAGCATCCTTCCTTGCTGTCCGATCCGCACGGCCATACATCTGCCGAACAGATCGCCGCGGTGGTCCGCGAAATCGACGAGCACCGGCGCGTCGGGGGTGGGACTTCGTCAACGGAGGCTCCGCTCAACGAGTTTGCGCAGCAGGTCGCCTCGGTTGCCGGATTTTTCCGGCAGCGTCTGACGGGCGACTACACAGTCGACGAATTCGGCTTCGATCCGCACTTCAACAACGCGATCGTTCGGCCTTTGCTGAGATTCTTTTTCAAGAACTGGTTCCGCGTCGAGGTCAGCGGAATCGAGAACCTGCCGACCGAGGGCGCCGCACTGTTGGTGGCCAATCACGCCGGGGTGCTGCCGTTCGACGGACTGATGTTGTCGGTAGCGGTACACGACGAGCATCCGGCGCAGCGGGACATGCGGCTGCTGGCCGCCGACATGGTGTTCGACCTACCTCTGGTCGGCGAAGCCGCCCGCAAGGCGGGTCACACCATGGCCTGCACGACGGACGCGCACCGGCTGCTGGCCGCGGGCGAGCTCACCGCGGTGTTCCCGGAGGGCTACAAGGGCCTGGGCAAGCGCTTCGAGGATCGCTATCGGCTGCAGAGATTCGGTCGCGGTGGCTTCGTGACGGCGGCGTTGCGCACCAAGGCGCCGATCATCCCGTGCTCGATCATCGGATCCGAAGAGATCTACCCGATGCTCACCGACGTGAAGCTGCTGGCGCGCCTGTTCGGCCTGCCCTACTTCCCGCTCACCCCGCTGTTCCCGCTGGCCGGGCCGGCCGGCCTGGTGCCGCTGCCGTCGAAGTGGCGTATCGCGTTCGGCGAGCCGATCTACACCAACGACTACGCCGCGTCCGACGCCGAGGACCCGATGGTCACCTTCGAGCTGACTGATCAGGTGCGCGAGACCATCCAGCAGACGCTGTACCGCTTGCTGGCCGGCCGTCGCAACGTCTTTCTCGGTTAGCGTCGAGCACACACGAAGACGCCCCGGGCCCAATGGCACCGGGGCGTCTTGCGTACGGGTTACTTGACCAGCGTGAACTGGCAGACGTTGGTGTAGCCGTCGCGGAACAGGTCCGAGCAGCCGCGCAAGTACTTCAAGTAGATGTCGTAGGTCTCCTGACCCTTCAGGGCGATCGCCTCTTCCTTGTGCGCCTCGAGGGCATCGGCCCAAGCGGTCAGCGTCGGGACGTAGTTCTTGCCGATGAAGTGGTGGCGCTCGATCTTGAAGCCCGCATCAGTCGAGTACTTGTCGACCAGGTCCACCTGAGGCAGCTTCCCGCCCGGGTAGATCTCCTTCAGGATGAAGCTGATGAACCGCAGCAGGGTCATGTTCACCTTCAGGCCCATCGCGTTGCCCTCTTCGCGGCTGGGGACCACGATCGAGTGCAGCAGCATGCGGCCGTCGTCGGGCAGCAGGTCGTAGTACTTCTTGAAGAACGTGGCGTACCGCTCGTACCCGGCGTCACCGGCGCCATCGGCGAAATGCTCGAAAGCCCCCAGCGACACGATGCGGTCGATCGGCTCGTCGGGGAACTCCTCCCAGCCCTGGATGCGCACCTCCTTGCGGCGGGGGCTGTCCATCTTCTCGAACTCCGCCACGCAGTGGGCATGCTGGTTCTCGCTGAGCGTGAGGCCGATGACGTTGACGTCGTACTCGGCCACCGCGTGCCGCATGGTCGAGCCCCAGCCGCTGCCGATGTCCAGCAGTGTCATACCCGGCTCGAGGTTCAGCTTGTCCAGGGCGAGCTTGCGCTTGGCGTACTGCGCCTCTTCGAGCGTCTTGGTGAGGTTCTGCGGGTCTGGATTTTCGTCAAAGTAACCGCAGCTGTAGGTCATTGACGGGTCGAGCCAGAGCTTGAAGAACTCGTTCGACTTGTCGTAATGGGACCGGACTTTTTCGACCGGTGGCTTGAGCTGGGTGCCACCGGCTTCCCCCTGGGACGTCATCAAATCGACCCTACTTTCGTGCAGATATTGATGCAATCGCGGCGACGGTTTCTTCAGCGCGCGCGTCTGGATGTGAGGCTTCCCCGAGCATGGTCACGACGCTGGTGACGATCGGTTTGCCGTCGGCGTCGGTCACCTCACTGCGGATCTCGGCGATCACAGTGCCGTGCGACTCGATGACCGAGTCTAGATAGGTATCGAAGTACAACTTGTCGTGGGCCAGGATCGGCCGGTGAAAGGTGAACTTCTGGTCGCGATGCAGCACCCTGGCGATGTTGATCGGGATGCTGAACTTCGTGAAGATGTCCAGCTGCACCCGGCGTCCGGCAATTGCCAGGAAGGTCAGCGGAGCCACCACGGCCGGATACCCGGCTTCCGCGGCGCCAATCTCGCTGAAGTGCGTCGCGTGGTCGTCTTGCACCGAGGCCGCGAACTCGCGGATCTTTTCGCGGCCGACCTCGAAGTAGTCCGGTGCCCGGTAATGGCTGCCGATCAGGCCTTGGGTCCCCTCGGGAAGGGTCGTGGCCCCCTCTGATGTTGTCATGGCGTTGCGGGCTCCCCACTAATCGTTGCTCAGCGGCGCAGCCTATCAGCGGGATTGGCGCCGGGACGCCAACGCGGCCAGCGCACCGCCTGCGGCGCCGAGGGCCAGTGCCGACGGCACCCCGATCCGCGCGGCCTTGCGAGCGGTCCGGAAGTCGCGGATCTCCCATCCGCGTTCCCGGGCCAGGCTGCGCAGCCGGGCGTCAGGGTTGATGGCGACCGCCGTGCCCACCAGCGACAGCATCGGCACGTCGTTGTAGCTGTCGGAGTAGGCCGTACAGCGTTTGAGGTTCAGGCCCTCGCGGATCGCCAGGGACCGAACGGCGTGCGCCTTGCCCGGGCCGTGCAGGATGTCGCCGACGAGCCGACCGGTGAAGACGCCGTCCACCGACTCCGCCACGGTGCCCAGCGCGCCGGTCAGGCCGAGCCGACGCGCGATGGTCGCGGCAAGCTCGTACGGCGTCGCCGTGATCAGCCACACCTGCTGGCCCGCGTCCAGATGCATCTGGGTGAGCTCCCGGGTGCCGGCCCAGATCTTGTCGGCGATGATCTCGTCGTAAATGTCCTCGCCGAGGGTGACCAGCTCTTCGACCGAGCGGCCCTCGATGAAGGTGAGCGCTTTGCGTCGGCCGGCGGCGACGTCGTTGCTGTTCTCCTTGCCCAGTAGCTGAAACTTGGTCTGCGCGTAGATGAATCCGATCACGTCGCGATAAGTGAAGTAGTTGCGCGCGGCCAGACCGCGTCCGAAATGCACCGCGGAAGAGCCCTGCACCAATGTGTTGTCGACGTCGAAGAACGCCGCGGCGGTCAGGTCGATCGGTGGTTGCGGGCCACCCTGGGCGGCGGTCGCCTCCTGCAGGCCCTCGAGCGCGCGGGCGGCGCTGGCATTGGCCGCTACCGACTCCAGGTCAACTCGAACGGCGGGCTCGGCGTTGTCCGACTCATCCGACTCTGAGGAAGTCATCGCCACACCTCCTGGATCGCCGGGCCACTCCGGTGGCCGGTCTGCGGCCGCTATCAACCCTATCCGGCAGGTTTGATGGTCGGTTTCACGCCTCTGACATGGGTTGGTGTCACGCCGGCCGTCTGTTCGCAAGGCTTTGAGAGTGTGCGTGAATTGCCCTGTCGGACAGAGGATTTGGCTCATGTGCCCGACCTCGATTCCGGTCAGGGGCGGCGGCGCGCGGAGTAGCATTTTGCTGCCACGAATCTATGCTGCGCAAAGTTACCATTGGCCGGTGTGATGCGGCAGGTTTCTCATGGGTGAGACGCGCGGCGAGTCAGGGATTTTTCGGGTCGTACTCGGTGCCCGAAATATCGTCCCAGAATTTTGAAGATACTTCTTGAACAATATCCTCCGGCGAGACGGCGTCCACCTTGATTTGAAATTGGTCGAAAGCCCTTCTTGCGCGGGTCATCTCCGCGCGTGCCGGCGGCGTGACCCCGGCTTCCTTGGGCGTGAAGAAGTTTTTGCCAGCGATTTTCTCGCTCGTCGCAAATGCGCCTTCCGCTCGTTCGCTGTGCGGATCGTGCCGTGGGTTGACATCCATCATTTCGACGATAATCCGGCCAGTTTGCGGTTCTGTCGTTCTGTTCAAGATGTAAAACTTCGAGCCTGACGGAAATAACAATTCCCGCTCACCGGGGTGTACGGAGTAAGCGGAAATATCACGTCCGGTGCTGGTGGACAGAATCCGGAATTCGGTGTTGCCGGGAAACGCGGGGGATCGTGCCGCAGCCGGGTCTGTCGAGGTGCTCACGAACGCGGATTCGGAAACTACCCGCCCGGGCTGATACCGCTCGAGCACCTCGGGTGGGACGTTCGTGCCTCGAACGCCGACACCGTCGTAGATGGGAAGCTTGTCCAACGCTCGATTGACTGCGTCGACGCGCGCTTGAATAGATGCGTCCAATGCCTCGCCCCTCGCTCACGACCACATCGCCACATTCGTCGACATGGCGCCGGTGTAGTTGCCATGCGCGGTATGGGCGGCGCTCCGCAACTGCATCAGCGCCGCGCGCATCATCGCCTCGCCTTGTGCCCAGAGCTGATGGGCTTCGGCATGGGCAGCCGCCCCCTCGCCCGTCCACGTCGTGTGCAGATTGCTTACCAGAGAATCGATTTCGGAGAGCATGCTTTCGGCATAGCGTTGAAATTCGGACATCCGCTGGACGGCATCCGCCAACGCCTGCGGATCCACCCGAAACGCCTCAGCCATTGTGAACCTGCCGAATCGCTTGCGCGGAGGCGGCCTCGTTGTGCTGATATCCCTTGCCAGCCCGGTCTACCGCCTTGGCGAGCATCGACAAACCCTGCTCGACCTCGGTAGCCCCGCGGTGCCACAGCTCCCACGCGGCCGAGTAGGCGCTTCCCGATCCGCCCTGCCAGCCGCCCAACATCTCGCCGACCTGACCGTCGAGTTCCGACAATTGATTCCGAAGAGATTCGGCTGCACCGAGTAAGCCCTGCGCGAACCCCTGCATCACCTCGGGGTCGACACGCAGATTCTCGTTTGCGGCCATGGCCGAAATTTAATCTCTGCGGTGGCCACCCACAATTCAGTCGCGGGGTGCGGCTCGGCCGATGCCACACTGGTGCCATGACTGAGCGCCCCAAGGTGGAGCTGCTGACCCGCGCCGGATGCACCATCTGCGAGCGGGCCCACGCACGCCTGGCGGAGTTGGCCGGGGAGCTGAATTTCGACCTGGCCACCACCGACGTCGACGCCGCGGCGGCAGCCGGCAACCCGGGGCTGCGGGCCGAGTTCGGCGATCGGCTGCCCGTGATTTTGCTGGACGGCCGCGAGCACAGTTACTGGGAGATCGACGAGCCGAGGCTGCGCGCGGACCTCACTCGATGACGCTGCGTAGTGGGCGCGGACTCATTATTTGGTAGCCCACCGAATAAACGTTTACCGTAGATGGCAGTTCAGTTACTGGAGTAGCGAGGGAGCTGGCCAGGTGATGCTGCCGTGAGCATCTTGCTCTTCGGGGTTTCGCACCGTAGTGCGCCGGTCTCCGTTCTGGAACAACTCAGCATCGACGAATCGGATCGCAACAAGATCGTCGACCGGGTTTTGCAGTCGCCGCTGGTCACCGAGGCCTTGGTGCTGTCGACATGCAACCGGGTCGAGGTCTACGCGGTGGTTGACGCGTTCCACGGCGGTTTGGCCGTGATCGGGCAGGTGCTGTCGGAATACTCCGGTATGTCGATGGGCGAGCTCACCAAACACGCGTACGTGCGCTACAGCGAGGCCGCCGTCGAGCACCTGTTCGCCGTCGCCAGCGGTCTGGACTCCGCGGTGATCGGCGAACAGCAGGTGCTCGGGCAGGTGCGCCGGGCCTACGCGGCCGCCGAGTCGAATCGCACGGTCGGGCGGGTCCTGCACGAGCTCGCTCAACGCGCGCTGTCGGTCGGCAAGCGGGTGCATTCGGAAACGGCGATCGACGCCGCGGGCGCCTCGGTGGTGTCGGTCGCGCTGGGTATGGCCGAACGCAAGGTGGACGGGCTGGCGGGCAAGACCGCGGTCGTCGTCGGCGCCGGCGCGATGGGCGCGCTGTCGGCGGCCCACCTGATCCGGTCCGGTGTCGACCACATCCTGGTCCTCAACCGGTCGCTGTCCCGGGGACAACGACTGGTCCGCAAGATCCGCGAATCGGGCGTGCGCGCCCAGGCGATGACGCTTGACCGGCTTGCCGACGCACTGACCGACGCCGACGTGGTGGTCAGCTGTACCGGTGCGGTGAGTCCGGTGGTGTCGCTGGCCGACGTGCACAACGCGCTGGCCGCCGCGCAGCGTGACGACACCGGCCGCCCGCTGTTGATCTGCGACCTGGGCATGCCGCGCGACGTCGATCCCACGGTGGCCGGGTTGCCCGGCGTCTGGGTCGTCGACGTGGAGCGCATCCAGCACGAGCCCTCGGCGCACGCCGCCGCCGGCGACGTCGACGCCGCACGCCATATCGTGGCCGCCGAGGTTGCCGCCTACCTGGCCGGGCAGCGGATGGCCGAGGTGACCCCGACCGTGACCGCGTTGCGCCAGCGCGCCGCCGACGTCGTGGAAGCCGAGCTGCTGCGGCTGGAGAACCGGCTGCCCGGCCTCGAGAGCGCCCAGCGCGAAGAGGTCGCTCGCACCGTCCGGCGCGTGGTGGACAAACTGCTGCACGCTCCGACCGTGCGAATCAAACAACTCGCCAGCGCCCCCGGCGGCGACAGCTACGCCGAGGCGCTACGTGAGCTTTTCGAACTCGACCAAACCGCCGTCGATGCCGTGGCTGCGGGTGAATTGCCAGTAGTCCCAATGGGATTCGACGCCGGCACGCAGCAATCCGCCGAGTAACCCGATTGGCGCATGTGATCCGGTTAGGCACGCGGGGCAGTCTGCTCGCCACCACCCAGGCCTCCGTCGTTCGAGACACTCTGATCGCCAACGGACACCCCGCGGAGTTGGTGATCATCAGCACGGCCGGTGACCAGTCGTCGGCGCCCATCGAAAGCCTGGGTGTGGGCGTGTTCACCACCGCTTTGCGCGAGGCGATCGTGGACGGCCGGGTCGACGCTGCCGTGCACTCTCACAAGGATTTGCCGACCGCCGACGACCCGAGGTTCCACATCGCGGCCATCCCGGCACGGAATGACCCGCGCGATGCACTGGTTGCGCGCGACGGGCTGGTGCTCGGGGAGTTGCCGGCGGGTTCGCTGGTCGGCACGTCATCCCCGCGCCGGGCCGCGCAGCTTAGGGCATTGGGTCTCGGTTTGGAAATCCGCCCCCTACGAGGCAACCTAGATACCAGGTTGAACAGGGTAAGTAGTGGTGATCTAGACGCCATCGTGGTGGCCCGGGCCGGACTGGCCCGCCTGGGCCGGCTCGCTGATGTCACCGAGACGCTGGAGCCGGTGCAAATGTTGCCAGCACCGGCTCAGGGTGCGCTTGCCGTCGAATGCCGCGCCGATGACGGCGGGCTGGCGGCAGTGCTGGCGGAGTTGGACGACTCCGACACACGCGCAGCGGTCACCGCGGAGCGAGCCCTGTTGGCCGAACTGGAGGCGGGTTGCTCCGCACCGGTGGGAGCGATCGCCGAGGTGGTCGAGTCCATTGATGAGGACGGCCGGGTCTTCGACGAGCTGTCGCTGCGCGGTTGCGTCGCGGCGCTCGACGGATCCGATGTGATCCGCGCGTCCGGCATCGGCGCTCCCGAGCGGGCCCGAGAGCTAGGGCTCTCGGTGGCGGCGGAGCTGTTGGAGTTGGGCGCGGGAGAGCTGATTGGGGGAGCGCGGCAAAACCCCGCGCACGAGAACTGAATGACGTCAAAAGGGATGTGTTGGGAGCGACAATGACGACGCGAGGGCGCAAGCCGAGACCGGGCCGCATCACGTTCGTGGGTTCCGGCCCGGGTGATCCGGGATTGTTGACCACACGGGCGGCCACAGTGCTGGCCAATGCGGCTCTGGTGTTCACCGATCCCGACGTACCCGAACCGGTGCTGGCGCTGATCGGCAAGGACCTGCCGCCCGTTTCGGGCCCGGCACCCGCCGAACCACCACCCGCGACCAGCGATGGGTCAGCCGACGCGGATCCGCCACCGGCGGCGCCGACGGTGCTGTCCGGTGGTGCCGACATCCGCCCGGCGCTCGGCGAGCCGGCCGAGGTCGCCAAGACGCTGACCGCCGAGGCCCGCACGGGCGTCGACGTCGTGCGGCTGGTGTCCGGTGACCCGCTGACGCTCGACGCGGTAATCAGCGAGGTGAACGCCGTCGCGCGGACTCACCTGCACATCGAGATCGTGCCGGGCCTGGCCGCGACCAGCGCGGTGCCGACGTATGCGGGTCTGCCGCTGGGCTCCTCGCACACCGTGGCCGACGTGCGCGACCCACAGGTGGATTGGGAGGCGTTGGCGGCGGCTCCCGGCCCGCTGATCCTGCAGGCCACGCCGACGCATCTGGCCGACGCGGCGCGCACGCTGATCGACCATGAGCTGGCCGAGACCACCCCGTGCGTGGTGACCGCTCAGGGCACGACCTGTCAGCAGCGTTCGATCGAGACCACGTTGCAGGGGCTGACCGACGCGGCCGTCGTGGCCGGCGCCGGCGACCCGGCGGGCCCGTTGACCGGACCGCTGGTGGTGACCATCGGCAAGACTGTCAACAGCCGGTCGAAGCTGAACTGGTGGGAGAGTCGCGCCCTGTACGGCTGGACCGTGTTGGTGCCGCGCACCAAGGACCAGGCCGGTGAGATGAGCGAGCGACTTACCTCCTACGGCGCGCTGCCGGTCGAGGTCCCGACCATCGCGGTCGAGCCGCCGCGCAGCCCCGCCCAGATGGAGCGTGCTGTCAAGGGATTGGTCGACGGCCGGTTCCAGTGGGTGGTGTTCACCTCCACCAACGCCGTGCGCGCGGTGTGGGAGAAGTTCGGCGAGTTCGGGCTGGACGCCCGCGCATTCTCCGGCGTCAAGATCGCCTGCGTGGGCGAGTCGACGGCTGACCGGGTCCGCGCCTTCGGGATCAGCCCCGAGCTGGTGCCGGCCGGGGAGCAGTCCTCGCTGGGTCTGCTGGACGACTTCCCGCCCTACGACAGCATTTTCGATCCGGTGAACCGGGTTTTGCTGCCGCGTGCCGACATCGCCACCGAGACGCTGGCCGAAGGCCTGCGCGAACGTGGTTGGGAGATCGAGGATGTCACCGCGTACCGGACGGTGCGTGCGGCGCCTCCGCCGGCGTCCACCCGCGAAATGATCAAGACGGGTGGCTTCGACGCGGTGTGCTTCACGTCCAGCTCGACGGTGCGCAACCTGGTCGGCATCGCCGGTAAACCTCACGCGCGCACCATCATCGCCTGCATCGGCCCCAAGACGGCCGAAACCGCTGCCGAGTTCGGCCTGCGGGTGGATGTGCAGCCCGACACCGCTGCCATCGGCCCACTGGTCGACGCGCTGGCCGAACACGCCGCGCGGTTGCGCGCCGAGGGCGCGCTGCCACCTCCGCGTAAGAAGAGCCGCAGGCGCTAGTGAACTACCCGCGGCAGCGCCCGCGTCGGCTCCGTTCCACCCCCGCGTTGCGTCGCTTGGTGGCGCAAACGTCTTTGGAGCCAAGGCATTTGGTGCTGCCGATGTTCGTCGCCGACGGGATCGACGAACCACGACCGATCCCGTCGATGCCTGACATTGTGCAGCACACCCGCGAATCGCTGCGCCGCGCGGCCGCCGATGCGGTGGCAGCCGGCGTGGGCGGGCTGATGCTGTTCGGTGTGCCGCTCGAGGAGGACAAGGACGCTACTGGTTCGGCCGGTACCGACCCCGACGGGATTCTCAACGTCGCGCTTCGAGACCTGGCCAAGGATCTCGGTGACGCCACGGTGTTGATGGCCGACACCTGCCTCGACGAATTCACCGACCACGGTCATTGCGGCGTTCTCGACGCCCGGGGCCGGGTGGACAACGACGCCACGCTGAGGCGATACGTGAAATTAGCTGTAGCGCAAGCGGAATCGGGCGCGCAGGTGGTGGGTCCGAGCGGCATGATGGACGGGCAGGTGGGCGCCATTCGCGACGGCCTGGACACAGCGGGCTACACCGATGTGGTGATCCTGGCCTATGCCGCGAAGTTCGCATCGGCGTTCTACGGCCCGTTCCGGGAAGCGGTGAGCTCGAGCCTGTCCGGCGATCGTCGGACCTACCAGCAGGAACCCGGCAACGTCCGAGAAGCGGTGCGTGAGATCGAGTTGGACATCGACGAGGGCGCCGACATCATCATGGTCAAGCCCGCGATGAGTTACCTCGACGTGGTGGCCGCTGCGGCGGAAGTCTCGCCAGTGCCGGTGGCCGCCTATCAGGTGTCGGGGGAGTACGCGATGATTTGTGCTGCGGCAGCCAATAATTGGATCGACAAGCGCGCCGCGGCCCTGGAATCGCTGATCAGTATTCGCCGTGCCGGTGCCGACATCGTGCTGACCTATTGGGCCGCGGAGGCGGCGGGTTGGCTTTCCTAGCGGCCACACCGGCGGTAGACAATCAGGGGATGAGGCTTCCATGACGACAACGAGGGACGTCGATCCCGGGCCGTTGTTCTACGAACCCGGCGCCAGCTGGCTTTGGGTGTTGAGCGGCCCGGCCGCGGCGGTGTCGATGATCCTGATCGAAATGTGGAGTGGCGCAGCGATATCGCTGTGGGTCCCGGCCATCTTCCTGGTGATGGTGTCGGCGTTCATCTCGCTGCAGATCAAGGCGGCGCGCATCCACGTGTCGGTCGAACTGACCCAGGACGCCCTGCGTCAGGGCACCGAGACGATCCTGGTTCGCGAAATCATCAAGGTGTACCCCGAGCCGGAGAATCCGGCGAATTCCGACAGGGAGTTGGCGCGCTGGCAGTCGGCTCGGGCGCTCGGCGAACTGTTCGGGGTGCCGCGCGGCCGGACCGGAATCGGCCTCAAGCTCACCGGGGGTCGCACCGCGCAGGCCTGGGCCAAACGCCATCGTCGTCTTCGGGAAGCGTTGACCCCGTTGGTGCAGGAGCGCGTGGAGCCGGCTCGATCGGACGTCTGGGACATCGACGACGATGAGCCTCAGCTGTGATCGCCCGCTACCGAGCCGTGGTCGAACTCGTCGTCGCCGGCGTGGCGCTGGTTGGTGTTGGGGTGAGCTGGCTGCACGCGCGCCATATCGTGAACGTCGCGCCGATCACCGAGGGCCAGCCGTCCACGACGGCGCTGGTGTACAACCCGCAGCTGCTGCTGCTGGCCCTGCTGCTGGCGCTGGTCGCCGGAGTGCTGGCCGTCCTGGGAATCGCTAGGCTGTGGCGCGCTCGCAGCGCCGCTACGCCGTCTTCCTGAACAGCGGCATTGCCAGCCGGCGGCGGCAGACGACCGCGTCGGCCAGGGCGCCGAATGCCTCGGGCACCGAGCCGGCGAGCGGAAACACCGAATCACCGCTACCGGCGACCAGCCGCTCGATCACGTCGGCGCCCGCGACCAGCGTCCACTCCACCCCGGCGCGGCGGCAATCCTCGTCGAATGTGTCCAGCAACGACAAGCCGGCCCCGGCGAAGTCGGTCACGGCGCTGATGTCGAGTACCAGGGGATTCTCACCGACGATGAAACGGCGGACGCACCTGCTGACCCGGTCGACATTGACGGCGTCGACCTCTCCCCAGATGGTCACCACCGTGGCGAGGTGGCGGCAGTGAGCCCGAACTTCGGCTCCACCGCAGTCGAGGCCGCCCTGTCGAGCCGTGGTCATCGCGATCGTCATGAACGCCCCCATTTCGGTGGTGGTGCGAAGGCCGCCCGCAATGCCGACCAAGCTAATTACCACGGTGCCCGCCAAACTTAAGGAGACCGACAGTTACGTCTAACTGTTTGCTAAAAAGCTGACCGAGTGGCGGTCCGCGGCGGCACGTCGGCGGGCACACCGTCGCCGTCACACGATCCGGGCCGCCGCGCTGTTAGGCTGCTCTGGCTACCGGTTGCGAGTCGGGGGGCTTGGGATAGGGCGAAATGCCCGGTCAGCCGGGTGAGAAGGCAACGAAAACCGCAAGGGTCCAGAGCGAAAGAGCGTCGTGCGCAGCGCAGAGATCAAGGGTGAGATCAAGGCCCTGACGGGACTCCGCATCATCGCCGCCGTGTGGGTGGTGCTGTTTCATTTCCGGCCGATGCTGAGCGACATCTCGCCCGATTTCCGCGAAAACCTGGCGCCCGTGCTCAATAGCGGCGCCCAAGGCGTCGACCTGTTCTTCATTCTCAGCGGGTTCGTGCTGACCTGGAACTACCTCGACCGGATGGGCCGTTCCTGGTCGACGCGCGAGACCCTGCACTTCCTGTGGCTGCGGCTGGCCCGGGTCTGGCCGGTGTATTTGGTCACCATGCACCTGGCCGCGCTGCTGGTGATCCTGTCGCTCCACGTCGGCCACGTGCCGCTGCCGGAGGCGAACGACCTCACCGCGGTCAGCTACATCCGTCAGGTCCTGCTCGTGCAGCTGTGGTTCGAGCCGTTCTTCGACGGAACCAGCTGGGACGGACCGGCCTGGTCGATCAGCGCGGAATGGCTGGCTTACCTCCTTTTCGGCGTGCTCGCCCTGGTCGTGTTCCGGATGAAGCTGGCCACCCGGGCGCGGACCCTGATGTGGCTGGCCGTCGCGGCCTCGCTGCCACCGGTGGTAATGCTGTTGGCCAGCGGTCACTTCTACACACCGTGGAGCTGGCTGCCGCGGATCGTGACGCAGTTCGTCGCGGGGGCGCTGGCCTGCGCGGCCGTGCGACGGTTGCGGCTGACCGATCGCGGTCGCCACTTCGCCGGATACCTCTCCTTGTTGCTGCTGGCCGCGGTGGTGGCCGTCCTGTACTGGTTTAACGTCCATCCGATTAGCGGGGTCGTGGAAAACGACAGCGGCGGGCTGGTCGACGTGCTGTTCGTCCCCCTGGTCATCACGCTGGCCGTCGGCCTGGGCAGCCTGCCCAGGCTGCTGTCCACCCGGGTGATGGTCTACGGCGGGCAGATCTCGTTCTGCCTGTACATGGTGCATGAGCTGGTGCACACGTCCTGGGGATGGGCGGTCGAACAATTCGAGCTCACGCCGTGGCAGTCCGATTCCCCCTGGAAATGGAACGTGCTGGGTCTGTTGGCGATCGCTCTGGCGCTGTCCAGCCTGCTCTATCACGTCGTGGAGGAACCCGCCCGGCGCTGGATGCGCAGGATGGTCGACGTGCGTCCCGCGGCCCAGCCAACCGAGGCCAGCGAGCCGGCCGCGGCCAGGGTTCATCAGATCGACGGTGGACTGGAACCGATCGCCGAGCGCACGGCTTCCTGAGTACCGGCGAATCATGCTGTGCCCCATGCCCTCTCGGACCAGGAGTTCGCAGTGTTAGCCGCGCCGCACTGGTAGCTTGGGACATGCTGATCGACCCCGGTCGTGGATCGCAGCTGTGAAACAGCGCGTTGACGGCCGGTTCGCGTCGGTTATTCGTACGATTTCCGTTGGTTGGGTGCATTACCGGGCCATGCAGTGCACAGGGGGAGGTAAGAGTGAGTCGTCTGGCCGCGTTCGTCGTCAACCTCGCTCTGCTGGTCGGCGTGAGTTTTGAAGTCGTGGCACACCCGGCACACGCGCGGCCTTACCAGGCGTTGACTCTGGATGGCCGGCTGACCCACATCGCGGTGGTCGGCGACTCCTACACGACCGGCACCGACGAGGGCGGCCTGGGCCCGAACGCGTGGACCGCCCTAGCCTGGCAAACGCTGACCAAGCGCGGCCTGCAGATCGACGCCGAGGTGGCGGCCGAGGGCAGGGCCGGTTATGCCGTACCCGGTGACCACGGCAGCATCTTCGAGGATCTCACCGTCAGGTCGGTCAAGGCCGACGACGTGCTGGTGGTGTTCTTCGGCTCCCGCAACGACCAGGGCACCGATCCGGGCATGCTGGCCGGCCGGGCGCGCGATACCTTTCAAGTCGCGCGCATCCTGGCACCGACGGCGAGATTCCTGGTGATCGGACCGCCGTGGCCGACCGCCGATGTGCCCGAATCCGTGTTGCAGATCCGTGATGTGCTCAACTCCGAGGCGCGGGCTGCGGGCGCGGCGTTCGTCGACCCGATCGGCGCCCACTGGTTCGTCGACCGGCCCGACCTGATCGGCCCAGATGGCGTGCACCCCAACGACGCCGGGCACCGATACATGGCTGACAAGATTGCGCCGCTGATTCGCACGCAGCTGTTCAGATAGCGAGGCGCCGAAAGTTTCGGCGGGCTGGCCCCCCTCAAAACGCCAGCCGCGCAAGGCTTTACGCGCCAACCCTGAGCGCTTAGTCTTCTGCGTGCCGTTCGTAGTCCCACTGCTCCAGGCGTGCTTGTAGCTGCATCAAGCCGATTCCGGCGACTGGCGTAGCAGCCGCGATGCAGACCAACAACAGCGGGGACATTTCAAACCTCCAAAACCCTTACATTCGTAACACGTTCGCTTTCGCGGCGGGGTTCATTCGCAAAGAAAGTCATCGCAACGTCATCCGTCCGTTATGGCTCCGTCTGCGAGTGCGCCCATCACTGGCGCCAACAACTGCGCATATTCGGTTGTGACGTGGTTGTCGTCGCGAAACACCAGGGTGTTACCGACGATCACGGGGCAACGCTGCGATGTGCAGAACAGGTCGGTGAGGTCGGCGTAATGGCCGCCGTTGCCGGTGACCGCGGCCCGCTCCGCGGAGATACCGCCGTCGTTGACCGCGACCGAACGGCTTGGCGCGCAGGCGGTGGCGTCGTCCAGGTGTCCGGATAAGCAGGTGGGCACCGGGGACTGCGGATCCGGGGCGGGGCCGAGCACCAGGACGGTCGCGCCGGTGCGGCGCAATTGTGCGACGGTGCGACCCAGCGTCTCGATCCACGCCGGGTCGTACGACACGAAGCCGAAATCGCCGCCGTAGCGCCGGCTCATGTCCAGCACGACCAGCCGCGGATGCTCGGCAGCCACCCGGGCCAGCACCTGCGCGCGCCATTGTTCGCACTCGGTGTACTCGCGGCCCAGATACGGGCTGTCGATGGGCAGGTCCTGGATCGGGCAGGTCACTTTAGCCATCGTTTCCAGTCGCCAGTGCCGCTGCTCGGCGACTTGCGCAAAGGCCGGGTTCCACATCGCCGCGTGCGAGTCGCCGATCAGCGCGACCGTCGTCGGCGAGCCGATGTCGCCTGCGGCACACTCGCTTTGCCCGATGTCGCGCCAGGAGCGCACACAGCCGTTGACGAAGACGGCGGCCTTGTCGGCCGGCGCCTGGGCCAGCGGCGGATCCAGATTCGACGGGACGGCACGCAGGCCGGCTGCTTGCGCGACAGCGTCGCGCACCTGCGCCAGGGCCTGCTGGACGGCCGTCTGCTGCGCACCGGCGTTGGGGGCGGCGGTGGGCAAAGCCATGATGGTGGCCTTCGCCGCGGCCGGGCCGTGGCCGACCGGAACTGGTATCACCGTCAGCAGCAGCACGCAGGCGGATGCGGTGGCGGCACTGGCGATCCCGGCTACGGCCAGGCTCGTCTTGGCCGACCGGCGCAGCGCGGCGGCGAACCGGCCGGGATTCTCCACCAGATGGAAGGTGATCACCGCCAGCCCGGCGGAGACGGCCGTCGCGGCCAATCGGGCCGCCAGGCCGGCTTCGCCCAGCAGCCGCGGCATCAGTAGCAGCACCGGCCAATGCCACAGGTACCAGGAGTACGACACCCGCCCGATCGCGCGCATCGCCGGCCGGCACAGCAGCCGGCCGACCCCCAGGCTGCGGGTGACGCAGCCACCGCCGATCACCAGCGCGGTGCCCAGCACCGGCAGCAGCGCCGCGGTGCCCGGGTAGGGCGTAGCGGGGCCCAGCTGGGTGCAGGTCAGCAGAATCAGCGCCAGACCGCCCCAGCCGGCGACCGCCGCGGGCAGCAGCGGCAGCCGGCGCCACTGCTCGATCGACAGCGCGACCAGCCCGCCGACGGCCAGCTCCCAGGCCCGGGTGGGCAACGAGAAGAAGGCCCACGGCGGCGAGCTACGGGTCCACACCACGGCCGCCGCCAGCGAGGCCGCGGCGACCAACGTCAGCACCGCCGCGTACGGCGCCGCCTTAGCCGTGGGATTGGCTTTGGAATCGGCAGGAGCGTCGCGCCGCACGCGTCCGGCCAGCCACGCGGTGCCGATGATCAACACCGGCCATACCAGATAGAACTGCTCCTCGACGCCGAGTGACCAGTAGTGCTGGAACGGCGAGGGCGCCTCGGCGTTCAGGTAGTCGGTGCCCTGCTGCGCGAACCGGTAGTTGCCGACGTAAAGCGCACTGGCGATGCCGTCGAGGAACACGCTTCGGGCCTGCAACGGCGGCAGCACGGCGGCCGCCGCGATGGCGGTGACGACGGCGACGGTGGCCGCGGCCGGCAACAGCCGTCGGGCCCGTGCTCCGTAAAACCGGCCCAGCGCAATGGTTTTCGCGGTGCTGACTTCGCGCCACAGCAGGCCGGTGATCAGGAAGCCGGAGATGACGAAGAAGACGTCGACGCCGATGAAGCCGCCGGCGGTACCGGGAATGCCCGCGTGGTAGAGCACGACCGCGACGACCGCGACGGCCCGCAGGCCCTCGATGTCGGGGCGGAACCCGCGTCGGGGAATTTGTCGGGTGGGGCTATCGCCCGCTGGTGAGGGCGGGCTCGACGCGGTTTCCTGCCGGACTGCCATGCCTTTGTTGGGATGCCTCGCTAGGTCGCCAGCCAGGAAAGCTCGCCGGGTAATTGCAAACGCCACCACGTCATGTCGTGGCCTCCGACGGTGAAGCTTACCGCCGGAGGCGTTTTGAGTTGGCTCACGAATTGGCGTGTCGCGGGATAGAACCGGTCGAATGTCCCGCAGTCCACCCGTAGCGGAATCTGCGACAGCGCCGGCAGGCCCATGACGCTGTTGGTCATCCAGTCCTCTTCGCTGTCAAACGCTTTGGGTGCGCAGTCGGCGTAGGACGGGTACAGCGCCGGGCTGATTGCGCAGATCCCCGCGGTCCGCGACGGCCCCAGCTTGGCGCCCAGACGCAGTGCCCCGTATCCACCCATGGACCAGCCCATGAAGCCCACCCGAGAGGTATCCATGCCCATCGAGCCCAGCATCGGCAACAGCTCGTCGAGGACCATCGCCCCGGAGTCGGTGCCGTCGGCCCGCTTGTGCCAGTAGGAGTCGCTGCCGCCGTCGACACCGACCACCGCGAACGGCGGCTTGCCCTCCTTGACCAGCCGGGCCAGCGCGTCCTCGACACCGCAGTCCAGCATCATGTTCGCGTCGCCGTCCTTGCCGTGCAACGCGATTACCGGCCGCAGCGGCCCGCTCTGCGACATCTGCCCGGGCGGCAGCGCGATCACCCAATTGGTCTTGACCCCGCCGCGCGCCTTGGAGATGAACGAGCCCGTCAGTTTGTTGGGCAGGTTGCTGCTCGCGGTCGACGGCTCGAACGGGGAGGGCAGTGGCGCCGCCCGTGGTTTCAGCGGATCCAGCCAGGCGCTCAACGCCCACGCGCCAGCGGCCGCAACGGTGGCATTGGCGCCCATTCGCAGCACCGCGCGGCGGTTCGGTTCAGGCACGAGCGTCATAATGCCGCGCGCACAGCGTCATTCCGACCCCGTCGCGGAGTTTGGAAGGGCTTTGTAATGCGGCAGTCATCGAGCAGTGACGTGCGGCGCATCACAGTCCGGCGGATGGAATCTGCGAGGTTTCAACCCTCGCGCGGCGCACCGCGCTTCGCGAGGCTGGAGCTTTCGTGCATGGTTTCGAAATGAATGCTGATCAAGAACGGAAGAGGATTCGATGACTCTGGCATTTCACTGGTTCTTGCCGACGTACGGGGATTCGCGCAACCTCGTCGCCGGTGGGCACGGTACGTCGATGCACGGCGACCGGCCCGCGACGCTGCGGTATCTGCACCAGATTTGCGCCGCCGCCGAGGACAACGGTTTCGAGGCGGTGCTCACACCGACCGGCTTGTGGTGCGAGGACGCCTGGTTGACGACGGCGACGCTGATCGAGCGCACCGAGACGCTGAAGTTCCTGGTCGCCTTTCGCCCGGGACTGCTGAGCCCCACCCTGGCCGCACAGATGGCCGGCACCTTCCAGCGCCACTCGGACGGACGGCTGTTGCTCAATGTCGTCACCGGTGGCGAACCCCACGAGCAGCGGGCCTACGGAGATTTTCTGGACAAGCAGGCGCGCTACGCCCGCACCGCCGAATTCCTCGACGTGGTGCGGCAATTGTGGACCTCGAAGGAACCGGTGACGTTCGCCGGTGAGCACGTTCACATCGAGGGCGCACAACTGAACAATCCGCCCGACCCGATTCCCGAGGTGTTCTTCGGCGGCTCGTCAGGGCCGGCCGGGCCGGTCGCGGCGAAGTACTCCGACGTCTACCTCACCTGGGGGGAACCGCTGGCGGCCGTCGGCGAGAAATTGGATTGGGTGCGCCGGCTGGCCGCCGATGTCGGGCGGACCCTCAAATTCGGGTTGCGGATCCACGTGATCAGCCGCCCGAGCGCCGAGGAGGCCTGGGCCGAAGCCGATCGGCTGCTCGAGGCGATCGACCCGGCAGACGTCGAACGCGTGCAGGCGAGCCTGGCCCGCAGCGAGTCCGAGGGACAGCAGCGAATGCTGAAGTTGCACGGCGGCAAGAGCAGTGAGCTGCTGATCGCGCCCAACCTGTGGGCCGGCGTCGGCCTGGTGCGCGGCGGTGCGGGCACCGCGCTGGTCGGGTCGCACGAAGAGGTCGCGCAGCGACTGATCGAATACGCAGACCTCGGCATCGACCACTTCATCTTGTCCGGATACCCGCACCTGGAAGAGGCGTACTGGTTCGGCGAGGGCGTGCTGCCCCTGCTGGAGCGCCGGGGTGTGTGGCAGCACCCCACTCGCAAGACCCGGCAGCCGGCCTCGTCGACGCCGTTCGCCGCCGCGTCGGCGCAATAGCCATGGCGACGACGCTGCCCGCCCCCGCACCGGCGGATAACCTCGACGAATCCGACGCCGACCGGCGCCGGCGCCTGCGCACCGTCGTCGCGGCGAGCCTGCTCGGCACCACGGTGGAGTGGTACGACTTCTTCCTGTACGCCACCGCCGCCGGGCTGGTGTTCAGCAAGCTGTTCTTTCCCAACGCCAGCTCGCTGGTAGGCACGCTGCTGGCGTTCGCGACGTTCGCCGTGGGGTTCGTGATGCGGCCCGTCGGTGGCCTGGTGTTCGGCCACATCGGTGACCGGATTGGGCGCAAACGCAGCCTGGCGCTGACGATGCTGATCATGGGGGGTGCGACGGCGCTGATCGGCGCGCTGCCGAGCGCCGCCGCCATCGGGGTGTGGGCGCCGATCCTGCTGCTGGTGTTGCGCGTGCTGCAGGGTTTCGCACTCGGCGGCGAGTGGGGCGGTGCGGTGTTGCTGGCCGTCGAACACAGCCCCGGCGACCAGCGCGGCCGGTACGGGGCGATCCCGCAAATCGGCCTGGCCCTGGGCCTGGCGCTGGGCACCGGCATCTTCGCGCTTCTGCAGGTCGAATTGGGTTCGGCGGAGTTCCTCGCCTACGGCTGGCGGATCGCTTTCCTGCTGAGCCTGGTGCTGGTCGTGGTCGGCGTCCTGGTGCGCTGGCGCGTCGACGAGACACCGGCGTTCCAGGAGCTGCGCGACCTCGAGGCGGCCTCCACCGTGCCGATCCGCGAGATTTTCCGCGGCGGCCGATCCAGGCGAAACACCTTGCTGGGACTGCTTTCTCGGTGGGCCGAGGGTTCGGCGTTCAACACCTGGGGCGTGTTCGCGATCAGCTATGCCACCGGGGCGCTGGGCTTGCACAAGGTGTCCGTCCTGGTCGTGGTGACCATCGCCGCCCTGGTGATGGCGGTGCTGTTGCCGGTGTCGGGTGCACTGACCGACCGATACGGCGCCCGGCGTGTCTACCTGGTGGGCGTGGTGTGCTACGGCCTGGTGACCTTCCCGGTCTTCGCTCTGTTCGGCACCAAGAACCTGGTGTTGTTCGGGCTGGCGATGGTCATCGTGTTCGGTGTCGTGCACGCGCTGTTCTACGGCGCGCAGGGCACGCTGTTCTCGTCGCTGTACCCGACCCGGACCCGCTACACCGGCTTGTCGTTCGTCTACCAGTTCTCGGGCATCTATGCCTCCGGGGTGACGCCGATGATCCTGACCGCGCTGATCGCCGCGACCGGAGGCACGCCGTGGCTGGCGTGCGGGTATCTGGTTGCCACGGCGGTGATTAGCGTGATCGCCACGGCGTTGATCCGCGACCAAGATCTCTACCTCTAAGCCCCCTGCACAGTCGCTTTCCTCAGTAGGCTGCACTACTGGAGTTGTCGTTCCCCGTCGGCAGCCGCCGAGGAAGCGAGAAGACAAGTGACTGACGCCAACGTCGCCGGTTTCGAGTCGTTGTACGACCAGGCGGAGCACACCGACCGGCGGATCCCCTGGGACATCGGCGGCCCGCAGCCGGCCGTTGAGCAACTGGTGGCCTACGGCGGGATCCGCGGCGAGGTGCTCGATCCCGGCACCGGTCCCGGCTACCACGCCATTCATTTTGCGGCGCAAGGGTATTCGGCAACAGGGATCGACGAGTCGCCGTCGGCTATCGAGCGCGCCAAACGAAACGCCGAACAGGCCGGGGTCCAAGTCGATTTCCAGGTGGCCGACGCCACCAGGCTGGAAGGTTTCGACGGCCGATTCGACACCGTGGTCGACAGCGCGTTCTATCACGTGTTTTTGAATGACGAGGACATCCAGACCCGGTACGCGCAAGCGCTGCACCGGGCCACCAAGCCCGGGGCTCGTCTGTACATGTTCGAATTCAGCCCCCACAACGTCAACGGCCTGCAGTGGACGGGTATACCGGCCGACAATTTCGAGCGGGTCCTCGGTGGCAGCGGGTGGCGTATCGACTACCTGGGTGCAACGACCTATCAGGCCCGCTTCCTCAAGGAGACGTTCGACGCGATGAAAACGTTTGCGTCCGACCAGCAGGGCGAGATTCTGGAGAAGATGCGACCGCTGGTGCATCGACTAGGCGTGATCGACCCGCTCCTGGAAGACCACCGGGTGCACCTTCCGGCGTGGTCCGTGGTGGCCACCCGCCTGGACTAAACAGGTTCAAGGGCGGGCGCTTGCAACGGCATCGGGACACCGGCGTCGGCCTGGCCCAGCAGGCCGGCGCGGGTCGGCGTGCAGACGGTCTCGCCCAACAGCGCGCTGGCGTTGAGCTGGGGCTGGATTCCCGAGGTGCCCGCCAACCCCGGTGAGCCGCTCGCGACCGCGGTCGCCGGTGCCACCGGGGCCGTGCTGGGGGCGATGGGCGTCGCGACCGGGCTCAGGGAGGTGATCGCGAATCCCTCACCGCTGATGTTGGCCGTGCCGCCCCCGACTTCGACGAGGGCGGAGCTGCCGGCGCTGAGCATCACCGGGGCGTTTGGCTGGACTACGGTCGCGGCGCCCTGCTCCAAAGGTATTACGAAGCCGTCCCCCACCAGGATGACGCCGTTGCCGCCTTGGAGGGTGACCGTAACAGTGGAGTCGGCTTGCGCCCCGACGAACGCCACGCTTGTTTCATCGAGAGTGGTCGTCACGGTGTAGGAGCCGGGACCGATGGCGGGGTCGGCGTCGGCGGCGGCGCTAGAGACGATCTGGTTCGTGACGCCGCTCGAGTTGAGTTGTTGTGTGGTGGTATTCGAGCTGAGCTGTACCAGGGATTGGGTGCGGGCGCTGGTGGTGTTGCCGGCGGCCTGAGCCACAGCGCGAGTCTGGTCCAGCCGCCCGTCCGGCCGGGTGGTCTGTTGTGGTTGTTCAAAGGGTTGCAGTGCGCTGGCGGTCTCGGAGTCGGCGGCGTAGGCGTACATCGCGGTGGCGTCCTGGACCCACATCTCCATGTACTGGGCTTCGGTGGCCGCAATCGCCGGCGTGTTCTGTCCCAGGAAGTTGGTGGCCACCAACACCGTCAGCTGGGCACGGTTGGCCGCGATGACCGGCGGGGGCACCGTCATCGCGTACGCCGCCTCGTACGCAGCTGCGGCGGCGTAGGCCTGTGCGGCAGTCTTCGCGGCCTGAGCGGCGGTGGCGTGCAGCCATCCCACTTGGTGTGCGGCCGCGCTCGCCATCACCAGCGACGAAGGACCCCGCCAGTGGCCGGTCAGCTCCGCGACCTGCGCGGTGCAGTCACTCGCGGCCACCTCCAGCTGAGCGCTCACCGCATCCCAACCCGCTGCCGCCGCCAGCATCGGTCCCGCCCCGGGGCCGGTATACATGAGTCCGGAGTTGACCTCCGGTGGCTGCAGCGCGAAATCCATGGCATGAGCCTCTTTTCGGCCATAAGCGTGTTTTTTACTTAGCTACATGCATGCGCAGAGGATCTAACGCCGCGCACGTAAACGCGCGGCGACAGCGTGCTTAAGCTCCGTTATAGACCACGGGATTCATGCGTGAAAACCTTTCTGCTGTTGGAATTCCGCGCACCTGAGGGTTTGAATTGCATTCTCTCCCAGCATTTCACGAGATATTTTTGAACCCACGTCGAATCCGGGTAGCTCGGCCTGACACATCGCGGGTCCGGCTTAGGGTGATCGGGCGCCGCTCGCATACCTGCGGCGTGGCGACTGGCCGCGTAACCTGAGCGCCAGTCGTCGGGCGCCTCTGGTTGATGCATCAGCCACCATGTGCTGTGGTTAATTTTCAAGACTAGCTGGGGCGCGCCGGGAGGCCCGAGACATGCAAGACGTGAGTAGCACTGCGGAGCTGCGCCAAGGGCTTTCGCAGCGGCAGCTGAGCATGATCGCGCTCGGCGGTGTGATCGGCGCCGGGTTGTTCGTCGGGTCGGGCGTGGTGATCCGCGACACCGGTCCCGCCGCGTTCCTGACGTACGCGCTGTGTGGCGTGCTGGTCGTCCTGGTGATGCGGATGCTCGGCGAGATGGCCGCCGCCAACCCGTCGACCGGATCCTTCGCCGATTACGCGGCCAACGCGTTGGGCGGCTGGGCCGGGTTTTCGGTGGGCTGGCTGTATTGGTACTTCTGGGTGATCGTCGTCGGGTTCGAGGCGGTCGCCGGCGGCAAAATCCTCAACTATTGGTTCCACGCGCCACTGTGGTTGCTGTCGCTGTGCCTGATGGTGTTGATGACCGCGACGAATCTGTTCTCGGTGACATCGTTCGGCGAGTTCGAATTCTGGTTCGCCGGAATCAAAGTCGCGACCATCATCGCATTCCTCGGCATCGGTGCGGCATTCGTGCTCGGCCTGTGGCCGGGGCATCACGGCGGGTTCGCCAACCTGACCGCTCACGGCGGATTCTTCCCCAAGGGCATCGGCGCGGTCTTCGCCGCGATCGTCGTGGTGATCTTCTCGATGGTCGGCGCCGAGATCGTCACGATCGCCGCGGCCGAAAGCCGCGACCCGGCGCTCGGGGTGCAACGGGCGACCCGCTCGGTGGTCGTGCGCATCGCGATCTTCTTCGTCGGCTCGGTCTTTCTGCTCGTGGTCATCCTGCCGTGGCACTCGGTCGAGCTCGGTGCTTCGCCGTATGTCGCGGCGTTCAAGCAGATGGGCCTGGCCGGTGCGGATCAGGTGATGAACGCGGTGGTGCTCACGGCGGTGCTGTCGTGTTTGAACTCCGGCCTCTACACCGCATCGCGCATGCTGTTCGTGCTCGCCGCGCGCAACGAGGCGCCGATGCGGCTGGTCAAACTCAGCGGGCGCGGTGTGCCGCACTTCGCCATCTTGTTCTCGTCGGCGATCGGGTTCCTGTGCGTGCTGATGTCCTGGCTGGCGCCGCGCACGGTGTTTCTTTTCCTGCTCAATTCCTCGGGCGCGATCATCTTGTTCGTCTACTGGCTGATCGCCCTGTCGCAGATCATCCTGCGTCGGCGCACTCCCCCGGAGAAGCTTCGATTGAAGATGTGGTTCTTCCCGGTGCTGTCGATCCTCACGCTGGCCGCAATCACCGCCGTGCTGGTGCAGATGGCGTTCGACCATTCGGCACGCAGCCAGCTCTGGTTGTCGCTGTTGTCCTGGGCGTTCGTGCTGGGGCTGTACGGGGTGATGCGCGCGCGGGTGCGCCGCGCCGCCTAGGACGTCTTGGTGAACAGCACCGCCTGCTCGAACGGCAGCCGCCCGAAGACCTTCTGGGCTCCGCCGCTGACATGCTCGGCGGCCTCGTCGCGGCTGACGATCTGGGGGTCGGTGATGCCGAAGGTCTTGCCGTGGCGGCGCATCTTCCCGCCGCCGGCGGCCTTGAGGTTCTTCAGCCAGTCGCGATCCGGGCCGTAGGTCAGCAGCACCGCGATGCCGGGTTTGCCGTCGACTGTGGCCTCGAACGCGCTCACCGGCGTGCGGAACTCCTTGCCGGATTTGCGCCCGGTGTGCTCGATGATGGCGAAGGACGGGGCCCAGCCGGCCCACATCTTCTGAATGGGGTTGGTGACGTGCCGGTTGAACCGGGCCAGGCCTTGGGGAAGTTTCATGGCACCATCCAACTCTTCGTCGGCGGGCGACTTCAAGGCGTCGCCGCTTAATCCGGCGCAAACGGCGTAGGTTCATTGCATGGCCGCCTCACCCGGCGATGAAGCCGCCCAACGCGCCCGCGAGCTGCTGCAGCGCGGCGCGGAGCTCGCGGAACGCAAGGCCGTCACGCCCGAAGACGCCGAGCGCGCGGCCGAGCGTGCCGCCCGCGCCCAGGTGCGCGACCAGCAGGCCCGCGACCGCGAGCTGCTGCGCCACTACGAGGCCGGCGCTGCCCACGAACGCGCCGCCGAGATCGAGGAGCTCGCTGTTCGGGAGGGTCTCGGCGATGTCGAGGCGCACCGGCGTGCGGGGGAACGAGAACGCGCGGCGGCCCGCCGCGACCTGATGGCCGCGCAGGAATCCGACCAACAGGACGCCTGACTGCTACACCCTGTAGTTGAGCGATCGGCGAAGGCTGGGACACTGGTCGGCATGGGCAGCACTGATCAGGCGACCGCGTCGGTGCGCACCTCGGCGCGGTTGTTCGACGAAGCCTGCAAGGTCATCCCCGGCGGGGTGAACTCGCCGGTGCGCGCGTTCACCGCGGTGGGCGGCACGCCGCGCTTCATCACCGAAGCGCACGGCTGCTGGCTCACCGACGCCGACGGCAATCGCTACGTCGACCTGGTCTGTTCCTGGGGTCCGATGATCCTGGGCCACGCGCACCCCGCCGTGGTCGACGCGGTCACCAAGGCCGCGGCGAACGGTCTGTCGTTCGGGGCGCCCACCCCGGCGGAGTCCGAGCTGGCCGCCGAGATCATCGGCCGGGTCGCACCGGTCGAACGGCTGCGGCTGGTGAACTCCGGCACCGAGGCCACGATGAGCGCGGTGCGGCTGGCCCGCGGCTTCACCGGCAGGGCCAAGATCATCAAGTTCTCCGGCTGCTATCACGGTCACGCCGACGCGTTGCTCGCCGACGCGGGATCCGGGGTGGCGACGCTGGGACTGCCGTCCTCGCCCGGTGTCACCGGCGCCGCCGCGGCCGACACAATTGTGTTGCCCTACAACGATATTGACGCGGTGCGGGAGACCTTCGCGCAGTTCGGCGACCAGATCGCCGCGGTGATCACCGAGGCCAGCCCCGGCAACATGGGTGTCGTCCCGCCGGGTGCGGGCTACAACGCGGCGCTGCGGGCGATCACCGCCGAGCACGGCGCGCTGCTGATCGTCGACGAGGTGATGACCGGCTTCCGGGTCAGCCGAAGCGGTTGGTACGGAATCGATCCCGTCGCCGCCGACCTGTTCACGTTCGGGAAGGTGATGAGCGGCGGTCTGCCCGCCGCCGCGTTCGGCGGACGGGTCGAGGTGATGGAGCGCCTGGCGCCGCTGGGGCCGGTGTATCAGGCCGGCACCTTGTCGGGAAACCCGGTGGCGATGGCCGCCGGGCTGGCCACCCTGCGTGCCTCCGACGATGCCGTCTACGCGGCGCTGGACGCCAACGCCGACCGCCTGGCCGGGCTGTTCTCCGAAGCGCTCACCAATGCTGGTGTGCCACATCAGATTCCGCGAGCGGGCAATATGCTCGGGGTGTTCTTCAGCGACACGCCGGTCACCGACTTCGGGTCGGCTCGCAACAGTCAGACGTGGCGCTATCCGTCGTTCTTCCACGCCCTGCTGGACGCGGGGGTCTACCCGCCGTGCAGCGCGTTCGAGGCGTGGTTCGTTTCGACGGCACTCGACGACACCGCGTTCGAGCGAATCGCGGCCGCGCTGCCCGGTGCCGCGCGCGCTGCCGCGAGCGCGACCCACGAGGGAGAAGCTTGATGGCCGAACAAACCCGGGTGCATGTGATGCGCCACGGCGAGGTGCACAACCCCGACGGCATCTTGTACGGGCGGCTGCCCGGATTTCACCTGTCCGACCGGGGGAAAGCGCAAGCGGCGGCGGTCGCCGACGCGCTGGCCGGCCGCGACATCGTCGCGGTCGTCGCCTCGCCGCTGCAGCGGGCGCAGGAGACCGCGACGCCCATCGCGTCCGGGCTCAACCTGCCCATCGACACCGATCCCGATCTGATCGAGTCGGCGAACTTCTTCGAGGGCCGGCGGGTCAGTCCCGGTGACGGCGCCTGGCGCGACCCACGGGTGTGGTGGCAGCTGCGCAATCCGTTCACGCCGTCCTGGGGTGAGCCCTATCGCGAGATCGCGCAGCGCATGTCGACCGCGGTGGACAAGGCGCGGGCCCGCGGCGCGGGCCACGAGGTGGTGTGCGTCAGCCATCAGCTGCCGGTGTGGACGCTGCGGCTGCACCTGACCGGCCAGCGGCTGTGGCACGACCCGCGGCGGCGCGAATGCGACCTCGCCTCGCTGACCACCCTGGTCTACGACGGCGACCGGCTGGTCGACGTCGAGTACTCCCAACCGGCGCGGGGCACTTGAGCGTGCTTCGGTCGATGATCGCCGTGGCTGTGTTGGCAATCTCCGGGTTGCTGACCGGCTGCTCGGCTGGTCATGACGCCGTCGCGCAGGGCGGCACCTTCGAATTCGTCTCTCCCGGAGGCAAAACCGACATCTTCTACGACCCGCCGTCGAGTCGCGGCCGCCCCGGCCCCCTGTCCGGACCGGACCTGGCCGACCCGTCGCACACCCTGTCGCTGGACGACTCGATCTTCTCCGGCAACGTCGTCGTCATCAACGTCTGGGGCCAGTGGTGCGGGCCGTGCCGCGCCGAAGTCACGCAGCTGCAGCAGGTGTATGACGCCACCCGCGAATCGGGGGCGTCATTCCTCGGCATCGACGTGCGCGACAACAATCGCCAGGCGGCCCTGGACTTCGTCAACGACCGGGCCGTCACCTACCCGTCGATCTACGACCCGGCGATGCGCACCCTGATCGCGTTCGGCGGCAAGTATCCGACCACCGTCATCCCGTCGACGCTGGTGCTGGATCGCCAGCACCGGGTCGCGGCGGTGTTCTTGCGGGAGTTGCTGGCGTCCGATCTGCGCCCGGTGGTGCAGCAGCTGACGCGGGAAGCGCCGCCGGGCGTGCAGGCGCCGGGGCAGCAGGGTTCGTCTCGATGACCGGTTTCGCACAGACGGCCGCCGCCGGGCCCTTGCTGGTGGCGCTGGGTGCCTGCGTGCTGGCGGGGCTGGTGTCGTTCGCCTCGCCCTGCGTGGTGCCGCTGGTGCCCGGCTACCTGTCGTATCTGGCCGCGGTGGTCGGAGTGGACGACCAGCCGGGGTCTGGCGTGGTCAAAGCCCCGCCCACGGCCCGGTGGCGCGTCGCCGGATCGGCGGCCCTGTTCGTCGCCGGATTCACCACGGTGTTCGTCCTCGGCACCGTCGCCGTGCTCGGGATGACGACGACGCTGATCACCAACCAGCTGCTGCTGCAGCGCGCCGGCGGCGTGTTGACCATCGTGATGGGCCTGGTGTTCGTCGGGCTCGTTCCCGCTCTGCAGCGCCAGGTCGGGTTCAGCCCGCAACAGCTGACGACGGTCGCCGGGGCGCCGGTGCTGGGTGCGGTGTTCGCGCTGGGGTGGACGCCGTGTCTGGGCCCGACGCTGACCGGCGTGATCACCGTGGCCTCGGCCACCGAAGGCGCGAATGTTCCGCGCGGCATCCTGCTGGTGATCGCCTACTGCCTGGGGTTGGGAATCCCGTTCGTGCTGTTGGCTTTTGGCTCGGCGCGCGCGGTCGCCGGCCTCGGCTGGCTGCGCCGGCACAGCCGGGCCATCCAGGTCTTCGGCGGCGCGCTGCTGATCGCCGTCGGGGTGCTGCTGGTCACCGGCGTGTGGAACGACTTCATCTCCTGGCTGCGCGACGCGTTCGTCAGCGACGTGAGGTTGCCGATTTGAGACAGCTTCTCGCAGTGCTGGTTTCCAAGATGCGCAACACCTGGCGCGCGCTGACCTCGATGGGCACCGCGCTGGTGCTGCTGTGCCTGCTGGCGCTCGGCGCGATCCCCGGAGCGCTGCTGCCGCAGCGCAGCCTGAACGAGGGCAAGGTCGACGAGTATCTGGCCGCCCACCCGACCATCGGCCCGTGGCTGAATCGGCTGCAGGCCTTCGAGGTGTTCTCCAGCTTCTGGTTCACCGCCATCTACGTGCTGCTGTTCGTCTCCCTGGTCGGCTGCCTGACCCCGCGGATGATCGAGCACGCCCGCAGCCTGCGCGCCACGCCCGTCGCCGCCCCCCGCAACCTGGCCCGGCTACCCAAGCACGCCAGCTCGCAGCTCACCCTGGCCGACGAGGCGGACCTGAACGCCGTGGCGAACAGCATCGCCGGGCGGCTGAACGGCTGGCGCACCGCGATCCGCCACGAGGACCACGCCGTGGAGATCTCGGCCGAAAAGGGCTACCTACGCGAATTCGGCAACATCGTCTTCCACTTCTCGCTGCTGGGCCTGCTGGTCGCGGTGGCCGTCGGCAAGCTGTTTGGCTACGAAGGCAACGTCATCGTCATCGCCGACGGCGGCCCCGGCTTCTGCTCGGCCTCACCGGCCGCGTTCGACTCGTTCCGCGCCGGCAACACCGTCGACGGCACCTCGTTGCACCCGATCTGCGTACGGGTCAACGACTTTCAGGCGCACTACCTGCCGTCCGGGCAGGCCACGTCGTTCGCCGCCGACATCGACTACCAGGACGGTCGCGACCTGGCGGCCAACAGCTGGCGGCCCTACCGGCTGGAGGTCAACCACCCGCTGCGGGTCGGCGGCGACCGGGTGTACCTGCAGGGCCACGGTTATGCGCCCACCTTCACGGTGACCTTTCCCGACGGGCAGCAGCGGACGTCGACCGTGCAGTGGCGCCCCGACAATCCGCAGACCCTGCTCTCGTCGGGGGTGGCGCGCATCGACCCGCCGGCCGGCAGCTTCCCGAACGCCGCGGAGCGCCGCCAGCACCAGATCGCGATCCAGGGCCTGCTGGCGCCGACCGCGCAACTCGACGGCGCGCTGCTGTCGTCGCGGTTCCCGGCGCTGGACGCCCCGGCGGTGGCCGTCGACATCTACCGCGGCGACACCGGCCTGGACACCGGGCGCCCGCAGTCGTTGTTCACCCTGGATCCGCGGCTCATCGAGCAGGGCCGGCTGACCAAGGAGAAGCGGGTCAACCTGCGTGCCGGCCAGGAGGTGCGCATCGACCAGGGTCCCGGCGCGGGCACCATGATCCGGTTCGATGGTGCCGTGCCGTTCGTCAACCTGCAGGTTTCCCACGACCCCGGCCAGGCCTGGGTGCTGGTCTTCGCGATCACGATGATGGCCGGGCTGCTGGTCTCGCTGCTGGTGCGCCGGCGCCGGGTATGGGTTCGTCTGATGCCGGTGGAATCGGCTCCCGGTACGGTCAACGTCGAGCTGGGCGGCTTGGCCCGCACCGACAACTCCGGTTGGGGTGACGAGTTCGAACGGCTCACCGAGCGCTTGTTGAGCGGGCTCGACGAATCCGCCGCCCCGGGGCAGGCCCCAAACCCAGCGTCCAGAAGGAGTTCTGAGGTGGACGTCACGTGAACACCACACATGTCAATATCGGCTTGGCGCGCTACTCCGACTGGGCGTTCACCTCGGCGGTGGTGGCCCTGGTCGTCGCGCTGCTGCTGCTGGCCTTCGAGCTCGCCTACGTCGGCAGCAGGCGATCTGACAACCGCGAGCGGGTACTGGCCGGCGTGCGCGCCGACAGCGCCACGCCCGGCATCGTCGAGGACGTCGACCGGCGGCCGGTCGACGAACGCGCCGGGCGAGCCGGACTGGCGGTCGTCTACCTCGGCATCGGCCTGCTGCTGGCCTGCCTGGTGCTGCGCGGTCTGGCCACCATGCGGGTGCCGTGGGGCAACATGTACGAGTTCATCAACCTCACCTGCCTGTGCGGGCTGATCGCCGGCGCAATCGTGCTGCGCCGACCGCAGTTCCGCCCGCTGTGGGTATTCCTGCTGCTGCCGGTGCTGATCCTGCTCACGGTGTCCGGGCGCTGGCTCTACACCAATGCCGCTCCCGTGATGCCGGCGCTGCAGTCCTACTGGCTGCCCATCCACGTGTCGGTGGTCAGCCTGGGCTCGGGGGTGTTTTTGGTCGCCGGCATCGCCAGCATCCTGTTTTTGCTGCGCACCTCGCGGTTCGGCGACCCGGCCGCCGAGGGAGTGGTGGCCCGCATCGTGCATCGGCTGCCCGACGCACAGACCCTGGACCGCATCGCCTACCGCACCACGATCTTCGCGTTCCCGGTCTTCGGTTTCGGGGTCATCTTCGGAGCCATCTGGGCTGAGGAGGCCTGGGGCAGATATTGGGGCTGGGATCCCAAGGAGACGGTTTCGTTCATCGCCTGGGTGGTATACGCGGCGTACCTGCATGCCAGGTCGACCGCGGGATGGCGTGACAGAAAGGCCGCCTGGGTCAACGTGGTCGGTTTCGTGGCCATGGTCTTCAATTTGTTCTTCGTTAACCTGGTCACCGTGGGCCTGCATTCGTATGCCGGCGTGGGCTGACAGTTAGGAAGCGACACCGCAACAAGGGGGAAATGCACGTGGCTGAGCAGTCATCGAGTGGCGTGGGGGCGCCCGAACATCCGACGGCTGATTTGAACCCGCAGGAGCAGCAGTCGGCCGGCGAGACGTCTGCCGATCCCAACACCGAGGCACCGACGAGGGCCTTCGCGGGCTTCCGCGCCCAGGGTCGGCAGCCGGCAACCGAGCGGCGCGAAGCACCGGCGCCGCCCCCGGGCGCGATGCCGCCCTGGGATTCCACGCCCGTGACCGGCATCCCGCGCGTCGACCCGACCGCATACGGCGCCTACTACAACGGCCAGGCCGACGCGCCCGCGCAAGCCCCGGCCCCGTACCGCCGCGAGCACCTGCCGCACACGCCGTATCCGGAGCTGTCCACCGGCATGCTGCTGCGCCCGATCAAGCCGCCGCCCTCGGAGGGCTGGCGGCGGCTGGTGTACGTGCTGTCCGGCCGGACGATCAACCTGGGGGAGAGCCCTCGGGCCGCCCGGCAGAACAACCTGGTGGCGTCGGTCAACCGGCCGCTGCGCGGCTCCTACCGGATCGCGGTGATCTCCCTGAAGGGCGGCGTCGGCAAAACCACGATCGCCGCCACCCTGGGCGCCACGTTCGCCGAGATCCGCGGCGATCGGGTGGTGGCCGTCGACGCCAACCCGGACCGCGGCACCCTGAGTCAAAAGGTCCCGCTGGAGACCGCGGGAACGGTGCGTCAACTTCTGCACGACGCCGGAACCGTCGAGCGCTACAGCGATGTCCGCCGCTACACCTCGAGGGGCCCGAGCGGGCTGGAAGTGCTGGCGTCGGACAGTGATCCGGCGGTGTCGGAGGAATTCGACGCCGACGACTACACCCGCACCCTGGGCATCCTCGAGCGCTACTACGGCCTGGTGATCACCGACTGCGGGCCGGGCTTGCTGCACTCGGCGATGTCGTCTGTGCTGGAGAATGCCAACGTTCTGATCGTGGTGAGTTCTGGTTCCATCGACGGTGCGCGCAGCGCGTCGGCGACGCTGGACTGGCTGGACGCGCACGGCCACCAAGCGCTGGTGCGCAATTCGATCGCGGTCATCAACGCGGTGCGCCCGCGGACCGGCAAGGTCGACATGAACAAGGTGGTCGATCACTTCTCGCGGCGCTGCCGCGCGGTGCGGTTGGTGCCCTACGACGCTCATCTCGACGAGGGCGCCGAGATCCACCTGGATCAGCTGCGGCGGGAGACCCGCGAAGCACTCACCGGCCTGGCTGCCGTTGTCGCCGAAGGGTTTCCAGGAGACCAGCCAAACCTCGGCATCGTCTGACGGAGGGGTCAGCGGGGGTTGTCGTCCCCGCTTCCCAACCGCCGCATGAAGTCTGGATCGTCGTCGGGCCCGATGACGCGCGTCTTCGGCCGGTGCGCCTGTGATCGCGCCGCGTGCCAGCCAATGTAGATCAGCGTCCCCAACACCAGGACGACCACCAGGTAGAGCACTGCACACCTCCTGTGAGCGAATATACTCGCGCCGTAGGCTCGAGCTGTGTCAGAAGGGCCGAGCGACAACAGCACTGGGAACCATCCGCCGGACGGTGCGCAGCAGCGCACTCGAGACCGCGTGGTTGTCGATGTTTTGCTTTACGCGGCGGCGCGGCTGCTGCTCGCGGTCGTGCTCACCGCCGTGATCTATCTCGTGGCGCGGCTGCTCGGCGTCAACCAGATCCCGATCGTCGTCGCGGCGCTGTTCGCGTTGATCATCGCGATGCCCTTGGGTATCTGGGTGTTCGCCCCGCTGCGCCGGCGTGCCACGGCCTCGCTCGCGGTGTCCGGCGAACGCCGCCGCGCCGAACGCGAACACCTGCAGGCCCGGCTGCGCGGTGAGGCCGTCGACGACGAGCCCCCCGAGAGCTGAGCTCAGTAGTTGGGCATCCGCACGACCTGCGCGGCATAGCTCAGGCCGGCGCCGTAACCGATCAGCAGCGCCAGATCGCCGGGCTGGGACGCCCCGGTCGCGAGCAGCTCGGCCATCGCCAGCGGAATGGACGCCGCGGACGTGTTCCCGGTGTGCTCAATGTCATTGGCGACGATCGCGTCCGAGCGCAGGTCCAGATTCTTGGCCAGTACCTCGTTGATCCGGGCGTTGGCCTGATGCGGGATGAACACGTCGATCTGATCGGACCGCACGCCTGCGGCGTCCATCGCCTGCCGCCCGACCTTGCCCATTTCGAATGCGGCCCAACGGAATACAGCGCTGCCTTCCAGGCGCAGAAACGGGCGCGGGCCGGTCGGGTTCTCGGTGTAGGCGATCCAATCGATGTCCTGACGGATGGCCATGGCCTGTTCGCCGTCGCTGCCCCACACGGTCGGCCCGATACCTTGCTCGGGGGTCTCGCCCACCACGACCGCGGCGGCGCCGTCGGCGAAGATGAAGCAGTTGCTGCGGTCGAGCATGTCCACGGTGGGAGACAGCTTCTCCGAACCGATGACCAGCATCTTGGCCACGCTGCCGCCGCGGATCATGTCGGCCGCGACGCCGACCGCGTAGCCGAAGCCGGCGCATCCGGCCGAGACGTCGAATGCGGGCACACCGGCTGCGCCCAACGCCGAAGCGACCGCCGGTGCGCTGGCCGGGGTCTGCAGGAATTGGGTGCTGGTGGCGACGATGACGCCGTCGATATCGGTCGCCTCCAGCGACGCCCTGGCGATCGCTTCCCGGCTGGCCTCGATCGACATGGACGCGACGGATTCGTCGGCGGCGGCGAAGCGGCGGGTCTTAATGCCGGTGCGCGAGTAGATCCACTCATCGGACGAGTCGATGTTGCGGCACAGCTCCTCGTTCGTGACCACGCGTTCGGGGCGGTACGCGCCGACGCTGAGCAGTCCGATGTTCCTGGGCCCACTGGTCGCGGCGATCTGCTGCATTGCGCTCCTCGCTCGGTCTAGCGGTGTAAGGGCTGTCACACCGACGCTAACGTGTGTTGCCGGAATCCGACGACCTCTTCGTGAAGGAATCGCGTTATCGGGTGTCGCGTGAGCCCGCCGTAGCTGCACCCTCGAAGCCTTGAGCGCGCACCGACGCTGGGTGCGTCAATGGGCCAGCGCCAGTGCGGCGGCCACCGCGACCGCCCAGACCAGCATCGTCAGTCCGGTGTCGCGCAGCACCGGGATCAGCTCGGGGCCGCCGCGCCCGGATCGCACCGGCCCGGCAGCGCGCAGCGCCAACGGCGTGGCGACCAGGCCCGCCGCACACCACGGCGTCGCCCACATCAACGCCAGGGTCAGCACCCCGGCGGTCGCCAGCAGCCCCTGGTAGAACACCCGGGTGTAGGTGTCGCCGAGGCGCACCGCGAGGGTGATCTTGTTGGCCTGCGCGTCGGTCGGGATATCCCGCAGATTGTTGGCCACCAGCACCGACGACGACAACGCGCCGGTGGCCACCGCCAGCTCCATGCCTACCCAGTCCACCCGCAGTGCCTGGGTGTACTGCGTGCCCAGCACCGCGACCAGGCCGAAGAACACGAACACCGCGACCTCGCCGAACCCCGCATACCCGTAGGGCCGCGAGCCGCCGGTGTACAGCCAGGCGCCCGCGATGCACACGACACCGACCGCGATCAGCCACGGCGCGGACAGCAGGGCCAGCGCCAGACCGGCCGCCGCGCCCACCGCGAGCGAGGCCACCGCGGCGGTCAGCACCGCTCGTGGCGTCGCCAGTTTCGAGCCCACCAGCCGTGCCGGGCCGGTGCGGACGTCGTCGGTGCCCCGGATGCCGTCGGAGTAGTCGTTGGCGTAGTTGACGCCGACCGTCAGCGCGACGGCGACGGCCAGCGCCAGCAGCGCTTTCCACCACACGGCGCTGTGCAGCCATGCCGCCGCACCGGTGCCCGCGACGACCGGTGCGATCGCGTTGGGCAGCGTCCGCGGCCGGGCCCCCGATATCCACTGCGCAAAAGTGGCCACCAGGGCATCCTGCCCTATGCACCACAATGGGCGAATGCCCGCCGGTGACGATGCAGAGCAAAACAGCGATGTGGGGGCACGCCCCCACAAGGGGGAGGTACCCCCACCCGCTTGCGGGGGAGAGGAAGCGGCGTAAATGCTCGCAGTGATCGGCGGCAGCGGTTTCTATACGTTCTTCGGCTCCGACGTTCGCCACGTCACCCCCCAGACCCCGTACGGCCCGCCCAGTGCCCCGCTGACGGTGGGCACCGTCGGGGAGCACGAGGTCGTCTTTCTGCCCCGGCACGGCGCCCAGCACGAGTACTCGGCCCACACCGTGCCGTACCGCGCCAACATGTGGGCGCTGCGCTCGCTGGGGGTGCGGCGGGTACTCGCGCCGTGCGCGGTGGGCAGTCTGAATCCCGCCTATGGACCGGGCTCGATCGTGGTGCCCGATCAGCTGGTGGACCGCACCAACGGCCGCGCCGACACCTACTTCGACTCCGGCGCGATTCACGTCGACTTCGCCGACCCGTATTGCCCGGTTTTGCGCGAGGCGGCCACCGGCCTGCCCGACGTGGTCGACGGCGGCACCATGGTGGTGATCCAGGGCCCGCGATTTTCCACCCGCGCCGAGAGCCGTTGGTTCGCCGCGGCGGGTTTCACGCTGGTCAACATGACCGGATATCCGGAGGCGGTGCTGGCTCGTGAGCTTGAAATATGTTATGCGGCAATTGCTTTGGTGACCGATCTGGACGCGGGTGTCAGCCATGGTGAGGGGGTGAAGACGGTCGACGTGATGGTGGAATTCGAGAAGAACATCGAGCCGTTCAAGACGCTGGTGCGCGAGACTATCGGCCGGGTGGCCGTCGAGCGCGACTGCACGCACTGCCTGTCGCACACCGGTGTCACGCTGCCGTTCGAGCTGCCGTGAGGGTGCTGCTGACCGGCGCGGCCGGTTTCATCGGGTCGCGGGTGGACGCGGCGCTGCGCGCGGCGGGTCACGAGGTGATCGGCGTCGATCTGCTGTTGCCTGCGGCGCACGGTCCAAAAGCATTGCTGCCCAACGGATGCCGTCGGGTTGATATCCGGGATGCCGAGGCGCTGGCCCCGCTGCTCGACGGTGTCGATCTGGTGTGTCACCAGGCCGCGATGGTGGGCGCCGGCGTCGACGCGGCCGACGCGCCCGCCTACGGCGGCCACAATGACTACGGCACCACGGTGCTGCTGGCGCAGATGTTCGCCGCCGGGGTTTCTCGCCTGGTGCTGGCGTCGTCAATGGTGGTGTACGGGCAGGGCCGCTACGGCTGCCCGCGGCACGGGGAGGTCGACCCGTTGCCTCGACGGCGCGCCGACCTCGACGCCGGGACCTTCGAGCACCGCTGCCCGCGCGGCGGCGAGGAGCTGGCCTGGCGGCTGGTCGATGAGGATGCCGCCCTGCGCCCGCGCAGCCTGTACGCCGCCAGCAAGACGGCCCAGGAGCATTACGCGCTGGCGTGGTCGGAGTCGACGGGCGGCTCGGTGGTGGCGTTGCGCTACCACAACGTCTACGGTCCCGGCATGCCGCGCGACACCCCATACTCCGGAGTGGCGGCGATCTTCCGCTCGGCGCTGGAAAAGGGTGAGCCGCCAAGGGTTTTCGAAGACGGCGGCCAGATGCGTGACTTCGTCCACGTCGACGATGTGGCGGCCGCGAACCTCGCTGCCACCGCTGAGCGCGACGGCTTCACCGCGGTCAATGTCTGCTCGGGCCGGCCGATCTCGATCCTGGAGGTGGCCACCGCGATCTGCGAGGCGCGCAACGAGGCGGTGTCCCCGGTGATCACCGGGCAGTACCGCAGCGGCGACGTGCGCCACATCGTCGCCGACCCCGCGCGCGCCGCCGAGGTGTTGGGCTTCCGCGCGGCGATCGATCCACGCGACGGCCTGCGTGAGTTCGCGTTCGCGCCGCTGCGCTGACTAGCGCTACGAGGGGTCGTGCGGCGGCCGGTAGATCTGCGGCTTGGCGACCGGGATCTGGCTGGTGGCCGAATCGTCACCGCGAAAGATCCGCGGCGAGCCGGCCAGTTGCGGTATTGCGGTGGTGGGTGATTCGCCGGTGGGGATCCGGGTCGTCACATCGGCCGGCGCCGCGCCGGTCGGGATGTGGGTCGTCGGCGCCTCGGCATTCTGCGCGACGGCACGCCTGCGCGCGGCGCGGCGACGACGCCGCAGCCGGCTGAAGTGTCCGGTGATGATCGCCGCCACCAGAATGCACACCGCCAGCGCGGACAGCGCCACGTCGAAGGTGCTGGTGATCTGCTGGGCGAGATCGTTTCCGTAGACCGGGTTTTGCACCGCATTGGGCGCCTCCTGGAACCGCGGCGCCAGCACGACGCCCACGATGACCCGCGAAATGCTCAGTGTGGCAACAAGTCCGCACAGCGTCGTGATCAGTCGGGCGGAGGCCGACGCCTGGCCTAGGCTGATCCGCAACCAGATGGCCAGCGCGGCGGTGACCACGTCGAACGCGGCCAGCACCACGCTGTCGTAACGCGAGTACGGGTAGTTCAGGCTCACCGCGACGGCCAGGTCGGTGATCCGCATCGCCACCGATCCCAGGCTCCACATGACGATGAGCAACAGGCCGGTTCGGGCCGCCGCCCGCCAGGCGCCCTCCTCGGACGCCACCGTTCGGGCGCGCCCGAACAGCGTGCGCGGCACGAAGATCGCCGCGGCCGCGGCCCACGCCAGATAGCCCTCGAACCCGACGCCCGCCGTCGACGTGTTCTGCGCGATGCCGTGGAACGCGTCAATGTCACGGCCGACGGGTAGCAGCCAGACGATGATCCCGGCGACCAGCGTCGAGGCTCCCAGCGCGATCATCGCCAACCGAGCGGCCCTGGTGCCGCTGAGCAGCCACCGCGAGGCGACGAGCACCGCGATCAACGCGACCAGGCCGTACACCGTCGCCGTCACGATGACCGCGATGTTCTGCTTACCGAAGTCGCCGCCCGAGTCGCCCAGCGCGTACTTCACCCGCCAGTACAGGGTGAAGCCGAAGCTCAATGCCGCGGCCACCATCGAGACGACGCCGATGATCTGGGCGGAGCGGTGCCGCCCATCCGCGGTGTCGTCGTCCGGCGCGGCGGCGTGACCGCCCGACTGCGTGCTTAGCACCGCGCCGGCCACACCCAGCCAGGCGCCCGGCCCGACACCGCCCGGCACGGTCACGGTCCCGCCGAAGCGGACGGTCTCGAACGCGTCGAACCCGACGAAGGCGAGCACCAGCAGCAAATAGGGAACGTTGAGCGCCAGCCGCAGCATGCTGACCGTCCGCCCGGAACCGGGCAAAGCGATGGCGATCAGCGAAAGTAGCGTCACCCCGATCAGGGTCGCGAACACCGACGTGTTGCTGTCCGCGATCGCGATGCCGAAATACAGGTTCCACGGCAGCAGCGCCGCGGCGAGGAGCAAGACAGCAGCGCTCAGGTCAGCCACGACGTTGCGTCGCGGGGCCGGCGCCCCGGCAACCTGCGGGCCCGCGGCCGGCACACCTCTGATGGGGCCGGTAGGCGCCTCGTCGCTGCTCTGGCTCACGGTTCCCCCCGGGTATCGCGGACGGTTACGGACGGCGCACATTCGCTCAGGCGGCCGGGGAACCCCCTGCCGTGGCGACTTCGTTGCTTACTTGGAAACATAATCTCCGTTCGGACGACGCGGGAGTGACCGTCCGGTCTGGGAACGCGGTTACGCTGCGCCTGTAGGCGAACGGGGTCGCCTGAATGATTGTTACTGCCGACGGTACCGAAGTGTAATGATGCCGGGACAAGCTGGTTGCGGGGTCGGCCAGCCGAAGGAGAGCAGGTATGGACGTCGTTTTGGGGGTCGCTGTCACCGGCCCCGTCGCCCGCTTAGCGCTTGTCGGAGCGGGTGCCGGTAGTGACGTGATCGACCAATCCGTCGTCGACCTGGCTAACAACCCCATCGAACAACTCACCGAAACCGTGGTGGGCACCAATCGGCTGTTGGCGAACGACAACCACCGGCTGGTCGGGACCCGGCTGTGCTGGACCGACCATCCCAGCGCCGACCAGCTGCGACAGGCGCTGGAGGATTCCGGCGTTCACAACGTCGCGGTGCTGTCGCAGTCGCAGGCGGTGACGGCCCTGATGCGCGCGGCGGGCCGGTCCGGCGGCGCGCTGGTGGTGGATGACAACACGGCGACGCTGTCGGTGGTGGGCGCCGCCGACGGGGATCCGGACGCACCGCCGACCATGCTGGCCAGCGAGCTGCTGGGCGGCGACGCCACCGGCACGCTGGACACGATGATGGCCCGGCTGGGCGAGCACCCCGACGCCACCAACGACGTGTTTTTGGTGGGCGCCTCGTCCGATCTGACCGGGGTCGCCGATCAGCTGCGCGACGCGACGATGCGGGTACAGATTCCCGAAGACCCCACCTTCGCGCTGGCCCGCGGTGCCGCGATCGCGGCCGCACCGCCGGCCGCAGACTCCACCGCGATGGCCCCGGCGGTCGGGCTGACCGGCGATGCGACGGCGATGGCGCCCGCGGCCGGGCTGACCGGCGACGCGACCGCGATGGCCCCGTCCGCCGGGTTGACCGATCCTGCCGCGGTCGACCAGCTGGCCTACTCAATGACCGACGATGACGACGACCTGTTCGCGGGCGAGGTCGACGATTTCGACGACTTCTACGAGGACGACCCCGACGCGGAGACCGGCCCGCTGAAACTGAGCCGCCGGTCGTTGCTGGTCGGCAATGCCGTGATCGCGTTCGCGGTCATCGGGGTGGCCTCGCTGGCCGTCGCGGTGGTGGTTGCCGTCCGGCCGACCGCGGCACAGGAGCCGGTGGTGGGACACCAGAACGCCGCGCCGGGCAAGTTCATGCCGCTGTTGCCGACCCAGCAGCAGGCGCCGGTGCCCCCGCCGCCGCCGCAAGCGCCCAACGCGGGCTACCAGGGCGGCGTCATTCCGGCTGTGCCGCAGGCACCGGTGGGTCCGGCACCGGTCGGTCCCGTTCCGGAAGCGCCGGCCGCACCGGTTGTTCCAGGCTTGGTGCCCAACCCCGACGGGCCAATTCCGATACCGGTGCCGATCATCGTCCCGTACCCGGGCTGGCGGCCACATCCCTGGTATCCGCCGTATACGCCGCCGACGTACACGACACCGACCACGCCGACCACGCCGACCACACCGACGACGCCGACCACACCGACGACGCCGAGCACGCCGACGACGCCGACCACGCCGACGACGACCCCGTACACGCCACCGACGACGACACCGACGCCGACGACCACGCCGTACACGCCGACGACGACCGTCCCGCCGACGACGACGACGTACACGCCACCGACGCCGACGACGACCGTCGCGCCCACCACGGTCGCTCCGACGACGCAGGCGCCGACTCAGCAAACCCAGACCCAGCAGACCCAGACGCAGCAGCCGACGGTCCAGCCGACCCAGCAGCCAACCGTCCAGCCGACGCAGCAGCAGACCGTGGCGCCGAAGCCGCCCACGCAGCAGCAGACCGCGGCGCCCAAGCCGCCGCCGCAGACCGTGGCGCCCAAGCCGCCATCCAGTGGCGGGGGCGGCCACTCGTCTTCCGGGTTCTGATCGCGGCTCATGCCCGGCGATCTGGTGACGGTGGTGCTGCCGTGTCTGAACGAGGAGGAGTCGTTGCCGGCGGTGCTGGCGGCCATCCCCGCGGGCTATCGAGCACTGGTCGTGGACAACAACAGCACCGACGACACCGCGGGCGTCGCCATCAGGCACGGCGCTGACGTCGTCGCCGAACCGCGGCCCGGGTATGGCTCGGCGGTGCACGCCGGCGTGGTCGCCGCGACGACTCCGATCGTGGCGGTCATCGACGCTGACGGCTCGATGGATGCCGGCGACTTACCGCGGCTGGTCGCCGCGCTCGAGCAGGGCGCGGACCTGGCGACTGGCCGGCGGCGGCCCGTTGCCGGGCTGCATTGGCCGTGGGTCGCCCGGGTGGGCACCGTGGTGATGAGCTGGCGGCTGCGCACGCGTCACGGCCTGCCGGTCCACGACATCGCACCGATGCGGGTCGTCCGTCGGGATGCGTTGCTGGGTCTTGGCGTCGTCGATCGACGCTCCGGGTATCCGCTGGAGTTGCTGGTGCGTGCCGCGGCGGCCGGCTGGCGGGTCGTCGAGCTCGACGTCAGCTACGGACCCCGCACCGGGGGCAAGTCGAAGGTCAGCGGATCTCTGCGGGGCAGTATCACCGCGATCCTGGACTTCTGGAAAGTGATTTCATGATCCCGGTGACGCTGCTCGTCGTCGCCAAGGCGCCGGAGCCCGGCCTGGCCAAGACCCGGCTGGCGGCTTCGGTCGGCGATCGGGTCGCGGCCGAGATCGCCGCGGCGGCGTTGCTGGACACACTCGACGCGGTGGCCGCCGCCGCGGTGAGCTCGCGGGTGGTGGCGCTGACCGGCGACCTGGATGCGGCCGCCGGCGCGGCGCAGCTCCGGCAGCGGCTCGAGTCGTTCACGGTGATCGAGCAACGCGGTGACGACTTCGCCGACCGGCTGGCCAACGCCCACGCCGACGCGGCCAACGGCTCTCCGGTGCTGCAGATCGGCATGGACACCCCGCAGGTGACCGCCGAGCTGTTGACCGACTGCGCGCGCCGGCTGTTGAATGCGCCGGCTGTGCTCGGCCCGGCCGACGATGGTGGTTGGTGGCTGCTCGGTGTGCAGAACCCTGCGATGGCCGAATGCCTGCGCGCCGTGCCGATGTCTCAACCCGACACCGGCGAGCTCACGCTAAAAGCTCTGGAAGACAACGATATTGACGTGCTTACGGTACAGCGGCTCAGCGATTTCGACGTCGTTGCCGATGTCGCCGCGGTACGAGAAGCCTGCGGGCCGGCGAGTCGTTTCGCGCGGGCAACTCGCGCGGCCGGACTGTAGGCGCTCTCGGGTGTGCGCTCCGGGCGGCCGGCGTGCATCCTGGGCGGAAATTCGGCACATTTCCCCCCGCCACCGCACACTCAAGATCATTGCTGCACAATCAAAGTCATTGCCGCACAGTCGAAGTCGCGCCCGACCGGTCGCCTAGTGCTTGGCGGTCTAGCTCTTTCCGCCCTTACCGGTTTCCTCGAGTTGTTTCGGGCAGTACGATTTCGCGGAAATCGTCGCGAACTGGGCGGCGCCGCTGGTGGTCAGCGCGGGGTTGTTTTCCTTGAGGTCGTTGAGCAGTTGCAGACCGGATACGCCGCGAGAAATCAACCCGCACACCGATTTTCCGGCGGTTATCGCTTGGCCCGGGTCCTGAAAGCTGATTCCCACGGCGTGCAGGTCTGCCAGGAAGACGTCGTTGTTGTCATCGACGGCCGCCTCGTCGACGCCGGTTTCGGCATAGGCAGGCGCCGCGACGACGAATCCCATCGCGATGCCGAGAACGGCTAGTAGCAGTCTCATGATTCCTCCCTGTCGTGTGCTGATGTTCTTGCGCCGCAATGGTTTCCCGCCGCTATCCGAGCTTGGATTCGGTCGCAGTGGCTGGCGTCCCCGCATCGTCGGTGACGTGCACCGCGTGGACGCCGGGCGTGGTCGTCAGTCTGGCAACCAAGTCGTCGAGCCCGGCTTCGTCGACACTCCAATGCTGCACCTGGTCGGGCTGCTCTTGCAGTTGCGCGATGACGCGGTCGAGTTTGACGGGACCCACGCGGCGCTCGCCGGTGATCGCGCGGGCCTGAATGCCGGTTGAGCTGACGACGCGGGAAACCGGGCTGCCCAGCGCACCACCGGACAGGCTGCCCAGGGTCGCCTCGTTGATCAGGCCGGCATCCAGGCTCGCGGGAGCCGCTGCCACGCCGGCCGGCAGTGCGGTCGAGGCCAGCCTGATCGCCGGGGTGGCGGTCGCCCAGTTTGGCGGCACCGACATCGATCCCACCGTCGGCGCGCCGCCCAGCACCGCCGACACCGGCCGCACCGCGCCGACGGCGGCTAGATGTCCGGGCGACGCCAGACCGGCGCCCAGCGACGACTTGGCCATCGCGGCACTCCACGGCGCGTAGATGAAGAAGTTCTTCCACTGCGAAACACCAAGGCCGATACTGGCGTTGACGACGTTGGTCCACGTGCCCTGACTGCCGATCGACGAAATAGCCGAGTACAGCGCCTCCCACATCGGTGCGACATCCGAACTCCCCGTCACTCCGGTGATCAGTTGCTGCCAAAATGTCGCGTACTGGCCGGTGAGCGAGTTGATGTAGTTCTCCAGCTCTGTCAGCCATGACGACAACGACTGCGGCGGTGCCGCGGCCGCCGCGGCCGCTTGAGTCGCCTGCGCGGTCGCGGCGGTGGTTTGCGGCGCCTCGCGGAACGCCGTCAGCTCACCGGCGGATTCCGAGGCGCTGGCGTAGCCGAACATCACCTCGACATCCTGAGCCCACATCTCGCCGTATTCGGCTTGGTTGGCCGCGATCTCCCCGTTGTTCTGGCCGAGGATATTGGTCGCCAACAGCTCTTGCAGTTCGAGACGGTTCTCGATGATCAGCGCCGGCGGCACGGCCGCCGCCAACGCGGCCTCGTAGGCGCGCGCCGCGGCCAGCGCCTGGGACGCGGCCTCTTCGGCCTGAGCCGCCGTGGTCGACGTCCACGTCACATACGGTGCCGCTGCCGCCGCCATGGCCTCCGACGACGGACCCGCCCACGACTCGCTGACCAGTTCGGAAATCACCGAACCGTACGAGGCCGCGGTGGTATGCAACTCGGCGGCCAGCGCGTCCCATGCCGCTGCGGCGGCCAACAAGGAGCCCGAGCCCGGGCCAGAGTAGAGCAGACCGGAGATCAGTTCCGGTGGCTGCACTGCGAAATCCGCGAAAACCATTGCCGTGACTCTCCTTATTTCGCGTTCGGCGGGATCACGATGACCGTCGAGGTCGTCGCGATGTCGTCGAGTGCCACCGCACCGGGAACACGCACGGCGGGTGCAACGGCACGGGTGGCAGCCCCACCGACAGCGCGGCCGGCCAGGCTCGACAGCGCAGTCGGGGCGAACATGCCGTCGTTGGCGGCCACCGCGGGAGCCGCCTCGAGCATGGTCTCGGGCAGCTCGGAGGCAACCGTTCTGATCGCCGGAACGGCCGCCGCCCAATTCGCCGGCACGGACAGCGCGCCGACCGTGCCGGCACGACCCGCCGCGGCCGCCACCGCCCCCGCCGGGTGCAATGCGCCGGCCCCGGTCAGCAGGTCGCTGTGCAGCAACGGCGCCAGCACCCCGAGCAGTGGTTTGGGGTGCAGCAGCGGGCCGATTCCCTGGATGCCCGTGCCCACGGACGGGATGCTGATGGCGACCTGGTACCAGTTCCTGAACAGGCCCGCGATCCCCAGCGGGTTGTAGGGCCCGGCCACGAAGTTGGTCATGAAGCCGTTGAATGTCTTCAGAATCCCGGTGATGTCTTTGATGCCCAACGGGACCTCGGCCGCTGCCGCGTTCACGGTGGCGTTCGCGGCGAGGGCTTGCACCGCGGCCGGAGCCTGAACCAATGCTTGTGACAGCGCCGATTCCACATCGGAGGCAGCCGACGACTCGGCCGCGGCGGCGACCGCCGCCGACTGGTCGGCCGTCCCGCCCTCGTTTGTCGTCGTTGGGGGTGCGGTGAACGGAGTCAGCCGGGTCGCCACTTCGGAGGCCGCGGCGTAGCCGTACATCGCGCCGGCGTCTTGGGCCCACATCTCGGCGTACTGAGCCTCGGTGGTCGCGATCGCCGGCGTGTTCTGACCCAAGATGTTCGTCGCGATCAGCGTCGCCAACAACGCCCGGTTGGCCCCGACCACCTGGGGTGGGACGGTAGCCGCGAAGACGGCCTCGAACGCGGCGGCCGCGGCCTTGGCTTGCAGTGCCGTCTGCTCGGCTTGTGCGGCAGTACTTTCCAGCCACGCGATGTACGGCGCTGCGGCAGCGAGCATCGCCGTCGCCGAGGGGCCAAGCCAACCGCTGAGCAGCTCGGCGATTGTGGAACCGTAAGACGCTGCCGTTGAACGTAATTCGCTGGCCAACCCATCCCAGGCAGTTCCGGCGACCAACAGCGGCGCCGACCCCGGCCCAGAGTAGATCTTGCCGGAGTTGATCTCCGGAGGTAACGCCCCGAAATCCATTGCCTTCCCTCCGCCGGCCCCCTGATCGCCGACATTGTTGAACGTCAACAACATTGAGCGACTTCATTGAGCTGCTCTCGTGGCCAGTACGCTAGCCAGCCCTGGCGGAAAACTTGTCGCGCCCTTCGGCCGTCGTAACGGTGCCTGGAAACGGGTGCGGATTCGACGGCCGGCCACAGCGAGGCGCCGATGAACCCGTCTACCTCGCGTTAACGCCGAAGCTCGGCAGGGTGAACACATATAAAACACACACTCGACGTATAGCGATCGACGATGTCGTTAATTTAAATCTCCCCACCAATAATTCGAGTTCTCACCAGCAAACGTGCCGAACGGTTAGTGCGTACCCCGCGCCCTGCCGCCGTGACGGCAGATCCGACACCCGCCACGGGCCTTTCCGCGTCGGCAAAGACCAGTTGAACGGCGCGATACGCGGGCAACATATGGCTAAAATCGGCACCACATCGGCCGGTGGGAGCCGGCTGACCGGCCCGGCCGTGGTTAACTGCCGAGGGCCTCAGTCGCGTCGGCTCAACACGGCCGCGCGCCCGGCGATCCCGACGGCGAAAACCGCCAGACCCGCGGCCGCCGCTTCCCACGGCAGGGTGGCGACCAGCAGCAGGCACCCGGCCAGTCCGACACCATTCACCAGCCGGCGCCGACGCAACGTATATGCGGCGGCGTTGGCGATCGCGTAGTAGATCAGCACCCCGAACGACGAAAAGCCGATCACTCCACGCAGATCCACCGCACTCACCAGGACGCAGACCACCACGCCGATCGCGATCTCGGCGTGGTGTGGCACCCGGTGTTCGGAGTGCACCGCCGCCAGCCAGGCCGGCAAATCCCGGTGCCGGGCCATCGCCAGGGTGGTGCGCCCGAGCCCGGCGATCAGTGCCAGCAGCGCGCCAAGGCTGGCCAGCGCTGCCCCGACCGAGATCACCGGAACCAACTCTGGGGCGCTGGCCGCGCGCACCGCCTCGGCCAGTGGGGCAACGGCATTCGCGAGCCGGTCGGGTCCCGCGGCCAGTAGTGCGGCCACCCCGACAACCAGATAGATCACCACCGCGATCGCCAAGGCAACCGAAATCGCGCGGGGGATGGTGTGGGCCGGGTCGCGCACCTCCTCACCCATCGTCGCGATGCGGGCATACCCGGCGAACGCGAAGAACAGCAGCCCCGCCGACTGCAGCACCCCGTAAATCGAGCCGGTGAACCACGAGCCGCTCAGCTGTGCGAAATCCGGCTTGCTCATCGCGATGCCGATGACGACAGCGGCCAGCGCAATCAGGGTGCACACCAACAAAATTCGGGCCAGCATCGCGGTCTTGGTGACGCCGCGGTAGTTCAGGGTGGTCAGCAGGACAACGGCGGCGATCCCGACGATTCGCTGCAACCACACCGGCGCCCCGGGAACCGCGTAGGCGGCGACGGTGAGCGCCATCGCCGCGCACGACGCCGTCTTGCCGATCACGAATCCCCACCCCGCGATGAAGCCCCACCACGGGCCGAGGCGTTCCCGGCCGTAGATGTACGTCCCGCCCGACGTCGGATACTCCGCGGCCAGTTGCGCGGACGAGGTGGCATTGCAGTAGGCGATCACCGCGGCCAGCGCCAGCCCGATCAGCAGACCCGCGCCCGCGGCGCGCGCGGCCGGGCCGAACGCGGCGAACACCCCGGCCCCGATCATCGAACCCAATCCGATGACGACCGCGTCGGTCGTGTTGAGTCGGCGCGCCAGTTCGGGTTGATCTTCCATGTCCGCCTACCAGTGGGTGACCATGACGGTATTGACCAGGAGTGCACCGGCGGCGTTGATCGCCAGCCACATGCGGTGCGAGCGCACCGCCAGCAGCGCGGGCGCAGCGGTGAGCCAGATCGTGAACGGCAGCCAAATCCGTTCCACCTCCGCCTTACTCAGCATGCTCAGGTCGGCGCAGACGATCGCGGCCAGCATGGCCAGCAACAGCAGATGAAAGCCGGAGCGACGGCGGATGGCGGCGCCGTCGAACACCCGGGTAATGCCCGCGACACCGCCGAGGCCGATCGCGCACACCACGCAGGCCAGGTTTGCCCACCACCAATACTGGAATGGCCGGTCGTGGGCGATCCCCTGCCAATAGCGTTGCTGGACAAGGGTGTAGCCGTCGAACCAGTAGAACCCGGCGACGGCGAAGGTCACCGCGACCGCCAACGCGGTCACGGTGGCCGGGCCCAGTGCCCGTAGCGCCGGGCGAAAATCCTTGGCCGAAACCAGCACGGCCGCGGCGGGCAAGCCCAGCAGCGCCAGGCCGTAACTGAGGAAGACGCACCAGCCGAGTAGCAGCCCGGCGGCAGCGGCGATGAGCGCCGGGAAACGAACCTGTCGGTGTACGGCCACGGCCAGCAGCGCGATGCCCCACGCCGCGACGCCGGCGAAGTAGCCGTCGGCCGAGACCGCCACCCAGATCGCCGTCGGCGCTATCGCGACGAACGGAGCGGCCAGCCGCGCGGTCTGCTCGTCGGCCAAAGCGCGTATGGCGATCACCACGGCCGCTGCCGCGCTGGAGCCGACCAGCAGGCACCACAAGCCGGCCCACGCGCCGCCGTGCAGACCGAGGCGGTCCAGCCAGACGAACGACAGCAGCGCGCCCGGCGGATGCCCGGACACATGGGTGATCCAGGAGTTGGGCTGGTAGTCGAGAATCCGGGTGGTAAACGTGCGCACCGTCGCCGGAATGTCGTCGATGCTGGGCACCTGGGTCACATATTCGTCCCTGGTGGTCAGCCGCCCCGCGAAGCCGCGCTGCCAGCCGTCGATCATCGCCAGCGCGAATGCCCACCCGCAGGACGCCGCCCAGGTGGCCAGCGTCAGCGTCCGCCACGAAAGGCGTTGTGCGACAACTGGTCCCCACACCACTGCGGCAACCGCGAGCAGTATCGCCGGGCCGGTTCCCCAGCTGGCGTGCACCTCCCACGCGCCGAACAGCGGTTCCGACTCGGCGTTGGTGGCAAAGCGCTCCGGACCCAGGTCGAGGCGCGGGCGCACACCCCAATCCAGCGACGGCAGCACCACCGCGGCGGCAACCAGGCCGGCACCGGCCGCGACGGCCAGCATTTCCCGGCGGGCGACCCTCACGATCGGCCGGCCTCTTGGTCGGCACCGAACCGATGCACCAGCGCCGCCCGGTCGACCTTGCCGATGCCGCGGCGGGGCAACGCGTCGACGATGTGCAACTCGCGCGGCGCGGCGGTGGTGTCCAGGATGCCGGCCACGTGTGTGCGCAGCGCATCCAGCGTCGGCGGTCGGGAGCCGTCACGCACCACGATCGCCGCGGCCACCCGCTGGCCCAACCGGTCGTCGGCGAGACCGAACACCGCGCAGTCTTCGACCGCGGGGTGGGCGCACAGCGCGGCCTCGACCGGCGTGGGCAGCACCGTCAGCCCGCCCGTGCTGATCGCGTCGTCGGCGCGGCCCAGCACCGTCAGCACACCGGAGTCGATCGCGCCCAGGTCGTCGGTGCGGAACCAGCCCGGCTCGGCGAACGGGTCCGGATCAACCGGGTTGCGATAGCCCTTAGCCACCGTGGCGCCGCCGATTACGATGCACCCGTCGTCCACCCGCAGCTCTACGCCGTCCAGTGCGACGCCGTCGTATACGCAGCCGCCCGCTGTCTCGCTCATCCCGTAGGTGCGCACCACCGTGATTCCCGCGGCCGCCGCGGCATCGAGCACCGGTCGGGGTGCGGGTCCGCCGCCCAGCAATACGGCGTCCAATTCGGCGAGCGCGGCCGTTGCCGCGGGATCGGCCAACGCCTTGGCCAGTTGGGCGGCGACCAGCGACGTGTATCGCCGGCTGGCGCTCAATGTGCTTACCGCGCGCGGCAATTCGCCGGCGTCGAACCCGCGGGAGACATCCAGCTCGACGGGCGCCGAACCGGCCAGCAGGCTGCGCACCAGCACCTGGATGCCGGCGATGTGATGCGGCGGCAGAGCCAACAGCCAGCTGCCCGGCCCGCCGAGACGGTCATGGGTGGCGGCCGCGCTGGCGGTCAGGGCCGCGGCAGTCAGCAAGGCGCCCTTGGGTTTACCGGTGGTCCCCGATGTCGTCACCACCAAGGCGACGTCGTCGTCGATGGCCTCGCCGACCCGCAGCGCGTGCAGGTCGTAATTTTGTTGCGCCGCAACGAACGCCGAGTCACGACCGGCCAGCACCCGCTCCAGCGCGGGCAGCAACACTGCGGCCGCGGAGCCGGGCGAGACAAACAGCGCACGCAGAACAGCTATGCGTGCGCTCCGCCATCGAGGTCGTCGAGCTCGTCGTCATGCGGATCGTCCAGCGGCCAGCCCTGGGCGGCCAGCCGCGCCCGCACCCGCTCGATGTCCTCGGGCGACGGCAGCTCATCGGTGAGCTTGCTGATCATCACGCCGATGTCGATGTTGTCGAAATCGCCGCGATCCATCAGCGCGTTGGCCACAAGTCGGACCTCGTCGTTCGACAGTCGGTTGGCCAACAGCGCCAGCAGGGCGAAGGTATCCGTCGGGGGAATGCCCTCCGGATAGCCCGCGCGCAACCACGAGACGACCGAGGTTAGGAATCGGTTCATTCGATCAACTCCGCCCGGGGGCTCGGTAGTTCGGTGGACGACGATTCGATGCTACTTAAGCTTGGCCCCCAGGAAGGGATACCCGGTGTGGTGCGCAATGAAATCGCGCGCGATGAACAACACGCCGACGATGATCACCGTCACCACCAGTGCGTAGATCAACCAGGCCAGAGCCGACAGCATCGGGTTCGGCTGCGAGGTGCTGCCGTCGGCGCCGGCGTGGCCGGAGCCGAGCGCCTGCAGCCGGATCCCCACGGCGAACAGCCCAGGCAGGAACGCGCCGGCCAGCATGCTGAAGAGCAGAATCTTCAGGGTTGCTTCGTAGTTGAACCATTCACCCAATGAGCTCATCGGAGGCTACCCCACACTCACATCGTCGGAACCGGTCGTGGCGCCCACCTTGGCCCCACCGGACGGGCTGTTCTCATCGAGTCCGGCGGTCAGATCGCCCTTCCATTCGTCGTTGACGTTGTGCTGGTCGACCTTGTTCTTGCGAGACCGGATGTAGATGGCGGCCGAGGTGGCGACCAGGAGCCCGAAGCCGACGACGGCGCCGGGGTATCCACCGATGTAGTGGACGATCCAGTAGGTGATCGCGCCGACGAGACCGGCCAGCGGGAGCGTCACCACCCAGGCGACGGCCATCCGGCCGGCGACGCCCCAGCGGACCTCACCGCCGGGCTTGCCCAGCCCGCTGCCCATCACCGAGCCGGTGCAGACCTGGGTGGTCGACAGCGCGTAGCCGAAGTGAGCGGACAGCAGAATCACCGCGGCAGAGGAGGATTCGGCGGCCATGCCCTGCGGCGACGTGATCTCGACGAGTCCCTTGCCCAGCGTGCGGATGATCCGCCAGCCGCCCAGGTAGGTGCCTGTGGCCATCGCTATGGCGCAGCAGACGATGACCCACATCGGCGGGACCGCGGCGCTCTTGCTGACCGAGCCGTAGGACATCAGCGCCAGGAAGATGATGCCCATCGTCTTCTGGGCATCGTTGGTCCCGTGCGCCAGCGAGACCAGCGACGCCGAGCCGATCTGGCCGCGTCGGAATCCCGCTTCGGTGCGCTCCTTCCCCAGGCCCCGGGTGATCCGGAAGACCGCCCAGGTCGCGCAGGCACCGACCAACAGGGCGACGAACACCGACACGACGGCCGGGATGATCGCCTTGGACATCACGCCCGACCAGATCACCCCGTGCGCGCCGACGGCCGCGATCGTGGCACCGATGATGCCTCCGATCAGCGCGTGCGACGAGCTCGAGGGGATACCGAGAAGCCAGGTCAGCAGGTTCCAGACGACGCCGCCGACCAGGCCGGCGAACACCAATTCCAGCGAGACGATGCTGGAATCGATGAGGCCCTTGGCGATGGTCGCCGCAACGGTGGTCGACAGGAATGCGCCCACCAGGTTGAGCACCGCGGAGAGAGCGACGGCTGTTTTGGGCTTCAGCGCGCCACTGGCAATCGAGGTCGCCATGGCGTTCGCGGTGTCATGGAAGCCGTTGGTGAAATCGAATGCCAATGCCGTGACTACGACAATGATTAGGAGGAACAGTTGTATGTCCACAGCGCCTGATTCTGGTGGTAGGGGGATTAAATTGTCGAATGCTGGCACGGGTGAAACTCAGGTAATTTATGAACCGTCGCCAGATGTTACCTGTCAGTTAACCGGTCGTTCCCTGCTGTTCACCTCGGTTGTCGCGGGCTAACGGGTGGTCACCCGGCACCTCGACGAAGATGAGCGTAACGCCATCCGGATCGGTCACATGCATCTCTTTGAGGCCCCACGGTTCGGTACGGGCCTCGCGGGCAATCGGCACCCCGCGACCGATTAGTTCGGCCTGGGTTGCCTCGATGTTGCGCACCTGCAGCCACAACGCCCCCGGGAATGGTCCGCGGGACTCGTCGGTATCGCTCCAGCCGGCCAGTTCCAGCAAAGACTGGCCCGCGAAAAACACTGTGCCAGCGCCATAGTCGCGATAGATGGCCAGGCCGATTTCGTCGCGGTAGAACGTCAACGACCGCTGATAATCAGCCGGCCGAAGCAGCATTCGGCTGAACAGGATCTCCATAGCTCGTGTCTATCACGTCGTCGCCGCGCGTCAGCCTGGCAGCGCGGCCAACGCCAACACTCCGACCAGGGCGCTCAGCTCCCGTTTTCGCGATTGGGCTGAAGGTTCTGGCGCTGCATCAGGGTGTTCACCCAGCGGGGCCCGATGGTGTCCAGTGCCCGGGCCGCGATCGCCATCCGCGGGGCGATCCGTACCGGCCGGGTGCGGGCGGCGGTGACCATCCACTCGGCGGCTTCTTCGGACGTCAGCGCGGGCAACCCGTCATATGCCTTCGTCGGCTCGATCATCGGCGTGGCAACCAAGGGGTAGTACAGCGTCGTCGAGTGCACACCCCGTCGGCCCCACTCGGTTTCGGCGACCCGGCTCACCGCGGACAGCGCCGCTTTGGATGCGTTGTACGGAGCAAACAACGGCGACGCTTCGGACAGCACGCCCCAGGTCGAAACGTTGATGATGTGGCCGTCGCCGCGCTCCAGCATTCCCGGCGCGAAACCACGGATCAGCCGCAGCGGAGCGTAGTAATTGAGCACCATGGTCCGCTCGACGTCGTGCCAGCGCTGAAGCGACTCGGCCAGCGGCCGGCGGATGGACCGGCCGGCGTTGTTGATCAGGATGTCGATTCCGCCGAGCCGCTTGTCGACGTCGGCGACCAGGGCGTCCACGGCGTCCATGTCCGAGACGTCGCACGGGACGGCGATGGCGTCACCACCCGCGTCGGTGATCCGCGCGGCCAGCGCATCCAGCAGTTCCTGGCGCCGGGCGACAACGACCACGGTGGCGCCGTGCTCGGCCAACCGTTCGGCGCCGGCTTCGCCGATGCCCGACGACGCCCCGGTCACCAGGATGCGCTTGCCGGCGAGCTCGACCGGCTTGATCGGCGGGCGGTTTACCAGAATCTGCGGCGATATCGGGGGCCGCATGGTGGCCAGGACCAGCTGGTCGGTGATTCGGCGAAGCGGACTCTTACCCACGGGACGCGAGTCTAGGTGGGGGCGCCGAGCGTCACGCCATCGTGGCGTTTGGCCTCGAGCGTCACGCCAGCGTGACCCGCTAGAAGTAGCGGGGGAAAGGGCTCCAGTCCGGATCGCGCTTCTGCAGGAACGCGTCACGGCCTTCGACCGCCTCGTCCGTCATGTAGGCCAGCCGGGTGGCCTCGCCCGCGAACAGCTGCTGGCCGACCAGGCCATCGTCGAGCAGGTTGAACGCGAACTTGAGCATCCGTTGCGCCTGTGGGGATTTGGCGTTGATCTCAGCCGCCCACTGGATGCCGGTGCGTTCCAGGTCGACATGGTCGACGACCTCGTTGACCGCGCCCATGTGGTGCATCTGCTCGGCGGTGTAAGGGCGGCCCAGGAAGAAGATCTCCCGGGCGAACTTCTGGCCGACCTGACGGGCCAGATACGCGCTGCCGTAGCCGCCGTCGAAGCTGCCGACGTCGGCGTCGGTCTGCTTGAAGCGCGCATGCTCGCGGCTGGCCAGCGTCAGGTCGCAGACCACGTGCAGGCTGTGCCCGCCGCCGGCGGCCCACCCGTTGACCAGACAGATGACCACCTTGGGCATGAACCGGATCAGTCGCTGCACCTCGAGGATGTGCAGCCTTCCGGCGCGGGCGGCGTCGACGGTATCGGCGGTCTCGCCGGCGGCGTATTGATAGCCCGAGCGCCCGCGGATGCGCTGATCGCCGCCGGAGCAAAACGCCCAGCCGCCGTCCTTGGGGGACGGGCCGTTGCCGGTCAGCAGTACCACGCCGACGTCGGGGGACATCCGGGCGTGGTCGAGAACCTGGTACAGCTCGTCGACGGTGTGCGGCCGAAACGCGTTGCGCACCTCGGGGCGGTCGAACGCCACCCGGACCGTGGCGTCGTCGACGTGGCGGTGGTAGGTGATGTCGGTCAGATCGCCGAAGCCGTCGACTTCTCGCCAGACCTGCGCATCAAATGGGTTGTCAGTCAAGGCTGTTCAACTCCTATACGGGGTCCAGGCGGAACACCGCGCAGCGGCCCGCCAGACGCTCGAACTCGTCGGGACTGCCCTCGGTGACGAGTCCGGCCCGCTTCATGAATCCCACACCCGTGGGCACCTCTCGAGGGAACACGCGCAGAATCGGCCGGGCGTCGGCCGCGGACAACTCCACCATCCGCACCCGCTCGGTACGGCGGCCGCGGGCCACGGTCGCCTGTTCGGCCGCCCGCACGTTGGCCACCCAGTCGGCACCGGGGAATCCGGCGACGACGTACTGCTTGCCGTCGACGGTCATCGGTGTCACCGGCGTCGCGCGCTCACGTCCCGATCTGCGTCCCCGCACCGTCAGCACGACAGGGCTTTCGCCGCCGAAATTCACTCCCAGCCGCGACATCTGGATGAAGAGTTTGTTCGCCGGCTTCAGCCACCACGGCGGCTTGATCGGTTTGCCCATGCGACCACAGTAGTCAGCTCTGCGGCGCCTCCAAGAAGCGTTCGACGCCGTGCGCCCACAGGTCGTCGCCGGGGGTGGCGACGGCATCCAGCCGGTTCAGGGCGTCCGCATCCAGCGTGACGTCTGCCGCGCCGATGTTCTCCTCGAGGTGCCCGATCGAGCGGGTACCCGGAATCAGCAACGAGTTCGGCGCATGCGCCAGGATCCAGGCCAACCCGACCTGCGCCGGGGTGGCGCCGAGTTCGCCGGCGATATCCACCACGACGGCGTTGTCGGTGGCCTTGGGGAAGCCCGGGAACGCCGAGCCCAGCGGGAAATACGGCACCCACGCGATGCCCTCGGCCACGCAGACGTCGACCATCTCCTCCTGGGAGCGGTCCAGCAGGCTGTAGGCGTTCTGCACGCAGACGATCCCGGCGGGCAGGGCGCGCCGCAGCACCTCGAGGGGCACGCTGCTGATGCCGATCGCGCCGATCTTGCCCTCGTCGCGCAGCGCGATCATCTCGGCCAGCTGGTCGTCGAGGTCGACGATCTGGTCGCCCTCGGCGCCGACTGCGGGACCCAGGTCCATCCGGCGCAGGTTGACCACCGGCACACGGTCCAGGCCGAGCTGGCTCAGGTCGTCCTCCACGGCGGCGCGCAGCTCGGCGGGCCGTTGCGCGGCGGCCAGCGGAATCGGTTCGTCGCCGGTGTAGCGCGCGCCGACCTTGCTGACGATGACGAGGTCGTCGGGGTAGGGGGCCAGCGCCGCGCGGATGCGGCGATTCACCTCGCCGGGGCCGTAGAACGAGGCCGTGTCGATGTGGTTGACGCCGAGTTCGACGGCGCGACGCAGCACCGCGGCGGCGTCCTCAGGCGAGGTCTCGAACAGCTGCATGGCGCCGTACCCGACGCGGGCGACCGCCGCCGTGCCGATGCTGCCGAGGCCGCCGGGCTGTGGTTTGTCCGTCATGGTGCTCCTTATCCCGTGAGACACTGGAGAATGCGGAGGCTCCTCCGCTTGACCGAGAGTAGCAGAAACGGAGGACCCTCCGCTTGGCTGGCAGCACTCGGTCCGACGCGCGCCGGAATCGTGAAAAGCTCCTCGAGGTGGCGACCGCGGCGTTCGCCACCGCAGACGGGCGCGCGGTGTCGCTGGAGTCGATCGCGCGCGACGCCGGCGTCGGCATCGGCACGCTGTACCGGCATTTCCCGAGCCGGGAGGCGCTGGTCGAGGCGATTTTCCGCGCCGAGCTCGCCGACGTGGCCGCGGCCGCTCAGCAGCTGCTGGACACCCACCCGCCCCGAATCGCCCTGCGGCGCTGGATGGATCGCTACGCCGGGTTCGTGGCCGCCAAGCGCGGTATGGCCGAGACGCTGCACGCGATCTTCGACTCCGGCGCCATGGAACCCGGCCACACCCGCGACAGCATCGTCGGTGCCGTCGAGAGGTTGTTGCGGGCCGGAGCCGACGACGGCAGCCTGCGCGCCGACGTCCGGGCCGACGACGTGGTCAGCAGCCTGATCGGAATCTTTCTGGCCACCGGCTCACCGGAGCAGACCGGCCGCATGCTCGACCTGCTGGTCGCCGGGATCACTGCCCAGGGCTCAGACTCCGCGCGGCCTCCCCGAACGTGACGGCACAGTCACGCTGGGCCTCGACCGTGACTGCAGCGTCACGTTCGCGCCCAAGGCGAAGAACTAGCCCACCGAGCGGTCGGCGCCCTCCCAGAACCGCGCGCGGACGGCCTTCTTGTCGGGCTTGCCCAGCGCGGTCACCGGCACCGACTCGACCACGATCACCTGCTTGGGCGATTGCACCGAACCCTTGCGCTCCTTGACCGCGGACTGGATCTCGACGGTCACCCGCGCCACCGCCTCCTCGTCGGAGGGATGGTCGGGGCGCAGCACGATCACCGCGGTGACGGCCTCGCCCCACTTCTCGTCGGGCGTGCCGATCACGCAGACCTGCGCGACGGCCGGATGCTCGGCGACGACGTCCTCGACCTCGCGCGGGAACACGTTGAACCCGCCGGTGACGATCATGTCCTTGACCCGGTCGACGATGAACCAGAAGCCGTCCTCGTCCTCGCGGGCCATGTCGCCGGTGTGCAGCCAGCCGTCTTTGAACGTCTTGGCCGTCTCCTCGGGCAGGTTCCAGTACCCGCCGCTCAGCAGCGGCCCGGACACGCAGATCTCGCCGACCTCGCCCTGCGGCACGGGGTTGCCGTCGGCGTCCAGCAGTGCGGTGCGGGCGAACAGGGTGGGCCGTCCGCAGGAGGTGAGCCGCTTCTCGTCGTGATCGGCCTTGGCCAGATACGAGATCACCATCGGGGCTTCGGACTGCCCGTAGTACTGGGCGAAGATCGGCCCGAACCGGCGGATGGCCTCGGCCAGCCGCACTGGGTTCATCGCCGAGGCGCCGTAATAGACGGTTTCCAGCGAGGACAGGTCGCGGGTGTGCGAGTCGGGGTGGTCCATCAGGGCGTAGATCATCGACGGCACCAGCATGGTCGCGGTGATCTTCTGCTCCTCGATCACCCGCAGCACCTCGGCCGGATCGAACTTGGTCAGCACCACCAGCTCGCCGCCCTTGATGATGGTCGGCACGAAGAACGCCGCCCCGGCGTGCGACAGCGGGGTGCACATCAAAAAGCGCGGGTTCTCGGGCCACTCCCACTCGGCGAGCTGGATTGTCGTCATCGTGGTGATCGACTGCGCGGTGCCCAGCACGCCCTTGGGCTTGCCGGTGGTGCCGCCGGTGTAGGCCATCCCGCCGATGTGGTCGGGCGGAAGGTCCGCGGCCACCAACGGCTTCGGCGAATACTTCGCGGCCTCGGCCACCAGGTCCACTGCGGAATCGCCCAACGCCTCGGGGACCGGGCCGATGGTCAGGACCTGCTTGAGGCCGGGCACCTTGTCCAGCAGGCCCAGCGCGCGCTCGACGAACATCGGGTTGGGGTCGATGATCAGCGACGTCACGCCGGCGTCGCCCAGCACGTAGGCGTGGTCGTCCAGCGAGCCCAGCGGGTGCAGCGCCACCCGCCGATAGCCTTGGGTCTGCCCGGCGCCGATGATCATCAGCACCTCGGGCCGATTCAGCGACAGCAGCCCGACGGTCGCGCCGGTGCCCGCACCGAGCGCCTCGAACGCCTGGATGTATTGGCTGATGCGCTCGGCGAGCTGTCCACCGGTCAGCGTCGTGTCGCCGAGATGCAGCACCGGCTTGTCCTTGTTGCGCTTGAGCGCACCGACGGTCAGGTGTCCGGAATGAATGGGATGGCGCAACAGATCGTCACTCATGGGGCAAGACTAGAACGTGTTGCAATTCTTGTCTGCCACCCCCTCGGCGGGCGGCGGCAGCACTAGGCTTTCTGCCCATGGCGCAGGCAGATCTCGTCGTGACCGGAACCATCCTCACCGTCGATGAAGCGAAGCCCACCGCGGCGGCGCTCGCCATCGCCGATGGCCGCATCGTCGCCGTCGGCGACCGGTCCGAGGTCGAGACGCTCATCGGCCCGGCCACCGAGACGATCGACATCGGCGACGGCTGCGTGATGCCGGGATTCGTTGAGGCACACGGACATCCGCTGATGGAGGCCGTCGCGCTGTCGGACCGGATCGTCGACATCCGGCCGGTAACCATCCCCGGCCCCGACGACGTCGTCGCCGCGATCCGTCGCGAGGTCGCCCGGCGCGGATCGGCGGGCGCCTACCTGAACGGCTGGGACGCGCTGCTGCAGTCCGGCCTGCCCACCCCGACGCTGGCGTGGCTCGACGACATCGCCCCGGACGGACCACTGGTGATCATCCACAACTCCGGGCACAAGGCTTTCTTCAACTCGCATGCCGCGCGCCTCAACGGGCTGACCCGTGACACCCCAGACCCCAAGGGCGCCAAGTACGGCCGCGATGCCAACGGCGACTTGGACGGCACCGCCGAGGAGATCGCCGCGGTGTTCCCCCTGCTTGGTGGCGCCATCTCGGCCGACAGCTACCCGGCGATGCTGCTGGCCGAGTGCGCCCGGCTGAACCGGGCCGGGCTGACCACCTGCTCGGAGATGGCATTCGACCCGAACTTCGGGCCGATGGTGGCGCGGTTGCACGACCGGTTGACGGTCCGGCTGCGCACCTACGAGGTCTCCAACCCGCGGATGGCCACCGCCGCCACGCCCGGCCAGGGCGACGACATGGTGCGTCAGGTCGGCATCAAGATCTGGGTGGACGGCTCGCCCTGGATCGGCAATATCGCGCTGTCCTTTCCCTACCTGGACACCGAGGCCACCCGCACCGTCGGCATCCCGCCGGGTTCGTGCGGCTGCGCCAACTACACCCCCGAGCAACTGCGCGAGATCGTCGGCGCCTATTACCCGCTGGGCTGGCAGATGGCCTGCCATGTGCAGGGCGACGCCGGCGTGGACACCATCCTCGACGTCTACGAGGAGGCCCTCAAGCGCAACCCCCGCGACGACCACCGGCTGCGCCTCGAGCATGTCGGGGCCATCCGGCCCGAGCAGTTGCAACGCGCCCACGACCTCGGCGTGACCTGCAGCATCTTCGTCGACCAGATCCACTACTGGGGCGACGTCATCGTCGACGGGCTGTTCGGCGAGGAGCGCGGATCCCGTTGGATGCCGGCAGGTTCGGCGGTGGCCACCGGGATGCGCATCTCGTTGCACAACGACCCGCCCGTCACGCCCGAGGAGCCGCTGCGCAACATCAGCGTCGCGGTGACCCGCACCGCGCCCAGCGGTCGGGTGCTGGCCCCCGAAGAGCGGCTGACGGTCGAGCAGGCGATCCGCGCGCAGACCATCGACGCCGCCTGGCAGCTGTTCGCCGACGACGCCATCGGCTCGCTCGAGGTCGGCAAGTACGCGGACCTGGTGGTGCTGTCGGCCGATCCGCGCACGGTGCCGCCCGAGCAGATCGCCGATCTCGAGGTGCGGGCGACCTATCTGGCGGGCCGCCAGGTCTACAGCCAGTGAAGCCCGCCGTAGGCGAGCTGCTGGAGCGCCTGCACGTGGTGGCGCTGCCGATGCGGGTGCGGTTTCGCGGCATCACCACCCGCGAGGTCGCGCTGATCGAGGGACCGGCGGGGTGGGGCGAGTTCGGCGCCTTCGTCGAATACGGGCCGGCCGAGGCGTCGGCGTGGCTGGCGTCGGGCATCGAGGGCGCCTACCGGCAGCCGCCGCCGGTGCACCGCGACCGCATCCCGATCAACGCCACCGTGCCCGCCGTGGCCGCGGCCGAAGTGCCGGGCGTGCTGGCCCGATTTCCCGGCGCCGGCACGGCCAAGGTGAAGGTCGCCGAACCCGGTCAGACGCTGGCCGACGACGTCGCCCGGGTCAACGCGGTGCGCGAACTGGTCCCGACGGTGCGGGTGGACGCCAACGGCGGCTGGACGATCGACCAGGCGATGCTGGCCGCGGCCGTGCTGACCGTCCACGGCCCGTTGGAATACCTCGAACAACCCTGCGCCACCATCGACGAACTGGCCGAGCTGCGGCGGCGGATCGACGTTCCGATCGCCGCCGACGAAAGCATCCGCAAGGCCGACGACCCGCTGGCGGTGGTCCGCGCTGGCGCCGCCGACATCGCGGTGCTCAAAGTCGCTCCGCTGGGCGGGATTTCGGCCCTGCTGGACATTGCCGCGCAGATCGACATCCCGGTCGTGGTCTCCAGCGCACTCGACTCGGCGGTCGGCATCGCCGCCGGGCTGACCGCCGCGGCGGCATTGCCGCAACTGCGGCACGCCTGCGGCCTGGGCACCGGCGGGCTGTTCGCCGAAGACGTCGCCGCACCCGCCGCGGCCGTCGACGGCCACCTGCCCGTCAGGCCGGTTGCACCCGATCCGGAGCGGTTGCACGCGCTGCGGGCATCGCCGCAGCGCCGGCAATGGTGGATCGACCGGGTCAAGGCGTGCTATCCGCTCCTTGTACCGTCGATCGAGTGATCAACCTGGCGTATGACGACCGCGGCAGCGGTGAGCCCGTGGTCTTCATCTCGGGCAGCGGCGGCCCCGGACGCACCTGGTTGCCGCATCAGGTCCCGGCATTCGTGTCCGCGGGTTATCGCGTGATCACCTTCGACAATCGCGGGATCGGCGCCACCGAAAACGCCGAGGGGTTCACAACGGAAACCATGGTCAACGACACCGCGTCGCTGATCGAGTCCCTGGGTGCTGCCCCAGCGCGCATCGTCGGGGTGTCGATGGGCGCGTTCATCGCCCAGGAGCTGATGGTGGCGCGCCCCGAGCTGGTGAAGGCCGCGGTGCTGATGGCCACCCGCGGCCGCCTGGACCGCGCCCGTCAGGGTTTCCACGAGGGCGAGCAGGAGCTCTACGCTTCCAACACCGAACTACCGCCCGCTTACGAGGCGAAAGTCCGTGTGCTGGAGAACTTTTCGCGCAAGACAATCAACGACGACGTGCTGGTCGCCGACTGGATCACCATGTTCCGGGCCTGGCCGGTCAAGCGCACGCCCGGGTTGCGCACCCAGCTCAGCGTGTCCCCGCAGACCAGCCGGCTCGCGGCCTACCGCGGCATCAATACCCCGGTGCTGGTGATGGGCTTCGCCGACGACGTCATCACCCCGCCGCACCTGGGGCGCGAGGTCGCCGACGCCTTGCCCAACGGCCGCTACGTGCAGATCCCCGACGCGGGCCATCTCGGCTTCCTGGAGCGGCCCGAGGCGGTCAACAGCGTGGCGCTGAAGTTCTTCACCGACGTTTGATTTCCTCGTCCGACGACGCAGCGCGTCGGGCGTCGTCGGCGCGGGGGTTGATGGCGCGCTTCCTCATCCGACGCAGCGCGGCGGGCATCGTCAGCGCGCTGTGACACCCTGTAGGAGTGAATCCCTCGACGACACAGGCTCGCGTCGTCGTTGACGAGCTGGTCCGCGGCGGCGTGCGCGACGTGGTGTTATGCCCCGGCTCGCGCAACGCCCCGCTGGCGTTCGCGCTGCAGGACGCCGATCGCTCCGGCCGGATCCGGCTGCACGTGCGCATCGACGAACGCACCGCCGGCTATCTGGCCATCGGGTTGGCGATCGCGGCGGGCGCGCCCGTCTGTGTGGCGATGACCTCGGGCACCGCGGTCGCCAATCTCGGCCCGGCCGTCGTCGAGGCGAATTACGCGCGGGTGCCGCTGATCGTGCTGTCCGCCAACCGGCCCTACGAACTGCTGGGCACCGGGGCCAACCAGACCATGGAGCAGCTGGGCTACTTCGGCACCCAGGTTCGCGCCACGATCAGCCTGGGTCTGGCCGAGGATGCGCCGGAGCGACTGGATGCGCTCAACGCCACCTGGCGGTCGGCCACCTGCCGGGTATTGGCGTCGGCCACGGGCTCTCGCACCGCCAACGCCGGGCCCGTGCAGTTCGACATCCCGCTGCGCGAGCCGCTGGTGCCCGATCCGCACAGTGTGACGACGCCGCCGGGGCGGCCCGACGGCAGGCCGTGGACCTACACGCCGCCGGTCACCTTCGACCAGCCGCTGGAAATCGACCTGTCGCCGGACACCGTCGTCATCGCCGGCCACGGCGCCGGCGCGCAGCCCGCCCTCGCGCAGCTGCCGACGGTGGCCGAACCGACCGCGCCGGCGGCGGTCACCCCGTTACACCCGCTGGCCCTGCCGCTGCTGCGCCCGAAGCAGGTGATCATGCTCGGCCGTCCGACGCTGCATCGCACGGTCTCGACGCTGCTGGCCGACCCGCAGGTGCCGGTGTACGCACTGACCACCGGACCGCGCTGGCCGGACGTCTCGGGCAACTCGCAGGCCACCGGAACCCGGGCCGTCACCACCGGGACACCCAATCCGGCGTGGCTGGATCGCTGCGCGCAGATGAACCGGCACGCGGTCGCGGCGGTGCGCGGCCAGCTGGCCGCGCATCCGTTGACCACCGGCCTGCACGTCGCCGCCGCCGTGGCGGATGCGCTGCGGCCGGGCGATCAGCTCGTGCTGGGCGCGTCCAACCCGGTCCGCGACGCCGCGCTGGTGGGGCTCGACACGACCGCCGTCCGGGTCCGGTCCAACCGCGGCGTCGCCGGCATCGACGGCACCGTGTCCACCGCGATCGGTGCGGCGCTGGCGCACGAACGCAACGGCACGGCCGAGAACCCGGCCCGCACTGTCGCCCTGATCGGCGACCTGACGTTCGTCCACGACAGCTCCGGGCTGCTGATCGGTCCGACCGAGCCGACGCCGCGGCATCTGACCATCGTGGTGTCCAACGACAACGGCGGCGGCATCTTCGAATTGCTGGAGCAGGGCGACCCGAGGTTCTCGGACGTGTCCGCACGGATCTTCGGCACCCCGCACGATGTGGACGTCGGTGCACTGTGCCGCGCCTACCACGTCGAAAGCCGGCAGATCGAGGTCGACGAGCTGGACGCGGCACTCAACGAATCCGGCGCCGGCATGCGGGTGCTGGAGGTCAAGGCGGACCGGTCGTCGCTGCGCGGACTCCATGCCGCCATCAAGGCCGCCTTGTGAAGTCACCAAAAGCATTGCTGCGCACTGTGATCCACGGCCGCAGCGATGAACCGCCGACCACGCCGGCGCGGATTACGTTGCGGCTGACCCGGATCGCGGTGCTGGTCATCGCCGGCCTGGTGACGCTGCAGTCGGTGTTGCTGGTGGCCGGCGCCTGGCGCAACGATCTCGCGATCCGGCACAACATGGGGGTGGCGCAGGCGGAGGTGCTCAGTGCGGGGCCCCGCCGGTCGACGATCGAATTCGTCACACCTGAGCGAGTCACCTACCGACCCGAGCTCGGCGTGCTATACCCGTCCGAATTAGCCACGGGTATGCGGATATACGTCGAATACAACAAAAATGATCCGAACCTGGTGCGAGTCCAGCACCGCAACGCCGGGTTGGCGATCATCCCGGCGGGGTCGATCGCGGTCGTCAGTTGGCTCGTCGCACTGGTTGTGCTGGTGGGCCTGGCGCTGATAGACAAGCAACTGGACCGTCGTGACGTGGCCAAAAGTGCGGGTAGCAAAGACATATAACGTTTCAGCAGCAAATTTCGCGCCCTGTATGCCAGTCGGCAACCTTCGAGACAGGCAGTGCTGACACTATGGCCTTGTGCGCGTTGCGATCGTCGCAGAATCCTTTCTGCCTCATGTCAACGGTGTCAGTAATTCAGTAATCCGCGTACTAGAGCATCTGCGCCGAACGGGCCATGAAGCTCTGGTGATCGCGCCCGACACCCCGCCCGGTGAACCGCCCGCCGAGCGCATTCACGACGGCATCCGGGTACACCGGGTGCCGTCGCGGATGTTCCCGAAGGTCACCACGCTGCCGCTTGGTGTGCCCCGGCCGCGCCTGCTCAAGGTGCTGCGCGGATTCCAGCCCGATGTGATGCATCTCGCATCGCCCGCGCTGCTGGGCTACGGCGGCGTGCGAGCCGCGCGCTACCTCGGCGTGCCGACGGTCGCCGTCTATCAAACCGACGTACCGGGTTTCGCCGAGAGCTACGGCATCGGGATCACGACGCGCGCGGCGTGGGCGTGGTTCCGCCACCTACACCGCCTCGCCGACCGCACGTTGGCGCCTTCCACGGCGACGATGGAATCGCTTGTCGCCCATCGAATCCCGCGTGTTCATCACTGGGCGCGCGGCGTCGACATCATGGGATATGCGCCGTCGGCGCGCGACGAGGCATTACGCCGGCACTGGTCGCCCGAAGGCAAGCCGATTGTCGGCTTCGTGGGCCGGTTGGCGCCGGAGAAGCATGTGGAACGCCTGGCCGGCCTTGCCGCCGCCGGTGACGTGCAGCTCGTGATCGTCGGGGACGGCGTCGACCAGCAAAAGCTCCAATCGGCAATGCCCACAGCGCGATTCACCGGTGCCATGTACGGCGCCGAGCTCGCCGCGGCGTACGCCAGCATGGACGTCTTCGTCCACACCGGCGAGCACGAGACGTTCTGCCAAGTCGTGCAGGAGGCGCTGGCGTCCGGGTTGCCGGTGATCGCGCCCGACGCGGGCGGACCGCGCGACCTCGTCACGCCGTGGCGCACCGGATTGCTGCTGCCCGTTCCCGAATTCGAGCAGCGGCTACCCGAGGCGGTGGGGCATCTGCTGGCTGAGCGGCCACGCTATTCACAAGCCGCGCGCAAGAGCGTCCTCGCCCGTACCTGGCCGGCCATCTGTGACGAGCTACTCGGCCACTACACCGCCGTGCAATCCCCTATCGCCAGGGCACGCGCCCGCAACGCGCAACGCAAACTCGCGCAAGGCGAGTGACGTTGCGCCGCTAGCCCTGCGCCAGCTCGGAGACCGGCTGCCACTGCTCCCAGGTGCGTAACCGGTTCTCGTAGTCGGCCTTTGCGGTCTGCAGCGGTGAAGCACCGAAGAACACTCGCAGCGGCGGCTCCTCGGCGTCTACCACCTTCAGCAGCGCGGCCGCCGAGGCTTTCGGATTGCCGGGACTCGCCCAACGCCGACCGCGCTCTTCTTGGACGGCGGCGCGCACCTCGGCATAGGCGGGCAGTGGCTCGCTGTGCCGCGACGACGAGCCGGACCAGTCGGTGTCGAAGCCACCCGGTTCGATCAGCGTGACGTGCACGCCGAACGGCGCGACCTCCTGAGCCAGCGCCTGGGAGAAGCCCTCCAGCGCCCACTTCGACGCGTGGTACATGCCGACGAGCGGGAACGCGGTGATGCCGCCGATCGACGACACCTGGATGATGTGGCCGCTGCGCTGTTCGCGCAGGTAGGGCAATGCGGCCTGGGTGATCCACAGCGCGCCGAACACATTCGTTTCGATTTGATCGCGCGCGTCTTGCTCGGACAGTTCCTCAACGAATCCGAAGTGCCCGTAGCCGGCGTTGTTCACCACGATGTCCAGCCGACCGAAGTGGTCGTGTGCCTGCTTGACGGCGGCGAAATCCGCGTCGCGATCGGTGACGTCCAGCCCGATCGGCAGCACGGCGTCGCCGTACTTGGCCACCAGGTCGTCCAGCGCCGCAGTGTTGCGAGCGGTGGCGGCGACCTTGTCGCCCCGCTCCAGCGCGGCAATGGTCCACTCGCGCCCGAATCCACGTGATGTACCGGTGATAAACCAAACTTTTTCGCTCACGCAGTTGTGTAACGCGCTGCCCGGCGCACCATTCCCGAGTGGGGAGACTGGAGCCGGGTAGCGTCTTCGTCGTGAGTCGTGCGGCCTTGGACAAGGATCCCCGGGAGGTCGCGTCGATGTTCGACGGCGTCGCCCGTCGTTATGACCTGACCAACACCGTTTTGTCGCTGGGGCAGGACCGCTATTGGCGGCGCGCCACCCGCTCCGCACTGCGGATCGGACCTGGCCACAAGGTGCTGGACCTGGCCGCGGGCACCGCGGTGTCCACGGTGGAGCTGGCGAAATCCGGGGCCTGGTGTGTGGCGGCCGATTTCTCGGTCGGGATGCTCGCCGCCGGCGGTACGCGCAAGGTGCCGAAGGTCGCCGGCGACGCCACCAAGCTGCCGTTCGCCGATGGCGTATTCGATGCCGTGACAATCAGTTTCGGGTTGCGCAACGTCGCCGACCCGCTGGCGGGGCTGCGGGAGATGGCCCGGGTCACCCGGCCCGGCGGACGCCTGGTGGTGTGCGAGTTCTCCACACCCACCAACGCGCTGTTCGCCACCGTCTACAAGGAATATCTGATGCGGACGCTGCCACGGGTGGCGCAGGCGGTGTCCAGCAACCCCGATGCCTACGTGTATCTCGCGGAAACGATCAGGGCCTGGCCCGATCAAGCCGCACTGGCAGCGCAGATGGCACAAGCCGGATGGTCGGGCGTCCGGTGGCGCAATCTGACCGGCGGAATCGTGGCCCTACACGCGGGGCACAAGCCCCTGCGCTGACTCAGTTCGGGTGCTGGCCCGCGGCCTGCACCACACCCACCTGGTCCGGGCAGTAGTGGTCGACGGCCGCACCGAGGAACTGGAACGCCTGTCCCTGGCTGGTGCCGCGCGGCAGGTTGCGCTGGATGAAGGTGGCCGACTGGTACGCGTCGTGGTCCACGCCGCGGCCCAGCCGATCGCAGGCGATCTTGCCCAGCCACGCGAGCTGGTCCTGCGGCTGGTAGATGCCGAAGCCGTTGACGGTCTGCTTGAACGGGGCGTCGTAGTCGCTAGGCGGCGACGGGGTCCGCAGCGGCGTCGGAGCCGGAGGTGGCAACGGCGGCGTCGTCGGATCGGCCAATGCCGGTGCGCCCAGCGAAATAGCGGCAGCCGCAACGGCGGCGCCGGACAGCAGCTTGATACCCCTCATTAGCCGGACTATACACCTCGATAACGACTCGGTCTCACCGATGATCAGTCCCGATGAGCAATCAACAGCCACGCGCTCGCTGACCTCAAACCGTTGGGCTCGTCGCGGAGTCCGACGAACGGCATCTCTGGGGACTCCTCAGGCAGCTTGGCATGGATGCGGGCCGGCCGGATCTCGTCGACGACCCAGTAGTTGGACACGGCGTCGCGTAGTTCGTCGGCGGTCACCGCGTTGACGGGACCTTCGGGTGCCCCCGCCCTGTCGAAAACGAGGGCGAAGTAGGTGGCACCGGGAGCGGCGGCCCGGCTGATCGACTGCTGGTAGCCCTCGCGCAGCTCGACCGGGATCGAGTGGAACAGGGTGCTGTCGACGATGGTGCCGAACCGGCCGTCATATCCGGTGAACGTGCTGATGTCGGCGACCTCGAAGGTGGCATTGGTCAGGCCACGCTTCGCGGCTTCCTGGCGGGCCAGGTCGATCGCGGTCGGCGACAGGTCCAGGCCCACCGTGGTGTGGCCCCGGGCGGCCAGCGTCAGCGAGATGGCGGCTTCACCGCAACCCACGTCGAGCACGTCGCCGTGGAACTTGCCCTGCTCGATCAGCGCGGCCAGCTCGGGTTGCGGAACGCCGATGCTCCACGGCGGGCGCGATCCCTCGCCAAACTCGGCGGATTCACCGCGGTAGGCCGTCTCGAACTCGAAATCAGTTGGCTGAGTCATGTCTCCAGATATATCAATCGACCTGATGCATGTCAATCAAGTTGATATAAAGCGACCAGACGAGAAGTTGGTTCAGCTGAATGGCGTTCGGCGATCCAGCAGTCGCGAGAATCGGCCCCCGCCGCGCCACGCACGCGCCACCCAGTCGGCGTCGTCGTCGGTGACCAGATTCGCCATCACCCGCACGGCAATGGTCATCAGCGTGGTCGAGCGCATCGCGACGGGGCCCGTGGCGGGGAGGAACCGCTGGAAGGTCAGCAGCAGCGCCAGCCGGCGCGCGACGGAGAATCCGCGGCCGTAGTGGTCTTGCAACAGCGACGGCCATGCCCGCGATAGGTCACCCGAGTCCAGCAACTCGGCGGCCAGCCGTCCGGTTTCCAGCCCGTAGTCGATGCCCTCGCCGTTGAGCGGGTTCACGCAGGCCGCGGCGTCGCCGATCAGCATCCAGTTCGGCCCGGCCACGGCCGAAACGGCGCCGCCCATCGGCAGCAGCGCCGAGGAGACCGCCCGCGGTTCACCGGTAAAGCCCCACTCCTGTCGGCGCAGGTCGGTGTAATAGGAGATCAGGGGTCGCAGCGACAGGTCGGCCGGCCGCTTGGACGTCGAGAGTGCTCCGACGCCGATGTTCACCTCGCCGTTGCCCAGCGGGAAGATCCAGCCGTAGCCGGGCAGCACGGCGCCGTCGGGGGAGCGCAGCTCGAGATGCGATGTCAGCCACGGGTCCTCGCTGCGCGGGGTGGTCAGATACCCGCGGGCCGCGACGCCGTACACCGTCTCCTGATGCCAGCGCCGGCCCAGCTTGCGGCCCAGCGGGGAGCGCGCGCCGTCGGCGACGATCAGGTACCGGCAGCCCAACTCGGTGCCGTCGGCCAACAGCAGCGAGGTCACCCTGCGTGACGAGTCATGGTGTACACCAACAACTTTGGTGCCGAGTAACATACGTGCCCCGGATTCCTCGGCGACTTTGCGGATCCGGTCGTCGAGTTCGAGGCGGGCGACCGCGCTGCTGGTGGACGGGAACGACGGCCCCGGCCAATCCACTTCGAGCTCGCCGCCGAACCCGCTCATCCGCAGGCCCCGGTGCCGGATGCGGGTGTCCAGCCAGTCGCCGAGTCCGAGGTGTTCCAGCTCGGCGACGGCGCGCGGGGTCAGGCCATCGCCGCACGGCTTGTCGCGGGGAAAGCTGGCGGAGTCGATGACGAGCACGTCGCGCCCCGCGCGAGCCGCCCAGGCGGCGGCCGCCGAACCGGCAGGTCCGGCCCCCACGACCACCACGTCGGCCCCCACGCCAAGCCCGGTCTCCACGCTCACCAGTATGTTGGTCGCGTGAGTACTCCGGCGACGGTGGTCGCGGGCATTGACTTCGGCGACGCCGCGTTCGCCACGACGGTGCGCGACGGCGTCGCGAAGATCGAGCAGCTGATGGACGCCGAGCTGCGCAGCGCCGACGAGATCATGACCGATTCGCTCATCCATTTGTTCAAAGCCGGCGGTAAGCGGTTCCGCCCGTTGTTCACCGTGCTGTCCGCGCAGGTCGGCCCGCGCCCGGACGCCGACGAGGTGACGATCGCCGGTGCGGTGATCGAGCTGGTGCACCTGGCCACGCTGTATCACGACGACGTGATGGACGAGGCCGAGGTGCGCCGCGGGGCTCAGACCGCCAATATGCGCTGGAGCAACAACGTCGCGATCCTGGCCGGCGATTACCTCTTCGCGACCGCGTCGCGGCTGGTGTCGCGGCTGGGCCCCGACGCGGTGCGGCTGATCGCCGACACATTCGCTCAGCTGGTCACCGGGCAGATGCGGGAAACCCGCGGGGTGGCCGAAGGCGCGGATTCGATCGAGCACTACTTGAAGGTGATCTACGAGAAGACGGCCTGCCTGATCGCGGCGGCCGGACAATTCGGCGCGATGTTTTCCGGTGCCGACGATGAGCAGGTCGCCCGACTGAGCCGGCTCGGCGGCATCGTGGGCACCGCGTTTCAGATCTCCGACGACATCATCGACATCGACAGCGACTCGCATGAGTCGGGCAAGCTGCCCGGGACCGACATCCGCGAGGGCGTACACACCCTGCCGATGGTCTTCGCGCTGCAACGACCCGGGCCGGACGGCGACCGGCTGCGCGAGCTGCTGTCCGGTCCCGTCGAGGACGACGACGAGGTGGCTGAGGCGCTGCGGCTGTTGCGGGCGTCGCCGGGCATGACCCAGGCCAAGGAATTTCTGGCGCAGTATGCCGCGAAGGCCCGTCATGAGCTGGGACTTTTGCCCGATGTCGCCGGTCGGCGCGCGCTGGAGACGTTGGTCGACTACACGATCAGCCGGCACGGCTAGCGGGTCATGGAACCCGGAAGGTCGTCCGGGGCGTTCAATTGACAACAGTCAAGCAACGACCGAGTTCTTCTCAGGGGAGGACAACCCGATGACCTGGCATCCGCATGCCAACAAGCTGAAGACCTTCCTGCTGTTGGCCGGTATGTCCGCGATGATCGTGTTCGTGGGGTCGCTGTTCGGCAGGACGGCGATGTTTTTGGCGCTGATGTTCGCCATCGGCATGAACCTGTACACCTACTACAACAGCGACAAGCTGGCGCTGCGCGCGATGCATGCCCAGCCGGTGTCCGAACTTCAGGCTCCGGTGATCTACCGGATCGTGCGCGAGCTGGCCACCGCCGCACACCAGCCGATGCCCCGGCTGTACATCAGCGACACCAACGCCCCAAATGCGTTCGCGACCGGACGCAACCCGCGCAACGCCGCGGTGTGCTGCACCACCGGCATTCTGGACATCCTCAACGAGCGTGAGCTGCGCGCCGTGCTGGGCCACGAACTCTCGCACGTCTACAACCGCGACATTCTGATCTCCTGTGTGGCCGGCGCACTGGCGGGCGTGATCACCGCCCTGGCCAACATGGCCATGTGGGCCGGCCTGTTCGGAGGCAACCGCGACGGCGAGAATCCCTTTGCGCTGCTGCTGGTTTCGCTGCTGGGCCCGATCGCGGCGACGGTGGTCAAGCTGGCCGTCTCGCGGTCCCGCGAGTACCAGGCCGACGAGTCCGGCGCGGTGTTGACCGGCGACCCGCTGGCCTTGGCGTCGGCCCTGCGCAAGATTTCCGGCGGTGTGCAGGCGGCTCCGTTACCGCCCGAGCCGCAGCTGGCCAGCCAGGCCCATTTGATGATCGCCAATCCGTTCCGTGCCGGCGAGCGCATCGGCTCGATGTTCTCGACGCACCCGCCGATCGAAGATCGCATCCGCCGGCTGGAGGCGATGGCGCGCGGGTAGAGCATCGGCCGGTTAGAGCATCGGCCCGCGAGTGCACTCAGGGTTCTCAGCGTGCACTCACGGCGGGCCGTGTCGGCGTGTCGGCGCCCTGAACGCACACTCGGCGCCGGCAGCGCACACACAAAGCTCAGCGGCCGCGAATTGCCCACCACCACAAGGCTTTTCGGCTTCGATCAAAACCCGGAGCCGTGCACCTCGTGCCCAGGCACCTCGGCGATCAAGCCGCTGTAGGCCTGCTCGACTGTCGAGCCGTGATTGATGACGCCGTCGACTTCGCGGGCGATCGGCATGCTCAGGCCGAAATCGTTGGCGAACTCCATGATCACGCTGGCAGCCTTCACCCCCTCGGCGACCTGGTTCATCGACGCAATGATCTCGTCGATGGGCTTGCCCGCACCGAGTTGTTCACCGACGTGGCGGTTGCGGCTGCGCTGACTGGTACAGGTGACGATCAGATCACCCAGGCCGGCCAGCCCCGGGAAGGTTTCCGGATCACCGCCCAGTGCCACGCCCAGCTTCGTCATCTCGCGCAACGCCCGCGCGATCACCAGCGCACGGGTGTTCTCGCCGATGCCCAGCGAGTAGCCCATCCCGACCGCGATCGCATAGACGTTCTTCAGCGCACCCGCCATCTCGACGCCGACGACGTCGTCGGTGGTGTAGACGCGGAAACGCCGGGTGCGGAACAGCCCCGACAGCCGGGTCGCCAGATGCTGGTCGGGCATCGCCAGCACCGCCGCGGCCGCATAGCCCTCGCCCACCTCGCGCGCGATGTTGGGTCCGGCCAGGATGCCCGCCGGATGACCCGGCAGCACCTCCTCGATGATCTGCGACATCCGCATATTGGTGCCCTGCTCGAGCCCCTTGACCAACGACACCACCGGAACCCAGGGTCGCAGTTCCTTACTCAGTTCGGTCAGCACGCCGCGGAAGCCGTGCGAGGGCACGCCCATCACCAGAACGTCAGCACAGTGGGCGGCCTCGGCGAAATCGGTCGTGGCTCGCAGCGTCTCGCTGAGGATCACGTCGTTACCGAGGTAGCGCGTATTGCGGTGTTGCTCGTTGATGTCATTGGCGGTCTCTTCGGAGCGCACCCACTGCAGCGTCGGTCCTCGGCGCGCGCAAATGGACGCCACGGTAGTTCCCCAGGAACCACCGCCAAGGACAACGACTTTGGGTTCGCGCTTCTCGGCTGCCATGAAGCTCAGCGTATTGCTGAAACCTCACATTTAGTAGCAGTTCACTCGGAGTGTGGGCCGGCGCCGGGTTCCGCGCGCACACACCGAACGCGGCGGCCTGCGGGTGAAGTCAAAACCAACGACCTCCGAGCAGGGGACTTCGGTCCCTACCCGATGGCGCCCCGGCGCCGGATCGTCAAGGTCAACGCTTCATCGAGGAGGAATCATGTCCCGACGAGCGGACCTGGCGAGTACAGGGTTCGTGTCCCGCGGCAGCCGGGCGTTCGCGGTTGCTCTGGTGGTGCTGGCCGGATCGCCGGGCATCGCCGCCGCCGATGGCGCACGGCCCCAGGCCAACCCGGAGGAGAGGGCGGCAGCGCTGATACGGCCCGCCGTGGTCTATCTCGACGTCGAAACCGTCGGCCAGGTGCGTCTGCCCAACGGGCAGACGTTGTCTCCATTCGGCGGGGGCTTGAATCTTCCCTTCGATGCGAACTGGTCGTGCACCGGTTTCGTCGTCAACCCCGACGGTTGGGTCGCTACCGCCGGCCACTGCGTCGACCCGGAGAACGCGAAAGATTTCATCGCCAAGAGTGCCGCGGACGCCTACATCGAACAGTTTCCCGACTCGCCCACCGGCAAGGATCCCGTCGCCACAGCGGAGTGGCTGCGCAAGAACGCGCGGATAGAAGGTAAGAGCCCCGACCGGGGTCCCGAGGTCAGCCTCACGGTGCTCTACGGTGCGGGGACCAAGCTCACCGGCAAGCTGCCCGCGAGCGTGGTCGATTTCCGGCCCCTCGGCAAGGGTGACGTCGCGTTGCTCAAGGTGGAAAGGCACGGCATGCCGTCCTCCGAGCTGGCCAGTGACGCCGATGTCAACATCGGCACCCCGATTCTCGCGGTCGGTTTCCCCGAAACCACCCAACGGGTCACCGGCCCCTCGCTGGATCCAACGAACAAGAGCGGCAAGGTGAATAAGAAGTCGGCGATCCAGACCATGCCGGAGTACGAGATCGACGCCGCCGTTTCGGAAGGCATGAGCGGCGGCCCGACGATCGCCCTGGACGGCAGGGTGATCGGCGTGAACAGTTTCGCCCCCGTCGGCGAGCCGCAGGCGTTCAACTTCATCGCCCCGGTAGATCGTCTGGCGGCGATGCTGGCCGGCAAGGCCGTCAAGCCGGAGCTCGGTCCCGCCGACGTGTATTACCGCAAAGGGCTCAGCAACTACTACTCCGGCCGCTACAGCGATGCGATCAAGAACTTCGACCAGGCCGCGGCGTTGTCACCCGATTATCCCGGGTTGGCCGATCTCAAGACGAGTGCGGTGAATCTGCGCCAGCAGTATGGTGACGTGTCGGTGTTCCATACCTCAAACCTGTTGTGGTACATCGTCAGCGGGATTCTGATGTTGCTCGTCGTCGGCGGCTGGGTGGCATTCATGGTGCTCAAGAGCCGTCGGCAGCGTGGCACCCAAGCGGGTGTCGCGGCTTTGCCCGAGGTCGTCGGCAGGCATGAACGCGTCGATAGCCCGGTCGCCGAACCTCATGTGACTGCGACGGAGCCGCATTACTGCGCCAATTGTGGAGCCCAGCACCACCCCGCCGAAAAGTTCTGTCCCAGCTGTGGCAAGCACATCGAACTCTTGCAACCCGAGGCGGAAACCGGCCAATTATTCTGACGCCCAGACCGTTTGGGCCCCACGGGGGCTAACCCGCTACCGGCGCCCGGTCAGCGGCGCGGCCGAATTCCATTGACTCCTCGATCCGGTCGAACCGATAGTCGAGGGCGTCGGCGAGGTAGTTCTGCCGCACGTTCCACGGCCGCTTGGTGCCCGACTTGGGTAACTGATGCGCGGAACGCAACACGTAGCCGGCGTTGATGTCCCAGGACGGTTTCTCGGTCATCGGCTGGTTGCCCAGGTGCGGGTAGGCGTGCGTGTACCCGTGAGAAGCCATGTGCGCCAGCAGTTTTGCGGTGGCACGGGCGGTGATGTCGGCGCGAAGCGTCCACGACGCGTTGGTGTAGCCCACGCACCAGAACAGGTTCGGCACGTCTTCGAGCATGTGCGCCTTGTAGACGAAACGCTCACGGTGATCGACCTTTTCACCGTCCAGGCTGATTGTGGCGCCGCCCAGCGCCTGCAGTTGCAAGCCGGTGGCCGTGACGATGATGTCGGCGTCGAGGTGCGCGCCGGACTTCAGCGCGATGCCGGTGGCATCGAAGTGGTCGATCTGATCGGTCACCACCTCGGCGCGGCCCTCGCTGATCGCGTTGTACAGGTCCGCGTCGGGAATCATGCACATCCGCTGGTCCCACGGGTTGTATCGCGGTTTGAAGTGGACGTCGACTTCGTACCCGTCGGGCAGATTGTCCACTGCCTGACGCCGTAACAGCCGCTTGATCAAACCGGGCAGCTTGCGGGACAAGAAGAAGAACACGGCCTCGGTCAGGGCGGTGTACATCCGGATTACCAGGTGAGATACCTTGCGGGGCAACAGAGCACGAATGACGGCGTCGATTGTTCGATACTTCGTTGCAGAGACCAGATAGGTCGGCGAGCGCTGCAGCATGGTCACTTTCGCGGCCCGCTCCGACAGCGAGGGAAGCAGGGTGACCGCGGTGGCGCCGCTACCGATCACCACGATCTTCTTGCCGTCGTAATCGAGGTCCTCGGGCCAGCGCTGGGGATGGATGACGGTGCCTGCGAACCGCTCGATGTCGGGGAACTCCGGGGTGTAGCCCTCGTCGTAGTTGTAGTAGCCGGAGGCGAAGAACACGAACCGGCTGCGGTAGATCGTGGTGGAGTCACCGCGGTCGACGGTGATCGTCCAGGTGTCGGTGGACGAATCCCAGTCCGCGGACCGGACATAGCTGTTGAACTGGATGTGGCGGTCGATGCCGTACTTGTGTGCGGTGGCCGCCAGGTATTCGCGGATGTGCACGCCGTCGGCGACGCCTTCCTTGCGGGTCCAGGGCTCGAAGGGAAACGACAGCGTGAAGATGCTGCTGTCCGAGCGCACCCCCGGGTACCGGAACAGATCCCACGTGCCGCCGATCTGCTCGCGGCGCTCCAAAATCGCGTACGTCATCTGGGGGTTGCGCTCGGCGATCCGGTACGCCGCGTCGATGCCGGAGATCCCGGCGCCGATGATGACGACGTCGAAGTAGCCGGCCTTGGCCGGTGGGTGGCCGGTGGCTTCCTGGGGAGTCACGGTCATCGTGAACCTCGCTTGCAGTGTGGGACTCGTCACTACATTAGGCACCGACTGGTTGGTGGAGCCAGCAGGCCGGATCTGTGCGGGTTAGGAGGGCTCCATCAGCACGTCGACGTGCAGCGGCGCGCAGCGATCGATCAGCCAGATTTGGTCGGCCGGGCTGGCGAAGATGCGCGCGTGCGACGGATCCTGGCTGAACCCCTGCGCGCACCTGTCGCCGAAGAAGACGTATGCCTTGGTGTCGTTGCATTGCCGCGACATCCACACCAAGCCGTCGAACCCCGAGTCATGGGCGGCCTGCGCCCAGCGCACCGTGGTCGCGTAGCTCGACGCCGGGCTGGACGTGAGTTCACCTGCGGTGACCTTGAGCCGGCGCAGCCCGGTGCCGTGCAGCACGGCGAGGCGCAACTCCTGCTCGACGTTGAGCCGGACGAGCACCTTGGTCGCGTATTGGTCGTAGGGCAGCAGACCGCCGTCGACCGGAATATCGTGCAGCAACGTCTCGGCGATGGCCGCGTCTTCGGTGTCCGCCGCGTACATGATCGGCACCGCCGGCTTGCCGAAGAAGCCGAACCGGGTCCGCGCGCCGAAACCGGGGTTGAAGTCGGTGGCGGTTCGGGTGGCCGACAGGACCCGGTAGAGCAGATGGCCCTCCGGCAGCGTGGCGGTTGCCGGGTCGAAGGGGTCCGGCGGACGTCTCACCACGAAACGTTCAGCGCCTCCCCGGCGACCGCCACGACGCGATCCGGATCCGTGACGAGGTGATCTACGGGCCGGTCTCCGTCCAGGTAGGTGGTGGGGGAGCAGAGCCACTGCACGAGGCCCGCCTCCGACCAGCCACTGTCGTCGGCCAGCGCGAGCAGGCTGGCGATCACGGGCAGCGGCTTGCCGTCCGGCCCGAATTGGAAACCGGGGTAGGACAGATAGTTGCCCTGGCGGACCGCGAGCAGCGTCTTGTTGCGGCGTGCGGTGGTGGCCAGGTTACGCGGCGCGCTCGACCGCGACCCCATCCGCTTGCCGGCTTCGGTACTGGTCAGCATCCCGAACTCGGCCGCGATGCGGGCATACAGGTTCAGCTCGGCCTGCACGGCCCGCGCGACGGCGGGCTCGGTGTAACCGGTGACCGACGACAGGGCGACACCTACCGCGTGGGCGCTCTCACGGAGCCGCCGGTGAGCGGCGTCCAGCTCGGCGACCGTGGGGGTCATGACCAGCTCCTACATTCGGTTCGTGCGGTCTAGTTTACTGCACGAACCGAACGGCGGCGGGTTCGCTGGTGCGAGCGTAAACGCACCGCGAAAAAGCGAGGGCGATGTCGCCGGGTGCTTACGCTCGACGCGGCTCAGCTGCTGACGGCGGCGCTAGCGGTAGTTGACGAACTGCAGCGCCACGTCGAGGTCGGCGCCGCGCAGCAGTGCTTGGACGGCTTGCAAGTCGTCGCGCTTCTTGCTGCTGACCCGAATCTCGTCGCCCTGGATCTGGGTCTTGACGCCCTTGGGTCCGTCGTCGCGGATCAGCTTGGTGATCTTCTTGGCGTTCTCGCTGTCGATGCCCTGCTTGAGGGTGCCGGTGACCTTGAAGGTCTTGCCGGAGGCCTGCGGCTCGCCGGCGTCGAAGGCCTTCATCGAGATGTCGCGGCGGATCAGCTTCTCCTTGAACACGTCGATGGCGGCCTTGATGCGCTCCTCGGTGGAGGAGGTCAGTTCGACGCCCTCTTCGCCCTTCCAGGCGATCGTGGTGTCGGTGCCGCGGAAGTCGAACCGGGTGGCCAACTCCTTGGCGGCCTGGTTAAGCGCGTTGTCGACCTCTTGCCGATCGAACTTGCTGACGATGTCGAACGATGAGTCCGCCATGCGAACGCCCTTCCGTGTTGGTTCCGGGTTGCTCCTAGCCGTTTGTGAATTGTCTACCCGCTCGTTGTACCCTGCTAGGCGGCAGGTTGCCCGAGCGGCCAATGGGAGCGGACTGTAAATCCGTCGGCTTACGCCTACACTGGTTCGAATCCAGTACCTGCCACCACAGGTCAGGAGCTATTTTCGCGCACCGCAACGGGTTTGGCCCCCGGGCCGGGCGCGTCGGCCCCAGCGTCAGGCGCAGTCGATTTCGGCGACGATCTTGCCGAGAACTTTGCGCTCGCCCAGTCGCGCGAGCGCTTCGGGGATGTCGTTGAACGACACGCTTTCGGTGACCGTGTTCGCGATGGTCCCGGCGTCGACCAGTTCCTCGAGGCCGCGCCGGATCCCTTCGAGATGCTCGCGGCTGTAGCCCGCCGCGAGCACGCCGACCAGTGTGGTGTTCGTCATGACCATCATGGGCACGTCGGGGGTCGTCCACGTGCCGCTGGCGAAGCCGACGGCCAGATGCCGGCCGTCGCGGGCCAGGGCACCCATGGCCGCGGTGCCCTGCGCGCCGCCGACCGGATCGAAGATCACGTCCAGACCGGCCCAGTCGGTCGCTGCGCGCAGCGCGTGCGCCAGTGGTGTTCGGTCAGAAGCGGTTTCGCCGTGGGCGACGACGACATGGTCGGCACCCAGGGACCGGCAGTATTCGGCCCTCTTCTCGTCGCTGACGACGGCCAGCACCTTAGCGCCCTTGGCCTTACCGAGTTGGACGGCGGCGATGCCGCTGCCGCCCGCTGCGCCCAGCACCGCGAGCCGTTCTCCCGCCTGGAGTCCGCCACGATCGACCAGGCCGATCCATGCCGTCATGTTCGGGATCCAGAAGCCGGCCGCGGCGCGGTCGTCCATGTTGGCGGGAGCGGGGAAGACGGTGCCGGCGTGTGCGAGCGCTTCGGTGGCGAAGGACCCGTTGCCGCTGACAAAGTCACTGACGCCCATTACGCGGGTGCCGATTGCGATGTCGACGCCCGGCCCAACCGCGGTGACAGTGCCGACCAGTTCCTGGCCGGGCGTAAACGGCAGCGGGGGAGTCAGCGGGTAGGTGCCGCGACACATCAGCACATCCGGTAATCCGATCCCGGCCGCGGCGACGTGGATTCTTACCTGCTCGGCGCCGGGCTCGGGCAGCTCCCGGTCCACTTGGCACAAGACGTCCGTCGGCTCACCGCTTCCGTGGACTTGCCAAGCTTTCACGTCGCTCCCCAGCCCGTCTGTACGTTAAATCACATAATAATTACACCGTAATTTCAACGCGCGGAAGGGCTGCGGCGGTCGGGTCCGGCGGCTCAGCTGCCCGTCGGCACTTCGGCGAATCCCGGTACTCCCGCATCCGCAACCGAATTGAACCGGTAGCGAGTGTCGAGACGCTCGTTGATCTCGCGGACCGCGTACTCGGGCAATGCCGACACCTCGAAGTTCTCGCTGATGCGCCGGGGGTTGACGGACGAGGTCAGGACGGCACTACCGCGCTGAATTCCCCAGGCCAGCAACACTTGTGCAGGAGTCTTGCCGTAACGCCGCGCCATGTCGACGATCAGCGGGTCATCGAGCAGGCGCGGTTCCAGCGCATGCCCCAGCGACGCGAAGGCCAGCAGGATGATGCCGTCGGACTTGCACCGCTCGTGCAGTTCCCATTGCGGGTGATAGGGATGCGACTCCACCTCGACGACCGCGGGCTTGATCCGTGCGGCGTTGACGATCCTTCGGGTGTCCTCGACGCCGACGTCGGACAGCCCGATCGCGCCGGTAAGCCCTTCGTCGACAAGTCCTTCCATCGCTGCCCACGTCTCTTCCAACGTGACACCGTCGTCATAGATGACAGCACCGTGCACGTCGCGGGGATCTTGGTCGTCGCCCGGCCGGAACGCAAAAGGCGTGTGCACCAGGTAAAGATCGACAGCGTCGAGCCCGAGTCTGTTCAAGCTGGCTTGCAGCGCGGGCTTGACCCGTTCGGGTCGGTGGTTGTTGTTCCACAGTTTGGTGGTCACGAAGAGTTCTTCGCGCTGGACCGTTCCCTGCGCGAACAACTCTTTGAGCGCCGCCCCGACCTCCGCTTCGTTGCGATACCGTTCGGCGGCGTCGAGGTGGCGGAACCCGACCTCGACCGCGGTCTTGACGGCATCGCGTGTTTGGCTGCGATCGGATAGGGAAGTGCCGAACCCCAGCGCCGGGATTTCGGCGCCGTTGTGCAACGCGAATTTGTGTTGGTACAGCTTCTCGATTGTCTTCATGTCGATCGCCTTCCTTTAAAGTTGACGCGAAAGAGGCTTGGCGCCAATGGTTTTCTTCAGCTGGACGACCGCCTCGGCGGTGGTCCACACGGCGCTGGCGAGGAATCGGAAGTTCACGAGTGCGGCCAGATAGCCGTCGCCTTCGGGCAGGCGTGGGCCGGCCGTGGCGTCCTTGACGACGACGACCTCGAAGCCCTGCTCGATCAGTTCACGCAGGTGGCCTTCGACGCAGAGGTTGGCGGCCATTCCCGCCAAGACGACCTGGCCGACTCCCCGCTTGCGCAATTGGAGCACAAGGTCGTTCGACTCCGGGCCGACGATCTTGTGAGGTGACGCAATGACGGTCTGCCCGTCGTGAATGTGCTGCAGATACTCGGGCAGGAAATCGGCCCCGGAGCCGTCGAAGCCGTCGGTGGTGTAGGCGCCCCGGCGCTCGAACATGCCGGCGTTGGCCATGAACTGTTCGAGCGGATCACCAAACCGCCATTGGCTGTCGGTGGGATAAAAGTAGTGCGGCGACACCGCGACGGTGATGCCCGCAAGCTTCGCCGCGTCGAATAGTTCGCCGATGTGCGCGACGGTGTTGTGGTCGCGGACGCTGGCACCGAACACCGACCACGAAGCCCCTTGGGGGCTCAAGAAATCGATCTGCGGATCGGTGACGACGAGGGCGGCATGCCGAGGATCGAACTCGAAGTTCGAGCTCGGTAACCCCGGATTGCGAAGCTCGTCGTACCCGGACGTGGGCGTCATGTTTCCGATAATAAATGACCAGTCGTCTATAAATCAAGACCTGTCTTCCAGAAGGAAATAGAACGCTGAAATCAGCGCAGGAGCGCGGGCACGGTGATCGTCTCGAACCGCTGATACGGGGCGCGGCTGCGGGTCACCTTCCCGCGCAGGGCCGCGCCCTCCCAAGATTCGATCAGCAGGGAAGCGAGTTCGGCCGCGTCGAGGTCGGGTCGGATGTCGCCGGTGCCGTCCTGGCCGGAACGCACGCACGCGGTCAAGGCCGTATCCCAGCGCTGCAGAATGCGGGCGAGTTCGGCGCGTACCGGTTCGCTGGACCCGGCAAGTTCGAGCGACAAGTTGCCGACCAGGCAGCCAAGCAGGAATTCGCCCGATTCATGTTCGTCGGCGAGGGCATGAAAGAACCGGGTAATGCGTTGCTGGGCCAATCCTTCTCCGTTGAGAATCGGCAGCAGCCGCGTTTCTATGTCGGACCAGTAGTGGTCGAGTATTGTCGCGGCGAAGGCTTCTTTGCTCGGAAAGTACGCGTAGAAAGAGCCCTTCGGTACGCCGGCCGCATCGGTGATGTCCTTGACGCCGCTGGCGGCGAAACCGCGCGCATGTACGAGTTCGAGTCCTGCCGCAAGCAGGCGGCGGCGCACGTCGGGGTTCGGCGGCCGCGGCATGCCACCAATATTAGCCGACCGGTCACCTATCTTTTGGCGACGGTGCTAGCAGCGGGCGCCGGGCCCGTCGACCACCAAGCCTGAGCAGCCACTGCGGCAGCGCATCCGGTAGATGACGCGTCCGACCGTGTTCCCCCGTGAGGAGTACTGATACCAGACCAGCGCGTCGGCTTGGCCCCGGCACTTTCGGCATTCTTCGGTTTCACGTTTGTACATTGGCGTCCTCCATCCAGCGGAGCGGGGGAATCGTCCAACGGTGGGCGACCTCAATCAAAATTACCGGGCCGCCATTGTTGCGGCGCCTTGGCGCGCCGAGAGTTTTACAACCGTAAACGCAGGGCGACACTACTGCAGCTCAACCGAAACATATTTGATACATAGTGCAGCGAATGCGGCCGGGCCATTTCGGTGTTCGTCGTGGCCTAGACGGCGCGCGGCGAAATGCCGAATACTTGATTTCGTGGTTATGGCAGACGTTCCGGATGGCACCAGCAAGATTGCGGATTTCTGGAATCTTGTTGTCCCACAACGCATTACTGAGATCGTCGACGTCGGTGCGAATCCGATCGATTCCGAGCCGCCCTATACGTCGATGCTGGCCGCGAGACTATGTCGGGTAACGGGATTCGAGCCGCAGGGCGATCCGCTACGAACGTTGCAGAGCCGCGAAGGCTTGCCGGAGCGGTATCTGCCCTATGCCGTGGGCGATGGCAAAGCGCATACGCTCAACGTGTGTCACGGATCCGGAATGACGAGCCTGCTCGAACCGGACCCGGCGTCGCTGGACGTGTTCGAGTACCTCAAGCTGCCGGGGCGAGTGGTCGAGCGGGTACCCGTGCAAGCGCACAAGCTCGATGACATATCTGAGATTGAACACATCGACTTTCTGAAAATAGACGTTCAAGGAAGCGAACTCGCGGTATTTCGCGGCGGCACAGCGAGACTCGCCGAGACGGTCGCGATACAAACCGAGATTCCATTCGTGACGCTGTACAAGGACCAGCCAACGCTGGGCGATATCGACTCCGAGCTACGCGGCCAGGGATTTATTCCGCACGGTTTCCGCGAGATCAAGCTGTGGCCGATTTCGCCGTGTGTGGATCCGCGCCAGCCCATCAACCAACTCCTGGAAGCCGACATGGTCTACGTGCGGGACTTCATCCATGCGGAGAAGATGAGTGACGAACAACTCAAGCATCTCGCCCTGATCGCGCACTACTGTTATCGATCGTTCGATCTCGCGCTGCGCTGTTTACAGCTGCTGGAGCGCCGGAAGGCGGTCGAGGCCGGGGCCCCGCAGGGCTATTTGAACCTGTTGTCCGCCGGTTGATTTCGCTCAGGACGAGCGCGCACTGCTCCGTTGCCTTCAGTGCACACGCAACGGCGGACGCGAGCCTGCTCATGATTCGCTTTCGGCCAGCACCCGCAGATGCTGAAATCCTACTTTCGCGCGAGGTCCGGACCCGGTGGCGAGCGACTCATCGAACGCGGCGTTGCCGCGGTGGTGCCCGTCGCCAGAGCTGTTCTGGCACAAGCTGATCAGAGTTTCGCCAGCGACCTCGAACTGATTCTCACCGGCGTCGTATACGGCTTCCTCGCCCGATTCACCCAGGGCGAAATCGATGTCACCGAGATCGTCCCCGGACTGGAGCGTGCGGTGTACTGGTTGACCGCGGCCTACGAGAAGGGCCGGCCGGAGAGCTAGAACCAAGGGCCGGGGTAATGGCCTTCCTGGTCTTGCACCATGACGATTTCCTTGCACTCTCCACCCGCCGTGGTCTCGCCGCGGCAGACCAGCGTCCATCCCGATATCCGTTCGAACGGCCGGATGGACCAGTTGGTCGCGACCGGGTCCGGAGCGGGCAGGGCCAGCACCGAATACGTTCCGCCGATGTTCGAGATGTAGAGGTGGTTGCCGAAGAACGCCATCTTGGCGATCGGCATCTTCTTGGCCTCGTCTCGGTTCTTCAGCAGGTCCCAGTGCTGGGTGCGCAGGTTCCACACTCCGAAGCCGAACTGCGAATCGGCCGAATCCCGGCCGTCGACGAAGAGCTGTCCGTCCGACAACGTCGCTGTCAATCCGCCGCCGGAGAGCCGGTCGGCGTCGCCGACCTTGATGATGGCTTTGGAATTCAGGTCGAAGAACATGGTCGACACCGCGGCCGGGGAGTCACGATGAGTGATCTTCACCAATTTGTCTGGCCCATCGGATAATTCGGCATCCACGGTTACTGCATCGTTGTCCTGATAGATCGGTTCTCCCGACGGACGGCGCAGTTGCGCCCCAGCGGCCTTGCCGGGTGGGGTGTTTCGTTGAAACGACAAGACATCCGGCCAGACTCGACCGGGTTCGGGGTCGTTCCACGGCATGGCCAGGTCGGTGCCGGAAAGAATGACGGTTCGTGGCGGCGACGCGGTCGCATGCCCGTCGGTGAAGGCGTTGAGCCATGCGGCGCCGGATGTCGTTGCGCCAAGCCGCCATTGCTTCGGTTCACTCAATTTCAATTCGGGAGTGGGTGGTTGCAGTTCTTTCGTCGCGGCCGACTTTCCGGTCTTGAAGTCGAAGCTGTAGGCGGTGGTCTTGGTGACCTCGGGTGCCGGCGCCTGCGCCGGTTTGACGGTGGTCACCACATAGATGACTTTCATGTCGTCCGCGGTGCCCGAAAGCGCGCAGATGGCGCCGGTGACGTTTTCGCCGGCGGGGATCGTCGGCAGGGACGGCGCTACGTACTGTCCTGATTTGGTATCGAATATTTTGGGGCGAATGTCGTCGAGTGCGGATTTGCTGACCGAGAATTCCTCGGGACAGCCGAAGTAAGCCGTTCCGCCGTAACTTTTCCAGTCTTTCTCCAGCGGGCCGGTGATCGGCGGCGGTGGTGGGGCCGAGCTGGTGGAGGTCGTCGAAGTTGCAGTCGAGGTCGTCGGCGTTGCGGCTGGTGGGGACGCCGTCTCCGAACACGAGGCAACGAGGAGGCAGATTGCCGTCCCGAGCAGGCGGTGTCTGGGCACACTTCGGCCCTTGAACCCACGCATCAGTGAACCCCCGTTAACTTCGTGTAACCAAGGAGCGTAAGGCGGGTTCGCTAGGGCCGCGACTCGTGGCGCTCTTTCTCACAATCGCGCAATCACGAAACCGGTTGGGCCTCGGGGAATGTCCACTGCCCGTCGAGGATCCTCTGTTGCGGCCGGTAGAGCCGGACCAGGTAGTTCCAGCCCGCGGTGATCGGCAGGCAGTTGGCTGTGGCGGTATCGCAACCGCCGAATTGGATGGTGATCGCGCCGCTGTCGTCGCGTCGCGCGGTGATGTTGTTCAGCGAATAGGCGTTGAGCGGGTTCGGGGTGAAGTAGCCGTCTTTGTTGTAGACGGTGACCGACCAGAACCCGTCCACCGGCACCTCGCCCACGGTCAGCCGGTAAACGGTGGCGCCGTCATTTTCGGCGGGATGGAAGCTGAAATAGATCGCATCTTTTTCCGGATTGCCGCCCCACGCCGAGGCCGAACCGGCCAGGTGGCGCACCGGGTCGGTGGCGTTTTGGGTGCCGAACATCCGGTGGGAGTCGGGCAACGTCGCCGACAGCGCAACCAGAGCCTCGCGAACCGCCTGTTGGCTGACCGGATCCCAGTGCGGAATCTCGAAGGTGCCGCTGGCCTGCTGGTGCACCGCGACCGCATCTTGCAGCCGGTGGACCTCGTCGAGGTCGGCGTCGTCGTTGGGATCGACGAGAGTGCGGATCACCACGGCGACATATCGCGTGCCGATGTCGTCGCGGGTGAGGGTGTGTTCGCCCTGCCCGTAGAACACGGCGGGTACATAGTGATCCTCGGTGATGACCTGCATCGACATGAATCGGCCGGCGGGGTCGGGCAGCACGATCGTCACCGGCGCGGCGTCGAGGTCGAAGATACCCGCGGAGTACAAGGTGTCACGGTTGGCCCGCACCACCAGTTGGTTGTCCAGCGGCGTCAGCTCCCGGATGTGCATGAATTTTCCGAACCCGCCGCCGCTGACGATATTGCCGAAGTACAAGTCGCTTTCGGCCCTGGCGAAGTTGTCCGGTGAGACTAGTATCGCCGCCCCGTCGGGTGCCGTCCGTTCTGCCACCATTCGGACCCTACGCGCGCAGCGCAGTGCTGACTATCGCTGGATGTCGAACTCGATCGGCACGCTCGTCGGCCCGCTCAAACTCACCATCGGCTTCCACGGCACCGGACCTGTGATGCGTGGGTTGGCCATCCGCTGGCTGAGCACGGTCAGCGCTTCGGCGAGTTCGCGGCGGGCCAGGTTGGCACCCAGGCAGTAGTGAACTCCGCCGCCGAAGGTGAGGATGGGCGGTGCTCCCTCGCGGGTGATGTCGACGCGGTTCGGGGCGTCGTACACATCGGGATCGCGGTTGGCCGCAGCGGTATTCACCAACACCATGGTGCCGGCCGGGAAAAGATAGCCGTCGAGTTCGGCGTCCTCTACTACCAGACGCAGAGTCCCGCAGGCGATCGGTGAGTGGCGCATGGTCTCCTCGACCGCGCGCATGGCCAACTCGGGATTCTGCTTGAGCAAGTTCCACTGCTCAGGGTGCTCGCAGAGGACTTGCACCGAGGCGCCCACCTGGTTGCGGGTGGTGTCCGTCCCCGCCAACAACAGACCTCCGGCAAGCATGCGCAGTTCGGCGGCGTTGAGGCGATCGCCGTCGTCCTCGGCGCGGATGAGGTCGGACAGCAGGTCGTCGGTCAGGCTGTGCCGGCGCCGGGCCACCATGTCGTCGACGTAGTCGTCGAGCTCGGCCCACGCGCGCATGACGCCGGGCTCGAGTTCGCGAATGTCGGCACTAAAAGTGAAGGCCTTGAAGATCTCGTCGGCCCACCGTGAAAACTGTTGCCAATCCTCACGTGGCGCACCGAGTAGCGCGCAGATGATCGGGACGGGGTAGGGGCGGGCGATATCGGTGACCACGTCGCAGCGCCTCGCGCCGGCGACCTGATCGACGAGTTCGTTCATCAAATCCGCCATCGTGTCGTGCAGGCGAAGGGTCGCTTTGGGGGTGAACGCCTTGGACGTCAGACTCCGCAGCCGATGGTGCTCGGCGCCTTCCAGGCACAGCAGGCTGTTGACCACCTTGTCCCACAACGGGCCCGACGTGATGCCCTGGACCAGCAGATTGATGCCGGGCGGGATCTGGAACCGGGTGTCGCGAAGGACGGTGCGCACGAGTTGGTACGAGAGCACCTCGGGTCCGAACGGTCCGATCGCGATGGGGCTTTGTTGCTGGACCGCTTCGATGCGCGGGTAGACATCCGCGGGAGTTTCCGCGGCGTCGTAGCTCAGCGTGGGGAGGTCAGCATCGAAAACACTTGGGGCAGCGGTACCGACGACCATGGCGGTCTCCTTAGCCGGAATCCGCGGTGCACGCAGCTCGCGGACAACTTCCGAATAATGTATGGCCACGTCGAACGAGTGTCAACGAGGCGCATGGCACTCGAGGCCTTCGGGCTCAACGCGTGTAGTCGACCTGCCAGTGTTTGATGCCGTTGATGAACGGTGACCGCAGCCGCTGCGGCTCTCCCGCGGAGACCAGATCGGGCATGTGGTCGGCGATCGCGTTGAACATGATGTCGATCGTCATGCGGGCCAGGTTGGCGCCGATGCAGTAGTGCGCGCCGGTACCACCGAATCCCAAATGTGGGTTCGGGCTGCGTAAGACGTTGAACGCGTAGGGGTCCTCGAAGACTTCTTCGTCGAAATTGGCGGAGCGGTAGAACATCACCACCCGCTGACCCTTCTTGATCGCGATACCGCCGAGCTCGGTGTCGGTCAGCGCGGCGCGCTGAAATGCGGTGATAGGGGTGGCCCACCGGATGATCTCGTCAGCCGCGGTCTTGGGTCGCTGCGCCTTGAACAGCTCCCACTGGTCGGGGTGGTCGGTGAAACCCATCATCCCCTGGGTGATCGAATTACGAGTGGTCTCGTTGCCCGCGATTCCCAGCGTGACCACGAACATGCCGAACTCCGCGTCGGAAAGCCCATCCCCGTCGGCGCCGGCAGCCACCAGCGCCGTGACGATGTCGTCGCCCGGGTTCTCCGTCTTACGGGCCGCCAATTGCATTGCATACCACATCAATTCGCCCGCCGAGGTGAGGGCGTCGTAATCGGCGAACTCCGGGTCGTCGCTGCCGATCATCTTGTTGGACCAGTCGAATAGCTTGCCGCGGTCCTCGGCCGGCACTCCGAGCAACCCAGCGATGGCGTGCAGCGGCAACTCGCAGGCCACCTGCAACACAAAGTCGCCCGAATCTTGTGCCTTGGCCTGCTGGGCGATCTGCCGCGCCCGCTCATTGAGGTCCGTGCGCAGCCGCTCGACGGCCCGCGGGGTGAAGCCGCGCGCCACGATCTTTCGCAGCCGGCTGTGTTCGGGATCGTCCATCATGATCATCGACGCGCGGCCGGCTTCTATCTGCCCCTGCGCCTGGTCTTCCCGGTAGCGCGGCACGATGGATTTCGACGCCGACGAAAACACGTCAGTGCGCAGCGACACCTCGCGGATGTCGCGGTGCTTGGTCACCACCCAGTAGCCGCCGTCGGAGAACCCACCCCGATCGAGCGGCTGCTCATTCCACCAGATCGGCGCCGCACGGCGCAGTTCCGCCAACTCCTGCACCGGTAACCGGTGGGCGTAGATGTCGGGATCGGTGAAGTCGAACCCCGGCGGCAGGTTGACACTGGCGATGAATGTGCTCCTCGGGAATCACGAGCTGTGAGGAGATGCTAGCGCTCACCCGATCCTGGGCATACATATCGGCGGCGAATGTCGGCTATTCCCCGGTGCGGGTCGCCGGAGATGTTCAGGCGCTTGCGCCTTCCTGGTGTGGCGAGAGACTCGCAACTCCGCGCATGGGGCGCCAGGTCCCGGCTCAGCTCGTCGTCGAGCTGGACAGCTTCGGGGTGTCGTGGGCGCCGAGGTTGGTCGCGGCGGTGATGATGGCGCGTTCGATCTGGCGAAGCGCGTGCACCGCGGTGAGGAAGCGCCGGGTGTCGGGATGCGGCCCGTCCTCGCCGTCTTGGTGGCGGGCCAGTGCCTCGGCGGCGTCAAGCGCATCGGTCGTCGAGTTGACCGTCACCGCGGTTGCCCCGTCGACGAGAGCGATCAGCGCGTCGATGTTGTGCCGGGTCTGATCGGCGGCGGCGGTGAAGGCGTCCGCGAGCCGCTGCGATCCAACGGGGTCCTGGTAGCGCTCGCTGCTGCGCGCAAGGCGTCGCCCATAGCGGTCGCACGCGCTGAAGATGCGCAGGCCACGCCGAATGCTGCGGCGCCCGGCAAGGCCGGCCACCCCGGCCAACAGCGGCTTGGCGGTGACCCGGAACTGCTGCAGGTTGCGGTCCAGCTGGCGTGCTTGCTCGGTCGGGCTGACGGCCTCGTCCTCACCGAACATCGTCGCGGTGGAGATCTCGATCAGCGAGTTCAACGCCTGCAGGAAGGTCCGAGTTTCGTCGCGGATCGCGGTTCTGGTGTTGGTCGGCAGCACCAGGATCGCCACCGCGACGCCGATCACCGCGCCGATCGCGGTCTCTTCGATTCGCAACATCAGTACGCCGAAAGAGAATTGGCCCATCAAGCCGTACAGCAGCGCCAGCATCGTGGTGATCCAGAAGGTCATCAGGCTGTAGGTGACCGTCATGAAATAGAAGGCGCAGAACAGACAGACGAAGATCGCGGCCAGCGATGCGGTCTTGTCGCCGGCGAACACCGTGGCTGCCAGCATGCCGCAGGGCACGCCGAGCAAGGTGCCGAACAGCCGCTGCCAGCCCTTGGTCAGGGTTTCGCCCCAGGAGTTGGTGCCGGCGAAGATCACGAACGCCGCGATCACTGCCCAGAACCATCGGGCCGGCGAAACCAACTCGCCGGTGATGATGGCCAATGACGCGGCGATCGTCACCTGAATGGCTTGCCGGGTGGTCTGCGACAGTCCGCTGTCGGCTGTGCCGGCGTCGTCGTCGTTCGCGTCGTCTTCGGGTTCGGGCGGCTCGGTGCTGCCGGGGCCGGCCACCGCGCCAGTGGTGGCGTGCTCGACGATTGCGCGGACTTCGGCAGTTGCGTTGGCGGCGTTGATGATTGCCAGCGCAAGGCGGCGCACCGCAAATTCGCCGGCATCGTCGTCGGCGGTGGGCCCGGGCTGCTGGTCGAGGATCCGTTGAGCGTGTTTCGCGGCCTCCTGCAGACCGCCGGGCGCGGGAATCCGGATCGCTCGCGCGAGTTCGTTCAGCGCCCCGACCAGTTCGAGGCGGGTGCCCTCCGGGATGGCGGCCGGATTTTCCGCGGCGACCGCTGTCACGGTCCGCCCGGCATTGGCGACCCATTCGATGGCGAGTTCGGCGTCGAACAACCACGGCGCCAGCTGCTGGCTGGTCACTCCCGGCCACAGGACGGCGGGATCGGCTTTATCCTCAATCTGGCTCTGCACCATCAGCGCGGTCTCGTTGAGCCGAATTGTGCGGGCCCGCATGTGGCGTCGTCGGCGTTCGTCGAGCCGGCCGGTCCGAACCACCTCGGCGGTGGTGTCGACCAGGATGGCCATCCGAGCACGCAGCGCCCGAATTGTGGCGCGCAGCACGCGTTCTGGCCGATCGGGCATGACGTAGGTGCTCATCACGAACGTACACACCGTTCCCACCACGACGGCGCCGATCATCCACGGCAACTCTGAAAGGCTTGCTCGCAGATACAAAGTGAAGAAAAAGGCCATGAACGCGACCATGCCGAGTGCTCGGCCGCGAGGTCCGAAGCGGCGGACGTAGACCGCGGCGAAGACGACCGCCACGAACACGACGTCGGCGGCCACCGGGTATGGCGCGAGCACCGCGGCGGCGGTGATGGACAGGGCGGCGGGCACTGGCAGCAGCGCCATCGTGATGCGCTGCTGGCGCGGGTCCGGTTCGTTGACGGATCGGGCCGCGATCATCGTGATGACGACGCCCAGCAACGCGACGGTCAGCGGCTGCCCCGTCGCCCGAGTCAGCACGAAAAGCATCCCCAGCGAGCAGGCCAGCGCGGCCGTCGTGCGCGACGCCATCCGCAGTCGCAACAGCCCAGGATCGGAGCCGATCCACCAGTTTCGCGCTCGCTCGTAGTGCTCCATCGTGGCTGCGCGCAGCCCGCTGGCAGCGTCGAGATTTCGGGTATCGCCGAGACCACGCTCGTGGCCCTCGCGCCCACCCGACACCCGTTACCGCCTCTCTGCTGCTCGCCCCATTTGCCGCGTCAACTGCGTGACTGCTTGCGACCAGGCTAGTCTTCGAACTCGTGACAGCGCCGACGCGGGCGAAACTGGCCGACGGCCGTGACCTGTTGTTCTTCGCATTGCCGGGGCACCCGCCGGAGCCGGTGGCCGACCGCAGACCCTTGCCGCAGCGCAACCCAGACCAGTCGCAGTTGCGGTTCGACCGCTCGACCGGGCAGTGGGTGATCATCGCCGCGCTGCGACAAGACCGCACCTACAAGCCGCCCGCCGACCAGTGCCCGCTGTGTCCGGGTCCCACCGGACTGACCAGCGAGGTGCCCGCGCCGGACTACGACGTCGTCGTCTTCGAGAACCGGTTCCCCAGCCTGTCCGGCGCCGGCCGGCCGCTGGGTGCACCCGCCGGCGACGGCTTCGTCTGCGCACCCGGCCACGGCCGCACCGAGGTGATCTGTTTTTCCAGTGACCACACCGGTTCGTTCGCCCAGCTACCGCCGGCGCACGCTCGGCTGGTGATCGACGCCTGGCGGCACCGCACCGCCGATATGTTGGCCACCCCGGGTATCGAGCAGGTCTTCTGCTTCGAGAATCGTGGCGAGGAAATCGGGGTCACGCTGAGCCACCCGCATGGGCAGATCTACGGCTACCCGTATCTGACGCCGCGCACCGCCACGATGCTGCAGCAGGCACGAGAGCATCGAAAGCGTCACGGCGACAACCTCTTTGCCGCCCTACTCGGGCATGAGGTCGCCGACGGCAGCCGCGTCGTCGCCCGCACCGAGCTGTTCACGGCGTTCGTACCGTTCGCGGCGCGCTGGCCGGTGGAGGTGCACATTTACCCGAACCGGTTCGTGCGCAACCTGCTCGACTTGACCGACGACGAGCTCGACGGATTCGCGCGGCTGTACCTCGACGTCCTCGGACGGTTCGACCGGATGTATTCGGCTCCGCTGCCTTATATTTCGGCACTGCATCAGTACGCCGAAACCGAGGCACAGGCGGACGGCTACTTCCACGTCGAGTTGATGTCGATCAGGCGCAGCGCGACCAAGCTCAAGTATCTGGCGGCCTCCGAGTCGGCGATGGGCGCGTTCATCGGCGACGTCATGCCCGAAAGCGTGGCCGAGCGTCTGCGTGAACTCGTATGACGGTCCGGTACGCGGCACCCGGCCGGATCAATCTGATCGGGGAGCACACCGACTACAACCTCGGATTCGCGCTGCCGATCGCACTTCCGCGGCGCACCACGGTGACCTTTACTCCTGACGGCGGTGACGCGATCACCGTGACCAGCGACCGCGCCGACGCCGCGGTGCGTATTCCGCTGACCACGGCCCCCGGCGATCTGGGCGGCTGGGCGAGTTACGTGGCCGGGGTGATGTGGGCGCTGGGCCAGGCGGGCCATCCGGTGCCGGGTGGGGCGATGTCGATCACCAGCGACGTGGAGATGGGGTCGGGCCTGTCGTCGTCGGCGGCCCTGGAGTGCGCGGTACTGGGCGCGATCACCTCGGTCGCCGGCGTCGCGCTCGACAGAAAAGACCAAGCCCGGCTGGCTCAGCGAGCTGAGAATGAATATGTCGGCGCCCCAACGGGTTTGCTCGATCAACTGTCCGCGGTGTTCGGGGAACCGTCGAGCGCGCTGCTGATCGACTTTCGCGATGTCACCGTTGAGACGGTGGCATTCGACCCCGATGCCCGCGGTGTCGCACTTCTCCTGATCGACTCCCGGGCGCGGCATCGGCATGCCGGCGGTGAATATGCGGCTCGGCGCGCGTCGTGCGAGCGGGCGGCCGCCGAGCTCGCGGTGTCGTCACTGCGCGAGGTCCAAGACCGTGGGCCCGCGGTGCTGGCCGGGGTAAGCGATCCCCTCGACGTGCGTCGGGCTCGTCATGTGCTGACGGAGAACCGGCGAGTTCTTGATTTCGTTGCCGCGCTGGGTGATTCGGATTTCATCGCGGCGGGCCGGCTGATGACCGAGTCACACGCGTCGATGCGCGACGATTTCGAAATCACCACCGGGCACCTGGATCTGATCGCCGACGCCGCGGTGCGCGCGGGTGCCCTGGGTGCCCGGATGACCGGCGGCGGGTTCGGGGGCTGCGTGATCGCGTTGGTGCCGACCGACCATGCTGAGGCGATCGGCGACGCGGTGCGACAGGCGGTGTCGGACGCCGGTTTCCAGCTACCGGCGATCACCCGAACCCGCGCGGCCGCGGGAGCCGGCGTTAGCTGAGGGCCTCGAGTGTGCGTGCTGGGCGCCCCTGGTGCACACTCGACGCCGTCGTTGCACACGCGAAGTCAGGACTGAACCGGGGTCAGCTTGACCGCGCCGAGGTGCATGCGGTCGACCGCCTCGCCGAACTCCTCGAGCGTCGGGATCCGCTGGTCGCGGAACTTCAGCCCGATCATCGTTTGCGCACGCCGCAGGCCATACGCCTCGGCGCAGCGCCGGTAGAGATCGGAGACGATCGCGCGGTCCCGGATCAGCTCGCCGTTCATCGCGGTCGACTTGCCGTCGTAGACCACCTGGGCGGGTGCACCGCCGCGGAAGTTCTGCTTCCACGGCGCACCGGTCAGCGCATACAGATCGTTGTCGATGACATGCGCGCTCACCGGAAGGGTGAAGGGGCGACCGGTCTTTCGGCCGGTGAAGCTCAGCACCATCAGCTGCTTGCGGGCCGGGCCGGCCAGCGGGGTGCGCAGCAGAAAACCCAGCATCGGGTTGATGAGTTTGAGCAGGAACGAGGGCGGATGCCCGGCATCGATCGCGTACGGCTCTTCTGCCATGCACACACCGTAAGGCCAATCGCTACGTTGAGCAGCCTTTTCCGCGCAGGATCGGGGCGAGCTGGGCCAGCGGAATGTGGGGCGCGACGGCACCGGGTGAAATCCCGCCGGGGCCGCGCTCGGCCGGCATGTAGAGGATGAGGTCTTCGCCGTCCAATGCCCAGGCCTGGTAGCCGTCGACCAGTGCGCCCTCGGGGTGGTCGGGTTCGAACTGCTCAACCTGCAACGGCAACCCATCCAGCGCCTGCTGCACATAGGGATGCGCGATGGGCGGGATCGCCGTCAGTGGATCCGTCCCGGGACAGAGCAGGTCGGCAAGTTGCAGCTGACGTTTCGCGTCGAAGGTGAACGTGGTGATCGCGGCACTGGGGTGGGGCATGCTGCTGAAGTACCAATCTGACTGGAATACCACCGTTCTCGTCATTCCCGCGTGCGTGAGAACCTGCGCGCGCAGGTTGGCGTCGCCCTTCCCGTTGGCATCCGTTTCGCCGTAGTCGGCGAAGAATTTCCGGATGAACGGTGTCAGCACCGGGCCGGTCGGTGGGTTGTCGACGAGATCGACGGGGTACGCGGCGGTCACCTCGAGGTGCGCGCCGTTGACGTCTCTGCTCACTTTGCATTGTTTTCCGTCCCATGCCCCGTGTACCTCGCCGCAGAGGGGATTGGGACGCGGGGTCGCGCTGGCGCCGGGGCTGCTCGGGCCCGGCTTCGCGCTATGGCAGCCGCACGCGAGCAGCGCTGCGGCTACGGCGATGGCGAGCCGGCGTCGTGGCATCGCCCCACTCTAGGGGCTCGGTCGTCGGCGACGGATTGGTCTGCGCTCGGCGTCGCGCCGGCCGGCATTTGCAAAAGATCTACGCGAAGGCAGGGTTATGCAGTAAGAGACAGCTATGAAGTCGCGAAGGATCCTCATCGCACTCGTTGCGGTGACGGCTGTCTTCATGACTTTTGTCGCGGCCGCCCCGCCCATCGCCTACGACGGTGAACCGGCGTTCGTCGCGAATCCGGTTGAGCATGTCGACACGCTTATCGGAACGGGCACCGGTGGCGAGACGGTGGGAGAGATCAACGACTTTCCCGGCGCGTCCGTGCCCTTCGGGATGGTGCAGTATTCGCCGGACACCGTCGACAACTACGCCGGCTACAACTACCACAATCCGCGCTCGACGGGGTTCAGCATGACCCACGCATCGGTGGGCTGTGCGGCATTCGGCGATATCTCAATGTTGCCGACCACCACGCGCCCCTACTCGCAACCGTGGAACGCCTGGGAGCGGATCGCCCACGATGACACGGAGCGGGGCGAGCCGGGTTACTACACGGTGCGATTTCCCGATACCGAAGTGAAGGCGGAACTTACCGCCACCACCCGCACCGGCGTGGGTCGATTCAGCTACCCGCACAACGGACGGCCGGCCGTGTTCCACGTACGCTCCGGTGCCTCGTTGGCCGGCAATTCCCGCGCGGCCATCCAAATCGGAGAAGACAACACCACCATCACCGGATGGGCGACCAGCGGTGGATTCTGTGGCAAGAACAACACGTACACAGTGTATTTCGCGATGAAGTTCAGCCAGCCGTTCACCTCCTACGGCACCTGGGACGGGTATGCGGTCTACCCGGGTTTGCGCGCTGCGGTTTCACCGTTTAGCGGAGGTTACGTCGAGTTCCCGGCCGGATCGGCGGTGCAGGTCCGCACCGCGATCTCCTACGTCGGCATCGACGGGGCGCGCGCCAACCTGGCCGCCGACGCAGCGGCGAGTTTCGACGAGGTACGTGCCGGGGCAAGCTCGCAGTGGAACGCGGCGTTGTCGTGTATTGCCGTGGCCGGCCGCAATACCGCCAACATCGACACGTTCTATACCTCGCTCTACCGATCTCTGTTGCATCCCAACACCTTCAATGACGCGGACGGGCGCTACATCGGATTCGACGGTTCGATCCATCAGGTCGCCGCGGGGCACACCCAGTATGCGAACTTCTCCGACTGGGACACCTACCGCAGCCTGGCGCCCCTGCAGGGACTGCTCTTTCCCAAGCAAGCCAGCGACATGGCGCAGTCACTCGTCAACGACGCCGAACAAAGCGGATCGCTGCCACGCTGGTCCTTCGCGAACGCGGCAACTGGTGAGATGAGTGGAGACAACGTGGTGCCGCTCATCGTCAATCTGTACACCTATGGCGCCAAAGACTTCGATACTCGAACGGCGTTGCGCTACATGGTGAATGCGGCGATTAACGGCGGCATCGGTCTCAACGGCTACGTGGAACGACCGGGCATCTCCACCTACCGCCAGCTCGGTTATGCGCCGTTCACCTACGAGTTTCACACCGACGGGTGGATCGCCGACGCGTCCATCACGCTCGAATGGTCGGTCGATGACTTCGCCATCTCCCGATTCGCAGACTCGCTCGGCGATGCTCCCATCGCGGCCCAATTCCAGAATCGGTCCCAGTACTGGCAGAACCTCTTCAATCCGACCACCCGTTACGTTTCTCCCCGCAACCAGATGGGCTTCTTCAGCGAAGGTCCCGGATTCGTAGATTCTCCTTCAGCTTTCGGTCAGATCGGGTACGACGAGGGCAACGCTGAGCAATACCTCTGGTGGGTACCGCACAACGTGGCCGGCCTGGTGACGGCGCTGGGCGGTCGCCAGACAGTGGCCAGCCGGCTCGACCGCTTCACCAGGAAACTCAACGAGGGGCCCAATGAGCCTTACCTGTGGGTCGGCAATGAGCCGGGCTTCGGGGTGCCGTGGCTCTACAACTACCTCGGTCAGCCGTGGAAGACTCAGCTCACCGTCGACCGGGTGCGCGGGCTGTTCGGGCCCACACCGGACGGTGCGCCCGGCAACGACGACCTGGGGGCGCTGTCCAGCTGGTATGTCTGGGCAGCGCTCGGCCTGTATCCGGAGACTCCCGGTACGCCGACCCTCACGCTCAACGCCCCGCTGTTCGATCGCATCGTAATCAGGCTTCCGGCAGGCAATTCCATCCGGATATCCGCGCCGGGGGCGTCCGGACCCAACCACCTGAAATACATCAGCAGCCTGACCGTCGACGGCAAGCCCACCGACCGCACCTTTGTTCCCGATTCGATCGTCCGTACCGGCGGCGATCTGGTGTTCTCGTTGGCCGTCCACCCGGACATGGATTGGGGTGTCGATAACGACTCGGCGCCACCGTCGTTCGGCGTGGGCAGTTCGGCGATGACTCTGAGCGCGCCGCGTCCTGTCGTCACGATTGCACCCGGAGGGACGGCCGGCGTCAACGTCGACGCCCAACGAATGGTCGACGATGTCGGCGGCTACCGCCTCGCCGGGGTCTCCACTACCGATGGGATCACCACGACACCGGTGTCGGGTCAGTTCGCCGCAGACGGGTCATCGGCGGTTACCGTCCCCATCGCGGTGGCGCGATCGGTGCCCGAGGGCTATCACTTCGTTTACCTCACCGCCATCGTGGGCGAAAGTGTCCGGCGGGCAACGGTGCTCGTGATGGTGCGTTCCGAAAGCGACGAATTCTGAGCGTGTCCCTACACCATGTCGTTGTCGGCGAGCCAGCGCATCACCGGCCAGCCGATGAACACCGGTACCCAGCAGGTCAGCACCCGGTACAGCAGCACCGACGGGACCCCGACGGCGGCCGGTACCCCGAAGGCCGCCAGCCCACCGATCAGGGCCGCCTCGACGGCGCCCACACCGCCGGGTGTCGGGGCGGCTGAGGCGAGCGTGCCGCCGACCATCGTCACGACGGTGCAGGTGACGAACGTCGCGCCGCCGCCGAAGGCCTGCACGCTGGTCCACAGCGCCAGTGCTGCGCCGAGAGTTGTTCCCGCACAACCGATTACGATCAGCGAGAGCCTCCGAGGTTCACGGACCAGCTCGACGAGATCCTCGGCCACCTCCTGCAGCCGCGGGCGCACCGCCGTCGATAGCCAGCTGCGGAGTTTGGGCACGAACAAGAACGTCCCGATGATCCCCAGCGCCACACCCGCGAGCAGATAGAGCACCGTGGCATCCGGAACGAAATGCGAAAGGTCCATCGACGCGCCCGCCACGGTGCTGAACAAGATCAGCAACACCAGGTGCATGATCACCTGCACCGATTGCTGCAATGCCACCGCGGCGGTGGCCCGCATCACGGAAAGGCCACCCTTCTGCAAGATCCGGGTGCTCAGCGCCAGGCCGCCCACCCCGGCCGGGGTGGTGGTCGCGGCAAAGGTGTTGGCCACCTGAGCGATGGACAGCTTCCAGAAGTTCACCGTGCCGTCCGTGCACGCCCACAAGGCCGCTGCCGCACCCACGTACGTCGACGCCGAGATGAGCAGCCCCAGCAGCGCCCACCACCAGTTCGCCGTTCGCAGTTCGGAAAAGAACGTCGGCACGGTGCTGATGAAGGGGTATGCGACATAGACCAGCGCGCCGAGCAGGACCAACTGGATGACCTGGCTCCGGGTGAACCGGGTGATGGTTTCCTTCTTGATCTGATCCGCACCGGTCTGGGACTTGACTTCGGCGCGGGCGGCCGAGATGACGGCGGACGCATCGCCGACCGACTTGCGCACGCGTTTGGGCACGGCGGATTTGGTGAGCCGACGTGACGCGGTCAAGATGGCGTCCTTACCGAAGGTGTCGATCGCCGCGCGCACCGCCGACTTCGCGTCGTAGAGCGCCGTCGTCGTCACCAGAAGCTGTGCCAGATCGGACTGCAGCTGTGCGTCGGTGGCACCGTATTCGGCGTTGCCGAACCCGCCGAACAGCACCTTGCCGTCCTCGACCGTGATCTCGTGGCAGCGCAGGTCGCCGTGCGAGATCTGATAATCGTGCAATTTTCGCAGCGATTCCCATACCCGCGACACCGGCGTGGTCTTGGTGCATTCGTCGAGTGCGATCCCCCGAACGGGCTTGTGCGCGTACAACGTCCAGCCCCGGTCCAGGGCCGCGAAGGCGATCGTCGACGTGTTCGCCACGCCTGCTTCGCCGATCGCGATGGCCATCAACGCGCGATGCTCGACGGCGCGGCTCATCGAGGCTTGGAAGGGCGCGGTCTCCGCGTCGCGCAGCCGCAGCTTGCGCCACAGCTCGCGCAGTGCGCCGCCGCTGCGCTGGTGCGGGCCGTACAACTCGATTGCCGCCGTCGAGTCCGGATCCCCGGAATCGGTCGACAGCACCAGCGGACCCGGCCCGGCGGGGCGGACCACCATCAACCGCGACACGACGAACCCGCGCTTGGCCATCGCTCGCACCGCGGCCGCCAGCGGGACTTCCAGCGCCGGCGTTCCGACGGCCAGCACCACCAGCGCTCCGACGAACCATCCCACCGCCAGCCCCACCAGGGATCGGGCCGGCACGATCGCGCTGATCAACAGGTGAATCGGGACGAACGCGAGCAGCAGCGCCCACCACCAGTGCCGCCAGCGCGCGGGCAGCCAGGGACCGGAAACCGTCAGCACCGCGGCCAGCATCGCGATCCAGCGCGGATCGTCGAGGAACTGCGCCGGCAGCGTACTCAGCCGATCCGAGACATCGAAGTGCCACCGGGGTGCGGCGAGACGGTTGCTGCTGATCGACAACGGCAGTGCCGCCAGAATCGCGGCAGCCCCGTAGGCGCCCAACAGCTTCCATTGGCGGGCGACGACCAGGCCAATCAGGATCATGAACGGCAGCGCCAAAATCGCGAATCCGTACAGCAGGTAAACCACATCGGCCTGGGTAGGCGACAAGACCCCGACGATCCGCGAGATGGATTTCTCCAGCAGAATCCAGCGGCTGCGGGTGACCAGCGAACCAGTGATCACCGTTGCGAGAAAAGCGGTGGCCAGGATCAGCCGCAGAATGTCATTGGTGCGCCGATTGACCGGTTGCAGCAAGCTGCCAGAGACGCTGATGTCGCGCCCGTCAACTCGCATGTCAGGATCCTTCGGATCGGGGCCACGCCGTTAGCCGCCCGCCGACAACTTAACCGGATACCTTCGGGCAAGCGTGCATGAACCTGACGGAAAGCTTGTTCACCTGCAGGTAAACGGTAGCGGGCGGCCAAGCCGGGCACAGCCTGCGGACAGCTTGCTCGCGTAGGGTCGCCGAAGGCGGGATTCAACCGGGAGGACGTGAGCGTGGCCAGGACCGATAACGACAGCTGGGAGATCACCGAGAGCGTGGGGGCGACGGCGCTGGGCGTCGCGGCGTCCCGTGCGGCGGAGACCGAGAGCGACGACCCGCTGATCCGCGACCCGTTCGCGCGGGTGTTCCTCGACGCGGCCGGCGACGGGGTGTGGAACTGGTACTCCGCTGCCCAGTTACCCGACGAGCTGCGCGAAACCGAACCCAATCTGGCTCAGCAAATGAAGGCGATGGTCGGCTACATGGCCTCCCGGACTGCCTTTTTCGATGCGTTCTTCGTCGATGCCACCACGGCGGGCATTTCCCAGGCCGTGATCCTGGCGGCCGGCCTGGACTCGCGGTCCTGGCGGTTGCCGTGGCCGGACGGCATCACGGTCTACGAACTCGACCAGCCCAAAGTGCTGGACTTCAAGGCGTCGACGTTGGCCGAGCACGGGGCCGAGCCCGCCTGCAACCGGGTCGCGGTCCCGGTGGACTTGCGCCAGGATTGGCCGACGGCGTTGCGGGAGGCCGGTTTTGACGCATCGAGGCCGAGCGTCTGGTCGGCCGAGGGGCTGATGCCCTATCTGCCGGCCGCGGCCCAGGAGCTTTTGTTCGAACGCGTGCAGGCGCTGACCGTCCCGGGCAGCCGGGTAGGCGTGGAGGCGTTGGGGCCGAAGTTTCTCGATCCCGAAGCCCGGACGCGCCGGCGGGCACGGATGGACCGCGTCCGCGAGGTGTTCGCGAAAGTCGACCCGCAGCGCCAGGTCCCTACCACCGACGAACTGTGGTATTTCGAGGAGCGCGAAGACGTGGGCCAGTGGTTCGGCCGCCACGGCTGGGACGTCACGGTGACGCCGTCGCTGGACCTGATGGCCGGCTATGGCCGCCGGCCGGCGCCAGAGGTCGAGAACGACGTGCCCGGGAACCTGTTCGTGGCCGCGCAGCGCTCGGGGGCGTGATTCGCGGCGCGATCTCATCAGCCCTACAGCGGTTGTTCGTGTCGATGTAACGGCTGGTTAGACCTTCATGGCGAATGCTGTGGGCGGGTCCGACGCCTTCGTTGGAATCGGTCGGAAGGCCACGCGCCGACAGGAGAAGCCATGAGCATTGCCAAGGTCGCACCCGATGCCATCATCGCGGGCAAGGCAATCGAAATAGCCTTTTCGGGACGGTTTGGGTTTGGTATCTACCGCTGGGCCTATCTGCCGTTCGAGGTACCACCGGGTGTGCAACAAATTCGGGTGACCACCTCGCATGACTCCGGCATCGGCGGGCCGGCGCGAAATGTGTTGGACCTGGGAATGTTTGGGGCCGCGGGCCACGAATTGGGCAATGCCGCCGGATTCCGGGGCTGGTCGGGCGGGGCTCGCGAGGAGTTCATGATCTCCAGCGCCTATGCCACGCCCGGGTACCTGGCAGGTCCGATCGAACCGGGCGAGTGGGCGGTGGCGCTGGGCCCGGTGGTCCTCAGCCCGTGGGGGATGGCCTGGCAGGTGAGGGTCGCCTTGGACTATCAGCCGCCGGTCGGGCCGCCGGCGACGCAGAGCACATCGACGGCGTTCACACCCGCCTCCGTCGGAGCGCGCTGGTACCGGGGTGATCTGCATCTGCACACCGAGCACTCCGACGGCGAGCGCGATCCCGCTGAACTGGTGTCGGCCGCGCACGCCGGCGGGCTCGATTTCATCGTCTCCACCGAGCACAACACCAATTCGGCCAACCGGGTATGGCCCACCTGCCGCACCGGATCGCTGTTGGTCATTCCCGGCGTTGAGGTCACCACACGCCATGGACACTGGCTCGCAGCGGGCCTGCCCCCGGGCGGTTGGGTCGACTGGCGATACGGGCCGAGCGATGGGGTGTTCGGCCGCTTCGCGGCCGAGGTGCGCCAGGCCGGCGGCTTGGTGGTCGCCGCTCATCCCGCCGCGCCACTGCCGGGCTCGGCGTGGGAATTCGGCTTCGCCGACGTGGACGCGCTAGAGGTGTGGAACGGCCGCTGGAACGTCGATGATGAAGTCTCCCTGCGTATTTGGCAACGGCTCTTGCGACAGGGCCGACGCATCGTCGCCGTCGGTGGTAGCGACTCGCACGCCAAACGGCAAGTGGTCGGCGCCCCGCAGACCGCCGTGCACGCCGACGAACTGTCGATGACGGCGATCATCGACGGGCTGCGCCGGGGCCGCTCGTACATCGCGGGATCACGCGATGTCGCATGCGAGCTGACCGCGTCCGGTCCGAGCGGCGACGTGGCCGGGCCCGGGCAGCGGTTGCGGGTGCCGGCCGGTGACGCGGTCACGGTCACCGCGGTCATCAGTGGCGCTCCCGGCACCACCGCCGCCCTGATCACCGCGGCGGGCTGCGCCGGCCGGGCGCCGGTAGCCTCGGCGGGGAGCAGGCTGCAGTGGGAGCTCGACGCCGCGTCCGCGCGTTTTGCCCGGCTCGAAGTCCGCGACGGGCGGCGGGGCCGGCTCGGCGCGATGGTCGCCTTGACGAATCCGGTGTGGCTAGCCTGAGAAGAGGCCAAGCACAGCGGCATTCGCGGCATCGGCGCGCGCTGAGGAGAGGAACGAGATGGAAACCTGGGACGCGATCTGTGCGCGACGCAATGTCCGCCAGTACCAACCGCAACCGGTGCCGGACGACGACCTGAATAGGATCGTCGAGGCCGGATGGCGGGCACCGTCGGCGAAAAATCGCCAACCGTGGGACTTTGTGATCGTCACCGACCCGGTGCAGCTGAAGGAGCTGTCCACGGTCTGGCGCGGTGCCGGTCATATCGCGTCGGCCCCGGCCGCGATCGTGCTGGTGGTTCCGGTGCCGCCGGACGAGCGTCGGCTGGTGACCGACAACTACGACGTCGGCCAGGCGACGATGGCGATGATGATCGCGGCCACCGACCTGGGCATCGGCACCGGCCATTCGTCGGTGGGGGACCAGGAGAAGGCGCGCTCGATCCTGGGCGTTCCGGACGACTATCTGGTGGCTTTCATGCTCGGCGTCGGATATCCGGCCGATCGTCCGATTGCTCCGATCCGCAAGCCGGACCGGCGCCCGTTCGACGAAGTCGTCCACCGCGGACGCTGGTGAGGGCGGGCATCGTGGCAGCGGACATGGAGCTGGCGCGCCAGCATCGCGGCGAATACGGATACGACGGGTCTTTTCACAACGTCTCGCCGGTAGCGCAGGTGGCCGGCGTGGTCGGTATCTCCACCGCCCTGTTCGCGGGCGCCGGAGTAGCCCTGGCCCGCGGTAACCGGCTGGCGGCGGTACTCGGCGCAGCCTCGGCGGTTGAGGTTCTCGCGACCGCCGCGTCGTATATCTACGCCACCAGGAGCGGCAAGTTCGTGGTGTGGGAGCGGATACTCGACGAGTTGGGGCTGCAAGGCGACGAAACCGTGCTCGATCTCGGGTGTGGGCGCGGCGCGGTGTTGCTGGCCGCGGCCAAGCGGGTGCCGCGGGGCCGTGCGATAGGTGTCGACCTATGGCGGGCGGACCAGACCAAGAATTCGCAACAGTCCACGCTGTCCAACGCGGATCTGGAAAGCGTCGCCGACCGCGTCGAGGTGCGGACCGCCGACATGACCGCGCTGCCGTTAGCCGACGAGAGCGTCGACGCGATCGTCAGCAGTTTGGCCATCCACAACATCGCGACTCACGAGGGCCGGCGAAAGGCGCTGCAAGAGGCGATTCGGGTGCTGCGTCCGGGTGGTCGACTCGCGATCGCCGACCTGTGGGAAACGAACCGCCATGCCGGCTACTTGCGTCGACTGGGCTGGCACGACGTGCGGCGGCGCAATCTCGGATGGCGGATGTGGTACGGCGGCCCCTGGTTCGCGACGCGCGTGGTCACCGCGACCAAGCCCGGCTGATTACCGACTCAGGATCTCGTCGTAGTCGACGAGCAGATGCCGCGGGCCGCGGAACACCTGGCTGATGCGATAAGGCGGTGGATCTTCAACCAGCCGTGGACCTTTCACCCGGCGCAGGAAAGCCTCGAATGCGGTGTTCACCTCGAGCCGGGCCAGCGGGCCACCGAAACACACGTGAATGCCGCGGCCCCAACCCACGTGCTCGTTGTCGGGCCGCCGCGGGTCGAACGTGTTGGGGTCGGAGAAGCGGCGCGGATCCCGGTTGGCGGCGCCGTACATCAGATAGATGGGCGCACCTTTGGGGATCGTCGTGCCGGCGATGTCGATGTCGGCCAGCGCCGAACGGGTCGGGAAGAATTGCACCGACGACTGCAGTCGCAGCACTTCTTCGATGGCACCGGGAATCAATTCCGGCTTGTCGCAGAGCAATTCGATTGACCACGGGTTGCGCAGCACGGTGAGAATGCAATGCGAGATCAGATTGACCGTTGAGTCGTGACCGGCGACGAACAACAGGATGGTGTTGTTGACGATCGCACTCGTCGACATCTGGCCGTCCGGTCCGTCATCGTGGACCAACTGCGAAATCATACCGGGCCCAGGGGACTTCGCGGCCTTCTCGACCAGCCCGACGATGTAATCGTTGAGTTCGGCGTCGGCGGCTTCACCCTTGGCGCGCCGGGCCTGCCCCTCCTCGGTTTGGATGTCGGGGCCGAGATCGAAGATGCCGGAAGCGATGTCGGTGACCCACGCGTGAAACTGGGGTTCGTCTTCGACAGGTATGCCCATGATGCGGCAGATCACATTGACCGGCAACGGATAAGCGAAATCGTCGACCACATCCATCCGGGTCTTACCCGTTGCCTTGTCGAGCATTTCGTTGACGAGCTGTTGGCAAAACAGCTCTTGGCCCGGGATCAGGTCCGGCGCGGCCGGTGGCCCGAAAAATCGCATGCACTGGCGGCGCGCCCGGTCATGCTCGGGCGGGTCCTGCGCGATGAAGCTCGGCTCCCGGCCGTAGCCCCCGGTGATTTCGGAGGCCATCTCGGCCGCCGGCTCGTCCGCGCCCAGCCGGTTGCGGCCGACGGCCGCCGGGCGTCCCTTGCGCAGGTCGGAACTCACCCGCGGGTCGTGGGCCAGCGCCATCAGCTCCTCGTACCCGGTGACCGCGTAGATGCCATTGGTCACCCGCACCACCGGCGTCTTGCGCAGCTCGTCGAAGTACGGATAGGGATTCGCGCGGTTTTCGTGCCGCATCGCGGCGTCGAATGCTTCCTCGGGAGTCATGCGCAGGTCCTCACTCATCGCTGCCGGGGCCGGAATTCCGCGCGCCGTTCGCTGGGGTCGTGTCCCGTCAACACCACGTCGGGGGTCTCGGTCGGCACGCCGCGCGCGGGAAAGTCGGCCGGCATCACCCGCATGTTCTCCGGGAAGTCGAAACCCGGCGGATGCGGCGGGAACGGTCCCGAGCGCGCGATCTGGTCGCGGTAGAAGTCGATCCATTTCGCGTGGTTGAAGGTGACCGCGCCGACGATGCGTCCGCGGCGGCCGTAGGCCGCGGCAAACCGGCGCGCTCTGACCGAGCCCTGGGTGAAGACGATCTCGTCGCCGAATGACGGCACGCCGACGGATTTGATGTTGACGCCGAATTGGGCCGACCAGAACTGCGGGACCAGCAGGTGCGCCCAGCGATCGACCTCGTCGCAGACCATGTTGTGTGCCGCGACCCGCGCGCCCAGCACGGCGTTGTCCCAATGCTCCATCGCCAGGAACTCATAGTCGTAAAGGACATGCGGAGCCCGGGCGATGTCGCCGGCCACGAAGATGCGGTTGGTGACCACGGCGTTGATGTCGAACGCGCGGCACCCGGCGTCGCATCCCACGCCCCAGAACCCGGCCGCTAACCCGGCACCCTCGAGCCACTCGACATTGCGGATCGAGCCCAGCGACGTCAGCACCACGTCGACGTCGAGCGTGCTGCCATCGGAGAGCCGGGCGCGCCGTACCCGCCCTTCGGCATCCCCGTCCAGCGCGAGCACCGACACCCCAGTGCGCAGGTCCACCCCTGCGTCGCGCTGCATCTCGGCAGCGATCGCGCCGATCACGCCGCCCAGCGGACCGCTCAGCGGCGCCGGACCCCGCTCGGTGACCGTGACCTCCAGGCCGAGTTCGCGGCAGACCGAGGCGGCCTCCGATCCGATGAACCCCGAACCGATGATCAGCACGCGGCGTGGGCGGGCGGCCAACGCGGCCTGCACTCGGGCGGCGTCGGCCCTGGTGCGCAGCGTGTAGACGCCTTGCAGCGCGGCCTCGTCCGGGTTGGGCCACCGCCGCGACCGCACACCCGTGGCGATCAGCAGACTGTCACCCGATATCTCACTGCCGTCGGCAAGGCGGACCACCTGGTTGGCCCGGTCCAGGCCGGTCGCGGCCACGCCGAGGCGCCAGTGGGCATCCACCGCACGCAGCCGCGGCAGCTTGGTGTGATCGGCTGCCACCCAGCCCTTGAGGACCTGCTTGGACAACGGCGGCCGGTCGTACGGCTCGTCCGGCTCGTCGCCGACGATAGTCAGCTCACCCCGAAAACCCTCTTCGCGCAGCGCTTCGGCGGCACGCAGTCCGGCCAGTGAGGCGCCGACGATGACGATGCGTCCGGTGTCCTTGAAGTCCTTCGGATTCACGGCCGGCCACTATTGCCCGTCGAGCTTGTCGACGATGATCGCCTGCACCGGGCAGGCGGCCGCCGCCCGCAGCACCCGCTGGCGGTGATCGTCGTCGGGGTTGGGGTCGTAGCTGAGGGCTTCTTCCCCGTTGAGCTTGAGCACCTCCGGGGCCAGCGGTACGCAGTGCGCGTACCCCAGACAACGGTTGAGGTCGACCACGATCCGCATAGCGCCTCCGATCCCCCGGGGCCCAAGATCCGACGCCTGGCAGCGTACCTCTCCCAGGTGAGGCCAATCACGGTGTTTGCGTAACCCTTTCGCGGGGACGCGTCGCATATCGCTGCGCTGTGAAGTCTTCTTCGCGGCTCGTGGCGACAGGACGGCTAGTGCATGCTGGGTTCATGAACAGAAACGAGATCACCGAACAGATCGTCGTTGCCCGACTGACGAAGGGCCTCACGTGGCAGGAGCTGGCCGACGCGATCGATCGGCCGCTGCTGTGGACCACGTCGGCGCTGCTCGGCCAGCATCCGATTCCGCCGGAGCTGGGCAAGGTGCTGGTCGAGATGCTGGGTCTCGAGGAGTCGGCGGTACCGGTGCTGGCCGCCCCGCCGCTGCGCGGGGGACAGGGCGCCTTCGCAAACGGCGCAGTGCCGACCGACCCCACCATCTACCGGTTCTACGAAGCGCTTCAGGTGTACGGCGGTGCCATCAAGGAAGTCATCCACGAGCAGTTCGGTGACGGCATCATGAGCGCGATCAACTTCAGCGTCGACCTGCAGCGCAAGCCGCACCCCGCCGGCGATCGCGTCGTCGTGACTTTCGACGGCAAATACCTTGCCTACGACTGGGTTTCGGCGCAAGGCGAGTGATGGCGAGCCGGCAGTCGAAATCCGCTGATCTCGTTCTCTCCGGCGGGGGCGTCAAGTTCATCGGTCTGGTGGGCGCCATCGTCGCCCTGATGGACGCGGGCTATACGTTCCCGCGGGTATCGGGCGTGTCGGCCGGATCGGTGGTCGGTGCGATTCTGGCGGCCGCGTCCAAGGACGACCAGCTGACGAGCGAAGAGGTCAAGGAGCTCGCACTGTCTGCGCCGCTGAGCAAGTGGCGCGACTCGGGACCCGTCCCGATTCTCGGTGCTGCATGGGGACTTGTCAGGGACACCAGCATGTTTCGGGGTGACGCCGCCTACGACTGGATTCGCGGGGAGCTGAAGAACCTGGGCGTCACCTACTTCGGAGATCTGCTCCTCGACGAGCACACGATGCCCGAGAAGCCGCGTCACAGGCTGGTCGTTACCGTCGCCGACGTGACCGCGGCGCAGTTGGTGCGGCTGCCTTGGGACTACCGACGGCTCTACGGGCTGGACCCGAATGAGCAGTTGGTCGCCGACGCCGTGCGCGCGTCGATGGCGATCCCGTTCTTTTACCCCCCGGTCAAGCTGCGCAGCGTCACCGGGGCAACGTCCACCCTCGTCGACGGCGGGGTGCTGTCGAACTTTCCGATCGACACGTTTGACCGCTTTGACGGAAAAGTGCCGCGGTGGCCGACATTCGGCGTCACCGTCTTGCCCCGGCTGAACGAGGGTTTCAGCGCGGTGATGCCCGCGCTGAAACCGCTGCGGCTTTTCGAACAGACGTCGTTGCTGGAAGGCCTGCTCACCACGATGCTGACCGGCCACGATCAGACCCACCTCAACCAGCCGTGGGTCGCAGCCCGCGCGATCCCGGTCGAGTCGACCGATGTGGGCGTCCTTGACTTCGATATCGCCGCGGATCGCCTCGAGGCGCTGTATCAGAAGGGCTACGAAGCGGCGCAGGAGTTCTTGCTGACGTGGGACTGGGCGGCGTACCTCAAACGGTTCCGCTGGGCCGTCTGACGCTGTGGTCTCAGGGTGAAGTGACGGCCGCTCGCCGCGGTGCCACACTCTGCGGTGGAGGAGGCGACTGGAGGGGAGGCGGTTGCCCGGGCAATCGCATCGCCTCCTCCCTACAGACCGAATTCGGCTTCGATGCCGTCGATTCCGGCGCGCAGCGCCTTGAGCGTGTCGGCGCGGGCACGCAATTTCGTTGCGGCGTGCGCGTGCTGGTGCAGGCCGGCGAATTCCTTCGCGGCTTCCTCGGCGCGGCTGACCACCATCTCGGGCAACACGATCTCGTCGACAAAGCCTGCGGCAAGGGCGGTTTCACCGAAGAAGGTCTTGGCCAGCCCGGTGGCTTGTTGATACGCCGAACGCGTCAGCCGCAGCTTCATGATCTCCAGCGCGGCGTAGGGGATCGTCATGCCGATCTTGACCTCGTTGGCCTGGATGTTGTAGGCGTGGGCGGCGATCCGGTGATCGCCGGAAGCCAACAGGAACGAGCCCATCGCGATGGCGTGCCCGGTGCAGGCGATCACCACCGGCTTGGGGTAGGACAACAGCCGGTAGGACAGCTCGAAGCCGCCCCTGAGCATGTCGATCGCGGGCTGCGTCTCGCCGGAGGTCAGGATCTTCAGGTCGAATCCGCCGCTGAATACCCGCTCGTTACCGGTGATCACCAGCGCGCCGACGTTGTCGCTGTCGGCCCGGTCGATCGCCTCGTTGAGGGCCGCCTGCATGGTCGGGCCCAGCGCGTTGACCTTGCCGTCGTCCATCCTGATGGTCGCGACGGTGTCGTTGAGGCTGTAGGTGACCGGACCACTCATGCGTTACTCCTTCGGACGTGGACGCTCAGACGTGCTCGCCGCGGTGTTTACCGAGGTCGTCTTGGGAGTTGCCCCAGCGCAGTCCCACATCGGTGGGTGCATCGAGCTGACGGGCTCGCCAGCGATCCTGAGTTTCGGCCACTGCGCTGTTGATTCGGTCGATCTCGGTGCGGAACACGTCGGCGCGCGTTTCCTTGCTCGCGTAGTGGAAGTAGGTCAACAGGCTGCGTAACAGTTCCAGTTTCTGCTTTTCCCGCTTGGCCAGGTCGTGCGTGGTCATCAACTCGATGCGCTGCACCGGTGGCAAGGCATCCCAGTCCAGCACCACGTTGGTCTCCAGCGGCTGGCGCTCGCGCTCCCAGAACCGCCACCCGCGCGGCTTGTCGGGGCGGTCGTAGTAGACGACCTTCCCGGTGAAGCGAGACTCGATGCCGCCACCGATTTCGCCGCGGTCCAGTGCGGAATCCCAGACCATCCGCCACTCCTGGCCGGGCGCGAGTACCGGCAATTCGCTGGGCAACTGCAATTCGACCACTTCGGCATAGCCGTCGGTGGAATTCTCGTATTCGGCCACCGTCGGCGGACTCGAGAATGAAAAGCGGATGTCGTAGGCGGCGGTACGGCCGAAATTGCGGACGACCAGCTCGATCACGTGCCAGTCCGCGGCGTGCGGCTCCATCAGCATGCCCACATGGGGCCGGGTCTGCTCGGCGGCCAGTCGGCGGTTGCGGCTGATCTGGTGGTTGGCGAAGATCAGGGCGATCACGCCGAGCGCAATCGCCGCCCACGCCGCCCACGCCAACCAGGTGCTGGACTCAACATCGGTGACCCCGTGCCAGCTGCCCTGGATCCACCCCATGGAATCCATCCCTCCGCTTATATCACAGCGATATGCACCCGAAATTCTGCTGGCCCGACTGCGGAATCGCAATGACCGTGGCTATTACTCAGCCGCCCATCAACATTCGCCACTGATCGAGGTTGTTGGCGCGATACACGTAGTTGGAACGCTTGACCTCGGCCAGCGACGCGCTGGGGTCGGTGGAATACCAGTGCCCCGGGAAAACGGTCGGGTCACCGGGCAGCGCCGCCAGCTGCTGCAGGCTGCGATACATCTCATCGGAGTCGCCGCCGGGAAAGTCGGTTCGTCCGCAGCCGTCCAGGAAGAGCGTGTCCCCGGCGACCAGCCGGCCGTCCAGCAGGAAGCACTGACTACCCGGCGTATGGCCCGGGGTGTGCAGCAGCTCGATCTCGATAGCGCCGATGCTGATCTTGTCGCCGTGCTCATGCGGGGTCAGGTCGTCGACACCAATCCCGGTAACCCGCGAAACCCACAGTGCCTCGTGGGTATTCACATGCACCGGCACACTGGTCCGCTCCAAGAGGTCGGCCAGGCCGTTGAGCTCGAAGCCCATCATCGAGCCGCCGACGTGGTCCGGGTGATGGTGGGTGACCAGGACACCGGACAGGTGCATACCGTCGGCTTCGGCCGCGTCGACCAGCTCGCCGGCGGCATAGGCCGGGTCGACCACCACACAGTCGCCGGTCTGACGGTCGCCGATCAGATACGCGAAATTGCGCATTTGGGCGGCCATCATGTCGCCGGCGGCGAAGTCGCGACCGGAGAGCAGTTGCCGGAAATACAGTCGGTCCGCGGACGAATCTGTCACCGCATCAGACTATGACCCGGCGAACCGACCTGGCATTTCGGGCGCATCACAGCTCGTCAACCGCGCTTTCGCCGGACGGTTCGGCTGGTGCCGCGTGGGTATTGTTGCTCCATGTTGAAGAAGGTCGAGATGGAGATCGACGACGATCTGGTCCAGGAGGCAATCCGTCGTTATCACGTGGCCGATGCGCGCGAGGCCGTCCACCTCGCGTTGCGGACGCTGCTCGACTCGGACGCCCACGGCGACCAGGACGACATTTACGACGAATTCAGCGACCTCAGCGCGTGGCAGCCGAAGCGCAACAGCGCAGAGGACTGACCGTCTGCGGCGTGGTTTGGTGCCGTCGCGCGTCGCGCTGTACCCTCTTTTAGGCCCGAGGCAAGACTGTTCGCTACGGGTTCCAGGCCCCCTTAGCTCAGTCGGTAGAGCGTTTCCATGGTAAGGAAAAGGTCAACGGTTCGATTCCGTTAGGGGGCTCGGCGGACGCCGAACAGGCGGACGGCGCGTACCAGAGGCGATGTAGCTCAGTCGGTTAGAGCGAACGACTCATAATCGTTAGGTCGCCGGTTCGAGTCCGGCCATCGCTACAACACAACAACGTGACGTGTGAAAGAGAATTGAAATGGCTTCCAGTACCGATGTGCGGCCGAAGATCACTTTGGCCTGCGAGGTGTGCAAACACCGCAACTACATCACCAAGAAGAACCGGCGAAACGACCCGGACCGGCTGGAGCTGAAGAAGTTCTGCCCGAACTGCGGCAAGCACCAGGCACACCGCGAGACGCGCTAATCATCTCTAGCCGTTTAGACGAAATTGACCAGGTAGGTTTTGAAGCCGTGCCGTTGACCAAAGACCTAGTCGGGATGCATTACCGCTATCCCGACTACTACGAGGTGGAGCGGGAGAAAATCCGCGAGTACGCGGTCGCCGTGCAGAACAACGACGCGTACTTCTCCCAGGAGGAGGCCGCTGCCGAGCTCGGCTATAAGGGGCTGCTGGCGCCGTTGACGTTCTGCTGCGTGTTCGGCTACCAGGCGCAGTCGGCGTTCTTCAAGCACGCCAACATCGCGGTCACCGATGCGCAGATCGTCCAGGTGGACCAGGTGCTCAAGTATTTCAAGCCGCTGGTGGCGGGCGACCGGCTGTACTGCGACGTGTACGTGGACTCGATGCGCATTTCGCACGGCACGCAGATCGTCGTGACCAAGAACATCATCACCGACGAGGCCGGTGACATCGTGCAGGAGACCTACACGACCCTGGCGGGCCGTGCCGGTGAGAACGGAGAAGAGGGATTTTCTGATGCCACTGCGTGAGTTCAGCTCGGTGAAGGTGGGCGACCAGCTTCCGGAAAAGACCTACCCGCTGACGCGCCAGGATCTGGTGAACTACGCGGGAGTTTCGGGGGACTTGAACCCGATCCACTGGGACGACGAGATCGCCAAGGTCGTCGGGCTGGACACCGCGATCGCGCACGGCATGCTCACGATGGGCATCGGCGGCGGGTATGTCACCTCGTGGGTCGGGGACCCCGGTGCGGTCACCGAGTACAACGTGCGGTTCACGGCCGTGGTGCCGGTGCCCAACGACGGCAAGGGCGCCGAGCTGGTATTCAGCGGCCGGGTGAAGTCGGCGGACCCGGAGACGAAGTCGGTGACCATCGCGATCAGCGCCACCACCGGCGGTAAGAAGATCTTCGGACGGGCAATCGCGTCGGCCAAGTTGGCGTAACCCATGGCGCTCAAGACTGATATCCGCGGGATGATCTGGCGGTATCCGGACTACTTCGTGGTGGGCCGCGAGCAGGTTCGGGAGTTCGCCCGGGCCATCAAGAACGATCACCCGGCCTTCTTCGAGGAGGCCGCGGCGGCCGAACTCGGTTACGACTCGATCCTCGCGCCGCTGACCCTCGTCACGATCTTCGCCAAGTACGTGCAGCTGGATTTCTTCCGGCACGTCGACCTGGGCATGGAGAGCTTGGTGATCGTCCAGGTCGAGCAGCGCTTCGTGTTCAACAGGCCGATCCAGGCCGGCGACAAGCTGTGGGGGCGGATGGACGTCGAGTCGGTCAACGAGCGATTCGGCGCCGACATCGTAGTCACCAAGAACATCTGCACCGACGACAACGGCGAGGTCGTGATGGAGGCCTACACGACGTTGATGGGGCAGTACCGGGAAGAATCGAACGACGACGATCCGGTCAAGCTCAGATGGGACCACGAATCCGGGCAGGTCGTCAGAACCGCGTAATTAGTATCTGACTCCCGTGCCGATGTACACTCGGACCTCGGGGTTTTCCCATTACAGCGCGCTGTCCACAGGTTCGGCGATCACCGAACGGAGAGCGCGCGTGTCATGTAGGCCCCGGAAGGTAAGCGCAGGTTGGCCTGCCAACCGCGAAGGGGCGTAGCTCAACTGGCAGAGCAGCGGTCTCCAAAACCGCAGGTTGCAGGTTCAAGTCCTGTCGCCCCTGCACAAGGCGAACGTCCGACGACGACGCAGGCCCTATCGGCCTGCGGAGGAGTTGGACAATGGGAAACGTGCCATGCTGGACACTAACCGGTCAGCGCGGGACGAATCGCGCGATAGCTAGCGAACAAAGGAGCATGCGGTGAGCGACGAGGGCCTCGACGTCCCTGGTGCCAACGACGCCGCACGCGACGGCGGTGACACCGACGACAGCACCAGCGGCGGTCGGACGGCCGTGGTGACCAAGCCTGTGGCGCGTCCGCAACGGCCAACGGGCAAGCGGTCCCGGCAGCGGGTGGCCGATGCCGGCGACGACGTCGACGTCGAGTCATCGGAGGAGAGCGAGGACTCCAAGGAGAAGTCTCCGGCCAAGAAGGCCGGAGCCGACAAGAAGGCCAAGAAGCCGAAGAAACCCGGGGACCGGACGGCCAACCCCCTCGTCTTCGTCTACAACTACCTCAAGCAGGTCGTTGCGGAGATGCGGAAGGTGATCTGGCCCAACCGCAAGCAGATGCTCACCTACACCTCCGTGGTGCTGGTGTTCCTCGCCTTCATGGTGGCGCTGGTCGGCCTGACTGATTTCGGCTTGACCAAGCTCGTGCTGCTGGTGTTCGGCTGAGCGTAGAGATAGAGAGGACTGAAAACCGTGACTACCTTCGACGGTGACACGTCCGCCGGTGAAGCGGTCGACGTAGAAGAGCCTGCCGAGGTCGTCGAGGCCCCTGAGACCACCGAGGAGCCCGCGGCCATCGAGGCCCCGGCAACCCCCGCGGAGTCGGCCGACGAGGCTGATCCGGCCGCTGCCCTGAAGGCGGAGCTGCGCAGCAAGCCCGGCGACTGGTACGTCATCCACTCTTACGCGGGATACGAGAACAAGGTGAAGGCCAACCTCGAAACCCGGGTGCAGAACCTCGATGTCGGCGACTACATCTTCCAGGTGGAGGTACCCACCGAAGAGGTCACCGAGATCAAGAACGGCCAGCGCAAGCAGGTCAACCGCAAGGTGCTGCCGGGTTACATCCTGGTGCGCATGGACCTGACCGACGACTCGTGGGCCGCGGTGCGCAACACCCCCGGCGTGACGGGATTCGTCGGCGCGACGTCGCGTCCCTCGGCGCTCAAGCTCGACGACGTGGTGAAGTTCCTGCTGCCGCCGGGTTCGGCGAAGAAGCCCGTCAAGGGTGGCACCACCGCTGCCGCCGCCACGACCGAGGCCGGTGGGCTGGAACGCCCGGTCGTTGAGGTCGACTACGAGGTGGGCGAATCGGTGACGGTCATGGACGGGCCGTTCGCGACGTTGCCGGCCACGATCAACGAGGTCAACGCCGAACAGCAGAAGCTCAAGGTGTTGGTGTCGATCTTCGGCCGCGAAACACCGGTGGAACTCACCTTTACCCAAGTCTCCAAGATCTAGCCAGCCATCCCGTTCGCGGGAACGGCTGGATGCATAAACCAGGAAGGAACGTCGAAATCTCATGGCCCCGAAGAAGAAGGTCGTTGGGCTGATCAAGCTCCAGATCGTGGCGGGACAGGCAAACCCTGCGCCGCCGGTGGGACCCGCGCTCGGCCAGCACGGTGTGAACATCATGGAGTTCTGCAAGGCATACAACGCCGCGACGGAAAGCCAGCGCGGCAACGTGATCCCGGTGGAGATCACGGTCTACGAAGACCGGAGCTTCACCTTCGCGCTCAAGACGCCGCCCGCCGCCAAGCTGCTGCTCAAGGCCGCCGGCGTCGGCAAGGGCTCGGCCGAACCGCACAAGACCAAGGTCGCCAAGGTCACCTGGGATCAGGTTCGCGAGATCGCCGAGACCAAGAAGACCGACCTCAATGCCAACGACATCGACGCTGCCGCCAAGATCATCGCCGGTACCGCCCGGTCGATGGGGATCACCGTCGAATAGGTCTGCATAACCCTCAGCTCCACCCCGTGGGAGGGCTGGCTTCGGCCCGAATTAACCACGACCCCAACACCAGATTGGATTGATCAATGAGCAAGAACAGCAAGGCATACCGCGCCGCCGCCGAAAAGGTGGATCGCGACAACCTGTACACCCCGCTGCAGGCCGCCAAGCTCGCCAAGGAGACCGCGTCGACCAAGCAGGACTCGACCGTCGAGGTGGCGATCCGGCTCGGCGTCGACCCGCGCAAGGCGGACCAGATGGTCCGCGGCACGGTCAACCTGCCGCACGGTACCGGTAAGACCGCCCGGGTCGCGGTGTTCGCCGTCGGCGACAAGGCCGAAGAGGCCACCGCCGCGGGTGCCGACGTGGTCGGCAGCGACGACCTGATCGAGAAGATCCAGGGCGGTTTCCTCGACTTCGACGCCGCGATCGCCACGCCGGACCAGATGGCCAAGGTCGGGCGCATCGCGCGCATCCTGGGCCCGCGCGGCCTGATGCCGAACCCCAAGACCGGCACGGTGACGCCCGACATCGCCAAGGCCGTCAACGACATCAAGGGCGGAAAGATCAACTTCCGCATCGACAAGCAGGCCAACCTGCACTTCGTGATCGGCAAGGCGTCGTTCGACGAGAAGAACCTCGCGGAGAACTACGGCGCCGCGATCGACGAGGTGCTGCGGCTCAAGCCGTCGTCGTCGAAGGGTCGTTACCTGAAGAAGATCACCGTGTCGACGACCACCGGCCCGGGCATTCCGGTCGACCCGGCCGTCACCCGCAACTTCACCGAAGCGTAGTCCCGGCCTCGCCGGGCTTGGAACGATCTGACGTTTTGCCCGCCTCATAGCGACAGCCGTTTGTCGCTCGGAGGCGGGCAAAATGCATGGAGCAACTTCTTGGGGGCCAGTGGGGCGGCTGTGACGGCGGTTGCTTTACCCACCGCACTCGGCGATACGTCGCCGCAGGAATTCGCGCCCCGGCTCAGAACCGTTAGAGTCCAACGCGATTCGATACCAGGTGAGTGCTTCGGTGGGCCGTCCGGCGCGCCGCAGCAGATCGGCTCTTACCGTCGCGACCAGATTCGAGTGGGTCAGTCGGGGATCACGCGCGGCTTCGTCCAGCGCGCGAAGCCCGGCGTCGGGGCCGTCGCGCAGGCCCACCGCCATAGCGCGGTTGGCGCGTGCCACCGGCGAACCCGTCAATTCCAGCAGCCGGTCGTAGGCCGCGCAGATGGTGACCCAGTCGGTCTGCTCCCATGACGGCGCCGTCGCGTGCACCGCGGCGATCACGGCCTGGGGCAGATAGGGTCCTGTCGAACCCTCGGCCAGCCGCAACCGGTGCAGGCCGCGCGCGACGCGGCCGCGGTCCCACTTGCCGCGGTCTTGGTCTTGCAGTGGCACCAGCATCCCGTTGTCGTCGATCCGCGTCGCTCGCCGAGAGTCGTGCAGCAGCGTCAGCGCGGCCAAGGCGTGGGCCTCGCGCTCGTCGGGCATCAGCGCGCACAACTCGCCGGCCAACCGGACGCCCTCGTCGCATAGTTCGTCGCGAATCGCCGACGAACCCCCAGTCGACCAATACCCCTCGGTGAACACCGAATAGATACAACCGAGTACATGCGGTGTCCGCTCGGGTAGCAGCTGTGCCGGCGGTACCCGCAGCGGGATGTTGGCGTGACGAATCTTGTTCTTGGCGCGCGTGATTCGTTGACCGACGGCGGTGTCTGTCTGCAACAGGGCCCGGGCGATCTCGGCGACGGTCAAGCCGGACACCAGCCGCAGCGTCAGCGCCAATTGCGATTGGCGGTCCAGCGCCGGATGGGCACAGGTGAACATCATCCGCAGTTCGTCGTCGCGAACCGGATGCGGGTCGGTGTGCTCGGTGCGTGCCCTGATCTCGTCCACGAAAGCCGCCAATTCCTTTCCGGGACGGACGGATTCGCGGCGCAGCCGATCCCGGGCACGGTTGCGGGCAACGGTTACCAGCCACCCGCCGGGGCGCTCAGGCACACCGTCACGGGGCCAGCTGCGCAGCGCCTCGGCGCAGGCCTCCTGGACGGCGTCTTCGGCGACGGTGAGGTCGCCGGACCAGCGCGCGAGCGCGGCGACGGCGGGACCCCATTCCCGGCGGAAGACGCCGTCCAGGTTGGTCATTGCGGGCGGTTAGAGTCCCGAGATTCCAGCGAGCTGCCGTAGCTGCACCGTCGAAGCGGGAATCATCGACGCGATCTTGATGGCCTCGTCGCGATCCGCGGCACCCAATAGGTAGATCCCGGTGGCGATTTCGGCGCCCTCCACGTAGGGCCCGTCGGTGATCAGGACCTCGCCGTCGCGCACCCGCACGGTCGTCGCGGTGGACCGATCGTGCAACGCGGCGCCGCCCACGATGTGATCGCCGGCGGCGGCGTGCAGGTCCGCGTGCTTGGCAGCCACCGCGTCCCATTCCGGCGTGCCGGGGGTGTGTGCCTTCTCGGCCGGTTCCAGCAGCAGCGCCAGCCAGTCGTTACCGGTGAGCGGGCGGGACGGTTCCAGCGCGTGGACCGCGGGCCACACCTCCACGGCCCCATAGCTGGCCAGCGGGATGTCGCGCGCCAAAGCCAGCGCCTCGTCGAGATTCTCCGCTTCGAACACGTAGTAGCCGCAGGCCACCTCGGCGGACTCGGCAAACGGGCCGTCGGTGACCACCCGGGTGTCGGGGCCGCCGGTGATGACCGCCGCGCCGGCCGCGGGTGCCAACGCGTCACCGGATTTGATCGCCGGGCCGGCTTTGGCGTGGAAGCTCTGCCACGCCGCCATCGCGGTGGCCGGGTCGTCGGGTGTGCGGTCCTGCTCTTTGCTGATCAACAGCGCGAAATACTGCATGTTCGTCACCTCCGATAGCGAGCGAAGCCTCGTGCTCCACTCTCTACCCATCCGACGAACGACGCAGCCCTAATCCGACAGCGCGCAGGAAATCGGGCCCAACGACGCCGCTACTGGGTTGAGGCGCCCGGCTTGAGGTAGGTCACCAGGCTGCAGTCCAGCATCTCGTCACCGAAGTAGTGCTCGCAGCCGCGCAGGTACTTCATGTAGCGGTCGTAGACCTCTTCGGACGTGACCTCGATGGCCTTGTCCTTGTTGGACTCCAGCGTGTCACCCCAGATGTGCAATGTCTTTACATAGTGTGACCGTAGCGAAAGTGGTTCGGGGACAACGAAACCCGCCTTCTCGCCGTGTTCGACCATCATCTCGGTGGTCGGCAGGCGGCCGCCCGGGAAGATCTCGGTGACGATGAACTTGATGAAGCGCACGGTCTCGAAGGTCAGCTTCTTGCCGCGGGCGTTCAGGTTGTACGGGTGATAGCTGACGCTGCTCTGCACGGTCATGCGGCCGTCGTCGGGCATGATGTCGAACGTCCGCTTGAAGAAGTCGTCGTAGTTCTCGTGCCCGAAGTGCTCGAACGCCTCGATCGAGACGATCCGGTCGACGGGCTCGTTGAAGTCTTCCCAGTTCAGCAACCGCACCTCACGGGAGCGGTTGGTGTCGATCGCACCCAGCACCTGCTCGCAGCGGGCGTGCTGATTCTTCGACAGGGTCAAGCCGATGACGTTGACGTCGTGGCGCTCCACGGCGCGGCGCATGGTGGTACCCCACCCGCAGCCGATGTCGAGCAGGGTCATGCCGGGCTTGAGGTCCAGCTTGTCCAGGTTGAGGTCGATCTTGGCGTATTGAGCCTCTTCGAGGGTCAGGTCGGACGGCTCGAAGTACGCGCAGCTGTAGGTTCGGGTGGGGTCCTGGAACAGGGCGAAGAAATCGTCGGAGACGTCGTAGTGCGCCTGGATGTCCTCCGAACGCGTTCGGATCTTCGTCGCACTAGTCGGTTGCTCTGCCATTTGCGTTTAGTCTCCTGAATTCACTGCTTTCAAACACGTTGCCCATCTTCGCCCGATTGACCAGCAACGATACCCACACCCGATCGGGCTGCTTAACTGTCGGTGGCGCTTGACGTGCGGCCCCCCGCGGCCCGACCCATCAGTCTACTTTTCCAGGGTGAACTGGTTGCAGTCGATATAGCCCATCCGGAACGCGTTTGCGCAGCCGGTCAGGAATTTCAGGTATCGCTCGTAGACCTCTTCGGACTGGATTTCGACGGCTTGGTCCTTATGAGCGGTGAGGGCATCGGCCCACAGGTCCAGGGTGCGGGCGAAGTCGGACTGCAGTGACTGGCGCCGGGTGACGTCGAAACCCGCCTTGACGCTGTGGTCCTGCACCTTCTCGATGGACGGCAGGCGGCCTCCCGGGAAGATGTCGGTCAGGATGAACCGGATGAACTTCGCCATCTCGATCGTCACCGGAATGCCGCGCTGCGTCATCTGCGTGGGATGCAAGGCGGTGATCGAATGCAGCAGCATCACCCCGTCGTCCGGCAGGACGCCGTAGGCGAATTCGAAGAAGTCGTCGTAGCGCTCGAAGCCGAAATGCTCGAGCGCTTCGATGATGACGATGCGGTCGACCTGCTCGGTGAAATCCGCCCAGTCGGTCAGCAGCACCCGGTGTGAGCGCTTGGAGTCGAGCGTGCCGAGCACCTGCTGGCAGTAGGCGTCCTGGTTCTTGGACAAGGTCACCCCGACGACATTGACGTCGTACTTCTCGACGGCGCGCTTCATCATCGAACCCCAGCCACAACCGATGTCGAGCAGGGTCATCCCCGGCTCCAGCGCCAGTTTGTCGAGTGTCAGATCCAGCTTCGCGACCTGCGCCTCGTGCAGCGTCATGCCCTCGTGGGGAAAGTATGCGCAGCTGTAAGTGCGGGTCGGATCCTGGAACAGGGCGAAGAATTCGTTCGATAGGTCGTAGTGCGCCCGGACATCGGCCTCGTTGGACCGCGTCCGCGTGGCACCCGCTGAACTTTCAGACATATGTCCCCCCGGTGGACATGGCTCCCGGCGGGGAGGCCATCTGGGGGACCCTACACCCGGCCGGACGTATCGCTCGGATTTGAGCTGCGATGCCGGCGGGTTTCTCGATCGGCGGCCCGCACCGGTCCGGAGCGGACGCGATCGCTACTTCTCCAGGGTGAATTGGTTGACGTCGATGTAGCCGACCCGGAACGCGTTGGCGCAGCCGGTCAGATATTTCATGTAGCGCTCGTAGACCTCTTCGGACTGGATCTCGATGGCCTCGTCCTTGTGCGATTCCAGCGCCGCTGCCCACAGATCGAGGGTCCTGGCGTAGTGCGGCTGCAGCGATTGGCGCCGGGTCAACCGGAAGCCGTGCTTCGACGAGTGGTCCTCCACCTTCTCGATGGAGGGCAGCCGCCCGCCCGGGAAGATCTCGGTGACGATGAACTTGATGAAACGGGCCATCTCGAACGTCAGCGGTATGCCCCGTTCGACGATCTGTGGCCCGGTCAATCCGGTGATCGTGTGCAGCAACATCACGCCGTCGTCGGGCAGCACGCTGTGGGCCATCGTGAAGAAGTCGTCGTAGCGGTCGTGGCCGAAGTGTTCGAACGCGCCGATCGACACGATGCGGTCCACGGGCTCGTCGAACTGCTCCCAGCCGGCCAGCAGCACTTGCTTGCTCCGGTTGTTGTCCATGGCGTCGAACGACTGTTGCACGTGCGCGGCCTGGTTCTTCGACAGCGTCAGGCCGACGACGTTCACGTCGTACTTCTCGACCGCGCGGCGCATCGTGGCACCCCAGCCGCAGCCGACGTCGAGCAGGGTCATGCCCGGTTGCAGGCCCAGCTTGCCCAGCGCCAGGTCGATCTTGGCGAGCTGGGCTTCTTCGAGCGTCATGTCGTCGCGTTCGAAGTAGGCGCAGCTGTAGGTCTGGCTGGGATCCAGGAATAGCCGGAAGAAGTCGTCGGACAGGTCGTAGTGCGCCTGCACATCGGCGAAGTGCGGTGTCAGTTTCCGAGCCATGTCCGTTTGCCTTCCTGACGAAAACGCACCTAAAGATACCCCGCGCATGCCCCGGGACCGACTATTCGATCCCGGTGGTCAGTGCCGGTGGGTTACTTCGCGAGCGTGAATTGGTTGACGTCGACGTAGCCTTGCCGGAATTTGTCGGCGCAACCGGTCAGGTATTTCATGTAGCGCTCGTAGACCTCTTCGGACTGGATCTCGATCGCCTCGTCCTTGCGCGCCCGCAAGGCCGCCGCCCACAGGTCCAGCGTCTTGGCGTAGTGCGGCTGCAGCGACTGGCGGCGAGTCAACGTGAAACCTGCATCGCGCGAATGTTCTTCCACCATAGGGATTTTCGGCAAACGCCCGCCGGGGAAGATCTCCCGCTGGATGAAGATGATGAAGCGCAGCAAGTCGATGGAGATGGGCAAGCCCAGGTCGATGATTTCCTGCTTGGTGAAGTCGGTGATGGTGTGCAGCAGCATCACACCGTCGCCGGGCAGCACGTGGTAGGCCATCTTGAAGAAGTCGCCGTAGCGGTCGTGGCCGAAGTGCTCGAACGCGCCGATCGACACGATGCGGTCCACCGGCTCGTCGAACTCTTCCCAGCCGGCCAGCAGCACGCGCTTGCTGCGGGGGTTGTCCATTTCGTCGAACGCCTTCTGCACGTGCGCGGCCTGGTTCTTCGACAGCGTCAGCCCGATCACGTTCACGTCGTACTTTTCGATCGCGCGGCGCATGGTGGCGCCCCATCCGCAGCCGACGTCGAGCAGCGTCATGCCGGGCCGAAGGCCCAGCTTGCCCAGCGACAAATCGATCTTGGCGAGCTGGGCTTGTTCCAGCGTCATGTCGTCGCGCTCGAAGTAGGCGCAGCTGTAGGTCTGGCTGGGATCCAGGAACAGCCGGTAGAAGTCGTCGGACAGGTCGTAGTGCGCCTGTACGTCGTCGAAGTGTGGTTCCAGTTTTTGAGCCATCAGCGTGCGCCCTCCCCGCAAAAACGCATCGAACATCCCCCGAGCCCGAGTGGGCAAAATTTTATTACTCAGCATCTGCCCGTATTGACGAACGGCGAAACCTCGCAGTTCAACCCGACTGTCATGTCGGGCGTGTCGCGCTACTTGGTCAGGGTGAACTGTCCGACATTGGAGATGCCTTTGCGGAAAAGGCCCGCGCAGCCGGTGAGGTAGCGCATGTAGCGGTCGTAGACCTCTTCGGACTGGATGGCGATGGCGCGCTCGCGATTGGCCTCCAGATTGGCGGCCCACATGTCCAGCGTCCGCACGTAGTGCGACTGCAGATATTGAGTCTGCTCAAGCGCGAAACCACTGGCTTGCGCGAGATCGACGATGTCGGGTTCACCGCACATCTGGCCGCCGGGGAAGATCTCCTTGCCGAGGAATCGCAGAAAGCGCAGATCGGTCATCGTGATCGGGATGCCGTGCTCTTTCCAGTACGACTGCGGATGGGTGAAGATGCTGTGCATCAGCAGCCGGCTGTTGTCAGGCAGCACCTCGTAGGCCCAGTCCCAGAACGCCGGCCACCGCTCTTTTTTGAACGCGTCGAAGGCCTCGAAGCTGATGATCCGGTCGACGTGTTCATCGAACTCTTCCCAGCCCTGCAGCCGGGCCTCGGCCCGGCGCGTGGTTCCCAGCGCGGCAAGACGAGATTTGCTGCGCTCGTAGTGATTTCGACTCAGTGTGATGCCGACGACATTGACGTCGTACTTCTCCACCGCACGGACCAGCGCTCCGCCCCAACCGCATCCGACGTCGAGCAGCGTCATTCCCGGCAAGAGCTTCAGCTTGTCCAGACCCAGATCCAGCTTGGCGAGCTGGGCCTCTTCCAGCGTCATGTCGTCGTTCTTGAAGTATGCGCAGGTGTAGACCATGTTGGGGTCCAAGAACAACGCGAAGAAGTCATCCGAAATGTCGTAGGTAGCCTGCGACTCTTCGTAATACGGCTTCAATTTCGCGACCATCGCGTCCTCCCAAGTATCAACGCTACAACTCTGTGAGCTCTCGTGCGAAAGTTGCGACGAACAAAAACAGCCTAAGCCGCCTGCTCGACTCCGGCTCAGCTGGCTTCGGCGAAATTGCTCGTCAAAACACCGATCACCGGATCCCACAGCTGCTGTGGCAGATCATGTCCCATTCCGTCCAATAACACCAATCGGGCCCCGCGTATTGCGCGCGCGATCGCACGTCCCCCGAAAGGCCGCATCAGCTTGTCGGACCGACCGTGGATGACGACCGTCGGTGCCTTGATGCGCCGGTCGTGGTGAAGCAGGCTGCCGCTGCCCAGGATCGCGCTGAACTGCCCGGCGATGCCCTGCGGGTAGTAGCTGCGGTCGTATCCTTCGGCGGCCTCCGCGCGAACCTGCTCGTCGGGAATGCGGTAACCCGGACTGCCGATGATCCTGCTCACCCGGACCGCATTGTCGAGGATCACGTCGCGGGGCGAGCTTGGCGGCGGACCTTTGATCAGCGCCAGCAATGCGCGCGGTGCCGGTGGGGGCAGGAACGCCGAATTGTTGCTCGAGAAGAGGACCCCGAGAGTCCTTGTGCGATGGGCGAATTGCGCGGCGAAGACCTGCGCGATCATCCCGCCCATCGATGCCCCGACGACGTGCGCCGCCTCGATGCCCAGATGGTCCAAGACCGCCGCCGCGTCGTCGGCCATGTCCTCGAGGGTGTACGTCGCCCTGCTGCGCAGGCCCACCCAGGAGCGGCCCAATCGCGTGACCAGCGACTGCCCGACGCTACGGCGCTCGGTCTTGCTGGACAGTCCGACATCCCGGTTGTCGTAACGGATTACCCGTAGGCCGTGGCCGACCAGCCGCTCGCAGAACTCGGTGCGCCACAGCAGCAGCTGGGCGCCGAGGCCCATGATCAACAACACCGGCGGGTCGTCGACGTCGCCCATGTCTTCGTAGTAGAGCTTCAGGTCGCTGGACGCGGGTCCGGCCGTCGCATAGCCGGTGCGGATCTCCACCTAGACCTCCACGTCGGAGGAATGCTCGCGGCTGACCTCGACCATGAAGTTGGCGAAGTACCCGGTGAGTTGCGGGTCCGACATCATCTGCCACTTCGGCGCGAGCAGCTTCATGTACCGCTCGACGTAGAGGAACTGCTTGCCGATCAACACCAACTCGCGCGGCAGCTTCACGTCGTAGGCATCGGCCAGCGTGGACAGCTGCCGGCCGATGTCGGCATACGACATGTCCCCCAGCGTCGACATGGTCAGCGGGGTGGCGAATCGCTCCAGGTCCTTGGCGGCCTGGGCTTCGGGCTTGACCGTGCCGACGGCTCCCATCAGCACGACGATCTTGCCGGCCGCGGCATGGTCCTTCTTGACCAGCAACGCGTACACCAATTCGCGCAGCAACCAACGGGTGCGCGGGTCGATGCGGCCCATGATGCCGAAGTCGAAGAACACGATGCGGCCCTGGTCGTCGACGTACAGGTTGCCCGCGTGCAGGTCGCCGTGGAACAACCCGTGCCGCAGCCCGCCCTCGAAAAGCGAGAACAGCAGCGCCTTCACCAGTTCGACGCCGTCGAACCCGGCCTTGCGGATGGCGGCGACGTCGTCGATGCGGATGCCCTGTACCCGCTCCATCGTCAGCACCCGATCGCTGGTGAAGTCCCAGTGCACGGTCGGCACCCGGATGTTGCGGCCCAGCGGCGACACGTGCAGATGCGAGACCCAGGCCTCCATCGACTGCGCCTCGAGACGGAAATTCAGCTCCTCGGCCAGGTTGGCGGAGAAGTCGGCGACCACGTCCTGTGCCGAGAGCCGGCGGCCCAGCTTGGCCAGCTCGACGGCCTGGGCGAAGCGTTTCAGGATCTGCAGGTCGGCGGCCACCCGGCGACGGATGCCCGGACGCTGGATCTTGACCACCACCTCCTCGCCGCTGTGCAGCGTGGCGTAGTGCACCTGTGCGATGGACGCCGAGGCGAACGGCGTCTCGTCCCACTTGGCGAACAGGTCGGCCGGGTCGGCGCCGAGCTCCTCGACGAACAGCTTGTGCACCTCTTCGGAGTCGGCCGGCGGGACCCGGTCCAGCAGGCCGCGGAATTCACGGGACAGCGACTCGCCGAACGCGCCCGGGCTGGACGCGATGATCTGGCCGAACTTCACATACGTCGGCCCCAGGTCGGCGAAGGTCTGGGGGAGCTGCTTGATCACCTTCTGCTGCCACGGGCCTCGGCCCGGCAGCTTGGTGACGACGCGAGCGGCGGAGCGAGTGACCTGCCAACCGGTGACCGCGACTCGGGCCGCTTCGATCGGCAACGGCACCCGGTCGAGCTTGGCCACGTCTCGGTGTTTGGTAGAGCTCATCCCAGCAGTCTGCCAAACCGGAGCTGCCAAGGCCCAATTCGCTGTCCGGTGAGCAGGCGTTTTACCGATCCGGCCCGGTGCTCCACGGCGTGACCCACCCCTCGATTGCCCAGCCTTCCAATCCCGCGATCAGGTCGTACATCGTGGCTCCGTCGATGGTCTCCCGGACGATGTCGGCGTGCCCCGCGTGGCGGGCCAGCTCGTTGATGACGTGCAGGATCACCCACCGCACCGACCAGGCATCCAGGTCCTTGGGAAACCACGGAACATCGTGTGGCACCGGCACCGGGGCGTCGAGGTCGGCGGTTTCCACCAGGCGCAGCGACGCCGCGTTCTGTTCCGTGAAATCCCGCAGCAACCCGTCCAGCGTCTCGTCGGGCCGCATTACGTGCTGGTCCGCGAACGCCTCGGCGTCGAACGGCCGGGGATCTTTCGGCGCCGCCTCCGGTGCGGCCGCGACCCGTGCCATCCAGCTGCGTTGCATCCGTGTGACGTGCTTGACCAGCCCACCGACCGACAGTGCGCTGGCCGACGGTGACGAGCGGGCCTGCTCGTCGGTGAGGCCGTAGGACACCGCGAAGTAGGAGCTTTGGTGGAACGCCAGGTATTCGCGCAGGGCGCTGCGCTCGTCGGTTACCGGCGCGGCGAGGGCTGGCATGATCAATCCTCCTGGTTGACGGTTGGTCGATGTGCGCAACGTCGCACAGGCCAAGTTTTCCAGCTACCGGTGACAGCTTTGCGCTGCGCCGACGGCTTAACCCCCGGTGCCGGGCCGTCGCGCGTTAAGGTGCGGGCATGCAGCTGATTTCGGCGCAGTCGACCGAACTATTCGTCGGGCCGCACGACACGCCGCTACAGCTGGCCCGGGTCGCTGTCGAGGGGGTGACCGGGCCGACGCCGCTAGCCATCGACGGCGACGGTCTGCACGGCGAGGCGATCGCCGAGGCCGGCGCGGAGACCGTTGAGATCGTGGTGACCGTGCGGCGCCCGATCGTCGGCGAGCGCCGGCCCGCTCGGGTGCACGCCGGCGACAACAGTGTTGCGTTCGAGTTCACCGTCGCCGAACCGGGCTGGACGATGTTCATGGTCAGCCATTTCCATTACGACCCGGTGTGGTGGAACACGCAGGGTGCCTACACCAGTGAATGGCGAGAAGACCCGCCGGGCAAAGGCCGGCAGACCAACGGTTTCGAACTGGTGCACGCGCATCTGGAAATGGCTCGCCGCGAGCCCGAGTACAAATTCGTGCTGGCCGAGGTGGACTACCTCAAGCCGTACTGGGACACCCACCCCGAAGACCGCGCCGATCTGCGCCGCTTCATCGCCCAAGGCCGGGTCGAGATCATGGGCGGCACCTACAACGAACCCAACACCAACCTCACCAGCCCCGAGACGACGATCCGAAACCTGGTGCACGGCATTGGTTTTCAGCGTGAGGTGCTGGGCGCCGATCCGGCCACGGCTTGGCAGCTCGACGTGTTCGGCCACGACCCGCAGTTCCCCGGGATGGCTGCCGATGCCGGGCTGACGTCGAGTTCATGGGCCCGCGGACCACACCACCAGTGGGGCCCGACGCACTCGGGCGGTGTCGAGGGTATGCAGTTCTGCAGCGAGTTCGAATGGATTTCTCCGTCGGGGCGCGGGCTGCTCACGCACTACATGCCGGCGCATTACGGGGCCGGCTGGGGGATGGATTCGTCGGCATCGCTGGCCGAGGCGCGCGACGCTACCTATGCGGTGTTCGACCAGCTCAAGAGGGTCGCGTTGACTCGCAACGTGCTGTTGCCGGTGGGCACCGACTACACCCCGCCGAACAAGTGGGTCACCGAAATCCACCGCGACTGGGCCGCGCGCTACACCTGGCCGCGGTTCGTGTGCGCGCTGCCGAAGGAGTTCTTCGCCGCGGTGCGTGCCGAGCTGGACGAGCGAGGGTCGGTGCCGTCCCCGCAGACGCGCGACATGAACCCGATCTACACCGGCAAGGACGTCTCCTACATCGACACCAAACAAGCCAACCGCGCCGCCGAAAACGCGGTCCTCGACGCCGAGCGCTACGCGGTGTTCGCCGCGCTGCTGACCGGCGCCGACTACCCGCAGGCCGCGCTGGCCAAGGCGTGGGTGCAGCTGGCCTACGGCGCGCATCATGACGCGATCACCGGCTCGGAATCCGACCAGGTCTACCTCGACCTGCTGACCGGTTGGCGTGACGCGTGGGAGCTGGGCAGCGCGGCCCGCGACAACTCCCTGGCGCTGTTGTCGAGTGCGTTGCGTCCTGCGGCCGGTGACGTGGTCGTCTGGAATTCGCTGACGCATCGGCGCACCGACATCGTCACCGCGCGGGTTGATCCGCCGCTGCCCGCCGGGGTGCGGGTGCGCGACGCCGACGGCGCCGAGTTACCCGCGATGGTCGAGCACGACGGGCGGTCGGTCACCTGGCTCGCCCGCGACATCCCGTCGCTGGGCTGGCGGTCGTATCGGCTGATTGCGGCCGATGCGGCGACCGGCTGGGAATCGCTGGCCGGACACCAGATCCAAAACGAGCACTACCGGTTGACGGTCGATCCGGCCCGGGGTGGGGCGGTGGTGTCGTTGGTTCACGATGGCCGTGAGCTGATCGCGGACGGGCGGGTGGGCAACGAGCTCGCCGTCTACGACGAATACCCGGCTCACCCGACGCAGGGCGAGGGACCTTGGCATCTGCTGCCCAAGGGGCCGGTGGTGGGCTCCTCGGAATCGCCCGCGCAGGTGCAGGCTTACCGCGGGCCGCTCGGTCAGCGGCTGGTCGTGCACGGCCGGATAAGCGAATTGCTCCGCTACACACAGACATTGACGCTGTGGAATGGTGTGGCGCGAGTGGACTGCCGCACCACGATCGACGACTTCACCGGCGCGGATCGCCTGCTGCGGCTGCGCTGGCCTTGTCCGGTGCCGGGCGCCATGCCGGTCAGCGAGGTGGGCGACGCCGTCGTCGGCCGCGGTTTCGCGTTGCTGCACGACGGACCCGAATCGGTGGACACCGAGCACTTGCCGTGGACGTTGGACAACCCGGCCTACAGCTGGTTCGGCCTATCGTCGGCTGCGCGGGTTAGGTTGGGAAGCAACGATATTCGCGCGCTGTCCGTGGCCGAGGTGGTGTCGCCGTCGGAAGCATCGTCGGGACCGTTGGCGCGCGAGCTGATGGTCGCCCTGGTCCGCGCCGGCGTGACGGCTACCTGCAGCGGCGCGGACCGGCCGCGCTACGGCAACCTCGCGGTCGACTCCAACCTGCCCGACGTTCGCATCGCGCTGGGCGGGCCTGACCGCAACGCCTTCACCAAAGCGGTGCTCGCCGAAGCCGATCCGGAGTACGCCAAGGAACTCGAGCGCCAGCTGTCGAAGCGGGGCCGGGCCAGGGTGTGGGTGCCCGCGGCGAAGTCATTAACGCAGGCGTGGGTGCCGGGAGTCGACCTGAGCGGGGTGCGCGTGCTGCCCGTGTTGGTGATCGACGGCAGCGACGAGAAGCGGCTCGACGCCGAAATAGCCGCGGTGGCAGACGATCTCGACGACGCTGAGATCGTCGTCAAACAGCGCGCCGCGTCAGGCGCGGAAGCCTTCGAATCCCGCACGGTCGCATTGCTCAACCGCGGCGTGCCGAGCTTCGCCGTCGACACCGAAGGCACGCTGCACACTGCGCTGTTACGGTCCTGCACCGGCTGGCCGTCGGGCACCTGGATCGACGAACCACGCCGCACCGCGCCCGACGGGTCAAACTTCCAACTGCAGCACTGGACACACCATTTCGACTACGCGCTCACCAGCGGCGACGGCGACTGGCGGCACGCCGACATCCCGAACCGCAGCGCGCAGTTCTCCCATCCGCTGCGCGCCGTCTTCCCCGATCAACGGCGAGGCGAGCTGGCGTCCACCGGGTCGATGCTGCGCGTCGAGCCCGACGACACCGTGCAGCTCGGTGCGTTCAAGGCGGCCGGCAACCCGCTGACGGCCGGTCGCGCCGAGCCCGTCGACCCCGGCGCGGTCACGCTGCGGCTGGTCGAAACCACCGGCGCGCGCACCCGCGTCTCGCTCAACTCCACGCTCGGCAAGCTGGGCTCGCTACACCTCGCCGACCTGCTGGAGAATCCGCAGGGGCGCAAGCGATCGATCGAGCTGCACGGCTACCAGGTCGCCACCGTGCTGGCCCGGCTCGAGATCCCCAAGGCATTCGACGAGCCCAGCGCGCTGGCCCCGGAAGCCGAGACCGCCCAGCCGTTGTACGCGCGCTATTGGCTGCACAATCGCGGGCCCGCGCCGCTGGGCGGGCTGCCGGCCGTCGCGCACCTGCATCCCCAGCGGGCGAGCGCCGAGCCGAGCGGCGAGCTGACCCTGCGGCTCACCGCGGCCAGCGACTGCACCGACACCGAGCTGCACGGCGTGGTCGCGCTCGCGTGCCCGGACGGCTGGTCCGCGAAACCCGCCGAGCTCCCACTGCGGCTCGGCAGCGGCGAGCACCGGGAGGCCGACGTGGTGCTGACGATCCCGGCCGATGCCGCGCCCGGGCTCTATCCGGTCCGGGCGCAGCTGCGCCTCCTCGGCGACCACATCCCGGCCGCCTGGCAGCAGACCGTGGAGGACGTGAGCATCGTCGAAGTCGGCGCCGACCAGGACACCGAGCTGATCTACCTCGTCGACGGGCCCGAGGAGATCTCACTGCGGGCCGGCGAGACGGGCCGGGTGGCCGTGACGATCGGCAGTCACGGTGCGGCAGACCTGTCGGCCGAGGCCCATCTGATCAGCCCCTGGGGAACCTGGGAATGGATCGGCCCGGCCTCGGTCGGTGCGGTGCTGCCGGCCCGGGGCACCGTCGAGTTCGGCTTCGACGTCAGCCCACCACCGTGGCTGGAACCCGGTCAATGGTGGGCACTGATCCGGGTGGGCTGTGCGGGACGGCTGGTCTACTCGCCGGCGGTGCGGGTGACCGTGACATGAGCCTGCACCCGGTCGCCACCGTCGCGGGCGCGCCCGTCGCGGTTGAGGAGGTCGACGCGGCCGAGGCGCGATTGCGCAGCGGCCCACACGCGGCGGCGCTGCCCGCGCGCGGCACCAGCGAGGGCCGCCAGCTGCGGCGCTGGCTCACGCAACTTCTGGTGACCGAACGCGTGGTCGACGCCGAGGTGGCCGCCCGCGGATTGAGCGTCGCCGACGCGCCGGCCGAGGCCGAGCTGCTGCCCGACGTGACGGCCCGGCTGGAGATCGGCAGTGTGGCTGCGGCGGCGCTGGCGGACCCCCGGGCGCGAGCGCTGTTCGTCGACGTGACGGCCGCGGTCCGGATCAGCGATCAACAGGTGGCCGACTATCACGCCCGCAATCCGCTGCGGTTCGCCGCGGCGAGCCCCGACCGCCACGGCTGGCGCGCGCCGTCGACTGTCGAGCCGCCGCTGGTGCAGGTGCGCTCCGCGGTCGCCGAGCATCTGCGCGGCGCCGCGCGCCGGCGCGCGTTTCGGCTGTGGCTGGACGAGCGCCGCGCCGCCCTGGTTCAGCTCGCCGCGGGCTACGAGCATCCCGGTGACCCCCGCCAACCCGACAACACCCATCGGCACTGATCGGCCATGCTTACTCTCGGTCTGGACATCGGCGGCACGAAAATCGCTGCGGGACTTGTGGATTCCAACGGTGCACTGGTGTACAACGCGACCCGGCCCACCCCGCCCGGCGGTTCGGCCGAACAGGTGTGGGAGGTGGTCGCCGCCATGGTCGCTGACGCCCTGGGGGCGGCCGGCGGCGCGGTCCGCGCGGTGGGGATCGCCTCGGCCGGGCCCATCGACTTGCGCAGCGGAACCGTCAGCCCGATCAATATCAAAGGCTGGCAACGCTTTCCGTTACGGGACCGGGTCGCGGCAGCGGTGCCCGGGGTGCCGGTGCGGCTGGGCGGTGACGGACTGTGCATGGCCCTGGGAGAGCACTGGCAGGGCGCGGGGCGGGGTGCGGGCTTTCTGTTGGCCATGGTGGTGTCGACCGGCGTCGGGGGCGGATTGGTACTCAACGGCGCGCCCTACACCGGGCGCACCGGCAATGCCGGGCATGTCGGTCACGTGGTGGTCGAAGAGGGCGGTGAGCGGTGCGCGTGCGGGGGCCGCGGCTGCGTCGAGACGGTCGCGGCAGGTCCGTGGCTGGTGCGCTGGGCGCGGGCCAACGGGTGGTCAGCCCCGCCTGCAGCCGGCGCTCGCGAGCTGTCCGCCGCAGCAGCGGATGGGGACGCGGTAGCGCTGCGGGCATTCCGGCGAGGCGCCACCGGGCTGGCGGCGATGATCGCTTCGGTGGCGGCGGTTTGCGACCTGGACCTCGTCGTCATCGGGGGAGGAGTCGCCAAGTCCGGCCCCGTGTTGTTCGACCCGTTGCACGCGGTGCTGGCCGACTACGCCGGGCTGGATTTCCTGGCCGGGTTGCGGGTGGTGCCGGCCGAGCTTGGCGGCGAAGCCGGCCTGGTCGGCGCGGCCCGGCTGGCAGGGGCTTAACCGACCGCGCCGCGTGCGTATCGTGGAACGGTCTGCACTGGCTGCTGGCGCATTTGCTCTGCTGAGCGTCGCCGCACCTCAGATCCGCCGTTTTGGCCGACCGCGTGTTGTGACGCTATCCTTGGTGCCGATCCACCGAAGACCGTCGGTCACCGAGCAATCGGTTGAAGGTCCGGGAAACATCCCGGCGGCCCACGCAGGAGGACGAGGCATTACCGCCGGCGTTCGCGCCGGTGTACTTCAACGCCCCGTGCTGCTTCCTGCGCCGGGGCGTTCGTCGTTCCTCGGGGGAAGCGCAGACGACACTTTTCACCGAGGAGGTTATGCATGGCCAAAGCCGACAAGGCCACCGCCGTAGCGGACATTGTCGAGCAGTTCAGCGCCTCGACCGCGACCGTCATCACCGAGTACCGCGGCCTGACCGTCGCCAACCTGGCCGAGCTGCGTCGCTCGCTGGCGGGTTCGGCCACCTACACCGTGGCCAAGAACACGCTGATCAAGCGGGCCGCGACCGAAGCCGGGATCGAGGGTCTCGACGAGCTGTTCGCGGGCCCGACGGCCATCGCGTTCGTCCGCGGCGAGCCGGTCGACGCCGCCAAGGCCATCAAGACCTTCGCCAAGGAGCACAAGGCGCTGGTCATCAAGGGTGGCTACATGGATGGCCACGCGCTGACGGTGGCCGAGGTCGAGCGGATCGCCGACCTGGAATCCCGCGAGGTGCTGCTGGCCAAGCTGGCCGGTGCCATGAAGGGCAACCTCGCCAAGGCTGCCGGCCTGTTCAACGCGCCGGTCTCGCAGTTCGCCCGCCTCGCGGCCGCCCTGCAAGAGAAGAAGGCGGCCGACCCGGCTGCCGCAGCGGCTCCGGCCGCAGCACCCGCTCCCGAGGCAGCCGCTTCGGAGGCACCCGCCGAGGCAGCACCCGCCGAGACACCGGCTGACGCCGAATAACCCAAAAACCCACACCAGGAAGGACCCACACCCATGGCAAAAATCTCCACCGAAGACCTGCTTGACGTCTTCAAGGAAATGACCCTGCTCGAGCTCTCGGACTTCGTGAAGAAGTTCGAGGAGACCTTCGAGGTCACCGCGGCCGCCCCGGTCGCCGTTGCCGCTGCCGGTGGCGCCGCCGCCGGTGGTGCGCCCGCCGAAGCCGCCGAGGAGCAGTCGGAGTTCGACGTCATCCTCGAGGCCGCCGGCGACAAGAAGATCGGCGTCATCAAGGTCGTCCGCGAGATCGTCTCCGGCCTGGGCCTGAAAGAGGCCAAGGACCTGGTCGACGGCGCACCCAAGCCGCTGCTGGAGAAGGTCGCCAAGGAAGCCGCCGAGGAAGCCAAGGGCAAGCTCGAGGCCGCCGGCGCGACCGTCACCGTCAAGTAGTTCAACGCGCGCAAGAACCCCCCGGGAGCCCTAGTGGCTGCAGTCCCGGGGGGTTTCCTGTATTCATCGGGAAAACGCCGACCTGACGGACTGTGCCACCCGCTCGGCTGTATCTCCCAGGGCGACAAGCAGATTCGACGTCAGCGTGTTGAGCACCGGGGCGACGGCCGAGCCGTCGTCGCCGTAGTAACCCGCTAGCTCCAGCATCACGAATCCGTGGATCTGCGCCCAGAATTGGGCCGCGGTGGCCACTACGCTGGCGTCGTCGTCCGCGCTACCCACGGTGATCCGGCCGGCCAGCATGCACCGGCGCACCACCCGAACCACATGCGCGAAGCTGGGGTGATGTTGTTCGATCTCGGCGACCGTGAGCGTCAGGACGTTGCCGGCCGGCGCGTTGATGCCGTGCGCGCTGGTGCTGCCGAACATCAGGCGATACATGTGTGGCCGCTCGATGGCGTAACGGCGATAGGCGGCGCCGGTGACGAACAGATCGGCGACCGGGTCCGCGGTCTGGGGCACCCGTTGCGCCTCCTCGAACTGTCGCAAACCTTCCTCGGCGACCGCCGCGATCAGCGCCTGCATCCCGCCGAAGTGGGTGTACACCGACATCGTCGAGGTCCCCGCTGCGCCGGCCACCTTGCGGGTCTGCAGTGCGTCGGGCCCGTGCTCGTCGAGCAGGCCAACCGCGGCGTGCAACATCTCGTCGCGAACGCTGCGCTGAAGTTCCGAAGTCATCTCTCCAACCATCTCTGATGAGGCCTTGCCATCTTCTCACCGTCGGCGTACGGTCTCAATAACGCTGAAATATCAATGTTATAGGAGCTCGGCAATGACTTCCGTACAGACAGCCAAATCCGAGAACCCCTATCTCGAAGACTTCCTGGCGCCGGTGGGCGCCGAAGTGACCGCAACCGATCTGCGGGTCACCGGCCAGATCCCGGAACACCTGGACGGCCGCTACCTGCGCAACGGGCCCAACCCGGCCGCCGAGGTCGACCCGGCGACCTATCACTGGTTCACCGGCGATGCCATGGTGCACGGCGTCGCGCTGCGCGACGGACGGGCCTGCTGGTACCGCAACCGCTGGGTCCGCACGCCGCCTGCGTGCGCCGCACTCGGCGAGCCCGAGCCCCGCGGGCTGAACCCGCGCGCCGGGATGCTGTCGGTCGGCCCCAACACCAACGTGCTGACCCACGCCGGGCGCACCCTGGCGCTCGTCGAGGGCGGCGGTGCCAACTACGAGCTCACCGAGGAGCTCGACACCATCGGACCGTGCGACTTCGACGGGACGCTGTTCGGCGGCTACACGGCCCACCCGCACCGGGACCCGCGCACCGGCGAACTGCACGCGCTGTCCTATTCCTTCGGCCGCGGTCGCACCGTGCAGTACTCGGTGATCGACACCGCGGGCCGCGCCCGGCGCACCGTCGATATCGACGTCACCGGGTCGCCGATGATGCACGACTTCTCCCTGACGGATAAGTATGTGGTGATCTACGACCTGCCGGTGACGTTCGACCCGATGCAGGTGGCACCGGCCAACGTGCCGCGCTGGCTGAGCGCGCCGGCGCGCCTGGTGGTGCAGTCGGTGCTCGGCCGGGTCCGCATCCCCAACCCGGTGATGGCGGCTGTCAACAGCAACCGGCAGCCGATGCACCGGATGCCCTACAGCTGGAAGGACAGCTACCCGGCCCGCATCGGGGTGATGCCTCGCGAGGGCGGCAACAAGGATGTGCGCTGGTTCGACATCGAGCCCTGCTACGTCTACCACCCGCTCAACGCCTACTCGGAGACCCGCAGCGGCTCCGAGGTGCTAGTGCTCGACGTGGTCGGCTACGCGCGAATGTTCGACCGCGATCTGCGCGGCCCCGGCGACAGCCGGCCGACACTGGATCGCTGGACGATCAACCTGACCACCGGCGCGGTTGCCACCGAACGCCGCGACGACCGTCCGCAGGAGTTTCCCCGCATCGACGAGTCGTTGCTGGGCGGTCGGCACAGGTTCGGCTACGCCGTCGGATTGGATGGCGGCTACCTGTCCGGCGGCACCGCCGAGATGACCTCGGCGCTCTACAAACACGACTACGCGACAGCCTCGAGCAGCGTCGCCCCGCTGGATCCGGGCCTTTTGCTCGGCGAGATGTGCTTTGTGCCCAACCCGACGAACGGCTCGGCAGAGCGCGCCGAGGACGACGGCGTGCTGATGGGTTACGCCTATCACCGTGGCCGTGATGAGGGGCAATTGTTGTTGCTGGACGCCCAGACCCTCGAGTCGGTTGCCACGGTTCACCTGCCGCAGCGGGTGCCGATGGGCTTCCACGGCAACTGGGCGCCGGCCGTCTGACCCTTTACCGTTCCTGCCAGGCCCGTTAGCCTGCCTGCAGGGGTGGGTCTCAGGTCAGCGAATTTTTCGCTGCGGTGCTGTGCAACCATGCTGTGTGGTCCCAGGCGTGCGCTACAGTGACTCATGCCACACAAAGGGGCAGGTGGCAGCATGCGTCGACGGAAGGATTCCCTATGGGCGTCGCTATCGAGGTCAGTGGTCTGACCAAGTCCTTTGGAGCCTCCAGGATTTGGGAAGACGTGACCCTGGATATCCCCGCCGGGGAGGTCAGCGTTTTGCTGGGCCCGTCGGGTACCGGCAAGTCCGTGTTCTTGAAGTCGCTGATCGGCCTCCTTCGTCCCGAACGTGGCTCGATTGTCATCGATGGCACCGACATCATCGAGTGCTCGGCCAAGGAGCTCTACGAGATCCGCACGCTGTTCGGGGTGCTGTTCCAGGACGGTGCTTTGTTCGGTTCGATGAACCTCTTCGACAACACCGCGTTCCCGCTGCGTGAGCACACCAAGAAGAAGGAAGGCGAGATCCGTGACATCGTCATGGAGAAGCTCGAGATGGTGGGCCTCGGCGGCGACGAGAAGAAGTTCCCCGGCGAGATCTCCGGTGGTATGCGCAAGCGCGCCGGCCTGGCCCGCGCCCTGGTGCTGGACCCGCAGATCATCCTCTGCGACGAGCCCGACTCCGGTCTCGACCCGGTCCGTACCGCGTACCTGAGCCAGCTGATTCTGGACATCAACGCCCAGATCGACGCGACCATCCTGATCGTCACGCACAACATCAACATCGCCCGTACGGTGCCGGACAACATCGGCATGTTGTTCCGCAAGCACCTGGTGATGTTCGGCCCGCGCGAAGTGCTGCTGACCAGCGACGAGCCGGTGGTGCGCCAGTTCCTCAACGGCCGCCGCATCGGTCCGATCGGTATGTCCGAAGAGAAGGACGAGGCGACCATGGCCGAAGAGCAGGCGCTGCTCGACGCCGGTCACCACGCCGGTGGTACCGAGGAGATCGAGGGCGTTCCGCCGCAGATCACCGCGACGCCGGGCATGCCGGAGCGCAAGGGTGTGGCCCGGCGCCAGGCCCGCGTGCGCGAGATGCTGCATACGCTGCCGAAGAAGGCTCAGACGGCGATCCTCGACGACCTTGAGGGCACCCACAAGTACCAAGCGCACGAGTTCGGCGACTAACAATCGGCTGATCCCCAGGCCCGATCACCATGGCTTGCCGTGGTCGGGCCTGGTCGTGCGCATCCGCAGGCGTTGACCGAGGAATTCGGTAACAACTTGCCGACCCTTCCTCTTGACGAAAAGGCGTGCACAGGTCAATCTGTTGGGCAGCATGTACCCACGGGAAATTCGAGATGCCAGCCAGCGTCGACCTCCCCTGGGTGGGTAGTTGAGGAATGCGCGCGCCTGCGCTATTGTTGGACGTTGCGCTGGCTACTTCCTGCCCACCTCACTCCGCCACCTGACACCGTGGTCTTAGCCTGAGCCCCCTCTGCGGTTCAGCTATTCGTTGCGCGCGTGAGGCTCGAGCAGTTCGTTCGCCGGCTTTAAACCGAAATAATTTTGCGGCGAGCAGGTCCGGTGGTCCGGTGAGTCGCATGAGGTGCTGGAAGGATGCATCTTGGCAGATTCTCGCCAGAGCAAGACGGACTCCTCTTCTAACAACTCCGTGCCTGGAGCACCTGACCGAGTATCTTTCGCCAAGCTCCGCGAACCGCTCGAGGTTCCGGGGCTTCTCGACGTGCAGACCGACTCCTTTGAGTGGTTGATCGGCTCGCCGCGTTGGCGCGAGATCGCCTCCGCCCGCGGGGACGTCAACCCGGTCGGTGGCCTAGAAGAGGTGCTCTACGAGTTGTCACCGATCGAGGACTTCTCGGGCTCGATGTCGCTGTCGTTCTCCGACCCGCGCTTCGACGAAGTCAAGGCGCCGGTGGACGAGTGCAAAGACAAGGACATGACGTACGCGGCTCCGCTGTTCGTCACGGCCGAGTTCATCAACAACAACACCGGTGAGATCAAGAGCCAGACGGTCTTCATGGGTGACTTCCCGATGATGACCGAAAAAGGCACGTTCATCATCAACGGGACCGAGCGCGTCGTGGTCAGCCAGCTGGTCCGGTCGCCCGGTGTGTACTTCGACGAGTCGATCGACAAGTCGACCGAGAAGCTGCTGCACAGCGTCAAGGTGATTCCGAGCCGCGGTGCGTGGCTGGAGTTCGACGTCGACAAGCGCGACACCGTCGGTGTGCGCATCGACCGCAAGCGTCGTCAGCCGGTCACCGTGCTGCTCAAGGCGCTGGGCTGGACCAACGAGCAGATTCACGAGCGGTTCGGCTTCTCCGAAATCATGATGTCGACGCTGGAGAAGGACAACACCGCCGGCACTGACGAGGCGCTGCTGGACATCTACCGCAAGCTGCGTCCGGGCGAGCCGCCGACCAAGGAGTCCGCGCAGACCCTGCTGGAGAACTTGTTCTTCAAGGAGAAGCGCTACGACCTGGCCCGCGTCGGCCGCTACAAGGTCAACAAGAAGCTGGGCCTCAACGCCGGTGAGCCGATCACGTCGTCGACGCTGACCGAAGAGGACGTCGTCGCCACCATCGAGTACCTGGTGCGCCTGCACGAGGGCCAGCCGACCATGACGGTTCCCGGCGGCACCGAGGTTCCGGTGGAGACCGACGACATCGACCACTTCGGCAACCGTCGTCTGCGCACCGTGGGCGAGCTGATCCAGAACCAGATCCGGGTCGGTATGTCCCGGATGGAGCGTGTCGTCCGCGAGCGGATGACCACGCAGGACGTCGAGGCCATCACGCCGCAGACCCTGATCAACATCCGGCCGGTCGTCGCCGCGATCAAGGAGTTCTTCGGCACCAGCCAGCTGTCCCAGTTCATGGACCAGAACAACCCGCTGTCGGGGCTCACCCACAAGCGCCGCCTGTCGGCGCTGGGACCGGGTGGTCTGTCGCGTGAGCGCGCGGGCCTCGAGGTTCGTGACGTGCACCCGTCGCACTACGGCCGGATGTGTCCGATCGAGACCCCGGAGGGGCCGAACATCGGTCTGATCGGGTCGCTGTCGGTGTACGCGCGGGTCAACCCGTTCGGGTTCATCGAGACGCCGTACCGCAAGGTGGTCGACGGTGTGGTCAGCGACCAGATCGACTATCTGACCGCCGACGAGGAGGACCGCCACGTCGTGGCGCAGGCCAACTCGCCGATCGACGCCGACGGCCGCTTCGAGGAGTCGCGGGTTCTGGTTCGCCGTAAGGCCGGCGAGGTCGAGTACGTGCCGTCGTCCGAGGTCGACTACATGGACGTGTCGCCGCGCCAGATGGTGTCGGTGGCCACGGCCATGATTCCGTTCCTCGAGCACGACGACGCCAACCGGGCCCTGATGGGTGCCAACATGCAGCGCCAGGCGGTTCCGCTGGTGCGCAGCGAGGCGCCGCTGGTCGGTACCGGCATGGAGCTGCGCGCCGCGATCGACGCCGGCGACGTGGTGGTGGCCGAGAAGGCCGGCGTGATCGAGGAGGTGTCCGCCGACTACATCACCGTGATGGCCGACGACGGCACCCGGCACACCTACCGGATGCGCAAGTTCGCCCGGTCCAACCACGGCACCTGCGCCAACCAGTCGCCGATCGTCGACGCGGGAGACCGCGTCGAGGCCGGCCAGGTGATCGCCGACGGTCCGTGCACCGAGAACGGTGAGATGGCGCTCGGCAAGAACCTGCTGGTGGCGGTCATGCCGTGGGAAGGCCACAACTACGAGGACGCGATCATCCTCTCCAACCGCCTGGTTGAGGAGGACGTGCTCACCTCGATCCACATCGAGGAACACGAGATCGATGCCCGCGACACCAAGCTGGGCGCCGAGGAGATCACCCGGGACATCCCGAACGTCTCCGACGAGGTGCTCGCCGACTTGGACGAGCGCGGCATCGTGCGTATCGGTGCCGAGGTTCGTGACGGCGACATCCTGGTCGGCAAGGTCACCCCGAAGGGTGAGACCGAGCTGACGCCGGAAGAGCGGCTGCTGCGGGCGATCTTCGGTGAGAAGGCCCGCGAGGTCCGCGACACCTCGCTGAAGGTGCCGCACGGTGAGTCCGGCAAGGTGATCGGCATTCGGGTGTTCTCGCGCGAGGACGACGACGAACTGCCCGCCGGTGTCAACGAGCTGGTCCGCGTTTACGTGGCCCAGAAGCGGAAGATCTCCGACGGTGACAAGCTCGCCGGACGCCACGGCAACAAGGGCGTCATCGGCAAGATCCTGCCGGTCGAGGACATGCCGTTCATGCCCGACGGCACCCCCGTGGACATCATCCTGAACACCCACGGTGTGCCGCGACGCATGAACATCGGCCAGATCCTGGAGACCCACCTCGGCTGGGTTGCCAAGGCGGGCTGGAACATCGAGGGCGAGCCCGAGTGGGCGGCGAACCTGCCCGAAGGCCTCCGGCACGCACAGCCGGACCAGACGGTGTCGACTCCGGTGTTCGACGGTGCCAAGGAGGAGGAGCTGCAGGGGCTGCTGTCCTGCACGCTGCCCAACCGCGACGGCGACGTCATGGTGAACGCAGACGGCAAGGCAAGGCTGTTCGATGGCCGCAGTGGCGAGCCGTTCCCGTACCCGGTGACCGTCGGCTACATGTACATCATGAAGCTGCACCACCTGGTGGACGACAAGATCCACGCCCGGTCCACCGGTCCGTACTCGATGATCACCCAGCAGCCCCTCGGTGGTAAGGCGCAGTTCGGTGGACAGCGATTCGGTGAGATGGAGTGTTGGGCCATGCAGGCCTACGGCGCCGCGTACACGCTGCAGGAGCTGTTGACCATCAAGTCCGACGACACCGTCGGGCGGGTCAAGGTGTACGAGGCGATCGTCAAGGGCGAGAACATCCCCGAGCCGGGTATCCCCGAGTCGTTCAAGGTGTTGCTCAAGGAGCTGCAGTCGCTGTGCCTCAACGTTGAGGTTCTGTCGTCGGATGGTGCGGCGATCGAACTGCGCGAGGGCGAGGACGAAGACCTGGAGCGCGCTGCCGCGAACCTGGGAATCAACTTGTCCCGCAATGAATCTGCGTCCGTTGAGGACTTGGCTTAACTAGTCATTTGTTACTAAACCCGCAAGGGGAAAGGGAGTTACGTGCTCGACGTCAACTTCTTCGATGAACTCCGTATCGGCCTGGCCACCGCGGAAGACATCAGGCAATGGTCTTACGGCGAGGTCAAGAAGCCGGAGACGATCAACTACCGCACGCTCAAGCCTGAGAAGGACGGCCTGTTCTGCGAGAAGATCTTCGGACCGACTCGCGACTGGGAGTGCTACTGCGGCAAGTACAAGCGAGTTCGCTTCAAGGGCATCATCTGTGAGCGCTGCGGCGTCGAGGTAACTCGGGCCAAGGTGCGCCGGGAGCGGATGGGCCACATCGAGCTGGCCGCGCCGGTCACGCACATCTGGTACTTCAAGGGTGTGCCGAGCCGGCTGGGCTATCTGCTCGACCTGGCGCCGAAGGATCTCGAGAAGATCATCTACTTCGCCGCTTACGTGATCACCGCGGTCGACGACGAGATGCGCCACAACGAGCTCTCGACGCTCGAGGCCGAAATGGTGGTGGAGCGCAAGGCCGTTGAGGACCAGCGCGACGCCGACCTGGAGGCCCGTGCGCAGAAGCTGGAGGCCGACCTGGCCGAGCTGGAAGCCGAGGGCGCGAAAGCCGATGCGCGGCGCAAGGTTCGCGACGGTGGCGAGCGTGAGATGCGCCAGCTGCGTGACCGGGCCCAGCGCGAGCTGGACCGGCTGGAGGACATCTGGACGACGTTCACCAAGCTGGCTCCCAAGCAGCTGATCGTTGATGAGAACCTCTACCGCGAGCTCGTCGACCGCTACGGCGAGTACTTCACCGGGGCCATGGGCGCGGAGTCGATCCAGAAGCTGATCGAGAACTTCGACATCGACGCCGAGGCCGACATCCTGCGTGACGTCATCCGAAATGGCAAGGGGCAGAAGAAGCTTCGTGCGCTGAAGCGACTGAAGGTCGTCGCGGCCTTCCAGCAGTCGGGCAACTCGCCGATGGGCATGGTGCTCGACGCGGTTCCGGTGATCCCGCCGGAGTTGCGCCCGATGGTTCAGCTCGACGGTGGCCGGTTCGCCACCTCCGACCTGAACGACCTGTACCGCCGCGTGATTAACCGCAACAACCGCCTCAAGAGGCTGATCGACCTCGGTGCGCCCGAGATCATCGTCAACAACGAGAAGCGGATGCTGCAGGAGTCGGTGGACGCGCTGTTCGACAACGGCCGCCGTGGCCGCCCGGTCACCGGACCGGGTAACCGTCCGCTCAAGTCGCTGTCGGATCTGCTCAAGGGTAAGCAGGGCCGGTTCCGTCAGAACCTGCTCGGTAAGCGTGTCGACTACTCGGGCCGTTCGGTCATCGTGGTCGGTCCGCAGCTCAAGCTGCACCAGTGCGGTCTGCCCAAGCTGATGGCGCTGGAGCTGTTCAAGCCGTTCGTGATGAAGCGGCTGGTCGACCTCAACCACGCGCAGAACATCAAGAGTGCCAAGCGCATGGTCGAGCGCCAGCGTCCCCAGGTGTGGGACGTGCTCGAGGAGGTCATCGCCGAGCACCCGGTGCTGTTGAACCGCGCGCCGACCCTGCACCGGCTCGGCATTCAGGCTTTCGAGCCAATGCTGGTGGAGGGCAAGGCCATTCAGCTGCACCCGCTGGTCTGTGAGGCGTTCAACGCCGACTTCGACGGCGACCAGATGGCCGTGCACCTGCCGCTGAGCGCCGAGGCGCAGGCCGAGGCTCGCATCCTGATGCTGTCGAGCAACAACATCCTGTCGCCCGCGTCCGGCCGCCCGTTGGCCATGCCGCGACTCGACATGGTGACCGGGCTGTACTACCTGACCACCGAGGTGGCCGGGGCCGAAGGTGAATACCGCGCGGCCGCCGATGACCAGCCGGAGCAGGGTGCGTACTCCTCACCGGCCGAGGCGATCATGGCGTCCGACCGTGGTCTGCTCTCGGTGCGGGCCCAGATCAAGGTGCGGTTGACGCAGCTGCGTCCGCCGGCCGAGGTCGAGGCCGAGCTGTTCGGCCAGAACGGTTGGCAGCCAGGCGATGCCTGGATGGCCGAGACGACCCTGGGCCGGGTGTTGTTCAACGAGCTGCTGCCGTTGGGCTACCCGTTCGTGAACAAGCAGATGCACAAGAAGGTGCAGGCTGCCATCATCAACGACCTGGCCGAGCGCTACCCGATGATCGTGGTCGCACAGACTGTCGACAAGCTCAAGGACGCCGGTTTCTACTGGGCGACCCGAAGCGGCGTCACGGTCTCGATGGCCGACGTGTTGGTCCCGCCGCGTAAGAAGGAGATCCTCGACCACTACGAGGACCGGGCCGACAAGGTCGAAAAGCAGTTCCAGCGTGGTGCTTTGAACCACGACGAGCGCAACGAAGCGCTGGTGGAGATCTGGAAGGAAGCCACCGACGAGGTCGGTAAGGCGCTGCGTGAGCACTACCCGGCCGACAACCCGATCATCACGATCGTCGACTCGGGTGCCACGGGTAACTTCACCCAGACCCGAACGCTGGCCGGCATGAAGGGTTTGGTGACCAACCCGAAGGGTGAGTTCATCCCGCGTCCGGTCAAGTCGTCGTTCCGCGAGGGCCTGACCGTGCTGGAGTACTTCATCAACACGCACGGCGCTCGAAAGGGCTTGGCCGACACCGCGTTGCGTACCGCGGACTCGGGTTACCTGACTCGTCGTCTGGTGGACGTGAGCCAGGACGTCATCGTCCGCGAGCACGACTGCGAGACCGAGCGCGGCATCATCGTCGAGCTGGCCGAGCGTCAGCCCGACGGCACTCTGATCCGTGACCCGTACATCGAAACCTCGGCGTACGCACGGACTTTGGGCGCCGACGCGGTCGACGAGGCCGGCAACGTCGTCGTCGCTCGTGGCGAAGACCTGGGCGATCCGTCGATCGAGGCCTTGCTGGCCGCGGGCATCACGCAGATCAAGGTCCGTTCGGTGCTGACATGCACCACCGGTACCGGTGTGTGTGCGACCTGCTACGGGCGTTCGATGGCCACCGGCAAGCTCGTCGACATCGGCGAGGCCGTCGGTATCGTCGCCGCGCAGTCCATCGGTGAGCCCGGTACCCAGCTGACCATGCGTACCTTCCACCAGGGTGGTGTCGGTGAGGACATCACCGGTGGTCTGCCGCGGGTGCAGGAGCTGTTCGAGGCCCGGGTGCCGCGAGGCAAGGCGCCGATCGCCGACGTCACCGGGCGGGTTCAGCTCGAGGATGGTGAGCGCTTCTACAAGATCACCATCGTCCCCGACGATGGCGGCGAGGAAGTCGTCTACGACAAGCTCTCCAAGCGGCAGCGGCTGCGTGTGTTCAAGCACGAAGACGGTTCCGAGCGAGTGCTTTCCGACGGCGACCACGTCGAGGTGGGCCAGCAGCTGATGGAAGGCTCGGCCGACCCGCACGAGGTGCTGCGCGTGCAGGGCCCCCGCGAGGTGCAGATCCACTTGGTCCGCGAGGTCCAGGAGGTCTACCGCGCACAGGGTGTGTCGATCCACGACAAGCACATCGAGGTGATCGTTCGCCAGATGCTGCGCCGCGTCACCATCATCGACTCGGGTGCGACGGAGTTCCTGCCCGGTTCGCTGATCGACCGTGCGGAGTTCGAGGCGGAGAACCGCCGGGTGGTGGCCGAGGGCGGCGAGCCCGCCGCCGGTCGTCCGGTGCTGATGGGTATCACCAAGGCGTCGCTGGCCACCGACTCGTGGCTGAGTGCGGCGTCGTTCCAGGAGACCACTCGCGTGCTGACCGATGCGGCGATCAACTGCCGCAGCGACAAGCTCAACGGTCTGAAGGAGAACGTGATCATCGGAAAGCTGATCCCGGCCGGGACCGGAATCAACCGGTACCGCAACATCCAGGTTCAGCCGACCGAGGAAGCCCGCGCCGCGGCGTACACGATCCCGTCCTACGAGGATCAGTACTACAGCCCGGACTTCGGTCAGGCCACCGGAGCCGCGGTTCCGCTGGACGACTACGGCTACAGCGACTACCGCTAGTCAACAAACGAAAAAGCCCCGGGCCCGAATCAAAGAGGCCCGGGGCTTTTTCGTTGGCACCGGTCGGCCGCCGAACGTGAAGTTGGTTTCGCGTTCGCGCTCAGTCGTGTCGCATCGTGCGGATCAGCTCGGAGAACTCCGCCGGCGTGTAGTTGCGGTGCCAGTGCCGGAGGTAGACGTCCTTCGGCAGGATCAGCACATCCACCTCGTCCTCGGCGACGACCGTGGAGTTTCGGAAATCGCCGCGGATGACACCGGTAACGCCCAGCGGCTCCCAGGGATGGACGCGAAAGTAGTCGTAGCCGCCCGAGGGCCGGCCGCGCAGACCGGACGACAGCGGGACATACACAAAGCTCGCCCGGGCGCCGACTTCGGTCAGGCATTCGCCGGGCGAAAGGTGGCCCAGGCGAGTGCTTTTGAAGCCGAGTTCGGGGTCGATATGGTCGGTGCGGTAGCCGCGGCTCGCGACGTTGCGCAGCAACGCCATGCGTTCCGCAAGGTCCCAGTCGACAGCGCTGGCCGCCAGGAAGCGCCGCCGCTCCGATTCGGGAGCGTTGCGCAGGGCGGGTACGCAGACGACGCGATCGGCCAGCGACGGAGCCCGGGCGATCACCAATTCGGCTACCAGCGGCGCGAATTCGGGATTGTCCTCGGTGTGTTCGAGGAGCAGGGAGGTGCGCCGACCGCCGTTCTCGCCGGTGCCGCCGATGAAGCTGTCGACGACGTCGGCCTGTATGTCGTCGACGATGACCGACGCGTTGTGCGCGGCGCGGCGTACCGCCTCTTCCGATCCGAAGCTGCCCCGGAAGAAGGCGAAACGAAGGTCGCCGTCGTGGGTGACTTCGCAGATCTCGAGGTTGGCCTCGCCGGCATTGATCGGATTGTCGCCCTCGACGAGGTAGGTTCGCCCCTCCCGGTCGTGCAGGGCGTAGACCGCGTTTGCCGTGCGCTGATCGATGAAAATCTGATAGTTGCCCGACGTCCTCAGATGGGTGCCGCGCTGTCGCAGGGCATCCGCGCACCGCAGGCAGCGGATGGTGTCCACGACATCGGCGACGAATTCTTGGGCTTGCGGCACAACGACTTTCAGCCATCCAAAGGCTGTGTTCTCGAAGTCCTCGTAATGGCGCGCCAGCAGCTGCGCCCGGTGCTCATCCAATGACTCAGGCGCGGCCGCGCGCTGCAGCGCGGTCTCGTGATGTGCACGACGGTCGTCGCCGCGGCTCTTTCCCAGCTGTTTCGCGTGGTACAGCGCCTCCAGCGGATGGCCCAGGATATGCAGCATCCGGTCGCGCAGCGCCGCGGTGTCGTCGAGCACCGCCGCGGGCACGGAGCTCTTGCTGTGCGCATAGCCCAGCGACGCCAGCTCACGCAGGATCCGTTGTGGGGGTCCGTCGAATACACCGGCGTTGGTCAGCCGCAGCACCCGCCACGCCAGATTCCCGACATTCTCCTCCCACAGGATGTCGACGATCTCGTCGAAGACCCCGCCGAAAGCCTCATGTGCGCCGAACTCCGCATGAACCGCCCGCCCAAAGGGATTCAGGTCCGACATCCCGATGTCGTGGACGTAGGCGAGTAAACAGCCGTAGCTCGTCATGAAATCCAGGCGACGCGGTGGCCGCTCGGCGATCTTGACTCCCGACACGTTGTCGATCATGTCGACGATCCGCCGGGCGACGTCACGCATGTGCATCACGCCGTGATCGGTGAACAGCGCGAGGTGGCTGATCGGGTCATCCAGAAAGCTCGGATCCTTCGCCACCTCTTCGAGGGTCAGGCTCGCGTTCACCTTCGAGTAGTAATTGCGTTCGATGAGTTCACGAATGCGGGCAGGAAGCAGCAGATCCAGCGCGGCGTCCGCGTCCGCCGACGTCATACCGGCTCCGCCGGTCGGGCGATCGCCAGCTCGACCAGTTTCGAAAGCGTCTCTGCCGGAAGGGAACCGAACCTCCGATCGGCAACGACCGCGTCCAGCGAGCAGGCGCGAGGATTGCGGATGAGTTCGGATTCGTCGAGCTGGTGCGTGCAAGGCAATCGAATCCACCGCCGAATCGGTCGAGCATCCGTGTTAGCTCCGACGATCTCACGTCCGGGCCCCGCGGTCCAGCGCAGTTCCCGGCGGCCGGGCCCGGAAACGTAGACTGTCCGACGTGCTGATCGGTTCGCATGTCAGTCCGCAAGACCCGCTGGCCGCAGCGGAGGCCGAGGGCGCTGACGTTGTACAGATATTCCTCGGCAACCCGCAGAGCTGGAAAGCCCCCAAGCCCCGCGAGGACGCGGCCGTACTGAAGGCCGCGGCGCTGCCGATCTACGTGCACGCGCCCTACTTGATCAACGTCGCGTCGGCCAACAACAAGGTACGGATTCCGTCGCGCAAAATCTTGCAGCAGACCTGCGACGCGGCCGCCGACATCGGCGCGGCGGCCGTCATCGTGCACGGTGGCCATGTCGCCGACGACAACGACCTCGACGAGGGTTTTGTGCGCTGGCGCAAGGCGCTGGACCAGCTGGAATCCACCGTGCCGGTGTATCTGGAAAACACCGCCGGCGGCGACCACGCGATGGCTCGCCACTTCGACACCATCGCCAGGCTGTGGGATGTCATCGGCGACAGCGGAATTGGCTTCTGCCTCGACACCTGCCACACCTGGGCGGCCGGTGAAGCTCTGGTGGGTGCGGTCGAGCGCATCAAGGCCATCACCGGCCGGATCGATCTGGTGCACTGCAACGACTCCAAGGACGAGGCCGGCTCGGGTCGGGACCGCCATGCCAACCTGGGCACCGGCCAGATCGATCCCGACTTGCTGGTCGCGGTGGTCAACGCCGCCGGGGCGCCGGTGATCTGTGAAACCTCCGACGAGGGTCGTAAGGACGACATCGCGTTCCTGCGAGACAAGACCGCGGGCTGACGTTGCCGATCCCGCGACGCTAAAAGTGCGGCGGTGGGGGGATGAACTCCCTGGGCGGCAGGGTTGGTCTTTCCAGTCGCGTCTCGACCGGTGCGTCCGGGCCGGGGACGGCAGTACCCGGTTGTCCAGGGTCAGCCGGCGGCGGATCGGCGCTCGCGGCTGTGGCACCGAAGCCCGAGGCGGCGATCCCGAGAGCACCCGTTAGCAATGAACCGGCGATTAGCCGCTTGATCCTCACGTGAGACAGCTTAGAGGCCCGCATATCAACCCGTATTACACCTCTTGTGCGGTTGTTGGAAAAATGTAATATAAGCGGCATGTCAGACACGCATGTCGTCACCAACCAGGTTCCTCCGCTCGAGAACTACAACCCCGCGACGTCACCGATGCTCGTCGAGGCCCTGATCCGCGAGGGCGGCCAGTGGGGCATGGAGGAGGTGCACGCGGTCGGGGCGTTGTCGGCCAGTCACGAGGCCCAGCGCTGGGGCGAGCTCGCCGACCGCAATCAGCCCATCCTGCACACCCACGACCGCACCGGGCACCGTGTCGACGAGGTCGAGTTCGACCCGGCCTACCACGAGTTGATGCGTGCGGCGATCGCGCACGGCATGCACGCGGCGCCGTGGGCCGACGACCGCCCGGGCGCGCATGTGGTGCGCGCCGCCAAGACGTCGGCCTGGAACGTCGAGCCGGGCCACGTCTGCCCGATCTCGATGACGTACGCCGTCGTCCCGGCGCTGCGCTACAACCCCGAGCTGGCGGCCGTTTACGAGCCGCTGCTGACCAGTCGCGAGTACGACCCGGAGCTCAAGCTGGCCACCACGAAGGCCGGCATCACCGCAGGCATGTCGATGACCGAGAAGCAGGGTGGCTCCGACGTGCGCGCCGGGACCACGCAGGCGACTCCCAACGGCGACGGCACCTACAGCCTGGTCGGTCACAAATGGTTCACCTCGGCGCCGATGTGTGACATCTTCCTGGTCCTCGCGCAGGCTCCCGGCGGCCTGTCGTGCTTCATGTTGCCGCGCATCCTGCCCGACGGCACCCGCAACCGGATGTTCTTGCAGCGCCTCAAGGACAAGCTCGGCAACCACGCCAACGCCTCGAGCGAAGTCGAATACGACGGCGCTACGGCCTGGCTGGTCGGCGAGGAGGGCCGCGGCGTGCCGACCATCATCGAGATGGTCAATCTGACCCGCCTGGACTGCACCCTGGGCAGTGCCACCAGCATGCGGACCGGGCTCACGCGCGCCATCCATCACGCCCAGCACCGGAAAGCGTTCGGCGCGTATCTGATTGACCAGCCGCTGATGCGCAACGTGCTGGCCGACCTGGCCGTGGAGGCCGAGGCCGCCACGATCGTCGCGATGCGGATGGCCGGTGCCACCGACAACGCGCTGCGCGGCGACGAGAAGGAAGCGCTGCTGCGCCGGATCGGCCTGGCGGCCAGCAAGTACTGGGTGTGCAAGCGTTCCACCCCGCACGCTGCCGAAGCGCTGGAATGTTTGGGCGGCAACGGTTATGTCGAAGAGTCCGGCATGCCGCGGCTGTACCGCGAGGCACCGCTGATGGGCATCTGGGAAGGATCCGGCAATGTCAGTGCGCTGGACACCTTGCGCGCCATGGCAACTCGGCCCGAATGCGTCGAGGTGCTGTTCGCCGAGCTGGACGAGAGCACGAGCCAGGATCCGCGGCTGGGCAGCCATGTCGAACGGCTGCGCCAAGACCTGAGCGACCTGGAGACCATCGCCTACCGCGCCCGCAAGGTCGCCGAGGACATCTGTCTGGCCCTGCAGGGCTCGCTGCTGGTGCGCCACGGCCATCCCGCCGTGGCCGAGGCATTCCTGGCGACCCGCCTCGGCGGTGCGTGGGGCGGCGCGTTCGGCACCATGCCGACCGGACTCGATCTGGCACCCATCTTGGAGCGGGCGCTGGTAAAGGGCTGAGCCACAACATGAACCGCGCCGTCGACAATAGAGAAATGAGCGATGAGGTGGGGGCACCACCCGCTTGCGGGGGAGAGCGGCGCCCGTGACACACGCGATCAGGCCGGTCGATTTCGACAATCTGAAAACGATGACCTATGAGGTCACCGACCGGGTTGCGCGGATCACCTTCAATAGGCCGGAAAAGGGCAACGCGATCGTCGCGGACACCCCGCTGGAACTCTCGGCGTTGGTCGAGCGCGCCGACCTCGATCCAGGAGTGCACGTCATTCTGGTATCCGGTCGCGGGGAAGGCTTTTGCGCGGGCTTCGACTTGTCCGCCTACGCCGACCGCACCGGCTCGGCCGGCGGCACCGGCGCCTATGAGGGCACCGTGCTGGACGGTAGGACCCAGGGCATCAACCACATGCCGGATCGCCCGTGGGATCCGATGATCGATTACCAGATGATGAGCCGGTTCGTGCGCGGGTTCTCCAGCCTGATGCACGCCGACAAGCCGACGGTGGTCAAGATCCACGGGTACTGTGTGGCCGGCGGCACCGATATCGCGCTGCATGCCGACCAGGTGATCGCCGCCGCCGACGCCAAGATCGGCTACCCGCCGACCCGGGTGTGGGGTGTGCCGGCGGCAGGCCTGTGGGCCCACCGCCTCGGTGATCAGCGCGCCAAACGTCTTCTGTTCACCGGGGATTCGATCACCGGTGCACAGGCCGCCCAGTGGGGGCTGGCGGTCGAGGCCCCGGACCCGGAAGACCTCGACGAGCGCACCGAACGGCTGGTCCAGCGCATCGCGGCGGTTCCGGTCAATCAGCTGATCATGGTCAAACTCGCGCTGAATTCCGCTCTGTTGCAGCAGGGTGTGGCCACCAGCCGGATGGTGAGCACGGTATTCGACGGTGTCGCCCGGCATACCCAAGAGGGACATGACTTCGTCGCCGACTCCGTCGAGCACGGTTTCCGCGAAGCGGTGCGGCATCGCGACGAGCCGTTCGGCGACTACGGCCGGCGCGCCTCCGGAGTGTAGCCATGCCGAACATGACGGCCCGGTCGGTGGTACTGAGCGTGCTACTCGGCGCGCACCCCGCCTGGGCGACCGCGAGCGACTTGATCAGGCTGACAACCGATTTCGGGATCAAGGAAACGACGCTGCGGGTCGCGCTGACCCGCATGGTCGGTGCCGGCGATCTGATTCGCTCGGCCGACGGGTACCGGCTCTCGGATCGGCTGCTGGCCCGCCAGGCTCGCCAGGATGAGGCGATGCGACCGCACACCCGGGCCTGGCACGGAGACTGGCACGTCGTGATCGTCACCAGTGTGGGCACCGATGCCCGCACCCGGGCCGCGCAGCGAGCCAGCATGTACCGCAAGCGTTTCGGTGAACTTCGCGAGGGCGTCTGGATGCGGCCCGACAACCTGGACCTCGACTTGGAGCCCGACGTAGCCGATCGGGTCCGGGTGCTCAAGGCTCGCGACGACGCACCCGAGCAGCTGGTCGCCGAACTGTGGGACCTGCCCGCATGGTCGCAGGCCGGGCAACACTTGGTCGACGAAATGGCCGCGGCCTGCGACATTCCCGGCCGATTCATGGTGGCCGCGGCGATCGTGCGGCACCTATTGACCGACCCGATGCTGCCCGCCGAACTGCTGCCCGACGATTGGCCGGGCGTGCGGCTGCGCAGTGTCTACCACGACTTCGCGACCGAGTTGTTGGACCGGCGCGATACAACTCAACTTCTGGAGGTGAGATGACCGATCCGGTGCGAGTGGAGCGTAAGGGCCCGGTGACGACGGTGATCCTGAACCGGCCGGCCGCGCGTAACGCCGTGAACGGCCCGACGGCCGCAGCGCTGTACGAGGCTTTCGACGAGTTCGACCGCGACGATTCCGCGTCGGTGGCCGTGCTGTGGGGCGACGGCGGAACCTTCTGTGCGGGAGCCGATTTGAAGGCATTCGGCACGTCGGAGGCCAACTCGGTCCACACGACCGGTCCCGGCCCGATGGGCCCGTCGCGAATGATGTTGTCCAAACCCGTGATTGCCGCGGTGAGCGGCTACGCCGTCGCGGGGGGACTGGAGCTGGCTCTCTGGTGCGACATGCGGGTGGCCGAGGAGGATGCCGTGTTCGGGGTGTTCTGTCGTCGCTGGGGAGTGCCGTTGATCGACGGTGGCACCGTGCGGCTGCCGCGCCTGATCGGGCACAGCCGGGCAATGGACATGATCCTGACCGGCCGCGGTGTCAAAGCCGACGAAGCGCTCGCGATGGGACTGGCTAATCGCGTTGTCCCCAAAGGCGAATCGCGACAGGCCGCCGAGGAGTTGGCCGCGGAGTTGGCCGCCCTGCCCCAGCAGTGCCTGCGAGCGGACCGGCTTTCGGCATTACAACAGTGGGGCCTGTCGGAATCGCAGGCAATGGAACAGGAATTCGCCAGTATCGCCAAAGTTGCCGCGGAAGCCAACGAGGGAGCCGGGCGGTTCGCGGCCGGCGCCGGGCGGCACGGCGCGCCGGCTAGCTAGCCGGTCAGCTCGCCTTGTTGATGGTGTTGCCTGAGCCGAGGTTGTCGACCTTCGGTTCACCATCCTTGTAAGTGATCGTGTTGTCGAGCCCCAGCACCGTAATGCGGGTATCGACCTTGTCGATGGTGATCTTGTTGTTGGCGCCGCCGACATTGACCGTCTGGCAGTTGCCGGTGACCGTCAGGGTGTTGTTGGAACCAGCGACATTCAGCGATTTGCCGGTGGCGCAGTCAAGGGTGGCCGTCGTCCCCATCGAGCCGTAGTTCAGGGTGTTCCCGATTTCGACGGACGCCGTGGTGCTTTCGCTACCCGACGTCGTCGGCGCGGCCGCGCCCGTGGTCGTGGTGGTTGTGCTGCTCTTCGTCGACGAGCTGGGGTTTCCCGGAGGGTTAGCGGTCGAACTGCAACCGGACAGCACTACTGCCGCGACGGCGAGTACCGCGAGCCGCGGCGATCGGTCAGTGATGTGGACGCGCAATGTGTTCCCCTCCTCGGTGTCCCCAACTGGAAGTCGCGGTGACTCAGGCAGGCACCTGCTGCAGCCGGTTTACCATTCCCAGTTCCCGGCCGCGGTCCCAGAGGATCGGCGAACCGTTGTGAAAGAAGACGGTCTGGTCGTAGCCGTACACCGTGATGTCGTGCGTGACCGAGTCCGCGATGATCGTGTTGCCAGAGCCCATCACCGTCACCGCCCAGCAGTTGCCGAGCGCGTTGACCGAATTCCCGGTGCCGTTGACGATCAGGGTTCCGTCGTTGCAATCCAGGGTTTGCGTGGTGTTCTGCCCAATGACGTGCGTGTCGCCGTTCTTGGCGTGCGCGGCGGGCGGCGCCGCGGCGAGCGCGGCCGCAATCGCGATGACACAGGTTGCAAGCGACCCGGTGACGGTTCTCCGGTGCACCGCGGCCCCCTTCGTGTCGGCGGGTATCTGCTGGACTGAGCCTACGTGCATTTGCCTGCTGGATGGCAAATAATTTTCCCCCGGCCAACTGCGAGCCGCTCGGGTTACGTCCGAGTAGATTGGCGACTCTGTCAACTAGAGTCATTAGTTGACCTTCACCTATTCACCGCAATCGAGGGGCGACCGCCATGGCAGTTCATCCGGAACAGCCGACGGCGGGAGGGCGCCAGCGTGGCGGCAGGTCCGGATCCCGGCCGGGAAAGCTGAGCCGGGACGGCATCGTCGATGGCGCACTGACCTTCCTGGACCGCGAGGGCTGGGACTCGCTGACCATCAACGCGCTGGCGACACAGTTGGGCACCAAGGGGCCGTCGCTCTATAACCACGTGGACAGCCTGGAGGACCTGCGTCGCGCCGTTCGCATCCGGGTCATCGACGACATCATCATGATGCTGAACCGGGTTGGGGAGGGGCGGGCCCGCGATGATGCGGTGCTGGTCATGGCCGGCGCTTACCGCAGCTATGCCCATCACCACCCCGGGCGGTACTCGGCCTTCACCCGGATGCCGCTGGGCGGCGATGACCCTGAATACACCGCGGCAACCCGGGGTGCGGCCGCGCCGGTGATCGCGGTGTTGTCCTCGTATGGCCTCGACGGGGAGGAGGCGTTTTTCGCCGCGCTCGAATTCTGGTCCGCCCTGCACGGATTTGTCTTGCTGGAAATGACCGGTGTCATGGACGACATCGACACCGATGCACTGTTCACCGAAATGGTGTTGCGGCTGGCAGCGGGCCTGGACAGGCGCACCGCGCCGGGCGGCGCCGCGTCGAAATAGCCGTCCACCGCGAGCGCGCGTCGGGCTGGGCGGTTGCGTCCAGCGGCCGCTTTGACCTGTTCGACCAGCGGCGGGTATTGTGGTGGCTCGTGCCTGGCGGCTTACGGCGCCTGACGTAAGGAAGTGGATGCCGGGCGAATTCGCATGTCCACCACGTATCGGATGACTCCGGTGCTGAGCGGGTGCGACACACCCGGCCGCGGGGTAGTGCGGTGGGGAAAAACTGCAGTACAGAGACTTAACAGCAGCAAGAAGACTTCGAACACAGAAAGCCAGTAGATGCCAACCATTCAGCAGCTGGTCCGCAAGGGTCGCCGCGACAAGATCGCCAAGGTCAAGACCGCGGCCCTGAAGGGCAGCCCGCAGCGCCGTGGCGTATGCACCCGCGTGTACACCACCACCCCGAAGAAGCCGAACTCGGCACTTCGGAAGGTCGCGCGCGTGAAGCTGACGAGCCAGGTCGAGGTCACCGCCTACATCCCGGGTGAGGGCCACAACCTGCAGGAGCACTCGATGGTGCTGGTGCGTGGCGGCCGGGTGAAGGACTTGCCCGGTGTGCGCTACAAGATCATCCGCGGTTCGCTGGACACCCAGGGTGTCAAGAATCGCAAGCAGGCTCGCAGCCGTTACGGCGCCAAGAAGGAGAAGAGCTAATGCCGCGCAAGGGGCCCGCGCCGAAGCGTCCGCTGGTCAACGACCCGGTCTATGGATCGCAGCTGGTGACCCAGCTGGTCAACAAGGTCCTGCTGCAGGGGAAGAAATCGGTCGCTGAGCGCATTGTTTATGGTGCGCTCGAGCAGGCTCGCGATAAGACCGGTACCGATCCGGTGATCACGCTCAAGCGCGCTCTCGACAACGTCAAGCCCGCCCTGGAAGTGCGTAGCCGCCGCGTGGGTGGTGCGACCTACCAGGTGCCCGTCGAGGTGCGTCCGGACCGGTCCACCACGCTGGCGCTGCGCTGGCTTGTCAGCTTCTCCCGGGCCCGTCGGGAGAAGACGATGATCGAGCGGCTGGCGAACGAGATCCTGGACGCCAGCAATGGCCTCGGGGCTTCCGTCAAGCGGCGTGAGGACACCCACAAGATGGCCGAGGCCAACCGCGCCTTCGCGCACTATCGCTGGTAGAGCCCGAACGGGCGCCAAACTGGCAGCGTGGCCGGGCGTAAACCGACAGCGAACTAACAACGCAATCGAAAGAGTGGGAAGACTTCTGTGGCACAGAAGGACGTGCTGACCGACCTGACCAAGGTCCGCAATATCGGCATCATGGCGCACATCGACGCCGGCAAGACGACGACGACGGAGCGCATCCTCTACTACACCGGTATCAGCTACAAGATCGGTGAGGTCCACGACGGCGCTGCCACCATGGACTGGATGGAGCAGGAGCAAGAGCGCGGGATCACCATCACCTCCGCCGCCACCACCTGCTTCTGGAACGACAACCAGATCAACATCATCGACACCCCCGGGCACGTCGACTTCACCGTCGAGGTGGAGCGCAGTCTGCGCGTGCTCGACGGTGCTGTTGCCGTGTTCGACGGCAAGGAGGGCGTCGAGCCGCAGTCCGAGCAGGTGTGGCGTCAGGCCGACAAGTACGACGTGCCGCGGATCTGCTTCGTCAACAAGATGGACAAGATCGGCGCCGACTTCTACTTCTCGGTCCGCACGATGGAAGAGCGCTTGGGCGCCAACGTCATTCCGATCCAGCTGCCCGTCGGCTCCGAGGGCGACTTCGAAGGCGTCGTCGACCTGGTCGAGATGAAGGCCAAGGTCTGGAGCGCCGAAGCCAAGCTCGGCGAGAAGTACGACGTCGTCGACATCCCGGCCGACTTGCAGGAAAAGGCCGACGAGTACCGCACCAAGCTGCTCGAGGCCGTCGCCGAGACGGACGAGGCGCTGCTGGAGAAGTACCTGGGCGGCGAAGAGCTCAGTGTCGCCGAGATCAAGGGCGCCATCCGCAAGCTGACCATCAGCTCGGAGGCCTACCCGGTGCTGTGCGGCAGCGCGTTCAAGAACAAGGGCGTGCAGCCGATGCTGGACGCGGTCATCGACTACCTGCCCTCGCCGCTGGACGTGCCGCCGGCCGTCGGCCACGCGCCGGGCAAGGAAGACGAGGAGATCACCCGCAAGCCGTCGACCGACGAGCCGTTCTCGGCGCTGGCCTTCAAGGTCGCGACGCACCCGTTCTTCGGCAAGCTGACCTACGTCCGGGTGTACTCGGGCAAGGTCGACTCCGGCAGCCAGGTCATCAACGCCACCAAGGGTAAGAAGGAGCGGCTGGGCAAGCTGTTCCAGATGCACTCCAACAAGGAGAACCCGGTGGAGACCGCGTCGGCGGGCCACATCTACGCGGTGATCGGCCTCAAGGACACCACCACCGGTGACACCTTGAGCGACCCGAACCAGCAGATCGTGCTCGAGTCGATGACCTTCCCCGACCCGGTCATCGAGGTGGCCATCGAGCCCAAGACGAAGAGCGACCAGGAGAAGCTGTCGCTGTCGATCCAGAAGCTCGCCGAGGAAGACCCGACCTTCAAGGTGCACCTGGACCAGGAGACCGGCCAGACCGTCATCGGCGGCATGGGCGAGCTGCACCTGGACATCCTGGTGGACCGCATGCGCCGCGAGTTCAAGGTCGAGGCCAACGTCGGTAAGCCGCAGGTGGCCTACAAGGAGACCATCAAGCGGGCGGCCAACAACGTCGAGTTCACCCACAAGAAGCAGACGGGTGGCTCGGGCCAGTTCGCGAAGGTGATCATCAACCTCGAGCCGTTCACCGGCGAGGACGGTGCGACCTACGAGTTCGAGAACAAGGTCACCGGTGGTCGCATCCCGCGGGAATACATCCCGTCGGTGGACGCGGGTGCCCAGGACGCCATGCAGTACGGCGTGCTGGCCGGCTACCCGCTGGTGAACCTGAAGGTCACCTTGCTCGACGGTGCCTACCACGAGGTTGACTCCTCGGAAATGGCGTTCAAGATCGCAGGTTCACAGGTGCTGAAAAAGGCTGCGCAGCAAGCCCAGCCGGTGATCCTCGAGCCGATCATGGCGGTCGAAGTGACCACACCCGAGGACTACATGGGTGACGTGATCGGCGACCTGAACTCCCGCCGTGGCCAGATTCAGGCCATGGAGGAGCGGGCGGGTGCGCGCGTCGTTCGGGCGCACGTCCCGCTGTCGGAGATGTTCGGCTATGTCGGCGACCTGCGGTCCAAGACACAAGGCCGGGCGAACTACTCCATGGTGTTCGACTCGTATGCCGAAGTCCCGGCGAACGTCTCGAAGGAGATCATCGCCAAGGCGACGGGCGAGTGAACACCAGCTCGGAGTAACCTAGCCCGGTTACCACCGCGGCACTTACAACAACATCAACACTGCTTTTCAAAAGCACCAATCAGTCCAGGAGGACACACAAGTGGCGAAGGCGAAGTTCGAGCGGACGAAGCCGCACGTCAACATCGGGACCATCGGTCACGTTGACCACGGCAAGACAACCCTGACCGCGGCGATCACCAAAGTCCTGCATGACAAGTACCCGAACCTCAACGAGTCGCGCGCCTTCGACCAGATCGACAACGCGCCCGAGGAGCGTCAGCGCGGTATCACGATCAACATCTCCCACGTGGAGTACCAGACCGACAAGCGTCACTACGCCCACGTCGACGCCCCGGGTCACGCCGACTACATCAAGAACATGATCACCGGTGCGGCCCAGATGGACGGCGCGATCCTGGTGGTCGCCGCGACCGACGGCCCGATGCCGCAGACCCGCGAGCACGTGCTGCTCGCGCGTCAGGTCGGGGTGCCCTACATCCTGGTAGCCCTGAACAAGGCCGACATGGTCGACGACGAAGAGCTGCTCGAGCTCGTCGAGCTGGAGGTCCGCGAACTGCTGGCCGCCCAGGAATTCGACGAGGAGGCCCCGGTCATCCGCGTCTCGGCGCTCAAGGCGCTCGAGGGTGACGCGGAGTGGGTCAAGTCCGTCGAGGACCTGATGGACGCCGTCGACGAGTCGATTCCGGACCCGGTCCGCGAGACCGACAAGCCGTTCCTGATGCCCGTCGAGGACGTCTTCACGATCACCGGCCGTGGCACCGTGGTCACCGGTCGTGTCGAGCGCGGCGTGATCAACGTGAACGAGGAAGTCGAGATCGTCGGCATCAAGCCCACCAGCACGAAGACCACGGTCACCGGTGTGGAGATGTTCCGCAAGCTGCTTGACCAGGGCCAGGCCGGCGACAACGTCGGGCTGCTGCTGCGTGGTATCAAGCGTGAGGACGTCGAGCGCGGTCAGGTTGTGGTCAAGCCCGGCACCACCACCCCGCACACCGAGTTCGAGGGCAGCGTCTACATCCTGTCCAAGGACGAGGGCGGTCGGCACACGCCGTTCTTCAACAACTACCGTCCGCAGTTCTACTTCCGCACCACCGACGTGACCGGTGTGGTGACGCTGCCGGAGGGCACCGAAATGGTGATGCCCGGTGACAACACCAACATCTCGGTGAAGCTGATCCAGCCCGTCGCCATGGACGACGGTCTGCGGTTCGCCATCCGCGAGGGTGGCCGCACCGTCGGCGCCGGCCGGGTCGTCAAGATCATCAACTAGTTCGCACAGCACCAGGCCCGGACTCGCCGATCTCGGCGGTCCGGGTCTTGTGCTTTCTGGCCCGCCCGAAAGCTGCACACCTGGTCAGCGAATTTCCGGTAAGATCTTGCGATGTCCAGTCTGAAATTGACGGTTCGGGAATTTGACCGTCTTGGCCTGGCCGGGAGGTTCGGATGTCGTTCGTAAATGCGACGCCGGAGTATGTGGCGGCCGCGGCATCAGACCTGGAAAAAATCGGTACGGCGATCAACTACGCCAACTCGATGGCCTCCGGCGCGACGTCGGTTGTTCAGGCCGCCGGCGCCGACGCGGTTTCGGCGAGCATCTCGCACCTGTTCGGCGTGCACGCGGCGGCCTATCAGGCGATCAGCGCGCAGGCGGCGTTGTTCCACAACCAGTTTGTGCAGCTCATGAGCGGTGGGGCGCAGCAATATGCGGACACCGAGGTCGTCAACGCCGAGCCGTTGACGGTCGCCCCGCAGGCGGTGGCGGGTGCGGCCAATGTATCCGGCCAGGCAATGAGCAGTCAGCAGTTCATCGGCGCCGCGGCGCAGGCGGGCGGCGTGGCATCCGGGGCCCCGGTGGCAGCGGCGGTGCAACCGGCCGCAGCGGCGCCGGCCGCCGTGGCGACGCCCACGGTCGCTCCGGCAGCGGCTACCGTCACGCCGATGGCGGCAACCACCACGGCGGCGGCCCCGGCCGGGTCTTCGGCAACGGCGCCCCACTCAGAAACGTCGGCGTATGCAGCGGCGGCGGCGCCGACAGCAGCGGCGGCTCCCGCAGCGACGGCAGCCGACGTCGCCGGCCCGGCGACCGCCGCTACCGCCCCGGCGGATGCAGCGGCCGCGGAATTGTCGTCTGCCACGATGCTGCCCGCGGCGATGCCACTGTCTAACGGGCCGGCCATGGCGCCGCCGCCCACCTCTCCCAAAGGCGCACCACCGAAGCCGTCGCGCTGACTGCCAGCGCCGATGCCCGCACGCCGGCTATGGATACGGCGCACGCGACAGCGCTAATCTGACACGAACCTTCCGGGCGAGGCGAGGAGAAACACGTGTTGGCGCGGTATCTGAAGACACAGTTGGTCGTTTTGCTGTGCGGTGGTTTGGTCGGGCCGATCTTTCTGGTCGTCTACTTCACCCTGGGGCTGGGCAACCTGCTGCAATGGATGTTCTACGTCGGCCTACTCATCACCGTGGCCGATGTCCTCATCGCGCTCGCGCTGACCAACTACGGTGCGAAATCGGCGGCCAAATCCGCGCTGCTGGAACAGCACGGGGTGCTGGCGCTCGCCCAAATCGTCGGGCTCTCCGAGACGGGAACCCGGATCAACGACCAGCCGCTGGTGAAGGTCGACCTGCACATCGAGGGACCCGGCTTCACGGCGTTCGACAGTCAGGACCGCGTCATCGCCAACGTCACCCGGTTGGGCAACCTCACCGCGCGAAAGCTCGTGGTACTGCTTGACCCTACGACACAGGAATACCAAATCGACTGGGAGCGAAGCGCTTTGGTCAACGGGCTGGTGCCCGCACAGTTTACGGTGGCCGAGGACAACCGAACCTATGACCTCAGCGGGCAAGCCGGGCCGCTGATGGAGATCCTGCAGATCCTCAAGGACAACAACGTTGCGCTCAACCGGATGGTCGATATCCGGTCGAACCCGGCGCTGCGCGAACAGATCCAGGCGGTGGTGCGCCGCGCCGCCGCCCAGGCGCCGGCGGCACAGGGGGCTCCGGCCGGGGCGGCACCGGTCGCCACGCCGCCGCAGGCCTCGATCGCCGATCGGCTCCAACAGCTCGAGACACTGCGCGCCAGTGGCGCTTTGACCGACGACGAATACAACGCACGCCGGACCCAGATCATCTCGGAGATCTGAGCCCGTTCGCGTCGGCGAACCAAGTTAGAACACGTTTCAGTTTCGCTGCTAGCCTGTGATTCGGCGAAAGGGGCGTGCCGTGTCGGGACGTGAAGGATCACTGCAGGGACGGGTGGCATTCGTTACCGGCGCCGCTCGCGCGCAAGGGCGCGCGCACGCGGTGCGGCTGGCCCGCGAGGGTGCCGACATCATCGCGCTCGACATCTGCGCGTCGGTGTCGGACACCGTGACGTACCCGCCGGCCACCCCCGAAGATCTCGGTGAGACCGTCCGCCTGGTGGAGGCCGAGGGCCGCAAGATCCTGGCTCGCGCCGGCGACATTCGCGACGACCCCACCGTGCGTCAGCTGGTGGCCGACGGCGTGGAGCAGTTCGGCCGGCTCGATGTCGTGGTGGCCAACGCCGGTGTGCTGGGCTGGGGCCGGGTCTGGGAACTCACCGACGAGCAGTGGGACACCGTGATCGGGGTCAACCTGACCGGCACCTGGCGCACCCTGCGCGCCGCGATCCCCGCGATGATCGAGGCCGGCAACGGCGGATCGATTGTGGTGGTGAGCTCGTCGGCCGGCCTGAAGGCCACCCCCGGCAACGGCCACTATTCGGCCAGCAAGTTCGGGTTGACCGCGCTGACCAACACACTGGCGATCGAGCTCGGCGAATACGGTATCCGGGTCAACTCGATCCACCCCTACTCGATCGACACCCCGATGATCGAACCGGAAGCGATGATGGAGATCTTCGCCAAGCATCCCCGCTTCGTGCACAGCTTCCCGCCAATGCCCATGCAGTACAAGGGATTCATGGCGGCCGAAGAGGTTTCCGACGTCGTCGCCTGGTTGGCCGGCGACGGCGCGGCCACCGTGACGGGCATGCAGATCCCCGTCGATAAGGGCGCCCTAAAGTACTGAGCGTCCCGCGTGCTATGAACTCCACGTGAGCAATAACGGAATCGTGATCGTCGGAGGCGGGCTGGCCGCGGCCCGCACGGCCGAGCAATTACGGCGGTCGGAATACACCGGGCCCGTCACGATCGTCAGCGACGAGGTCCACCTGCCGTATGACCGGCCGCCGTTGTCCAAGGAAGTGCTGCGCAAAGAGGTCGACGACGTCGCACTCAAGCCGCGTGAGTTCTACGACGAGAACAACATCACGTTGCGCCTCGGTGCGGCGGCGACCGGCCTGGACACCGCCGCGCAGACCCTGACCCTCTCCGACGGAACCTCGCTCGGCTACGACGAGCTGGTGATTGCGACCGGGTTGGTCCCGCGGCGCATTCCCGCGTTCCCGGATCTCGAGGGTATTCGCGTGCTGCGGTCGTTCGACGAGAGCATGGCGTTGCGCGAGCACGCCTGCAAGGCACGCAACGCCGTGGTCGTCGGAGCCGGTTTCATCGGCTGCGAGGTCGCGGCCAGCCTGCGCAGCATGGGGGTCGATGTGGTGCTGGTGGAGCCGCAGCCGACGCCGTTGGCGTCGGTGCTCGGGGAACAGATCGGTGAGCTGGTGTCGCGGCTGCATCGTGATGAGGGCGTCGACGTGCGCACCGGCATCGGGGTGGCCGAGGTGCGCGGTGAAGGCCATGTCGACACCGTGGTGCTCAGCGACGGCACCGAGTTGGCTGCCGACCTGGTCGTCGTCGGTATCGGATCGCGTCCGGCCACCGAGTGGCTACAGGGCAGCGGCGTCGAGGTCGACAACGGTGTCATCTGCGATGACGCCGGGCGCACCAGTGCGCCCAACGTGTGGGCACTCGGAGATGTCGCCTCTTGGCGTAATGCGACAGGACATCAAGCGCGCGTGGAGCATTGGAGCAACGTCGCCGACCAGGCTCGAGTCGTGGTGCCCGCGATGCTTGGTCAAGAGGTGCCTGCTATCACGGTGGTGCCGTACTTCTGGAGCGACCAGTACGACGTCAAGATCCAGTGCCTGGGCGAGCCGGAAGCCACCGACATCGTGCACCTGGTCGAGGACGACGGACGAAAGTTCCTGGCCTACTACGAGCGCGACGGGGTGGTAGTGGGCGTGGTCGGTGGCGGTTTGCCGGGCAAAGTCATGAAGGCCCGCGGCAAAATCGCTGCGGCAGTACCGATTTCGGAGCTGCTAGGCTGACGTCATGCACCGGGTGGCGATACTCGATGACTATGCCGGTTTGGCACTTGAGCTCGCCGACTGGTCAGCGGTGCAGCGCCGATCCGAGATCACCGTCTTCGATCGGCATCTCGGTCCAGCGGAAGCGGTAGAGGTCCTGCAACCGTTCGACGTGATCTGCACGATGCGCGAACGGATGGCGTTGCCGCGCACGCTGCTTGAGCGGCTGCCGAATCTGAAACTGATAACGATCGTGGGCATGAGCCTGCCGAACCTGGACATGGTGGCGGCCAGCGAATCCGGTGTCCTGGTTGCCCATTCGGATTTCGCCAACCCCCGGTTCCGCACGGTCCGCGACGCCACCCCCGAACTGGCCTGGGGCTTGCTGATCGCGACGGTGCGCAACCTGGCCGAAGAGCACCGCCGGATGCGCGATGGGGGGTGGCAGAGCAGCGTCGGCGTGACGCTGTCCGGTAAGACCCTCGGCTTGCTGGGCCTGGGCAGGACCGGCAAACGGATGGCCGAGTACGCCGGGGTGTTCGGCATGGAAGTCGTTGCGTGGAGCCAAAACCTGACCGATAAGGCCGCGGCGGCGGCCGGGGCACGCCGGGTCGAAAAGGCGGAATTGTTCGAATCCTCCGATGTGGTCTCCATCCATCTGCTGCTCTCCGAGCGGACCCGAGGTTTGGTCGGCGAACCCGAGCTGGCCCTGATGAGGCCGCACGCCTACTTGATCAACACGTCCAGGGGCCCGATCGTCGACGAGGCGGCACTGATCACTTCGCTGCGGACCGGTCGTATCGCCGGAGCCGGTCTCGACGTTTTCGACGTCGAACCTCCCGCGCCCGACCACCCGCTGCGCGCTCTGCCGAACGTGACGTTGTCCCCTCACCTGGGGTACGCCACCCGCGAGATGCTGAGTGCCTTCTACTCGGACAGCATCGAAGCGGTGGTGGCCTGGCTGGACGGTGCGCCGATCCGGATCGCCAATCCCGAGGTGTTGAGCTAGACCTCTGCAGAACCGCGGGGGCACAAGCAGTTTGGCTGCGAGGCTGGCAGATCCCGTCAACTCAGAATTCGCCCAGGTAGAAGCGCGCGCCCTGATCGTCGGTGCACTCGGCGCTGATGCCGTAGGGCTGGCGGGTCGGCTCATCGAGCACGGTGCCGCCGGCTTCGCGCACCCGCGCGACCGCGGCATCGATATCGGCCACCGTCCACATCGGCACGATGCTGGGACGCGCACTGCCACCGGCAACGCCGGCCATCGGATGCGTGTCCACTACTTGCCAGCCGTCGGCGATGCGGCCCGGCTCGAAGGTCCAGCGCAGCAGCCGCCCATAGAATTCGCGGAACGCCGCCGAATCCGGCACCTGGTAGGTGACATAAGACAGTTCACCGGGCCCAGAACCGTTGATTTCCGGACGCTTTCGGCCGGCGATGGGTTGGTGCACCGCGAAGGCCGTACCTTGCGGGTCGGTGGCCTCCAGCAGGACGCCGTAGTCGGTGTCCCGGATTTCGCCGGGAACGCCGCCGGCTTCTGCTATCGCGATGCGGGCAGCCCGCAGGTCGTCGACGGCGTAGCAGCAGAACAAGGTGGCGGGTTCGTCGGTGGCGACGATGCCGGTCGGCAGGTCGGTATTGGTCACCCGGTGTGACGATGGGTCGTATGTCCAGCCCAGGACGTGCCCGTAGAAGGCGGCCGCGCGATCGGCATCCGGAGTCCACACCGAGATGGATCCGATGTCGCCGTGCACAATGACCGAAACCGGCACGGCTGTCGGCCCCGCCAACATCCAGCGGTGCCCGAACGGGTCGACGATCGTGGCGTTGCGAGTTCCGTAATTCTGGTAGATCTCCCGCTCCACGGTCGCGCCGTGGTCGCGCGCCTGCTGCAGGGCGGTGTCGGTGTCGGCGACGTGCAACATCAGGCTGACCGAAACTGCCTTGGCGGCGGGTGCTTTCAGGCCGATCTCGGGATACTCGTCGGCCAGGTACAGCACGCCGTCACCGATTGCGATCTCGGCGTGCCCGATGCGCCCGTCGTCCATCACGATTGGGTCGCCGACCACCACGGCGCCGAATGCGTCGGCGTACCAGTCGATGGCCGCGCGTGCGTTCGCCACGCTGAGGTAGGGCAACGCCGCCGGCCGCGGCCGCTGCGGCGCAACGGGTTCGGACAGGTCGGCAAGGGCAGTCGTGGTGCCGCTCATGACAACTCCTTCGGGTAGCGACAGTGCGGATTCCAGTTGCCGGCGCAACCGCGCGGCAAAGGCCGGATCAGGTTGAACCGGAAGGTCATCGGAGCGCAGTACGCGCAGCGGGTCGCTATGGTCGCGCTGGTTCATGACGTGCCTCCTTCCGGGTAGTGCTTCTTGAAGGCGCGGCGCGCGCGGACCAGTAACGCTTCGGTGGCATGCACCGTGCGCCCGATCAGCTCGGCGCATTCGCCGACGCTGCGGTCGTCCATGTAGCGCAGCACCAGCACTGTGCGGTGCGGCTCGGCCAGCCGGGCGAGGACGGCTTCGGCGACCATACGATCCAGCTCGGCGTCCCAGTCGTCGACGGTGTCGACGGCTTCGGGCAGCTCGGCCACCGGCACGCTGAGCCGGTCCTGCCCGCGCCGATAATGGTCGGCCAATTTGTGTCGCGCCACGCCGACCAACCACGCGACCGAGATCGGCGGCGGCTCGGGCCGGCGTGCGGCGTCCATCGCCGCGAGGAAGGTCTCCGACGTCAGGTCCTCCGCCGCGGCACGTTCGCCGCAACGTCGCACGAAGTACCCGTAAACCACCGGCAACGCCTCGTCGTAGAGCGCCAAAAGCGCGCGTCGAGGGTCGGATTGGTGATCCGTGCCGGCGCCCACACCCTTATCGTCGCCGCGGCACCGCGAACTCCGACGGGTAGCGGGAGAAATTTCTTCTGATTGCGGCTATCGCCAGTTCACCGGTGGCCCGTGCGGATGGCATTCACCCAGCACCACAACCTCGCCGCCGGGCCAGCGACGGGCGCGCACCAGGAACTTCAGCGGGCCGCCCGGACCGTCGCGCTCGGGTTCCATCGTCAGGTGCGCGAACGGCGCTGAGGCGTCGGCTCGTTCGCCGAGCGTGGTTATCCCATCGCGTACGGCGACGCGTTCGTCCTGCGACAGGTACTGCCACGTGATCGAATGCCACAGCACCGTCAATGCGCCGTCGGCCAGTGTCAGGCCGCCCACGGCGGTGCCGGCGCTTTGCCGCACCACGAGCGCGGGCACCCTGCGGGCGACCGCGATGGCGCCGCGCAGCCGCTCCAGCCGCGCGGACTGGTCGGGCCAGACGTAGCTCAGCGCGGTCATCTCGCCGTCGGTGCCCGTGACATCCACCGGAGCGATGTCGTAGCCCCGTCGTTCGACAATCCGCACCGAACCGGGCGGCGGCACCCGGCCCAGCCATGCGTCGTCGATGATCACCGGCGAGTCGATGGGTCCCCACTGCCCGCCGCCGTAGCGGTAGTGGTATCGGTCGGCCCGCAGGTTCAGCCCGGCGCTCGACCCGATCTCGAAAAGCCTTATCGGTAACTCGGTTTCGTGATTGATACGCAGCAGCGCACCGATCAGTGCGGCGGATCGGCCCACCTCATTGGTTTGCGGCGGCTGCCCCAGCGCCGTGCGCAGCGACTCGGCATGGGCCGTGGCGGCGAGCTTGATCTCGGGCCACGCGCCGGCGGCATCCCAGGTGCCGCCGGTACTGGGATACCACTGGCGCAACACCTCGGCCCGTCCGTCGAGCACCAACCGGTGCAGGCCGCCCAGCAGCCGCAGCGGCACCGCCGCGCGCGCCGGTTCGTCCTCGCGACCGGACAGGATCGCCGCGAAGATCCCACCGGTTTCGACATCGGTGGCCACCAGCTCGAACAGCTCGTCGTACATCGGGGATCCGGAGATACCGCAGAACCGCCCCTGCGAGCGCAGGGTGTGCACCAGGTGCGCGCGGTCGGCGGTCATGGCGTCAGCGTGTTCAGTCCGGCACCGACGACGTCGAAGGCGTTGCCGAGCGCGGCCTGCAGCGTGACGGCCTCGTCGCGCAGCCAATGCTCGTAGGCCGAGAGCGCGACCCCCAGCAGCGTCCAGGCCACGGTCTGCGGCGCCAAGTCGGTCGTCTCGGCGCCGCAGCGCCGGGCGACGAACTCCGCGATCACCGCGCGCCAGCCGGCGTACATCGTCATCGAATACGCCTGCAGTTCGGCGGTTTGCAGGATGACCCGCATCCGCTGGCGGTGCTGGACGGTCTCGGAATCGTCAAAGGTGTTGAACGCCAACAGTGCTGCCCGCAATGCCTCGCCCAACCGAACTCGCGGGCCGACGGCGTCGAGCAGCTCGCGAAGATGCGCGAGGTGGCTGTCGAAGTCGCCCCACAGGATGGCGTTCTTGGAGGCGTAGTAGCGGAACAACGTGCGGCGCGAGATCCCGGCGGCTTGGGCGACGTCGTCGACACTCACCTCGGCGAATCCCCGCGCGGTGAACAACGCGATGGCGACGTCGGTGATGTGGTCCGGCGTCGTCGAGCGGCGCCGGCCGACCCGCGCCTGCGGATGCATCAGACCCGCCCTTCCATTTCGGCACTCGACGCCATATTCTGACGACGATTCTGACAAGATCGACCATCGTTGTCGATAGCGTAGGAGAGGCAATTCAAATGGACCGCGAAATCGAAACCGACGCCGAGCTCGTCACCGAGACTCTGGTTGAAGAGGTGTCCATCGACGGCATGTGCGGGGTCTACTGACCGTGCCTGCGTCCGCGCAGGCTCGACCGACCGAAAGCCGGTTCGACGCTGATCGCGGTTGGCGATTGCACCCGCAGGTCGCGGTTCGTCCAGAACCGTTCGGCGCACTGCTTTATCACTTCGGCACCCGCAAGCTTTCGTTTCTGAAGAACCGCACCATCCTTGCGGTGGTGCAGTCGCTGGCCGACCACCCCGACGTCCGGTCCGCCCTGCGGGCCGAGGGAGTCGACGACTCAGCGCAGGGCCCATACCTGCACGCGTTGGGTGTGTTGGTCGATTCCCGCATGCTGGTGCCCCAGGAGGACCATCAATGACAACAGCGGCCCCCGTACCCCGGCTCATCGAGCAGTTCGAGCACGGGCTGGACGCGCCCATCTGCCTGACATGGGAACTCACGTACGCCTGCAACCTGGCCTGCGTGCACTGCCTTTCCTCGTCGGGCAAGCGCGATCCACGCGAGCTGTCCACCCGACAGTGCATGGACATCATCGATGAGCTGGAACGCATGCAGGTGTTCTACGTCAACATCGGTGGCGGCGAACCGACTGTGCGCCAGGACTTTTGGGAGCTGGTCGACTACGCCACCGCGCACCACGTCGGGGTGAAGTTCTCGACCAACGGGGTCCGCATCACCCCGGAGGTCGCCGCGCGACTGGCGGCCAGCGACTACGTCGATGTCCAGATCTCGCTGGACGGCGCCACCGCCGAGGTCAACGACGCGGTCCGCGGGCCGGGGTCCTTCGCGATGGCGGTGCGCGCGCTGGAGAACCTGGCCGCCGCCGGCTTCACCGACGCCAAGATCTCCGTCGTGGTCACCCGGCACAACGTCGACCAGCTCGACGAATTCGCAGCCCTGGCAAGCCGTTACGGCGCGACCCTGCGGATCACCCGGCTGCGTCCGTCCGGGCGTGGCGCGGACGTCTGGGAAGAACTGCACCCGACCGCGGCCCAGCAGGTTGCGCTCTACGACTGGCTGGTCGCCAAGGGGGAGGGGGTGCTCACCGGCGACTCCTTCTTCCATCTGGCCCCGCTGGGCGCGTCCGGCGCCCTGTCCGGCTTGAACATGTGCGGAGCCGGCCGGGTGGTGTGCCTGATCGATCCGGTGGGCGACGTGTACGCCTGCCCGTTCGCCATCCACGACCGCTTCCTGGCCGGAAACGTTTTGTCCGATGGTGGTTTTGACAACGTCTGGAAGAATGCTGCGCTGTTCCGCGAGCTGCGCGAGCCCCAATCGGCGGGCGCCTGCGGAAGTTGCGGGCACTACGACAGCTGCCGTGGTGGTTGCATGGCGGCCAAGTTCTTCACGGGCCTGCCGATGGATGGACCGGATCCCGAATGCGTCCAGGGGTACAGCGAGTCGGCACTGGCCCGGGATCGGGAGACTCCGCGCCCGCGGGCCGACCACTCGCGCGGCCAGCAGGTCCGCCAGCCGGTGCCGCTGACGCTATCGGTGCGGCCGCCGCAGCACCCGCCGGCGCGGCTGTGTAACGAAAGCCCCGTGTAGTCGTGGCCGACGAGTGGTTTGAAACAGTCGCCATCGCGCAGCAGCGCGCAAAGCGCCGGTTGCCGAAATCCGTTTATGCGGCCCTCGTTGCGGCCAGCGAAAAAGGAATTACGGTCTCCGACAATGTCGAAGCTTTCGGCGAACTGGGATTTGCGCCGCATGTGGTAGGTGCGCAGGAAAAGCGCGAGTTGTCGACAACCGTTATGGGACAAGATATCTCCATGCCGGTGCTGATTTCGCCGACCGGCGTTCAGGCGGTCGACCCGGACGGTGAGGTTGCTGTCGCGCGAGCGGCGGCGGCGCGGGGAACGGCGATGGGGCTGTCCTCGTTCGCCAGCAAGCCGATCGAGGAAGTGATCGCGGCAAACTCCAAACTGTTCTTCCAGGTGTACTGGCTGGGCGGGCGCGACGCGATCGCCGACCGGGTGGAGCGGGCCCGCGCGGCCGGTGCGGTCGGTTTGATCGTCACGACCGACTGGTCCTTCTCGCACGGGCGCGACTGGGGCAGCCCCAAGATTCCCGAAGAAATGAACTTGCGCACTATTCTGCGGCTGTCGCCGGAAGCGGCCTTTAAGCCGCGGTGGTTCCTGAAGTGGGCCAAGACCATGCGTCCGCCGGCGTTGTCGGTGCCGAACCAGGCGGCGCGCGGGGAGGCCGGTCCGCCGTTCTTCCAGGCCTACGGCGAATGGATGGGCACACCCCCGCCGACCTGGGAGGACATCGCCTGGCTGCGCGAGCTGTGGGGCGGACCATTCATGCTTAAGGGCGTCATGCGTGTCGATGACGCGAAAAGAGCTGTGGATGCTGGTGTTTCGGCGATATCGGTGTCCAACCACGGCGGCAACAACCTGGACGGAACGCCCGCGTCCATCCGGGCGCTGCCCCCGGTGGTGGCGGCGGTCGGCGACCAGGTCGAGGTGTTGCTGGACGGCGGCATCCGGCGCGGCAGCGACGTGGTGAAGGCCGTGGCATTGGGAGCGCGGGCGGTGATGATCGGCCGCGCCTATCTGTGGGGCCTGGCCGCGAACGGTCAAGCCGGCGTCGAGAACGTCCTCGACGTCCTGCGCGGGGGTATCGACTCGGCGCTGATGGGGCTGGGGCATGCCTCGGTTCACGACTTGCGCCCGGACGACATTCTGGTGCCGGACGGCTTCACCCGCGCGCTCGGCGTTTCGCCGGCCTGAGCTCGGCAGCGCCCGAGTTAATCCGCAGCATGTCGGGCGGCTTTGCCATATTTAGCGGCCCGGTTGCCGCGCCTGACCGTGTCGCGGCACCGCCGAATTCAGGCGGTTGCGGGATTGCGAGCGAAAATCGACGTATGCGAAAATTGTGAGACGCGCGTGGCAACCGTGACGGACGAGCCGAATTTCGGCGCCCCGATGAACAGCCCAGAAAAAAATTAACTTTGAACGCTCAACAATTGGTGCACGCCAGGTGAATTCGGCCTACCATCACCGAGTGCCCGAACTCGGCGAATTAGGAGCTGCGACGTCGACGGAGCTATTTCCCACATCGCCGTCGATAATGATCCCGCTGGGGTCGACCGAGCAACATGGTCCGCACCTGCCGTTGGACACCGACACCCGCATCGCGACGGCGGTCGCCCGGGGGGCCCGGGCCAGCCTTGAGCAGGCCTGGTTGGTGGCGCCGGCTATCTCCTACGGCGCCAGCGGTGAGCATCAAAGTTTCGCCGGAACAATCTCCATCGGCACCGACGCCTTGACGATGCTGCTGGTCGAGTACGGTAGGTCGGCCGCCGGCTGGGCCCGGCGCCTGGTCTTCGTCAACGGCCACGGCGGCAACACGCAGGCATTGCACCGTGCCGTGCGGACACTTCGTACCGAAGGCCGCGACGTCGCCTGGTGCCCGTGCGCGGCCGCCGGCGCCGACGCCCACGCCGGCCATACCGAAACATCGGTGTTGCTGCATATCTCGCCGTCCGATGTGCTGACCGACCGGTGGCTCGCCGGGAACCGGGCGCCACTGCCCGAATTGCTCCCGGCGATGCGCACCGGCGGAGTGGCGGCAGTCAGCCCGGTAGGCGTGTTGGGAGACCCCACCACCGCCACCGCGGCCGAGGGCAGGCGCATCTTCTCGGAGATGGTCGACGGTTGTGTGCGCCGCATCGTGGGTTGGGCGCCCGGCCCCGACGGGATGCTGACATGAGTCAGCCTCGACTGCCGGACGGGTTCGCCGTTCAGGTCGATCGCCGCGTGCGGGTACTCGGCGACGGCTCGGCCTTGCTGGGCGGCTCGCCGACCCGACTGCTCAAGCTGGCTCCCGCCGCCCAGGACATGCTCTCGGATGGCCGGCTCAAGGTCCGCGATGACGTCAGTGCCCAGCTGGCCCGCACCCTGCTGGACGCCACCGTCGCGCATCCGCGCCCGGCCGGCGGACCGTCCCATCGCGACGTCACCGTGGTAATTCCAGTGCGGGACAATGTTTCTGGTGTGCGACGACTGGTGAGCTCGCTGCGCGGACTGCGCGTGATCGTGGTGGACGACGGCTCGCTGTCGCCCATCGATCAGGAAGACTTCGTCGGCACGCACTGCGACATCGAGGTGCTGCACCACCCTCGCAGCAAGGGGCCCGCGGCGGCCCGCAACACCGGGCTGGCGGCGTGCACCACCGACTTCGTCGCCTTCCTGGACTCGGATGTGACGCCGCGCCGCGGCTGGCTGGAAGCTCTCCTCGGCCACTTCTGCGACCCGACCGTGGCCCTGGTGGCGCCCCGCATCGTGGGCCTGGCTCACAGCGAGAACGTGGTCGCCCGGTACGAGGCGGTGCACTCCTCCCTGGACCTCGGACAGCGCGAAGCGCCGGTGCTGCCGCACAGCACGGTGTCCTACGTGCCCAGTGCGGCCATCATCTGCCGCCGCTCGGCACTCGCTGATGTCGGCGGGTTCGACGAGACCATGCAGTCCGGCGAGGACGTCGACCTGTGCTGGCGACTGATCGAGGCGGGTGCCCGGCTGCGCTACGAGCCGATCGCGCTGGTCGCGCACGATCACCGCACCCAATTGCGGGATTGGCTTGCGCGCAAGGCATTCTATGGCGGTTCGGCCGCCCCGCTGTCGGTACGCCACCCCGACAAGACCGCCCCGGTGGTGATCTCCGGGTGGGCGCTGATGGCCTGGATCCTGATGGCGCTCGGGACCAGCCTGTCGCAGCTGGCGTCGATCGTGATCGCCGTGCTGACCGGCCGGCGCATCGCCAAGGCCATGCGCAGCGCCGATACCGCTTTCTCCGACGTCGTGGTGATCGCGACCCGCGGCCTGTGGTCGGCGGCGCTGCAGTTGGCCTCGGCCATCTGCCGGCACTACTGGCCCGTGGCGTTGCTCGCCGCGATCGCGTCCCGGCACTGTAGACGCGTCGTCGTGGTGGCCGCCGTGATGGACGGCGTGGTCGACTGGCTGCGTCGCCGCGACACCACCGGCGACGAGGCCGAGCCGATCGGCCTGCTGACCTATCTGTTGCTCAAGCGCGTCGACGACCTGGCGTACGGCCTCGGGCTGTGGTGGGGCGTGGTCCGCGAGCGCAACCTGCGCGCGCTCAAACCGCAAATCCGGAGCTAGCCGGCGCCTTGACAACGCACAGCGATGTGCTGATCGTCGGCGCCGGAAGTGCTGGATCCGTTGTTGCCGAACGTCTTTGCGCCGACCCCGCGCGGACCGTGACGGTCCTGGAAGCGGGTCCCGCGCTTGCTGATCCGGCGCTGCTGGCGCAAACCGCCAACGGGTTGCAGCTGCCGATCGGGGCGGGCAGCCCGCTAGTGGCGCGCTATACGAGCCGCATCACCGATCAGCCCGTTCGCGAACTGCCGATCGTGCGGGGGGCGACGATCGGCGGTTCGGGGGCGGTCAACGGCGGATACTTCTGCCGCGGATTGCCGCGCGACTTCGATCAGGCCGCGATACCGGGCTGGGCGTGGTCCGACGTGATCGGCCATTTCCGGGCTATCGAGACCGACTTGGACTTCACCGGTCCCGCCCATGGCGACAGCGGGCCGATCCTGGTTCGCCGCACCCACGAAATGACCGGTACCACTGAGCGTTTCATTGCCGCAGCGCAAAGCGCAGGGTTTTCCTGGATTGCCGATCTCAACGATTGCGGTCCCGAGCCGGCACCGGGCGTCGGTGCGGTGCCGCTCAACATCGTCGACGGCGTCCGCATCGGGTCGGGTGCCGGCTATCTGCTTCCGGCGCTGCGGAGATCCAACCTGACCCTGCTGTCGCAGACTCGGGCAGTGCGGCTACGGTTCAACGGCACCGTTGCCGTCGGGGTCGACGTCGTCGGCCCGCAAGGCCCGATGGCGCTGACCGCTGACCGAATCATCTTGTGTGGCGGCGCCATTCAATCAGCGCAGCTGCTGATGCTGTCCGGCATTGGCGACGAGGCGATGCTGCGGGCACTCGGCGTGCCGGTGATGGCACCGCTTCCGGTGGGGATGAACTGCCGCGATCACCCCGAATGGGTACTGGCCACCGACTGGACGGTGGCCACCGGGCGGCCCGTGCTGGAGGTGGTGCTCAACACCACCGACGATATCGAGATCCGGCCGTACACGGGTGGGTTCGTCGCAATGACCGGTGACGGCACCGCGGGGCATCCCGACTGGCCGCATCTTGGGGTCGCGCTGATGCAGCCGCGGGCGCGCGGGCGCATCTCGCTGGTGTCGACGGATCCGGCCGTGTCCCCGCGCATCGAGCACCGCTACGACAGCGAACCTGAAGACATCGCCGCGTTGCGCCGAGGCAGCGAGCTGGCGCGCGAACTTGCCAGTGCGGCAACATACGTCGGGCAGCCGGTATGGGCGACATCGCAGCACCTGTGCTCCAGCGCACCGATGGGTCCCGACGGTGACCCGCACGCGGTCGTCGATTCTCGGTGCCGGGTGCGCGGGATGGACAACCTGTGGGTGATCGACGGCTCCGTCCTGCCCGCCATCACCAGCCGCGGTCCGCACGCCACCATCGTGATGATCGGCCACCGCGCCGTGGAATTCGTCCGCTGAACCTGCGGCTATGCCAGGCCTTCCGGTTGCCCGGGCAACGGTGGCTGGGCGGGCCGCGCTCGGCTGGCCGAGATGTCGACAGAGCGCGACCCGCCCGATGAGACTGCGTTCATGCGTTCCACGTAAACGGCCACGACCAGTGGCGGTGCGCGCGCAGATAATGGTGCGTCATGCGCGAGTTATGCGTCGCAATATTCGTGGACGGCATGACAGCCGTATCACCGTGGTGTGCAATGGCTCGTCTAGAAGACCACCTCCTTTAGCTCGAACGGGCTTGTCGCAGTGGCAATCACGATTGCAGCGGAGGCGATCGCTGGCGCGGCCACACCATGCTCACCTGCCAGCGTGCGTCCGGCCTGGCGTGCTCGACTGAGCCCGCGTGCGGCGTGGGTCCCACGGTCACTACGGTGCTTGGTCGACGCGGACACGACCGTCGCGCGGGTAGCTCACCGGGAACATGACGGTCCTGGTCGCTCGAGCAGCGCATGCGTATCCACTCGGCCTCCACGATGGCCGCTGCCTCCTCCACCGCCGGGCAGCACGGCTCAATCGCCACGCTCACGTGATCACCCCGCTGTACGGCCGATCCGGCGCGGGCATCGATGCACAGCGAATTGCCCACCGAGACAAGCGGACTGGGTGTGGCGACCAGCGAGCCGATAGCGCTGCATGTGGCAGCCTCGACAATGCGGACCGCGCAATGGCGCCCGGCACCGGTGACGACCGGCGTACTCGTTGTCTGCGTGAGTCAGTACTCATCAACATCACATCCACCTCATCCTGCGAGATGACCTGTCCCTGTCGATATATATCTCTGATACCAGAACGAATTGGCCGTTTCAAGTACCTCTCGGGCGTGAATTTCGGCCACCCGCAGCGACCGCACGGATCGAGCCTTGGCCGCCAGTGTTTTCCGTCTTTCGTTCTGCAGCCCGGCTTTTCGGCCCGCACCTGCGGTGTGGTGATCGGCCGGTGTGCCCGCGAATTGGTTCGGCGGTCGGGCGGGCTACCGATGGACGGCCGGTTCGCGAGCGTCTGATCCGCCGTCGCCGCGGCCTGACACCGGCCCGATCCGGCGCACCAGGCGCAGCTGCTTGCCGTCTCGCCCCGGCGCCCACAGCCCGATCAGGATTGAGATCACGGCCACGATCACCGCCATCACGATCGTCGACGCATGCATGGCGGTCATGAAGGCAGTCTTGCTCAGCTCGGCGAGCTTGGCCCCCTGCGGCCCGAGCCGGCCTGCCACCTCGACGGCCTTGGCGAGCGAGTCGGTGGCCGGGCCCCGCACCGCCGGCGGAAAGCTCGCCAGTTGCGGCGCCAGCTCGTGGGAATACCGTCCGGCCAGGATCGAACCCGCGACGGCGATGCCCAGTGCCCCACCCATCTCGCGCGAGGTGTCGTTCACCGCGGAGGCCACGCCCTGCTTTTCGTCGGGGACCGCACCCATGATTGCCGAAGTCGTTGGTGCCGTGCAGATCCCGATGCCGGTGGCCAGGATCAACGTCGGCCACGCGAACTGTGAGTAACTCGAGTGCAGGTCGAGGGTGGACATGCATGCGAAACCAACCGCCATCAGCAGGGTGCCGATGAACAGCACCAGTCGCAGTCCGAGCTTCGGCACATACCAAAACGACAGCGCCGAGAAAATGGCCAGCGGAATCATGAACGGGCCGAAGGCAATTGCCGTCGTCAGCGGTGAATAACCCATGATCTGCTGGACGTATTGCATGCCGATATAGAAGAACCCGAACGTCGCGCCGAACAGCACGACGATCGCGGCCACCCCGGTGGCGAAATTGGGATCGGCGAACAGCCGCACGTCGAGAAGTGGTTGACGCCGCCGGAATTCGACGACACCGAACAGCACCGCGATGATGGCCCCGGCGGCCATCCCGCCCCAGACCAGAGGATCGTCCCAGCCGCGAGTGGGAGCCTCCAGGATGGCGGCCACCGCGATCGCGACGGCGGCCCCGATCAGAACCGCCCCCAGCGCGTCGACGCGGGGAGCGTTGTTGTCCCGCGACGGCGAGACGGTGCACGCCAGGGCGAAGATCACCAGCCCCGCGATGCCCAGTGACCAGAAGATCGCGTGCCAATCCCAAAAGTGCAGCAGCAGGCCGGATCCGATCAAGCCGAAGACCCCGCCGGATCCCGCGGTGCCGGCCCAGATGCCGACGGCCTTCATCCGTTCGTCCCGCGGGTAGGCCACCGTCAGCAGTGACAGCGTCGCGGGCATGACGAACGCCGCGCCGACACCGGCCACCGCGCGCCCAGCGATGATCTGCATCGGAGCGTGCAGCATCGCAGGGGTCACCGAGCCGAGCGCGAACACCACCAGGCCGGTCAGCAGCGCGCCGCGCCTGCCGTAGCGGTCACCGATCGCCCCGGCCGGCAGCAGCAGGCAGGCCAGCGCCACGGTGTACCCGTCGACGATCCAGTTCAGCTGCGACTGCGTCGCCGAGGTTGCCACCGCAAGATCGCCCAACGCGGTGTTCAGGGCGGTCATGGATGCGACCACCAGCGCGACCCCCATGCACGCGACCGCCAGGGTCCAGACTCGCGCGCGCGGGCTATCGCCAATGCTCACTGGATCAGTACGCTGGTCAGGCCGGATCAAGACATCGACCATGAGATGCGCCTTCCTTCGGGGGCGTGCGAACTTTCGAGACCAATAGTCTCGTAGATAGACCGATGGTCTTGTTTCTAAACAGGGAGGTGAGTCACAATCACCGAGGGAAGTACGGATCCCCGCCCCGCACGATCGCGGGCGCGTTTACTGGAAGCCGCCGCGACGCTGCTGAACTCCGGAGGCCCCAGCGCGGTCACCGTGGAAGCGGTCACCCGTACCGCCAACGTAGCCAGAGCCACCCTGTATCGCCACTTTCCGAGTGGCAATGATTTGCTGGCCGCGGCGTTCAACAGCCTGATTCCGCCGTCTCCGACTCCGCCCGACGAGGGCTCGCTGCGGGATCGGCTTGTCGCCCTGATGCTTGCCCAAGCCGAATCGGTGGCCCAGGCCCCGGCGCTGATGACCGCCATGTCCTGGTTGGCGCTGGGTCGCGACCTGGAAGGTATGCCAGAACCTCACCACGACAGCTGCACCGACAGCCCGGCGATCACCACGCTTCGCGAACGCATCGCCCAGCAGTACGCGGCGCCGTTCGACGCCCTGTTCGACAGTCCGGAGGCCGCGGAACTGGGCGAGGTGGACCGATCCCGGGCCATCGCCCTGCTGATCGGCCCGCTGGTGCTGGGGCGTCTGTCCACCCTGCCGGATTTCGACTATCGGGAATGCGCGTTCGCGGCCGTCGATGGTTTCCTGCACGTTCAGCGCGCGCAGGGCAGGGCTAGCGCAGCGAGTATCGAATCGGCAGGTGCGTGAGTCCACCGACGAACGTCGTGGCGCGGTCCTTTCACCTTTCACGCTTTTCGCATGAGCAGTGGAACTCCCAGCGCTCGGGCCACGAACCCGTGAGGTCGCCGTAGCAGCAGAAGTAGATGCATTCGCCATCGCCAGAGGCGAGCTCGACTTCGTGCCAGTCCTCATAGATGCGGCATGACCAAAGATAGAACTTGCGGGATAGCCAACGCCGAAAAGTGAGCATCGCTGGGGCCTATCGGGACTCCGCTCAAGGGCGAAGACAGGGAGCTTACGCCCCAGGTCAGACCAGCGATATGACCGGCTCGAACTAACGCAGTACCGATTCTGGCCGAGATTTGGGCGGAATTTTGTTTGGGCCACGATCTAGGGCATACTGTTCGGGTTGCCTTGAGCCGGGTTCGCGCCTGGCCGGGCATACGACCAGCGCCCAAAACGGGCGCGTCCGGTCCCATCCTTGGAGCGACTATTTTGGCCGCGAACAAGGCTGTGTGAGGGTGACACGCCCGACCGCGGGGGCCGGTGAACCACGACAGGTAAACAGCGGCGCAGTATCCGGCGCGGCGCTCGATCGGCCCCAGATGGGCCGGGTCGAGTCGGCGCGCCGGGGGCACCAGGCCCGGATATCCGGGCCTCAAGAGGAGTGAGGGTAGGAGAAGCGTGGCGGGACAGAAGATCCGCATCAGGCTTAAGGCCTACGACCATGAGGCCATTGACGCCTCGGCGCGCAAGATCGTCGAGACCGTCGTCCGTACGGGTGCCAGCGTCGTAGGGCCGGTGCCGCTGCCGACCGAGAAGAATGTGTATTGCGTCATCCGCTCCCCGCACAAGTACAAGGACTCGCGGGAGCACTTCGAGATGCGCACCCACAAGCGGTTGATCGACATTCTTGATCCGACGCCGAAGACCGTTGACGCACTGATGCGCATCGATCTGCCGGCCAGTGTCGACGTCAACATCCAGTAGGGGATCGACGAACTCATGGCAAGAAAAGGCATTCTGGGTACCAAGCTGGGCATGACGCAGGTGTTCGACGAGAACAACCGGGTCGTGCCGGTGACTGTGGTCAAGGCGGGTCCCAACGTGGTCACGCGCATCCGCACCCCGGAACTCGACGGCTACAGCGCCGTGCAGTTGGCCTACGGCGAAATCAGCCCGCGGAAAGTCAACAAGCCCGTCACCGGCCAGTACACCGCCGCGGGCGTCAACCCGCGCCGTCACCTGGCCGAGCTGCGTCTGGACAACCCGGAGGCGGCCGCCGAGTACGAGGTCGGCCAGGAGCTGACGGCGGAGATTTTCGCCGACGGCGCCTATGTCGACGTGACCGGTACCTCCAAGGGCAAGGGCTTCGCCGGCACCATGAAGCGCCACGGCTTCCGTGGCCAGGGCGCCAGCCACGGCGCCCAGGCGGTGCACCGTCGTCCGGGTTCCATCGGCGGCTGCGCCACTCCCGCGCGCGTCTTCAAGGGCACGCGGATGGCGGGCCGGATGGGTAACGACCGGGTGACCGTGCAGAACCTGTTGGTGCACAAGGTCGATGCCGAGAACGGTGTGCTGCTGATCAAGGGTGCGGTCCCCGGACGCACCGGCGGACTCGTTGTGGTTCGCACTGCGATCAAACGAGGTGAGAAGTAATGGCAGCGGTAAAGATTGACGTCAAGACGCCGGACGGCAAGGTCGACGGCTCGATCGAGCTGCCCGCCGAATTGTTCGACGCCCCAGCCAATATCGCGTTGATGCACCAGGTGGTCACCGCGCAGCGCGCGGCGGCTCGCCAGGGTACTCACTCGACCAAGACGCGCGGCGAGGTCAGCGGTGGTGGTCGTAAGCCTTACCGGCAGAAGGGCACCGGGCGTGCGCGGCAAGGTTCGACGCGCGCCCCGCAGTTCACCGGTGGTGGCACCGTGCACGGCCCCAAGCCGCGCGACTACAGCCAGCGCACGCCGAAGAAGATGATCGCGGCCGCGCTGCGCGGGGCGCTGTCCGACCGGGCCCGTAACGGCCGCATCCACGCGGTGACCGAGCTCGTGTCGGGTCAGACGCCGTCGACCAAGAGCGCCAAGGCATTTCTGAACACGCTGACCGACCGCAAGCAGGTGCTGGTCGTCATCGGCAGCACCGACGAGGCCGGTGCCAAGAGCGTGCGCAACCTTCCGGGTGTGCACATCCTGGCGCCGGGTCAGCTCAACACCTATGACGTGCTGCGTGCCGACGACGTGGTGTTCAGCGTCGAGGCGCTCAACGCATACATCGCGGCGAACACGGCTAGCACCGAGGAGGTTTCGGCCTGATGGCGACCGTCACCGACCCACGCGACATCATCCTGGCTCCGGTCATCTCGGAGAAGTCCTACGGACTGCTCGACGACAACGTGTACACCTTCGTGGTGCACCCCGATTCGAACAAGACGCAGATCAAGATCGCTATCGAGAAGATCTTCTCCGTCAAGGTCGCATCGGTGAACACCGCGAACCGGCAGGGCAAGCGCAAGCGCACCCGCACCGGGTTCGGCAAGCGCAAGGGCACCAAGCGCGCGATTGTCACCCTGGCCGCGGGCAGCAAGCCGATTGACCTGTTCGGAGCACCGGCCTAGCCGCGCGCGAGAGAAAGACCTGATAAGACATGGCAATTCGCAAATACAAGCCGACGACCCCCGGTCGCCGCGGCTCCAGCGTCTCCGACTTCGCCGAGATCACTCGGACGGAGCCGGAGAAGTCGTTGGTGCGTCCGCTGCACGGACACGGCGGACGTAATGCGCACGGCCGCATCACCACTCGTCACAAGGGTGGCGGCCACAAGCGCGCCTACCGGGAGATCGACTTCCGGCGCAACGACAAGGACGGCGTCAACGCCAAGGTCGCTCACATCGAGTACGACCCGAACCGCACCGCCAACATCGCACTGCTGCACTTCCTGGATGGCGAGAAGCGCTACATCATCGCCCCGCAGGGACTCTCGCAGGGCGACGTGGTGGAGTCCGGCGCCAACGCCGACATCAAGCCCGGTAACAACCTGCCGTTGCGCAACATCCCGGCCGGTACCTTGGTCCACGCCGTGGAGCTGCGGCCGGGCGGTGGCGCCAAGATGGCGCGGTCGGCCGGATCCAGCATCCAGCTGCTCGGTAAAGAGGGCACCTACGCCTCGCTGCGTATGCCCAGCGGTGAGATCCGCCGCGTCGACGTGCGCTGCCGCGCCACCGTCGGCGAGGTGGGCAACGCCGAGCAGGCGAACATCAACTGGGGCAAGGCCGGTCGTATGCGCTGGAAGGGCAAGCGCCCGACCGTCCGTGGTGTCGTGATGAACCCGGTGGACCACCCGCACGGTGGTGGTGAGGGTAAGACCTCCGGTGGTCGCCACCCGGTCAGCCCGTGGGGTAAGCCCGAGGGCCGTACCCGTCAGCCGAACAAGGCCAGTAACAAGCTCATTGTCCGACGCCGGCGCACCGGCAAGAAGCACGGTCGCTAGGAAGTCGAGGAGTAACAGATGCCACGCAGCCTGAAAAAGGGACCGTTCGTCGACGACCACCTGCTCAAGAAGGTGGACGTGCAGAACGAGAAGAACAGCAAGCAGGTCATCAAGACCTGGTCGCGTCGTTCGACGATCATTCCCGACTTCATCGGCCACACCTTTGCGGTGCACGACGGCCGCAAGCACGTCCCGGTGTTCGTCACCGAGGCGATGGTCGGGCACAAGCTCGGTGAGTTCGCGCCGACGCGCACGTTCAAGGGCCACATCAAGGACGACCGAAAGGCCAAGCGCCGATGAGCACCACGACGACTGAATATCCGTCGGCCGTCGCCAAAGCACGGTTCGTGCGGGTTTCGCCGACCAAGGCGCGCCGGGTTATCGACCTGGTGCGCGGCAAGTCGGTGGCCGACGCGCTCGACATCTTGCGCTGGGCGCCGCAGGCCGCCAGTGAGCCGGTCGCCAAGGTGATCGCCAGTGCTGCCGCCAACGCGCAGAACAACGATGGCCTGGACCCGGCGACCCTGGTGGTCGCCTCGGTCTACGCCGACGAGGGCCCCACTGCCAAGCGCATCCGTCCGCGCGCCCAGGGCCGTGCGTTCCGGATCCGCCGGCGCACCAGCCACATCACCGTTGTGGTGGAAAGCCGCCCGAGCAAGGACCAGCAGTCTTCGAAGTCGTCGCGCACCCGCCGCGCCGAGGGCAGCAAGGCCGCCGCGAAGGCTCCGGCCAAGAAGGCCGCGACCGCGCCTGCCAAGAAGGCGCCCGCCGCCAAGAAGGCGCCCGCGAAAAAGGCTGCGCCGCAAGCCGAAGCCAAGACGTCTGAGACCTCTGACGCGAAGGGAGGCTCAGACTAGTGGGCCAGAAGATCAATCCGCACGGCTTCCGGCTGGGCATCACCACCGACTGGAAGTCCCGCTGGTACGCCGACAAGCAGTACGCCGACTACGTCAAGGAAGACGTGGCGATCCGCCGGCTGCTGTCCACCGGTCTGGAGCGCGCCGGCATCGCCGACGTGGAGATCGAGCGCACCCGCGACCGCGTCCGCGTCGACATCCACACAGCGCGTCCCGGCATCGTCATCGGCCGCCGCGGCACCGAGGCCGACCGGATCCGCGCGGACCTGGAGAAGCTGACCAAAAAGCAGGTGCAGCTGAACATCCTCGAGGTGAAAAACCCGGAGTCGCAAGCACAATTGGTGGCTCAGGGCGTTGCCGAGCAGCTGAGCAACCGGGTGGCGTTCCGTCGCGCGATGCGGAAGGCCATCCAGTCGGCGATGCGTCAGCCCAACGTCAAGGGCATCCGGGTGCAGTGCTCGGGCCGCCTCGGTGGCGCCGAGATGAGCCGCTCGGAGTTCTACCGCGAGGGCCGAGTTCCGCTGCACACCCTGCGCGCCGACATCGACTACGGCCTGTACGAGGCCAAGACCACCTTCGGCCGGATCGGCGTGAAGGTGTGGATTTACAAGGGCGACATCGTCGGCGGCAAGCGCGAATTGGCCGCTGCCGCACCGGCGGGCGCCGACCGTCCGCGCCGCGAACGGCCGTCGGGCACCCGCCCACGCCGCAGTGGCGCATCGGGTACCACGGCCACCAGCACTGAGGCTGGACGAGCCGCGGGCGCCGAAGAGAGTGCGGCTCCGGTGGAGGCGACGCCTGCAGCGGAACCGCAGAGCACGGAGAGCTGAATCATGTTGATTCCCCGCAGAGTTAAGCACCGCAAGCAACACCATCCACGCCAGCGCGGCATCGCCAGCGGTGGCACGGAGGTGAACTTCGGCGACTTCGGCATCCAGGCCCTCGAGCACGCCTATGTCACCAACCGGCAGATCGAGTCGGCTCGTATCGCGATCAACCGGCACATCAAGCGTGGTGGCAAGGTGTGGATCAACGTCTTCCCCGACCGTCCGCTGACCAAGAAGCCCGCCGAAACCCGCATGGGTTCGGGTAAGGGCTCGCCGGAGTGGTGGGTGGTCAACGTCAAGCCGGGCCGGGTGCTGTTCGAACTCAGCTACCCCAACGAGCAGACCGCTCGCGAGGCGCTCACCCGAGCAATCCACAAGCTGCCGATCAAGGCACGCATCATCACCCGAGAGGATCAGTTCTGATGGCAGTGGGTATTTCGCCTGGCGAACTGCGCGAGCTCACCGACGAGGAGCTGACCGAGCGCCTGCGCGAATCCAAGGAGGAGCTGTTCAACCTCCGCTTCCAAATGGCGACCGGACAGCTCAACAACAACCGCCGGCTGCGCACGGTGCGTTCGGAAATCGCCCGTGTCTACACGGTGCTGCGTGAACGAGAGCTGGGCCTGGCCAGTGGTCCTGACGGATCCGACGGAAATAAGGAATCGTGATGGCAGAAGCTAAAGCCGCTGCGAAGGATGGCGCTTCGAAAGAGAAGGGCCCGCAGCACACTCCGGCGAACCCGAAGACGCGTGGCCGGCGCAAGACGCGCATCGGCTACGTGGTGAGCGACAAGATGCAGAAGACCATCGTCGTCGAGCTGGAGGAGCGTACGCGGCACTCGCTGTACGGCAAGATCATCCGGACGACCAAGAAGGTCAAGGCGCATGACGAGAACGGCGACGCCGGCGTCGGCGACCGCGTCCTGCTGATGGAGACCCGGCCGACGTCGGCCACCAAGCGGTGGCGGCTCGTCGAAGTACGGGAAAAGGCCAAGTAACTTCCGAGTGGCATGCAACGCCCGGGACCTCGCGGTCTCGGGCGTTTTGCATTCGCGAGCCGGGGTCCACGCAGCGTTCGCGAGCGTAATCCCACCGCGAAAAAAGGTCGGAAATTTCGCAGTGGGGTTACGCTCGGCGCATGTCCCCTGACGCGCAAGGCTTTCAAGGCAAGATCGAGCTGGACATTCGCGATTCGGAGCCGGACTGGGGCCCGTATGCGGCACCGACCGCCCCGGAGAATTCGCCGAACATCCTGTATCTGGTCTGGGATGACACCGGCATCGCGACCTGGGATTGCTTCGGTGGCCTGGTCGAGATGCCCGCGATGACGCGGATTGCCGAGCGTGGCATCCGGCTGTCGCAATTCCACACCACCGCACTGTGCTCGCCGACCCGCGCGTCGTTGCTGACCGGTCGCAATGCCACCACGGTCGGCATGGCCACCATCGAAGAATTCACCGACGGTTTCCCGAACTGCAACGGCCGGATCCCGACCGACACCGCGCTGATCTCCGAGGTGCTCGCCGAACGTGGTTACAACACTTACTGTGTCGGCAAGTGGCATCTCACGCCGCTCGAAGAATGCAGCATGGCCTCGACGAAACGGCACTGGCCCACCTCGCGCGGCTTCGAGCGGTTCTACGGCTTCATGGGCGGTGAGACCGACCAGTGGTACCCCGACCTGGTCTACGACAACCACCCGGTGAACCCGCCCGGCACGCCCGAAGACGGCTACCACCTGTCGAAGGATCTCGCCGACAAGACCATCGAATTCATCCGCGATGCCAAGGTGATTGCGCCCGACAAGCCCTGGTTCACCTATCTGTGCCCCGGCGCCGGACACGCGCCGCATCATGTCTTCAAGGAGTGGGCCGACAAGTACGCCGGCCGGTTCGACATGGGCTACGAACGCTACCGCGAGGTCGTGCTGGAAAACCAGAAGTCGTTGGGGATCGTGCCGCCGGACACCGAACTGTCCCCGATCAACCCGTATCTGGACGTCACGGGGCCGGGCGGCGAGCCGTGGCCGCTGCAGGACACCGTTCGACCGTGGGACTCGCTCAATGACGAAGAGAAGATGCTGTTTTCGCGGATGGCCGAGGTGTTCGCCGGTTTCCTCAGTTACACCGACGCCCAGATCGGCCGCGTCCTGGACTATCTCGAGGAGTCCGGCCAGCTCGACAACACCATCGTCGTGGTGATTTCCGACAACGGCGCCAGCGGTGAAGGCGGGCCGAACGGTTCGGTGAACGAGGGCAAATTCTTCAACGGGTACATCGACACCGTCGAGGAGAGCATGAAGCTCTTCGATCAGCTCGGTGGGCCCGCGACCTACAACCATTACCCGATCGGCTGGGCGATGGCCTTCAATACGCCCTACAAGCTCTATAAGCGCTACGCCTCGCACGAAGGCGGTATTGCCGACTCGGCAATCATCTCGTGGCCCAACGGAATTGCGGCCCACGGAGAGGTGCGCGACAACTACGTCAACGTTTCCGACATCACTCCGACCATCTACGACCTGCTGGACATGACCGCGCCGGACACGGTCAAAGGTATTTCGCAGAAGCCGTTAGACGGTGTGAGTTTCAAAGTGGCCCTTGATGATCCGGCCGCAGACACCGGCAAGCAGACCCAGTTCTACACGATGCTGGGCACCCGCGGGATCTGGCACAACGGTTGGTTCGCCAACACCGTGCACGCCGCCACGCCGGCGGGCTGGTCGCACTTCGACGCCGATCGCTGGGAGCTGTTCCACATCGAGGCCGACCGCAGCCAGTGCCACGATCTGGCTGCCGAGCAACCCGAGAAGCTGGAAGAGCTTAAGGCACTGTGGTTTTCCGAGGCCGCCAAGTACAACGGACTGCCACTGGCGGACCTGAACCTGATGGAGACGCTGACGCGCTCCCGGCCCTACCTGGTGGGGGAGCGGACCAGCTACATCTACTACCCCGACTGCGCCGACGTCGGAATCGGCGCCGCCGCCGAAATCCGTGGCCGCTCGTTCGGCGTGCTGGCCGACGTGACCGTGGACACCACCGGTGCCGAAGGCGTGTTGTTCAAACAGGGCGGTGCGCACGGCGGTCATGTGCTGTTCATCCAGGACGGGCGCCTGCATTACGTCTACAACTTCTTGGGCGAGCGCCAGCAGCTGGTGTCCTCGTCGGACGCGGTGCCGTTGGGCAGACACCTCTTCGGCGCCGGTTACACGCGGACCGGCACGGTGCCGAACAGTCATACGCCACTGGGTGACGTCACCCTGTTCATCGATGACGAGGTAGTTGGCACGCTCGCCGATGTGACCACCCACCCCGGAACCTTCGGTTTGGCGGGGGCCGGCATCACCGTCGGCCGCAACGGCGGATCCGGAGTATCCAGCCGGTACAAGGCACCGTTCGTCTTCACCGGCGGCACCATCGCCGCGGTCACCATCGACTTGTCCGGGCGCCCTTACCAAGACGTGGAAACCGAACTTGCGCTTGCATTCTCGCGTGACTGAACAATCGCGACGAGCCGCGTTTGTCCCGCTCGCCACGGCGGGTGTGATTTGCGTGCTGGTAGGTGGGGTCTGCGGTTGCGGGAAAACCACGGGCGGCAACGCCGTTCGGGCCGGCACGACGGCCGCCTCGACGACGGCGTCCAGCGCACCGCGCAAGTCCGACCCGGCTGAGCCGGTGCCCGGCGTCGAGGCCACACCGCCCGATCACATTCCGCCCAACGCCCTGGCCTGCCTGCCCGCCGCCACCGGCAACGGCCGGATGACGGCGGCATCGGTATCGGATCCGGTGGCCCCAAGGCTCACCGTGCCGCTGCCCGACGGCTGGAACTCGGCCCCCGGCAGTGGTGATGTCGCACTGACCGCGAGCGGGTCCGACGGATTATCGGCCAGGGTGACGATCACCCCGACCGACCTCGAACCCGGCGGGGCGTTCCTGCGCTACGGTGCCGATCTGCGCACCGCCAACCCGGGCGTGCAGGTCAGCGTCGAAGCGGCTCAGTTCTGCGGCTACAGCAGCCAGTTGCTCGCCGGCAGCACCGGCGGGCTCGCCTTCGCTGACCGCATCACCCACATCTGGACGAACACCAAGGCATTTCTCGTGGTCGTCCATCTGCAGGGGTCTCCGGGTGCCCCCGGTTTCAGTGCGGCGAAATCCACGGTGATGCAGCAATTCGCGGTCGTTATCCCGTGAAACAGGCCGCCTGACTGCTAGCATCTGACCCCGTGCCTGCCGGGAAAGGCGTCAAACTATCCGTTCTACTCGTGGTGGTGATGTCCGATGACCGCTGAAGCCCCGCCGCTGCCGCCGTCGAAATCAGGAACGCGCGGTCGCCAAATCGCAATAGCCTTCGGGATTCTCGTAGCAGTCATCAGCGTCTACGTCCTATCCCTCATTGCCGTGCACCTGTTGGCCAAATCGGCGCCGCCGTTGCCCGCCGTCGACTTCAGCAAGGTCGAGGCCGAAGACAGCGTCGTGCAGGTGAACCTGAGCGAGCTGAAAACGGTGGCGAATCGCCTGACGGTGAATGTGCTTGTCTACCCCAAAGATTCGCTGTACGACAAGAACTTCGGTGTGCTGACCACCGATGCGGCGGTGCGCCTGTATCCCGATAACGACCTCGGCGACCTGCAGTACCCGATTGGTAAGGCACCGGCGCAGGTGACCACCACCATCGAGGCGCGCGGCGATCCGGGTAACTGGCCTTTCGACTCGTACAAGACGGAAGTCATCGCGGCCGACGTATTCACGGGAACCGGCCAAAACCGCGAAAAGGCGCCTGCCCGCGTGGAAGTCACCGGAAGGCTGGACGGTTGGGACGCTAGCGTCACCCGGGTCCACGACCCCGACGATGCCGATCCCAACGTCATGGACAACGTCGTCATCACGCTGCACCGGTCCAAGGGACCGCTGATCTTCGATGTCGGCGTGGTGCTGGTACTCGTCGCCCTGCCGATGCTGGCGTTGTGGGTGGCCATTCCGGTGGCGCTGGGCCGGACTTCGTTCTTGCCGCCGCTGACAACCTGGTACGGCGCGATGCTGTTCGCCATTGTCCCGCTGCGTAATATCCTGCCGGGCAATCCACCGTACGGTTCCTGGATCGACCAGGCCGTCGTGCTATGGGTGCTGATCGCGCTCGTCGTCGCCTTGGCCTTGTTCCTGGTCGGCTGGTGGCGGCAACGAGATCGAAGAACGCCTAAGAAGACCTAGAGCGCGAAAAGTCTTAGCGCACATTCTCTATCGACGACGAGGTGATGGCGTCGATAGCGGTGAAGACGCGTGACTGGAAGTCAGGCGGCAACGGGATGTAGCCGTTCTTGTCGAGATCGACCTGGCCCGGTCCGACGGCCGCCTGCAGGAACGCCTTGACCGCCTGGCCGACAGCCGGGTCGGTGTACTTCGAGCAGACGATCTCGTAGGTGACCATCACGATCGGGTACACGTCGGGCTGGGTGGGGTTGTAGAACGGCGTGGTGTCCAGCACGAGATCGTTACCCTTGCCGACGATCTTGGCGTTGGCGATGGTCTTGCCGACGGTGTCGGTCCCAATGCGGACCGGGCGCAATGATTTGCGGCTTGCCGGGGTCTTGATCTGGGCGGCGAACAGGCCCTGGTCCAACGCGAACGACAGCTCGTTGTAAGAGATCGCGCCCTCGGTGTTCTTCACCTCCGACGACGTGCCGACGTTGCCGTGGGCGCTGGTGCCTACGCCGCCGTTGAAGATCTTGCCGGTGCCCTTGTCCCAGGCCCCGCCGGATGCGGCCTGCAGGTAGGCCTGGAAGTTGGCGGTGGTGCCGGACGGGTCGGCGCGGTGGATGACGTGAATGTTTTCCGGCGGCATCGAGGTATTCATCGCGGTGATGGCCGGATCGTCCCAGCGCGTGATGGTGCCGTTGAAAATCTTGGCCAGCGTGGGCGCGTCGAGCACCAGGGAATCAACGGCGTTGAGGTTGTAGGTGATGGCGATCGGCCCGAACACCACCGGAAGGTTCCACGCGTCGGCGCCGCCGCAGCGCTGCTTGGCGGCCGCGTACTGGTCACCGGTGAGGGGCAGGTCGGATCCGGCGAAGTCGGTTTTGCCCGCCAGAAAGTCCTCGACGCCTGCGGCGGAAGCGTTTGCGGTGTAGGACAGACTTTGTCCCTTGCAGGCTTTCGCGTAGGCGTCGACAAAGCGCTTCATCGCATTTGCCTGCGCGGTCGAACCGCTGGCGGTGAGGTCTTGTTTGCCGCCGCAATCGACTCGCGCTCCGTTGGCGTAAGACAGCGAGGTGTGGGGTTTTCCGCATCCCGAGAGCACCAGTGCGGCCGCGGTCAGCACGCTTATGGCGGCAGCCGGTCTGTTGTGCTTCACGTTGAATGCCTCCTTGGGAACGGCCGGGGGTGAGACGGCCTTGAGCTGTGATCGAAGTCTAGCGACGCGGGGTGGTTCGTGGGAGCGGTGACCTGGGGTAACCGCGTCAATCGGAACAGGGGCCGGCAGCTGTGCACTCGGTCTCCGGCAGCGTGGCCAGCCCCGACGTGCCAGACGGCGCCCGGCATCGGCGGCGAGCCCGGTTTCGGGGTGCATGTCCACCCCGCTTTCGACACACGTCGACATTTACAGCTATCGAAGCGACGCGCAAACAAACATCGGGTGAATTGGCGGTTCGCACCCGATGGAGGGAATGACGAAGGCAGTTTGCGAAAAGCCGCATTTCGAGCGCGATTGCCGCGCGTTGATTACCATCTGACTTCGTGTCGGCTCCGGTTAGCTGGAATCGCCCAGCGAATTGCGAGCCGCCGCCAGTTGTCCGCCGTGGAGGTGACCGATGACCGCTCAAGCCCCGCCTGCGCACGCCGCCCCGGCGCCACCGGAAAAACCGAAGCGCCACCGGCTGCTGGGCATAGCGATCCTCGGCGGCTTCGTCGTGGTGTACGCGTTGTCGTTGTTCGGGTTTGTTCTGCTGGGAGAGTCCGCGGCGCCACTGAAGGCCCCCGATCTCAACGCATCCGACGACACCGTCGTTTTGATCCGTGTCGAGGAGCTCAAGACGGTCGCCAATCGCCTCGGGGTGAAGGTGCTCGTGTACCCGCAGGAGGCCATGTGGGACTCGCGCCTGGACGTCTTGAAACAGGACACCGCGGTGCGGATGGATCCGCCGAACGACCTGGGGGACCTGGTCTATCCGGCGGGGAAGTCGCCGGCCCAGGTGGCCACCACGGTCGAGGCCCACGGCGACCCGGAGATCTGGCCGTTCGACTCCTACGAGACGGACACCCTCTCGGCCGACGTGCTCGTCGGATCCGGTGACGACCGCAAATACAAGCCGGCCCGTATCGAGGTGACCGGAAAATTGGAAGGCTGGGACGTCAGCGTTGCGCGGGTAGGCGAAGGCGGCGACAGCGTGATCATCACGCTGCACCGGTCCAAGGCGCCGCTGATCTTCGATCTGGGAATCTGCCTGGTCCTGTTTGCGATGCCCACCATCGCGTTGGCGGTCGTCATTCCGATGGTGATCGGTAAGCGGAAGGTGGTGCCCCCGTTCGGCGGGTGGTTTGCCGCGCTGCTGTTCGCGGTCATCCCGATCCGCAACTTCCTACCGGGGGCCCCACCGCCGGGTGCCTGGATCGACCAAGCGCTGGTGATCTGGGTGCTGATCGCCCTTGTCGGGGCGATGGGCTTGTACATGTTCGCGTGGTACCGGCGATCCGACTAACGCGGGTCAGGCGCCGCCTACCCTGAAATTGTGCTCACCGAGTTGGTCGATCTGCCCGGCGGAGCCTTCCGGATGGGCTCCACGAGCTTCTATCCCGAAGAGGCGCCGATCCACACCGTGACGGTGAGCTCGTTCGCGGTGGAACGGCATCCGGTGACAAACGCCCAATTTGCCGAATTCGTCGCCGCCACACGCTATGTCACGGTCGCCGAGCAGCCGATCGATCCGCGGCTGTACCCCGGCATCGATCCCGGCGAGCTCAGCGCGGGCGCGATGGTTTTCCGTCCCACCCCGGGCCCGGTCGACCTGCGCGACTGGCGGCAGTGGTGGGAGTGGGTGCCGGGCGCGAGCTGGAAGCACCCGTTCGGACCGGACAGCGATGTCGCGGACCGGGCCGATCATCCGGTCGTTCAGGTCGCGTATCCGGACGCGGCCGCCTACGCGCGCTGGGCCGGGCGGCGGCTGCCGACGGAGGCGGAATGGGAGTATGCGGCCCGCGGCGGCAGCGCGACCACCTACGCGTGGGGAGACGAGCCCAAGCCCGGCGGGCAACTGATGGCCAACACATGGCAGGGCAACTTCCCGTACCGCAACGACGGTGCCCTCGGCTGGGTGGGCACGTCGCCGGTGGGGACGTTTGCGCCGAACGGGTTCGGACTGCACGACATGATCGGCAACGTCTGGGAGTGGACCGCCACCGAGTTTTCCGCGCACCATCGGCTCGATCAGCCCCCGAAGGCGTGTTGCACCCCCTCGGGGCCCGCCGACCCGGCCGTCAGCCAGGCCCTGAAGGGCGGCTCGCACCTGTGCGCGCCGGAGTACTGCCACCGCTACCGTCCGGCCGCCCGGTCGCCGCAATCGCAGGACACCGCGACCACTCACATCGGGTTTCGCTGCGTGGCCGACCCCGGATCCGGCACCGAGCGTGAACGACGGCTTTCGGGCAGGTGACAGTAGTCCCCGGGGCGTGAGGTTTAGTTGCGCGGGCAGTGCGGATGTTCGCTACCATCTGCCCGTGTCGCCCCGTCAAGCTGGACTTCGCCAGCGAGTTGCCGGCCGGGACCGATGACCACCGAAACCCCGCCGACACAGGCGCCCTCGGAGGAACCATCGGCGAAGAAGTCGGGCCTCCTCGGCTATCTGAACCGGCACCGCCCGCGCCTGTCACTGGGCGCGTTCATTCTGGCCGTGGTGATCGGCGTCTACGTCCTCTCGCTGTTCGGTGTGCACTACTTGCAGCGATCGGAGGGGCCGCTTCCGCCGCTGGACCTCAGCGAGGGCGGCGGCAACGACACGATCGTGCAGTTGCGTCTGGACGACTTCAAAACCACGTCCAATCGTCTCAAGGTGGATGTCCTGGTCTATCCCCCGGACACGCTGTACGACAAGCGATTCGACGTGCTGAACACCGACGTCGCGGTGCGTCTGTATCCGACGAACGACCTCGGCGATCTGCAGTTCCCGAAAGGCAAGGCGCCGGCACAGGTCGAAACCACCATCGAGGCCCACGGTGATCCGGCCAACTGGCCGCTCGACACCTACCGCACCGAGAAGATCTCCGCCGACACCTTCATCGGATCCGGTGACGACCGCAGAAAATTACCCGCCCGCGTCGAGGTGACCGGGGGGTTGGACGGCTGGGATGTCACCGTCAGCCGCGACGACGAAACCAGCAAAGTGAACTCGCGTGGCCTCGACGACGCTCAGCTGGTCATCACGATGAAGCGAGCCAAGGGGCCGTTGGTCTTCGACATATTCATCTGCATCGTGCTCGTCACGCTGCCGATCTTGGGCTTGTCGGTGGCCATTCCGATGGTGATGGGCCGCAGGAAGTTCGTGCCGCCGTTCGGGACGTGGTACGCCGCGATGCTGTTCGCGATCGTCCCGCTGCGAACTATCCTGCCCGGGTCACCACCCCCGGGCTCGTGGATCGACCAGGCCGTCGTGCAGTGGGTGCTGCTCGCGCTGGTAACGGCAATGACTTTGTACATCCTGGCCTGGATCCGCCAGGGCGACTGACGTCTGCGAGCTTCGGCCGGCCAGGAATTTGGCGCTGAGCAGGTCTTCACCTAGACTCTAGGGGTTGCCTTGGGCAGACCTCGGCCGGTGCGTGCGAACGTCACAGGCCCCGCGTGCCCTTCGGTAACAAAGACCGCGCACGTCAGGTTTGTGGTGGGCCTTGCTTTCTTGAGGCTTGCCGAGGTGTTCTCCTGCCGTGCACACGTGAACTCAGTCAGGAGATCGAGTGATTCAGCAGGAATCGCGGCTGAAGGTCGCCGACAACACCGGCGCCAAGGAGATCTTGTGCATCCGGGTGCTCGGTGGCTCGTCGCGACGCTACGCCGGCATCGGTGACGTCATCGTCGCCACCGTCAAGGACGCCATCCCGGGTGGCAACGTCAAGCGCGGTGACGTCGTCAAGGCCGTCGTGGTGCGCACCGTCAAGGAGCGCAGGCGTCCCGACGGCAGCTACATCAAGTTCGACGAGAATGCCGCGGTAATCATCAAGCCCGACAACGACCCGCGCGGTACCCGCATCTTCGGGCCCGTCGGGCGCGAACTGCGCGAGAAGCGATTCATGAAGATCATCTCGCTGGCCCCGGAGGTTTTGTAGATGAAGGTCAAGAAGGACGACACCGTCCTGGTGATCGCGGGCAAGGACAAGGGCGCCAAAGGCAAAGTGCTGAAGGTTTACCCGGACCGCGACCGCGTGCTGGTGGAGGGTGTCAACGCGATCAAGAAGCACACCGCTGTTTCGACCAACCAGCGCGGCGCCCGCTCGGGCGGAATCGTCACTCAGGAAGCGCCCATTCACATTTCCAACGTGATGGTGGTCGACTCCGATGGCAAGCCGACCCGCGTCGGCTACCGGGTCGACGAGGAGACCGGTAAGCGCGTCCGTATCGCCAAGACCAACGGCAAGGACATCTGATGAGCACTGCAGAAAAAGTGCAGCCGCGCCTGAAAGAGCGCTACCGCAACGAGATTCGTGATGCGTTGCACAAGGAATTCAACTACGGCAACGTGATGCAGATCCCGACCGTGACCAAGGTCGTGGTCAACATGGGTGTCGGCGACGCCGCCCGGGACGCAAAACTGATCAACGGCGCGGTCAGCGACCTGGCCCTGATCACCGGGCAGCGGCCCGAAATTCGCAAGGCCCGCAAGTCCATCGCGCAGTTCAAGTTGCGCGAGGGCATGCCGATCGGCGCGCGGGTCACGCTGCGGGGCGACCGGATGTGGGAGTTCCTCGACCGGCTCACTTCCATTGCGCTGCCGCGTATTCGTGACTTCCGCGGGCTTTCGCCCAAGCAGTTCGACGGCGTCGGCAACTACACCTTCGGACTGGCCGAGCAGTCGGTGTTCCACGAGATCGACGTGGACAAGATCGACCGGGTTCGCGGTATGGACATCAACGTCGTCACTTCGGCGACGAACGACGACGAAGGACGAGCGCTGTTGCGGGCTCTCGGCTTTCCGTTCAAGGAGAACTGAGTAGATGGCTAAGAAGGCACTGGTTAACAAGGCCAACGCCAAACCGCGCTTCGCGGTGCGTGGCTACACCCGCTGCAACAAGTGCGGACGTCCGCGTGCGGTTTACCGCAAGTTCGGGCTGTGCAGGATCTGCCTGCGCGAAATGGCGCACGCGGGCGAACTGCCCGGCGTGCAGAAGAGCAGCTGGTAACAGGCACAGGACGAGAGACCAACCCAGAACAGGTGCGCGACAGGCCCCTAACGGGAACCATCGCGAGGAAGGTTACAGACGCTGTCATGACAATGACGGACCCGATCGCAGACTTTTTGACACGTCTGCGCAACGCCAATTCGGCGTATCACGACGAGGTGACGTTGCCTCACTCCAAGATCAAGGCCAACATCGCCCAGATCCTCAAGAGCGAGGGGTACATCAGCGACTTCCGGACCGAAGATGCTCGGGTCGGCAAGGCGCTGGTCGTTCAGCTCAAGTACGGACCCAGCCGGGAACGCAGCATTGCCGGCCTGCGCCGGGTCTCCAAGCCCGGTCTGCGGGTGTACGCGAAATCCACCAACTTGCCGCGCGTGCTCGGCGGGCTGGGCGTGGCGATCATCTCGACGTCGTCAGGTCTGCTCACCGACCGTCAGGCAGCCAGACAAGGCGTGGGCGGCGAAGTCCTCGCGTACGTGTGGTGAGGGGGTAACCATGTCGCGCATTGGTAAGAAGCCGATTCCGGTTCCCGCCGGAGTCGACGTAACGATCGACGGCCAGAAGGTCTCGGTCAAGGGGCCCAAGGGCAGCCTGGACCTGACCGTCGCCGAGCCGATCACGGTGGTTCGCAGCGAAGACGGTGCGATCGTGGTCAACCGTCCGGACGACGAGCGGGAAAACCGTTCGCTGCACGGGCTTTCGCGCACGCTGGTGTCCAACCTGGTCACTGGCGTCACCGAGGGCTACACCACCAAGATGGAGATCTTCGGGGTCGGCTACCGGGTGCAGCTCAAGGGCCGCAACCTCGAGTTCGCGCTGGGATACAGCCATCCAGTGTTGATCGAGGCGCCCGAGGGCATCACGTTCGCGGTGGAGACGCCGACGAAGTTCAGCGTCACGGGGATCGACAAGCAGAAAGTCGGCCAGATTTCGGCGAACATCCGCCGCCTGCGCCGTCCCGACCCGTACAAGGGCAAGGGCGTGCGTTACGAGGGTGAGCAGGTCCGCCGCAAGGTCGGAAAGACAGGTAAGTAGCCATGGCGAAAACACAGGCTGAAACGCAAAAGCCGGTGGGGAAGAACATCTCCGCGACTCGCCGCGTCGCGCGGCTGCGCAGGCACGCCCGGCTGCGCAAGAAGATCTCCGGCACCTCGGAGCGTCCGCGGCTGGTGGTGAACCGGTCGGCGCGACACATTCACGTGCAGTTGGTCAACGACCTCAACGGCACCACGGTGGCGGCCGCGTCGTCCATCGAGTCCGACGTTCGCGGACTCGACGGCGACAAGAAGGCCCACAGTGTGCGGGTCGGCCAATTGATTGCCGAGCGCGCCAAGGCCGCCGGCATCGACAGCGTGGTGTTCGACCGTGGCGGATACAGCTACGGCGGACGGATCGCCGCGCTGGCCGACGCCGCGCGCGAGAACGGATTGAAATTCTGATGACAACTGGAAGGACCGCATAATGGCGGAGCAGTCCGCTGGGGGGCAAGGCGCCCCGGACAGCCGTGACGGCCGCGATTCCCGCGACTCCCGTGACGGGCGGGGTCGGCGCGACGGCGGCGGTGGCCGCGGCCGCGACCGTGACCGCGACGGAGACAAGAGCAACTACCTGGAGCGGGTCGTCGCGATCAACCGTGTTTCCAAGGTGGTCAAGGGTGGTCGGCGCTTCAGCTTCACCGCTCTGGTCATCGTGGGTGACGGCGCCGGCATGGTCGGCGTCGGCTACGGCAAGGCCAAGGAAGTTCCGGCCGCGATCGCCAAGGGCGTGGAAGAGGCGCGTAAGGGCTTCTTCCGGGTCCCGCTGATCGGCGGGACGATCACTCACCCGGTGCAGGGCGAGGCGGCCGCGGGTGTGGTGCTGTTGCGCCCGGCCAGCCCCGGTACCGGTGTGATCGCCGGCGGTGCCGCGCGCGCCGTGCTGGAATGCGCTGGGGTGCACGACATCCTGGCCAAGTCGCTGGGCAGCGACAACGCGATCAACGTGGTGCACGCCACGGTGGCCGCGCTCAAGCTGTTGCAGCGCCCGGAGGAGGTGGCTGCTCGCCGCGGCCTGCCGATCGAGGATGTCGCCCCGGCCGGAATGCTGAAGGCGCGACGGGAAAGTGAAGCGCTGGCCGCCAGTGCAGCGCGTGAAGGAACGGCACAGCAATGAGCCAGCTGAAGATCACCCAGGTGCGCGGCACCATCGGGGCGCGCTGGAAGCAGCGCGAATCCCTGCGCACCCTGGGGCTGCGAAAGATTCGCCAGTCGGTGGTCCGCGAGGACAACCCACAGACCCGCGGGCTGATCGCGAAGGTGAGCCACCTGGTTGAGGTGGAGGAGACCAAATGACCATCAAACTGCACGACCTGAAGCCGGCCCCCGGGTCGAAGACGGCGCGCACCCGCGTTGGCCGTGGTGAGGGCTCGAAGGGTAAGACGGCCGGCCGCGGCACCAAGGGCACCAAGGCACGCAAGAACGTGCCGGTGACCTTCGAGGGTGGTCAGATGCCGATCCACATGCGGCTGCCCAAGCTCAAGGGATTCAAGAACCGGTTCCGTACCGAGTACGAGATCGTCAACGTCGGTGACATCAGCCGGCTGTTCCCCGAGGGCGGTGCCATCGGCGTCGCCGAACTGGTCGCCAAGGGCGCGGTTCGCAAGAACTCGTTGGTGAAGGTCCTCGGCGACGGCGACCTTGCCGTCAAGGTCGACGTCTCCGCGCACAAGTTCAGCGGCAGCGCCCGCGAGAAGATCACCGCCGCGGGCGGCTCGGCCACCGAGGTCTCTTAGTCCGCGGACCCCGCGTCCATTAGTGCGGACGCCGTACCGAGCGCGGAATCCAATGCCGCGCTTCGGGTTTCGCTCTGATCAGGCATACCGCGCGAGATCAGTACCGATCCGACCATCAAGGCGACGATGCTCCATGCTCGTCGGCGCCGGTCGGACTCTTCTCCGTCGAGCAACTCGGTGATCCGCTCGACCAGTGCGAGCATCTTGCGCTGGTAAGCCTCCTTGACGGGCGGTTCGGCGCGGGATACGTCCGCGCTCAACGCGGGCATCACGCACCCACCCGCCACATCGTGGCTGTGGTCGGCGTTCATGTATTCGCGCACAAACCCGATCATGTGCGCCCGTGCTTCGTCGTGGTCCATCGCGGCGGTGTCGGTGACGAACGGTTCACCCACTCCCGCCTCGATGACGGCCTCGAGAATCGACGTCTTGTTCGGGAAGTTCGAATAAAACGCGCCCGACGTGACGCCCGCGGCGGCGGCCAGCCCGTCGACGCCGACGCCGTTGAATCCGCTCGTCTTGAGCGAGCGGGTGCCGGCGCGAACGAGTGCGTCGCGCGCGCGTGCCTTCTGATCCGGTGGATATCGCACGGGTTCTCCCTGGGGTTGACGCTTCTGCCATCATAGGATAACGTCCGTTACGATAACGATCGTTACTCAATACCCGACGTGAAAGGCAATCCCGATGGTCAGCACGCAGGCAAAAGAGTTCGCCGACTTCTTCGGCGCCCTGAGCGCGCGGTCCGCCAACCCCAACTTCGACTTGGACACGGTGCGCGACGTCATCGAGACGATGCATCTGGCGACCAAGGAACCCGAGGGCGTGACCTATGCCGAAGTGGACGCCGGCGGGGTGGAGGCGCTGTGGTGCATTCCCGTCGACAGTGACCCGGACCGGGTGTTGCTGCACGGCCACCTGGGTGGCACTGTCGTGGCATCCATGCACTCCGACCGCAAGGCGGCGGCGCACCTCGCGAAGGCGGCGGGGGCGCGATCCCTGGTACTCAACTTCCGGCGCTCGCCGGAACACAAATTCCCCGCGCAGGTCGAAGACGTACGCGCCGCCTACAACTGGCTGCTGGCGCAGGATTATCGGCCGGAAAACATTGCCAGCGTTGGCCATTCGATCGGCGGTAACTTCGCGGTCGGGCTGGCGATCGCGCTGCGTGACGAAGGGGCCGCCCTGCCGGGCGCGATCGTGTCGATCTCGCCGTGGGTCGACCTGACGATGACGAACGAGACCTACGACAGCAATGCCGAACGCGACCGGCTGCTGTCGCGTCCGCTCGCGGAGTTCTTCAGGTCATGCTGGCTGGACGACACCGGGGTCGGTTTCGACGACCCCCGCGTGAGTCTGCTTGCCGCGGACCTGTCGGGACTGCCGCCGACCGCGGTGTTCTGGGGCGGCGACGAAGTGCTCGCCGGCGAGGATGCCGAGTTCGCCCGCCGCCTCGAAGCGGCCGGAAACGACATCTTGGCGGGCGAAGTCGAGGGAGGGCAGCACTCCTTCATCATGAGCGCGGGCTGGGTGCCCGAGGTCGACGACGCGATCGCCGAGATCGGTGCCTGGCTGCGCAAGAAGCTTGGACGCTGACTAACCGAGCTGCGGAATCACTTCCGCGGCAAGGCGTTCCATCTGCTCGCGATTTTCTCCCACGTCGGCGCCCAGCGGATTGAGCAGCAGCGTCTGGGCGCCGGCGTCGAGCACCTCTTGGAGCCCACGGATGACGTCATCGGGCGTTCCGGACACCGGAACCGCCTCGACGCCGGGTATCACTCCGCTGTAGGTGCGCTCTAGCCCGGCGAGCACCCGCTCGCGGGCGCGTGTCGCGTCGTCGTCGACCATCAGATAAACGCGCTTGCTGATCGGAAAGTCGGCCGGGTCCTTCTGCTGTTCGTCGAGTTCGCGGCGCACGATCGGGACGGCCGCGGCGAAGGCTTCGGTGGGTGACGCGCCCGGACCCATGTAGGCGTCCCCGTGGCGCACCGCCCGTGCTAAGGCCTTGGGGGCCAACCCGCCGAACCAGATCGGCGGGTGCGGACGCTGCACCGGCTTGGGTTGGAACGGCAGGTCGGCGACGTCACGGAACCGGCCATGGAAGTTCACCGTCGGCTCGTCGGACCAAGCCGCCTTCATCAGGGTCAGGCCCTCGGTGAAATACGAGATGAACGTGTCCTTTTCGACGCCGAACGCCGCGAGTGTGGGCCCGCCGCGCCCCGGTGCGACACCGATGTCCAGCCGGCCGTGACTGATCCGGTCGACCGTGGTCACCGCCGAAGCCAGCTGCAGCGGCTCGTGCTGCGACGTCACCAGCACGGCCACCCCCAGTCGCACTCGCTCGGTGAAGGCCGCGCAGTACGACAGCAGTTCCAGCGGTGCCAGCAGCGGCCCTCGGCCGATGGTTTGCTCGAGCGTCCAGATTCCTTCGAACCCCAGTTCTTCGGCGCGCATCACATAGGAGCGCATCCCCTCGGTGTCGAAGACGTCGTAGTCGAACTGCGGGATGGCGATCGAGAACCTCACGGACTCACCCTACGGGCGTCGATCGGTACGCTGCAGAGCATGTTCGCCTTTCTGCCTTCGCTGCCCGGTGTCGACGACGTACGTGCCCTGGCCGGCCGCGTCGATACGGCTCGCCACCGCGGTGTACCCAATGGCTGCGTGCTGGAATTCAACCTGCGCTCGGTGCCGCCCGAGACGGCGGGCTTCGACCCGATGGCGTTCGTCACCGGCGCGGAGCGGCCGATAACGCTGCGTCAGGCGGTCGCCGCGATCCACCGGGCCGCCGAAGACTCCCGGGTGGCCGGACTGATCGCGCGCGTGCAACTCGCGGCCGCACCGCCGGCCGCGGTCCAGGAGCTGCGCGAGGCGATCGCCTCGTTCAGCGCGGTCAAGCCATCGCTGGCCTGGGCCGAAACCTACCCCGGGACGTTGTCCTACTACCTGGCTTCGGCGTTCAGCGAGGTCTGGATGCAACCCTCGGGTAGCGTCGGACTGATCGGCTTCGCGAGTAACGCGACCTTCCTGCGCACCGCGCTGGACAAGGCGGGCATCGAGGCCGAGTTCGTCGCCAGAGGCGAATACAAGTCCGCGGCAAACGTTTTCACCGAAGAGGGCTTTACCGAAGCCCATCGCGAAGCGGTCACCCGGATGCTGGAAAGTCTGCAGGACCAGGTGTGGCACGGGATCGCCGAGTCACGCAAGATCGATGCGGCCGGGCTCGACGCACTGGCCGACCGGGCCCCGCTGCTGCGCGATGACGCGGTGTCCTCCGGTCTGGTCGACCGGATCGGCTTCCGTGATCAGGCACATGCGCGAATCGCGGAACTCGTTGGTGTGGAGGATGTTTCGGACGACACCGACACCGAAAAGCTGGGTCCGCGGCTCAACCTGACGCGCTACGCGGCAGCGTCCCGGACGCGGCTGGTGCCGCCGGCGCCGCCGATTCCCGGCCGCCGCCCCAAGCCCACGTTCGCCGTGATCACGCTGCAGGGCCCGATCGTCAACGGCCGCGGTGGCCCGCAGTTCCTGCCGTTCGGCAACTCCAGCGCCGGCGCCGACACGATCGCGGCGGCCCTGCGGGAAGCCGCGCGCGACGATTCGGTAGCGGCGATCGTGCTGCGCATCGACAGCCCCGGCGGTTCGGTCACGGCGTCGGAGACCATCTGGCGCGAGGTCGCGCGGGCCCGCGAACGCGGCAAGCCGGTAGTGGCATCGATGGGCTCGGTCGCCGCGTCCGGCGGTTACTACGCCGCGATGGCCGCCGACGCGATCGTCGCGAGTCCGGCCACGATCACCGGTTCGATCGGTGTGATCACCGGCAAGCTGGTGTTTCGCGATCTCAAGGAGCGCCTCGGAGTGTCCTCAGATGCGGTGCGCACCAACGCCAATGCGGACGCGTGGTCGACCGACGTGCCCTTCACCGCGCAGCAGCGGGCCGATCGAGAGGCCGAGGCGGACCTGATCTACGACGACTTCGTGCAGCGCGTGGCCGACGGTCGCAACCTGACCACCGAGGCCGTCAACGCTGTCGCCCAGGGGCGGGTCTGGACCGGAGCTGACGCACTCGAACGCGGCCTGGTCGACGAACTCGGCGGTCTGCGCACCGCGGTGCGCCGCGCCAAGGTCCTGGCCGGCCTGGACGAGGACGCCGATGTCCGGGTCGCCAACTTCCCGGGATCCTCGTTGCTTGCGCTGGTGCGCCCCCGGGCGTCCGCGCAGCCGGCCGCCGCATCGCTGCCGGACGCGCTGGGCGCACTGCTCGGCCGTACGGTTGCCGCGGTGGTGGAGAACCTCGAGCAGGCCGTCAGTGGGGCCAGCGTGCTGTGGCTGGGGGAGTCGCGCTTCTAGCTCGATGGAGGCGACCCTCCCCCGCAAGCGAGAGGTGCCCCCACGCGCCCGGGTACGCCGCGCTGGCGATCGCCTCTAGCCGTCGAGCCGGCCGCTGATGAAGATGATCTCGCCGAGCGGGTCATCGTTTTCCGGCGGCGGCACCTCCAGGCCGTTTTGGCCGAACAACTCCGTGCGCGTGACGCCCTCGACGGTCCAGCCCTTAGTGCCCAGATAGTCGACGACGTGGTTGCGCTGCCCCGCGTACACCAGCGACGCCATGTCGATGTCGACGCCGTGCTCCCGGAAAGAGCCCGACATCTCGCGCACCCGATCGGCATCGAAATCCACGATGCCCGGAACGAATTCGGTGGCGATCGTGCTGCCCGGCACGGACAGGGCGGTGATGTTGTCGAACAACAGGTCCTGGGCTTCGGGCGGCAGGTAGATCAGCAGCCCCTCGGCCAACCACGCGGTCGGCGTGTTGGTGTCGAACCCGGCGGCCCGAAGTGCGGCTGGCCAGTCCTGGCGCAGATCGATCGGAATGGTGCGCCGGATAGCGGTCGGCTGTGCTCCGATATCGGCCAAAGTGGTTGTCTTGAAATCGATTACCTGCGGCTGGTCGATTTCGTACACCACTGTCTCGGCGGGCCACGGCAACCGGTAGGCGCGCGAGTCCAACCCGGACGCGAGGATCACCACCTGGCGCACGCCGGCGGCGGTGGCGTTGACGAAGTAGTCGTCGAAATACTTCGTGCGCACCGCCATCCCGTCGACCATCGACCGCATGCGGACCGGGGTGGCGTTCTCGATGGCCGACAGGTCGAGCTCGCCGTCCATCATCTTGGTGAAGAAATCCACGCCGACCGCGCGCACGAGAGGCTCGGCGAACGGATCGTTGATCAGGCCGCGGGGATCCTTCGTCGCCATGGCACGCCCGGTCGCGACCATGGTTGCGGTCGCGCCCACGCTGGACGCCAGATCCCAATTATCGTCGTGTGCGCGAGGCATGAGACGACCCTAACCAAGCCCTACTTCAGCGTCGCGTCCACATAGCTCATGTCGCCGAAGGCGGCCGTCATCTCGTCGGACGGAAACTCAAACCCGTTGCGGGCATACAGCTCCTTGGCGGAATGCGCCTCCACCTGCCAGCCGTGCGTGTTCAAATAGTCCACCACGACGCTGCGCTCGCCCTGGTAGAACAGGTCGGCCGCGTTCAGGTTGAACCCGAAGCTGCGCCACCGGTCGCTGATCTGCTGCAAGCGCTCGTTGGTGAACGCGTTGGGGTCTGGCACATGCTCGGTGGCGACTCGGCTGCCCGGCGCGCTCAGCGCGGTGATGTGGTCGAACAACCGGTCCTGGGCTTCCGGCGGCAGGTAGGGCAGCAGCCCTTCCGCACTCCAGGCGGTCGGCTGCGTGACGTCGAAGCCGGCCGCCCGCAGCGCCGCGGGCCAGTCGGCGCGCAGGTCGATCGCGACGGTACGGCGTTGCGCGCTCGGCTCGGCGCCGATACCGGCCAGTGTTTCGGTCTTGAACGCGATGACCTGGGGTTGGTCGATCTCGTATACCACCGTGCCGGCCGGCCACGGCAGCCGGTAAGCCCTGGTGTCCAGACCCGACGCCAGGATCACCGCCTGCCGCACACCGTCTTCGGTTGCGCTGGTGAAGAAGTCGTCGAAGAACCTGGTGCGCACGGTCATCTGATGGATCCGCGCCTGGCGGTTGAGCAGCGCGTCGTCCTCGAAATCGATCTTGCCGTCGATCACGCGGACGAAGACATCCAGCCCAACGGCCCGCACCAGCGGATCCGCGTAGGGGTCGTCAAGTAGCGCGTCGGGTCCCTGCGACGCCACGGCGCGGGACGCGGCGACCATGGTGGCCGTCGCTCCCACGCTGCTGGCCAGGTCCCAGCTGTCGCCTTCGGTACGTCCTGAGTCAGTGCTCATCTATTTCGCTTTCTTTTCCAGGGTGCCGCTGGTGTAGAGCATCTCGCCCATCCGCATGTCGTCGTCCTCGAGCGGTTCAAAGCCGTTGTCCGCGAACAACTCCCGGATGCTGCTGCTCTGCAGACGCCAGCCGCGTTCGGCCAGGTATTCGACCGCCTCGTTGCGGTCGCCGAGGTAGACCAGACCCGCCATGTCCAGGTCGAACCCGTGTGCACGCCAGCGTTCGGTGATGGTCTGCATGCGCTCGCGCATCTTTTCCTCTTCACCGGGCTCCTGGGTTGGCGCGCTCTCGGTGGCCAGCCGGCTGCCCGGCGCGCTCAGCGCGGTGATGGTGTCCAGCAGCCGGTCCTGGGCCTCGGGCGGCAGGTAGCCGAGCAGGCCTTCGGCGCTCCATGCCGCCGGCTGGGCGGGGTCGAAGCCGGCGGTGCGCAGCGCGGTGGGCCAGTCGTCGCGCAGATCGATGGCCACCACCCGGCGATCGGCGGTCGGTGCGGCGCCCAGGTTCGCCAGCGCGTTGGTCTTGAATTCGATGACCTGCGGCTGGTCCACCTCGTAGACCACCGTGCCGGCGGGCCACGCCAACCGATAGGCCCGAGAGTCGAGCCCGGACGCCAGGATCACAACCTGCTTGATACCCGCGTCCGTGGCGTCGGTGAAGAACTCGTCGAAGAACTTGGTGCGCACGGCCATGTTGTCGGCCATGCGTGACATCGCCCCGGCCGATCCCGCCGCGCCGTCGTGGACGTCGTTCAGCTCGGCCGGGTCCAGTTCGCCACTGGCCAGCCGGGAGAGCAGGTCCACACCGACGGCCTTGACCAGCGGTTCGGCGAACGGGTCGTTGATCAGCGGGCGTTCGGCGCGGGACGCGATCGCGCGCGCGGCCGCGACCATCGTGGCCGTGACCCCCACGCTGGACGCCAGGTCCCAGGTATCGCCCTCGTATCTGGTGGAAGAAGTCATGTGGTGCCCCCTCAATAGGATGTATTTAGCTTACCTTCGCTAATACTTAGCTGATATAACAAGCTTCCACCACTGTACGCTTCCCGCGATTCGGGGCAACCTCGACGAATGGCGTACGCAACGCCGGTCAATCTTGCGCCTAAGCGGGCCGGGTGGCCTGGTAAAAGGTGAGTTGGCCGACGATGCGTTGCCGCGTGGTGGCGAGTTCGGCGCAGTCGAATCCCGCCGCGCGCAGCAGTCTGGGCACCGCGTCCCCGCGGTTGCCGGCCGCGTGCGGGTTGTGCCGGATGAGCCGTGCCAGCAAGCCGCCGCTGGTCTCATCCCCGCCGATGTCCACCAGGTGCAGCCTCCCGCCCGGACGCAGCACCCGAAATATTTCCGCGGCCGCGGCGGGCTTCGCATCGTCGTTGATGTGATGCAGCATCATCGACGACAGCACCCGATCGAATTCGCCGTCGGCGTAGGGAAGCCGCTCGGCATAACCCTGTTCGAACCGAATGCCGGTCAATCGGGCCGCCTTTCGCTTCGCGACCGCCAGGATTCGCGGGTCCGGGTCGCAACCGGTCACGTCCGCCGAAGGCTGGGCACGCTTGGCGCGAATCGCGAGATTTCCTGTCCCGCAGCCTATCTCCAGGACTCGATGACCGTCGGCGATTTCGGCTTGAGTGATGAGCCGCCGATAGACGCTGCCCAGGCCCATGACCCGGGCGATCACGTCGTACGCGGGCAGAAAAGCGGCGTGACCGGTCGCTGGCAGGTAGTCATGTGGATGATGTTTAGTCATGTGCTCCATAATGTACGGTTGGGGCACTGCATAATTAGGTGATCATCGACAAAAGTAGGACTATATTCTGCAATCATGACGCGGGCACCTCGGCTGGTCGGCCACCGCGCCGGTGTGCCGATCTATCAATATCGCACCGATCCGGACATGTCTCCGGTGTCGCTGCACCGCCACATGGGCGACCTTGGCGAGCGGGGCCGTCACATCCACGACTTCCCGGCGCTGTGGTACGTCCCTGCGGCAGGCCTGGTGTACGTGGCCGCGGCCGGCGAGGTGCTCGACCCGGCGCGGCTGGAAGACTTGGATGCCGGAGTCGCGGTGTTCTTCGATCCGGCCGCGCTCGGTGAGGACGGCCGTTCGCCCTGGCCGGCCTGGCGGGGGCATCCGCTGCTCTTCCCGTTTTTGCACGGACTTTCCGGCGGGGTATTGCGCCTGGAGATACCTCAAGACCGACGGCCCATGTGGGACAACGCGATCCGGTCAATCGAAGCCGAACTCACTGCCCGGCAGGAGGGCCATCGACAGGCCGCCCTGGCGCACTTGACCCTACTGCTGATCGAGCTCGCGCGGCTGGCCCGCGATGTGGTGGCCGATCTCAAGCGCAGCGGTGAGCCGCTGCTGGCCGACGTGTTCGCGGTGATCGACCGTCGTAAGGGCGAGGCGTTGTCGCTGCGTGACGTGGCGGGCGAACTCGGCATCACGCCGGGGCATCTCACCACGGTGGTGCGCCGCCGCACCGGACGCACCGTGGGTGAGTGGATCATCGAACGCCGGATGGCGCAAGCACGCACCTTGCTGGAGGAAACCGACCTTCCGGTCGCCGAGATCGCCCGGCGAGTTGGGGTTTTCGATCCCGGTTACTTCAGCCGGCAGTTCACCCGGGAGCACGGCATGCCGCCGCGGGACTGGCGCCGCCGCGCCGCCTAGTCCATCGCGCCGTGAGATCCCATGATCGGCAGATCAATTGGGGTGATGATGCCAGGGGCCGCGTCGCAGAGGAAGGGGATGGCGTTGACCGCCGCGACCGCGGTGCTGTCCATCAACACCGTCATCGCATCCTGGCCCGGATGGCCGAACCGGATCGTCGCGTCGACGTAGGGTTCGCCGTCGATCACCACACTGAAACCTTCGGGGTCTTCCCATTGCGGATCCAGCGCGTCGCTGCTCATCGTCCAGCAAATCGCGAGCTCGATCACCGGGCGGCCGTTGCGCAGACCGCGATAGGTGCGGCGCTGGCCCCCGGCGGTGCCGGCGGCGTACCGGACCCACCCCAGATCCAGATCCCGGGTCAGCACCGCGGGCTCGACGAATGCTTCCTTGGAGTCGAGTTCGACGCCGAGCATGGTGGCGATCATGTCGAGCGTCTCGAAGTAGCCGAGCCCGTAGCGTTGTGCCGACGGGTCGAGATGCGTCACTGGCTCTCGGGGCGGCTTGCCGAAGCCGAGCACCTTCCATACGTCTTGGACGGGATAAGTGGTGCAGTCCAACGTCTCAACAAGCTTGACGCTGTGCACTTTTCGGCACGCGCCCGTAAGGAAGCCGGCGACGACGTTGATGAACCCCGGCTCGAATCCCGTTCCCAGGAACGTCGCGCCGCCATGAAGCGCCGCCTCCTGCAGCGCCACACGCTCGATTGGGTGGTGTGAACCGGTCAGGAAGTCTCCGGTGGTCACTACGTTGATGCCGCTGCGCAGCAGCCTGTCCACCAATTCGAAATCGATGGCGCGCGGCATGTAGTTCACGCAATCCGGTGCCAGCTCGATCAACGCGTCGACATCGTCGGTCGCGGCCACACCGATCGGGGGACGCTCGGCGAGAACTCCTGCGTCACAACCGACTTTGTCGGGCCCGAACGCGTGAACGCCGACCACCTCGAAATCGTCGCGGTCGATCAGGGCACCGAGTGCTCGCTTGCCGATGTTGCCAGTCGACCACTGAACTACTCGATAAGTCATAGCTTTTCGATCTCCAACCACTCGTCGACTTCGAATCCGTCGTCGACGGCGCGCAGCGACGCGCCGCCGTGGCCGGGATAGTGCGCGGGGATCACGGTGGCGTGTGTCTGCGCGGCTTCGGTGAAGATCCGGTGCCGGGTCGCCGCGGCAGCGGCGGCGTCCACGTCGAACGCGCAGGGGTCTGCGGGACGGCGCACCTGCAGCGGGCTGTGCGTGATGTCGCCGACGAACACCGTGGGCACCCCCGCGTCCAGCCACAGCACCGCGGAACCCGGGGTGTGTCCCGCGGCCGGCCGCAGGCGCAGTGACGGGCTGATCTGGTAGTCGTCCGACCAACAGACGAGCTGCCCGGCCTCGTCGATGGGCAGCACGCTATCGGCGAACACCAACTGATCACCGCGCTGCTGGGTCGCCTCCTGCTCGGTGCGCGGCGATCGTCGCGCCACCGGTCCGTCGGGGGCGAAGTAACGGTAATCGGCTGCGGGCGCGAGGTATCGGGCGTTGGGAAACGTCGGGACCCACACGTCGCCGTCGAGCATCGTGTTCCACCCGACGTGGTCGGAGTGAATGTGAGTGTTGATCACCACGTCCACCGCGGCGCGGTCGATGCCGGCTGACTCCCAGGCGGTGAGGAAGGCGGTGTCCAGCTGATCCAGCGGCGGCATGTGAGGGCGCTGACGGTCGTTGCCGACGCCGGTGTCCACGACGACGGTCAGCCCGTCGACCTCGACGACCCAGCTTTGCACCGCGATGCGCCATTTCTCGCTGTCGGGGTCGAAGAAGTCCGGCACCAGCAGATCGGCGTTGTCGTGCCAACCGTCACGCGGTGTTTGCGCGAAAGACTTTGTCCCCAACTCGAACTGGAATTCCACGATGCGCGTCACGCAGGCGCGGCCGAGCTGCACGCGGCTCATCGGGGATTGGCGCGCAGGTAGCCGTAGACACCGGCGAAGTTGCGATTGATGTCCTCGGGAATCGGCACCGGTCCGCCGAGAGCCCTTGCACCCCAGACGATTTGAGCGGTGCGTTCGACGAGGGCGGTGATGTGCAGGGCCTTGTCCGGGCGTGGTCCCACCGCGACCAGGCCGTGGTTGGCGATCAGCGCGGCGCCGCGGCCCTCCAGTGCCTTGACCGCGTTGACCCCGACGTCGGGGGTTCCGGACGCGGCGTAGTCGGCGCACCGAACGTCGCCGCCGACGTAGACCGCGAATTCGTCGATGCAAGCTGGAATCGCCTCATGGGCTATCGCGAACATGGTCGCCCACACCGGATGACTGTGGATGACGCTGCCGATGTCGTCGTATGCGTGATAGGCCGCCAGGTGTAGTTGCATTTCCGAGGACGGCGCCCGGCCGTCCTTTGCGTGCTGTACGGCGCCGTGTTCGTCGATGAGCACCAAGTCGTCGAGCTCCATGTCGCGATAGTCGACCGACGAGGGGGTGATCACGATGTTGCCGTCGCGGCGTCGTGCCGAGATGTTGCCGGCGGTTCCCTCGACGAGCCCGCGACGCAGCATGTCCTTGGCCGCGTCCAGCACCGCGGTTTCCGGGTTGTCGACGAACTTCATGACCCCAGTACCTCCGGGTTGACGATATGGGCGGGCGTGTTGCCGGATAGCAAGGCTTCCAGATCGTCGGCGACCATCTGCGCCTGCCGTGCCTCAGTGTCCCAGGTGGCCCCGCCGATGTGTGGTGTCAGCACGACATTGGGCATACCGACCAACGGATGGTCCGTCGCCAGAAACTCGCCCACGAAATGGTCCAGACCCGCCGCGGCCACCTTGCCGGTGCGCAGCGCGTCGACGAGCGCGTCGGTGTCGTGCAGTTGCGCGCGGGCGGTGTTGAGGAAAACCACGCCGTCGCGCATCGCGGCGAATTCCTTCGCGCCGATCATCCCGGTGGTGTCGTCGGTGACCGGTGCGTGCAACGAGATGACGTCGGCCTCGCTCAGCAGTTCGTCGAGGCTGTGCCGGGCTTCGTCGTGATACGGGTCGTGCGCGATGACCCGCATGCCCAGCCCGGTCAACCGCCATCGCAACGCCCGGCCGACGGCGCCAAGCCCCACCAGCCCGGCGGTGCGCCCCGCGATCTCCCACCCCCGGAAGCGCTGATAGGGAATGCTGCCGTCGCGAAACATGTTGCCGCTGCGCACATCCGAGTCAGCGACCAGCACGTGGCGGGTGGCGGCCAACAGCAGGGCTACCGCGATCTCAGCGACCGCATCGGCGTTGCGGGCCGGCGTATTCAGCACCGGGATGCCTGCCGCGGTGGCTCCGGCGATGTCGACGTTGTTGGGGTCGCCGCGGGTGGATGCGATCGCACGCAGACCCACCTCCAACACCGGTCCGCGCACCGAGTCGCTCTCCACCACAACGACGTCGGCGGCTTCGGCGGTGATCCGTTCGGCCAGCTGCTCGGGGCCGTAGATCCGCAACGGGGCCGCCTCGATCCAGGGGTCGTACACCACATCGGCCAGCTGGCGGAGTCTGGCGAATCCCGGCCCACGCAGCGGGGCCGTCACCAGGGCACGCGGTCTTGATGTCACGAATGCCAATGCTGGCGTACGGTGACGCCCGTGTCACGCAACGGCGTCACAATCGGCATCGACATCGGGACAACGGCGGTCAAAGCGGTCGCCGCCGACGCTGACGGCCGCGTGACGGCGCGGGTGCGCATTCCCCATCACGTTCGGGTGCCCGCGCCCAACCGGCTCGAGCACGACGCCGACGAGGCGTGGCGGCGCGGCCCGGTGGCCGCCCTCGATCAGGTGCGGCAGCTGGCTCCCGGGCCCGAACCCCGTGCGGTGGCCGTTTCGGCGATGGTTCCCTCGCTGACCGCCGTCGATGCCGCGGGCCGGCCGGTTACCCCGGGACTGCTGTACGGCGACGAGCGTGGCCGGGTCGACGGCGATCAATCGCTTCCCGCGCTGGGGGAAGCCGCCGAGTTCCTGCGCTGGACGGCCGCCGAAGCGCCCGGGGCGGCCGGGTACTGGCCGGCGCCGGCGGTGGCCAACCACGCGCTGGCCGGCGAGGCGGTGATCGACTTCGCCACCGCCGCCACCACGTACCCCCTGTTCGACGGCACCGGCTGGAATCAGGCCGCCTGCGCCGAACGCGGCGCCGCCCCGGCGCAGCTGCCGCGGGTGGAGACGATCGGCGCCGCGGCCGGGCAGCTACCCGGGACCCGAACCGTGCTCGGCACGGGTGCCGTCGACGCGTTGTGCGAGCAGATGGTGGCCGGCGCCGATCGCGACGGCGAGGTGCTGGTGATGTGCGGAACCACCCTGATCGTGTGGGTCATCATTCCCGAGGCCCGCCAGGTGCCGGGGCTGTGGACCATTCCGCACACCAAGGCGCCCAAGAGCCAGATCGGCGGCGCCAGCAATGCGGGCGGGCTGTTTCTCGGCTGGGTGGATCGCGTCCTGGGACCCGCCGGACCCGGCGACGTCTTCCCTCCGATCGATCCGCGCCGGATCCCGGTGTGGTCGCCCTACATTCGCGGCGAACGCACGCCGTTCCACGACCCGGACCGCCGCGCCGTGCTCGACGGCATCGACCTGACCCACGGCCCCGGCGCATTGCGCAGAGCCGCGTACGAGGCTTCGGGATTCGTCGTTCGTCAGCTGATCGAGCTCAGTGCAGCGCCGGTGTCGCGCATCGTGGCCACCGGCGGCGGCACCCGGCTGCAGCCATGGATGCAGGCCATCGCCGACGCCACCGGCCGTCCGGTGGAGGTATCCGCGGTGGCCGAGGGCGCGGCGCTGGGAGCGGCCTTCCTGGCCCGGATGGCCGCCGGGCTGGAAACGTCGATCGCCGACGCCGCCCGCTGGGCCCGCACCGGGCGCATCGTCGACCCCGATCCCGCCTGGACAGCCGCGGTGCAGGACCGCTACCGGCGTTTCCTGGAACTGGGCGAGCGCCCGTCGCGCCGATCGGAGTCGAGGATCTAGCGCGATACTCGGGTTGGCGTTCTAGTCTGGTGCAATGACTGACCAGGACCGCAAAGCCGCCCGCAGAGAGATCGCAGACGCCCTTCTGAAAGCTCTTGAACGCCGGCATGAAATAGCCGACGTCGTGGTGGAGTCGGAAAACAAGGCAGTCGCCGTCGAGGGGATCGTCAAACTGCTCGACACCTCCCACGCCGCCGCCGAAGCGGTAATGGGTATGTGCTTCGAGCAGCTCACCATCGATTCGCGCCGCAAGATCCTCACCGAACTCGAAGACCTGAACAAGCAGCTGAGCTTCACGCTCGGCGAGCGGCCGGCGAGCTCGGGGGAGAGCCTAGAGCTGCGGCCGTTCTCCGCTGCCGAGGACCGCGACCTGTTCGCGACGCGCACCGCGGAAATCGGCGAGGCCGGCGATGGTTCTCGGGTCCCTGCCGGGAACATCGACGACGAGATCCGTGCTGCCCTCAAGCGGGTGGACGACGAAGAGGCCGCCTGGTTCGTGGCGATCGATTCCGGCGAGAAGGTCGGAATGGTGTTCGGCGAGCTCCTCGCCGGCGAGGTGAACGTGCGGATCTGGATTCACCCCGAGCACCGCAAGCACGGCTACGGCACCGCTGCCCTGCGCAAGTCGCGCTCGGAGCTGGCATGGTGCTTTCCCGCCGTGCCATTGGTGGTCAGGGCGCCGGCGGCCAAACCGGAGTAACCGCTACGGCAAGGTGGCAACCACCGAAATGTGGTTCTCCAGCGCCTCGAGTCCTTCGCCGGGCGGCACGGGCAGCCCGGCCTTGGCGAACTGATCGGCGCGGGTGCGCGCCGTTATCTGCCAGCCCTGCGCGGTCAGGTAATCCGCTGCCGGGGTGCGCTCGCCGTAGTAGACCAGTGTCGACACGTCGACGTCGAAGCCGAACTTGCCCCAGCGGTCGGCCATCGCCTTGGCGCGCCGTTGCAGCAGCGGCATGCTGCCGTCGCGATGGTATTCAGTCGCCAGCCAGCTACCCGGCGCGCTCAGGGTCGTGATCGCGTCGAACAGCCGGTCCTGCGCCTCCGGCGGCAGGTACATCAGCAGTCCCTCGGCGCTCCACGCCGCGGGCTTTGTCTCGTCAAAACCTGCTTGGCGCAACGCGTTTAGCCAATCGTCGCGCAGGTCGACGGCAACGGTCCGGCGCTGGGCCGTGGGTTCGGCGCCCAGGTTCAACAGCGCGGTGGTCTTGAACTCGACGACCGCCGGTTGATCGACCTCGTACACGACGGTGCCCGCGGGCCAGTCCAACCGATAGGCACGCGAATCCAGGCCCGCGGCCAGGATCACGGCCTGGCGCACGCCCGCGGCGGTCGCCTCGGTGAAGAAGTCGTCGAAATACCGAGTGCGCACGGCCATCATGTTGACCATTCGCTGCAGATTGAATTCTGCATCGGGGTCCGCGTCGGGGTCGAGACCGCCGGTCTCATCGGTGATTTCGCCGTCGAGTACTCGGATGAAGAAATCCGCACCCACCGCGCGCACCAGCGGATCGGCGAACGGGTCGTGGATCAGCGCGTCCGGGCCCTTGCCGGCAAGAGCGCGACAGGCGGCGACCCAGGTCGCGGTCGCCCCCACGCTCGAGGCCAGGTCCCAGGTGTCTTGATCGGTGCGTGCCACGCTCAACCCCCCAGCGTTGCGGACAAGTATCGGATGTCACCGAACGCGACCATGGACGGTTCGGTGGGAAATTCAAAACCGTTGTGCGCGTACATCTCCGGAGTGCTGTGCACCGTCGTCTGCCAGCCCCGTTCGGTGAGGTAGGCCGATACGTCGTTGCGCTCGCCGGTGTAAACCAGTTCGGACCAGTTCAGGTTCAGGCCCATCCGGCGCCACCGTTCACTCATTTCGCGGCCCCGCTTTTCGACCCGGTCACGCATGTCGGGGACGTAGCCGGTACCGATCCGGCTGCCGGGCGCGGACAGCGCCGTGATGTTGTCGAACAGGCGATCCTGGGCGTCCGGCGGCAGGTACCCGAGCAGACCCTCGGCGATCCAGGCGGTCGGCTGCGTCGAGTCGAATCCGTTGCCGCGCAACGCGGCGGGCCAGTCGTCGCGCAGATCCACCGCCACCGTCCGGCGCTCGGTGGTCGGGGCCGCGCCGAGGTCGGCCAGGGTGCGGGTCTTGAACTCGATCACCTGTGGCTGATCGATCTCGTAGAGCACGGTTCCGTCCGGCCACGGCAACCGGTAGGCGCGGGTGTCCAGCCCGGACGCGAGAATGACCGCCTGGCGCACCCCGGCCTCGGCGGCATCGAGGAGGAAGGTGTCGAAGTACCGGGTTCGCACGGCCATGCCCTCGCTGAGCCGCTGCGCAGTGAACGCCGGATCGTCGTCGGAGAGTTCGACCTCGCCGTTCATCATCCGGATGAAGGCGTCCACCCCGACGGCGTTGACCAGCGGCTCGGCGAAGGGATCGTCGATCAACGGATCGGGGCCCTTGGACGCCATGGCCCGGCGGGCCGCCACCGCGGTGGCGGTGGCGCCCACGCTGGACGCCAAATCCCAGCTGTCGCCGTCGAATCGCTTGCTGTCGGCGCTCGTCATGCCTGCGCTCCTAACCGAGAGTGGCGGTAACCGAGACGATGTTGCGTAGTTGGGACAGGGCTTCGCTGTCATGGAAATCGCGGCCGTAGTCGGCGAAAAGTTCGCGCCGTGGCCGCGAGCTCACCTGCCAGCCGAGGTCGCTCAGGTACTCGACGACGTCGCTGCGATCGCCGTCGAAGAACAATTGCGACAGATCGATGTCGCAGCCCAGATTGAGCCAGCGCTGGTTGAACTCCTGCGCACGCTCGGACATCGTCGTCTCCGAGGGCGGATGGAACTCGGTGGCCAGCATGCTGCCGGGTGCCGACAGCGAGGTGATGTTGTCGAAGAGCCGGTCCTGGGCATCTGGGGGCAGATACATCAGCAACCCCTCGGCACTCCACGACGTCGGCTGGGTCACGTCGAACCCGCTGCTGCGCAAGGCCGTTGGCCAGTCATCACGAAGGTCGATGCTGACGGTGCGTCGCTGCGCGGACGGTAGGGCGCCCAGACTGGACATCGTGGTGGTCTTGAATTCGATGACCTGGGGCTGATCTACCTCGTAAACGACGCTGCCGTCCGGCCAGGACAGCCGATAGGCGCGCGCGTCGAGTCCGGCGGCCAGAATCACCGCCTGGCGGATGCCGTCACGAGCGGCGGCCCGAAAGAAATCGTCGAAGAAGCGGGTGCGCACCGCGATCGAGTCGGTCTCGACCTGCAGGTCGCCCAGGCCGCCCTCGGGCGTCTCGGCCGTGGTCAGATTGCCGTCGACCACCCGCGTGAAGAAGTCCAGCCCGACCGCCCGCACCAACGGTCCCGCGAATGGATCGTTGATGATCGGGTTTTCCTCGTTGCTGGCCACCGCGCGGGCCGCGGCGACCATCGTGGCCGTGGCGCCGACGCTCGAGGCCAGATCCCAACTGTCTTGGTCAGTGCGTGTCATCGTGCTCCTCGATCCTCGGCAGCCAGCTTTGATACTTAGCAAATGCAACGAGCTCTCAGAACTCTACGCCTGGTTGCTGTCCGCTTCCTGAATTTTCTGAGCCCTTTTGGTGCGCCTCCATGACGCCCTTTTAAGGATCTACTCCGACCAGCTGTTAGTCTCGTACACGATTTGACGCGTGACGCCGTACGTCCTGGCCTGCGGGTGTTGAGCGCGCGTAAACGCAGGAATACCCCCGGCCGCGCAGGAGGATAGAAGTGCTTTCGGCTTTCATCTCGTCGCTGCGAACAGTCGACTTGAGACGGAAGATCCTCTTCACGCTTGGCATTGTCGTGCTGTATCGCCTCGGCGCCGCTTTACCATCGCCCGGCGTCAACTTCCCGAACGTGCAGCAGTGCATTAAAGAGGCCAGCGGTGGCGAAGCCGGGCAGATTTATTCGCTGATCAACCTGTTCTCCGGCGGCGCGCTGCTCAAGCTCACCGTGTTCGCGGTGGGCGTGATGCCCTACATCACCGCGAGCATCATCGTGCAGCTGCTCACCGTGGTCATTCCACGGTTCGAGGAATTACGCAAAGAGGGCCAGTCCGGCCAGGCCAAGATGACGCAGTACACGCGTTATCTGGCGATCGCGCTGGCCATCCTGCAGGCCACCAGCATCGTGGCTCTGGCGGCCAACGGCGGCCTGCTGCAGGGCTGCTCGCTGGACATCATCGCCGACCAGAGCATCTTCACCCTGGTCGTCATCGTGCTCGTCATGACGAGCGGGGCGGCGCTGGTGATGTGGATGGGTGAGCTGATCACCGAGCGCGGCGTCGGCAACGGCATGTCGCTGCTGATCTTTGTCGGCATCGCCGCCCGCATTCCGTCCGAAGGCAAGACGATCCTGGACAGCCGCGGCGGGATGATCTTCACCGCCGTGCTGCTCGCCGCGCTGCTGATCATCGTCGGCGTGGTGTTCGTCGAGCAGGGCCAGCGCCGGATCCCGGTGCAGTACGCCAAGCGCATGGTGGGCCGGCGCATGTACGGCGGCACCTCGACGTATCTGCCGCTCAAGGTCAACCAGGCCGGTGTTATCCCCGTCATCTTCGCCTCGTCGCTGATCTACATCCCGCATCTGATCACCCAGTTGATCCGCAGCGGCAGCGGAGGTGTGGGCAACAGCTGGTGGGACAAGTTCGTCGGCACCTACCTGTCGGACCCGAGCGATCCGGTCTACATCGGCATCTACTTCGGGCTGATCATCTTCTTCACGTACTTCTACGTGTCGATCACCTTCAATCCCGACGAGCGCGCTGACGAAATGAAGAAGTTCGGCGGCTTCATCCCCGGCATCCGGCCGGGCAAGCCCACCGCCGACTACCTGCGTTTCGTGCTGAGCCGGATCACGCTCCCGGGCTCGATCTACCTCGGTGCGATCGCGGTGCTGCCCAACCTGTTCCTGCAGATCGGGAACGCCGGGACGGTGCAGAATCTGCCATTCGGTGGTACGGCGGTTCTGATCATGATTGGCGTCGGGTTGGATACCGTCAAACAGATCGAGAGTCAGCTGATGCAGCGCAACTACGAAGGGTTCCTCAAGTGAGAGTCGTTTTGCTGGGGCCACCGGGGGCGGGTAAGGGCACACAGTCGGAGAAACTCAGCGAAAAGCTCGGCATTCCGCAGATCTCCACCGGGGACCTGTTCCGGAGCAACATCGGGCAGGGCACCAAGCTCGGCCTGGAGGCCAAGCGCTACCTGGACGCGGGCGACCTGGTGCCCTCCGAACTGACCAACCAGCTCGTCGACGACCGGCTGAACGACCCGGACACCGCCAACGGCTTCATCCTGGACGGGTATCCCCGCTCGATCGAGCAGGCCAAAGCGCTGCACGAAATGCTGGAACGCCGCGGCACCGACATCGACGCGGTGCTGGAGTTCCGGGTGTCCGAGGACGAGTTGCTGCAGCGCCTCAAGGGCCGCGGCCGCGCCGACGACACCGAGGACGTCATCATCAACCGGTTCAAGGTCTACAACGACGAGACCGCGCCGCTGCTGGAGTACTACCGCGACGAACTCAAGACGATCGACGCCATCGGATCGTTGGACGAGGTATTCGCGCGCGCGTTGCGAGCGCTGGGCAAGTAGTGATGCGCGCGCTGGCGCGGCTGCGCAGAAGCAAGGTAGTGCCGCAGCGCAGCGCCGGCGAACTCGACGCGATGGCTGCGGCCGGCGCCGTGGTGGCCAACGCCCTGCAGGCGGTGCACGCGGCCGCGGTTGCCGGAGTATCCACGCTGAGCCTGGACGAAATCGCCGAGTCGGTGATCCGGGAGGCCGGGGCGACGCCGTCGTTCCTGGGCTATCACGGTTACCCGGCGTCGATCTGCGCGTCGGTCAACGACCGGGTGGTGCACGGCATCCCCTCCGCCGCGGAAGTTCTCGCCTACGGTGACCTGGTCTCCATCGACTGCGGTGCGGTCCTGAACGGCTGGCACGGCGATGCCGCGATCACGTTCGGGATCGGAGCACTCGATCCCAACGACGAGGCCCTCTCCGCGGCGACCCGGGAGTCGCTGGAAGCCGGCATCGCGGCCATGATCCCGGGCAACCGGTTGACCGACGTCGCGCACGCCATCGAAATGGGAACGCGGGCGGCCGAGGTTCGCCACCGTCGCGCCTTCGGCATCGTCGAGGGTTACGGCGGCCACGGCATCGGCCGGCAGATGCACATGGACCCGTTCCTGCCCAACGAGGGATCACCCGGCCGCGGACCGCTGCTGGCCCCCGGTTCGGTGCTGGCCATCGAGCCGATGTTGACCCTCGGAACAGGTAAAACGCTGGTTCTCGACGACGACTGGACGGTCACCACCACCGATGGCTCACGTGCGGCGCACTGGGAGCACACCGTGGCGGTCACCGAGGACGGGCCCCGCATTCTCACCGTGAGCTGATCTCGAACTAAACGCCTGTTCCCCTCGTTTCAATGGGCAGGAGGTGATCGAGTGGCTCGGGGCGCTGGTACTTGGCGGGCTTCGGGGACGGCAGAAGCTGCGTTGATGAAGGCGCTCTACGACGAGCACGCGGCGGTCTTGTGGCGCTATGCGCTGCGGCTGACCGGCGATGCCGCCCACGCCGAGGACGTCGTTCAGGAAACGCTGCTGAGGGCCTGGCAGCATCCGGAAGTCGTCGGCGACACCGAGCGGTCGGCGCGGGCCTGGTTGTTCACCGTGGCCCGCAACATGATCATCGACGATCGCCGCAGTGCCCGGTATCGCAACGTGGTCGGCTCGCTCGACGAAGACGGAGCGCCCGAGCAGGCCACGCCCGACGAGGTCAACGCGGCGCTGGACCGGTTGCTGATCGCCGACGCGATGACGCAATTGTCCGCGGAACACCGCGCCGTTATCGAGCGTTCGTACTACCGCGGATGGACCACCGCGCAGATTGCTGCCGACCTTGACATTGCCGAAGGAACCGTGAAGTCGCGACTACACTATGCCGTGCGGGCTTTGCGGCTCACTCTGCAGGAACTCGGAGTTACTCGATGACAGCGCGATGCCTTCTCGGGGCACCAGTCCGGGTGGTCATCGGCTCCGAATGCTTGAAGGGTGACAGGAGATGGATGAAATGAAGACGCCGATTCCGGGGGTAGGCCCGCCCGGCGACAACGAGGTCTTTGGACTGATCATGGGCGACAATCACCGCTACGCGATGTGGGATGCCGCATACGTGCTGGGGTCGCTGTCGTCGGTCGACCGCCGTGAATTCGAAGGGCACATGCTGCAATGCCCGGCTTGCCGGGACGCCGTCGCCGAGCTCAGTGGAGTGCCGGCCCTGCTTTCGCAACTCGATCGCGAAGAAGTCGCCGCGATCGCGGAGTCCGGTGATCTCCCACCGACGGCGCCGGAGCCCTCACCCGAGCTCTTGCCGTCGTTGCTGGCGAAGGTGGCGTGGCGCCGCCGCCGGACGCGGGCGATCACCTGGGTGGCGTCGTCCGCCGCGGCCGCGGTATTAGCGGTGGGCGTGTTCGTCGGCATTCAGGGTCACAGCCCGTCGGCGACCCCGCCGCAGCCGGTGGCCGCTTCGTCGGAGATGGCGCAGGTGGGTACCAACCTGCTGGCGTCGACGGTGCAGATTTCCAGCCAGCACTGGGGGACGTCCATCAACTTGAAGTGCGTCTGCCTGGCGCCGCCGTATGCGCACCACGACACGTTGGCGATGGTTGTGGTCGGCCGCGACGGCAGCCAAACCCGGCTGGCGACCTGGGTGGCCGAACCCGGCCACACCGCGACGCCCGCCGCGAGCATCTCGACACCGATCGAGCAGATCGCCGCCGTGCAGGTGGTCGCCGCCGACAGTGGTCAGGTTTTGTTGCAGCGTTCGCTGTAGAACCTCCTCAGGTGAACCGGCGGCTCACCTGACTCGTGCCTTAGGCATCGTCTCAATCGAACTTAGGTGAGCAGATGCCTCGGAAGCACCGGGTTGTTGACCATATCGTCGAATGCCTAGCGTCAATCGGTGTCGACCACATCTTCGGAGTGGATGGCGCCAACATCGAAGACCTTTACGACGCGGCACATTTCCGCTCCGAGGTCACCGCGGTCCTGGCCAAACACGAGTTTTCCGCCGCCACCATGGCCGACGGCTACAGCCGCAGCGGTGCCGGGCTCGGTGTGGTAGCCGCTACTTCGGGCGGCGGTGCACTGAACCTCGTTGCGGCACTTGGGGAATCACTGACGAGCCGGGTCCCGGTGTTGGCTTTGGTCGGGCAGACTCCGGCGACCATGGATGGCCGCGGCAGCTTCCAGGACACCAGCGGCAACAATGGATCTCTGAACGCCGAAGCGGTGTTCTCCGCGGTGTCGGTGTCCTGCGAGCGGGTGCTGCGGCCGGCCGATATCGCCGCGGCGATGTCCCGGGCCATCGCGGCAGCGTGCACGGGTGGGCCAGCAGTGTTATTGCTGCCCAAGGACATTCAGCAGGCATTCGTCTACGCAGACCGATCGGGCTCTGTTGCTGTCGAGCCGCGGCCGATCGGGAACCCGCAGCCGATCGTTCCGGTGCTCCGCAACATCACCGGGCCGATCACGATCATCGCCGGCGAGCAGGTGGCCCGCGACAATGCTCGCGCCGAGCTCGAAGAGCTGCGCGCATTGCTGCGAGCCCGGGTCGCTACTGTGCCCGACGCCAAGGATGCTTCTGGTACACCGGGATTCGGCTGCTCATCCGCGCTCGGGGTGACCGGCGTGATGGGGCACCCGGGGGTGGCCCAGGCGTTGACCGCCAGCGCGGTGTGCCTCGTGATCGGCACCCGTCTCTCCGTCACGGCACGTGCCGGTCTCGACGACGCCCTGGCGACGGTGCGCACCGTATCGATCGGCTCTGCGCGGCCTTATGTTCCGTGTACACACGTGCACACCGACGACCTGCGCACGTCGCTGCGGATGCTGACTCATGCCTTGTCCGGCAGTGGCCGTCCGACCGGCGTGCGGGTGCCCGACGCCGTGTCGCGCTCCGAATTGACGCCTCCGTCCTGGGTTGGCGAGGGTTTGCGCTACCGCGATGCCATGGCGGTGCTCGACGGTGTGCTGCCCGACGGCACCGACATCGTGGTCGACGCGGGCAACACCGGTGCGTCCGCGGTGCATTACCTGCCGGCCCGGCGTGACGGCAGATTCACCGTCGCACTCGGAATGGGCGGTATGGGCTACAGCTTCGGGGCCGGTATCGGGATGGCTTTCGGACGGGCCAACAGCGGACGACCGAGGGGCCGGACCGTGGTAATCGCCGGCGACGGAGCTTTTTTCATGCACGGCATGGAAGTTCACACCGCCGTCCAGTACCGGTTGCCGGTGACGTTCGTGTTGTTCAACAACAACGCGCATGCGATGTGCGTGACCCGCGAGCAGTTGTTTTACGACAACCTCTACAGCTACAACCGATTTCGCCGCAGCCGGCTCGGTGCCGGGCTGGCGGCCATGTTCCCCGGGCTGAGGTCGATCGACGTCAGCGACGCCAAAGAGCTCGCCGCCGCAATGGGCACGGCACTCGGCATCGACGGCCCCGCTGTGGTCAGCGTCGAGTGTGCCGCCGACGAGATCCCGCCGTTCGCCCCATTTCTCAGCGCCGCCAAGACAGAAACCATTGCTATTGACCAGATTCCGACCGTTAAGGAGAAATGCCCCAATGTCGCTGCCAGCGCTTGAAGACATCCCCGACCTCATCGACGGGGTTACTCGCATCGAAACCAGCCCCAGGGAGCAGGCCACGCCGATCATCATGGACATGATGCGATCGGTGTACCCGCACGATCAGGTCTTCGGGGAGTACTGCACCGTCAACGATTACATCGACTGCCCGCCCGACGAGCTGTTCGAGTACCTATCCGACACGCGCAGCCTCGAAGAGTGGACCTACAGCCTGCGCGGCTTCACCCCAACCGATGAGCCCGGCCTGTGGCTGGCTTACGACCGGCTCGGCTCGCAGACCGAGATCTACACGCGCACCATCGCCAACGAGCAGGCCCGCACCGTCGACTATCACTGTGCTTGGGATCAAGGCAAGCATCTGTGGATGATCTACCTGATGCGCGTCATCGACGCGCAGGTGGTCCTCGACAAGCCCGGTTCTGTTGTGCTGTGGACCAATTGCCATCACCCGTTCTACGACCACAACCCGTATCCGGAGACCGCCCCTGCGCAGCGCCCGGTGTGGGTCGGCGACTTCTGGGACATGTTTGGCGCAGGCCACCTGCTGGAACTGAAGAACCTCAAGGCAATCGCCGAGTACCGCCACCACACTGGCCTGCCGGTGACCCCCGAATGGATGAGATGAGCCAATCATGGGTAACCAAACCGTCAGCCTGATCGACGTCTCCAGCTATCTGCCCGGCGAGCCGATTCCCGCCGAGTACTACGCACAGTTCGCCGAATCCGACGAGCTCCGTGAGAACGTCATGTTCCGGGCTCCGAAGTTCCGCCACCACGTTGCGCCGGAAGAGAGTTCGATCGACATGATCGAACGCGCGGTGCAGGGACTCATCGAGCGGCACGGCCATGACGTCGTCGAAGGCGCCGACGTGTTGATCACCCACACGCAGGTACCCGACATGGCGTTCTACGGGCAAGGTGGCGGCATTGCCCACCGGCTGGGCCTGCGACCGTCGTGGGTGCTCGACCTGAACAACGGTGGATGCGCGGCATTTGTGTTGGCGCTCAACGTGGCCCGTAAACTGCTGTCTTCGGGCGAAGGGCACACCGCGCTGATCGCGATCGCGCAGAACGCGGCCGGTCAATTCTTCGATCAGCCGACGATTCGCCGCAAGGCGCAGTCGGCCGTGCCCGGTGACGGGGCCGCGGTCGGACTCGTCAAGGTGGGCGACGAGTCGCCTATTCTCGATGTCGAATGCCGCACCTTCGGCGAATACGCGGGAGAGATGACCCTTTCCTTCGACCCGCCCCGCCAGTGGTGGCAGGCCGGCCCCGGTGAGGGCAGCATCGGTTTCACCGAAAGCAAGATCACCAAGGTGCTGGCCCGCGGCAACCGGCAGGTTCCCGAGGTGGCGTACGCGGTCTGTGACCGAATCGGATTGTCTACCAAAGACCTTGACCTCATGGTCACCAATCAGCCGAACAGGGCGTTTCTGCGCAACTGGCGTGACGCGCTCGAGCTGCCACCGGAACGGCACCGGGACACCTTCGAGGAGTGCGGCAACCTGTTCGGCGCCGGGATCCCGATCAATCTGGATCGCGCGATATCCGACGGGCAGCTCAAGTCCGGTGACGTGGTGCTGATGGCGGGCTTCGCCCACGCCGGCGACTTCGCCGGTGCGGCGGCGGTGCGCTGGGGCGGGCGAGCCTGATGCAACCACTTGTCAGCTCTGCCACCGCGCAGGTCGATGACGCGGTTCCGCACGCGGTCGACCCACTGGCGTTGTCGCTCAACGAAAATCCGTTCCCACCGCTTCCCGCGGTGCGATCGGTGTTGATCAAATCCATCGACGCGGCCAACCGGTATCCGGAGTTCCTGCCCGAGCGGTTGCGCAACCTGATCGCCAATCGTATCGGGGTCGGTTCGGAGCAGGTGGTCTTGGGCGCCGGGGCGACGGGGGTGGTGCTGCAGGCCTTGCAGGCTTTGACCGTTCCGGGCGACACGATGGTCATGTCGGCTCCCACTTTCGACGGCTACCCGATCATCGCGCAGATGGCGCGGCTGAACCCGGTAACGGTGCCGCTGAACAAGGGCGGCCACAACGATCTGGACCGGCTGGCCGATGCGGCCGCGAGTGCCCGCGTTGTGGTGGTGTGCCGGCCGCACAACCCCACCGGCACGCTGGAGCCGACGTCGCACCTGTTCCGTTTCCTGCGCCGGGTGCATCGCGACACCATCGTGCTGCTCGACGAGGCGTACATCGAGTTCGCCGCACCCGAACACTGGGTGGAGGTGTCGGCGCTGGCGCGTCGATTCCCCAATGTGGTGGTGGTGCGGACGTTTTCCAAGGCCTACGGGCTGGCCGGGCTGCGGATCGGCTATGGGGTGGCCGCACCCGAGTTGGCCGCGACGATGTGGTCACACCAGCTGCCGTTCGGTATCGCGATGACCAGCCTGCCGGCGGTCGCGGCGTCCTACAACGCGGAAGACGAACTGCTGCAACGGATCCGGATGATCACGTGTGAGCGGCGGTATCTGCGGATGCGGCTATCCGCGCTGGGGATATACACGACCGACGCCCACGCGAACTTCATGTACCTGCCGTCGAAGACCGACCGGCCGTGGAGCGATGTGTTCGCCGACGGCGAGCTGCGGGTGCGCTGCTATCCCGACGGTGGCGCGCGGATTACCGTGGGAAGCCGCGAATCCACCCTCGCGGTGCTGGCCGCGGTCGGTAAATAGACGGCCGCTGAATCAGGCCAGTTGACCCGCTTTCGCCGCAAGTGCGGTAAGAAAAGGCGTGGCCCCCGATAAGAAGCGCGACCCGATCGCCGCCGCACGCACCAACTGGGAACGTGCGGGCTGGGGCGATGTGTCGCAGGGCATGGTCGCGGTGACCTCGGTGATGCGTGCGCATCAAATCCTGCTGGCCCGTGTGGAGACGGCGCTGCGGCCGTACGACCTGAGTTTCTCGCGCTACGAGTTGCTGCGGCTGCTCGCGTTCAGCCGGACCGGGGCGCTGCCCATCACCAAGGCCTCCGACCGGCTGCAGGTCCACGTCACCAGCGTCAGCCACGCGATCCGCCGACTGGAGGCCGACGGGCTGGTTCAGCGGATGCCGCACCCCACCGATGGGCGCACGACGCTGGTGCAGATCACCGAGCTCGGCCGGTCCACGGTCGAGGACGCTACCGTCACGCTCAACGAGCAGGTGTTCGCCGACATCGGCATGGAAACCGCCGAATCGCAGGCGCTGGTGTCCTCGATTGAGACGTTGCGCCGCAACGCCGGTGACTTTTAGCCGGCGGCCCACTGTTTGGCGCGCTCGAGGTCATCGAGCCCGAACACGGCAATCTCACCCGGCACCATCCAGGCCAGCGCGTGCAGGGTGTGGGCGACCCACTCCTTGTCGGACACCACCGCGATCCGCTTGAACGCCGAATGATGCTTGAAAACGCTGCCGAGGCCCAGCTTGAGGTCCTCAACCAGGCCACCGGGCCCGAAGCCCTCGTAATCGGGGGCGATGACCTCCACGATCCTGATCTCGTCGCCGCTCACGAGCTCTTCCATGGCGGGCTTGAAGTCGCGCAGATCGTCACCGTTCAACCGGCCCGATACGCGGATGCCGGTGACTCCCGCGGGCATGTCGTCCAGCACTTCGATCATCGAATGCTCCTTTCTGACAACCGCATTGCGCAAGGCTGTGCGTCCAGCCGGGCGACTGTTACCGCAATGCCTCGATCACCGCGCTGAAGTCCAGGGCGCCGTGGGAGGCGTCGGACGCGATAAACGCAGTGTAGATCTCGGCGGCGTGCGTGCCCAGCGGCGCGCACGAACCCGTCGACGACACCGCGTCCATCGCCAGCCCCAGGTCCTTGTTCATCAGCGCGGTCGCGAATCCGGGCTTGAAGTCGTTGTTGGCCGGCGATGTCGGAACCGGGCCCGGCACCGGGCAATTGGTGTGCACCGCCCAGCAGTTGCCGGTCGCGCCGGTGATCACGTCGAACAGCGATTGCGCCGACAGCCCGAGCTTCTCGGCGAGCACGAATGCCTCGCCGATCGCGATCTGCTGTACGGCCAGCACCATGTTGTTGCACACCTTGGCGGCCTGCCCGGCACCGGCCGCACCGCAGTGAATGATCTTGCCCGCCATGGGTTCCAGCACCCGGCGGGCCCGCTGCACCGCGTCTTCCTCGCCGCCGACCATGAATGCCAGCGTTCCGGCGACAGCGCCTTTCACCCCACCGGAGACCGGGGCGTCCAGCTGGGCAACCCCGTGCTCCCTGGCCTGCGCGTGCACTTCGCGGGCGTCGCTGACCGAGATCGTGGAGCTGTCGATGAACAGCGCGCCGGCGCGCGCGGCCGGCAGCACCTCGGCGTAACAGCGTTTGACCAACTCGCCGTTGGGCAGCATCGTAATGACGACGTCCGCGCCGGCCACCGCGTCGGCGGCGCTGTCGAAACCGGTGACGCCGGCCGAGGTTGCCGCGGCCAGGGCCGCCGGCACCGGGTCGAACCCGCGCACCGCGTGGTTGGCGGCAACAAGGTTGGTCGCCATCGGCGCGCCCATGTTGCCCAGCCCCAGGAACGCCACCGTCAGATGCTCCGTCATTGCTGCCTTCCTAAGCGGTGGCCCGGAATCGGCCGGCCTCGGCGCGACCGATGACCACCCGCATGATTTCGTTGGTCCCCTCGAGGATTCGGTGAACCCGAAGATCGCGGACGATCTTTTCCAGACCATACTCGCGCAGGTAGCCGTAACCGCCGTGGAGTTGCAGCGCTTTGTCCGCGACATCGAAGCAGGTGTCGGTGACGTAGCGTTTGGCCATCGCACACAGCTCGACCTTGTCGGGGTCGTCGGCGTCCAATGCGCTTGCCGCCCGCCACAACATCAGTCGTGAGGTCTGAAGCCCGGTGGCCATGTCGGCCAGGGTGAAGCGGATGGTGGGCTCGTCGAGCAGTGCGGAGCCGAACGCGTGACGCTCGCGCACGTACGCCCCGGCCTTGTCGAAGGCCGACTGTGCACCGCCGAGCGAACACGCCGCAATGTTGAGCCGGCCGCCGTTGAGGCCGTTCATCGCGATGCCAAAGCCGGCGCCCTCACCCTCGGCACCGCCCAGCATCGCGTCGGCGGGAACCCGCACGCCCTCCAGGATCACCTGTGCGGTCGGCTGGGCGTGCCAGCCCATTTTCTCCTCAAGCGCGCCGAAACTCATTCCGGGCGTGCCCTTTTCGATGATGAAGGCGGAAATGCCGCGCGGTCCCTCGCCGCCGGTGCGGGCCATCACCAGGTAGACATCCGAAGCGCCCGCGCCGGAGATGAACTGCTTGACGCCGTCGAGCACGTAGTCGTCGCCGTGCTTGACGGCACGGGTGCTCAGGGCGCTGGCATCGGATCCGGCGCCGGGCTCGGTCAGGCAGTAGCTGGCGATCACGTCCATCGGCGCCAGCCGCGGAATCCATTCCTTACGTTGCTCGTCGGTGCCGAAGCTGTCGATCATCCACGCGCACATGTTGTGGATGGACAGGAACGCGGCGGTGGTGGGATCGGCGATGGCCAGCTGCTCGAAGATCCGCACCCCGTCGAGGCGGCGCAGCCCGCTGCCACCGACGTCATCGCGGCAGTAGATCGCCGCCATGCCGAGCTCGGCGGCTTCCCGCAAGACATCGGTCGGAAAGTGCTGCGCTGCTTCCCATTCCAGGGCATACGGAGCAATCCGCTTGGCAGCGAATGCCGCTGCCGTCTCGGTAATGACCCGTTCGTCGTCGTTCAGGGTGAACATGACCTAATCCATTGTCGGGATGACGAATTCGGCGCCATCCTTGATGCCGGATGGCCACCGCGACGTCACGGTCTTCACCTTGGTATAGAACTGGATGGACGCCGGGCCGTGCTGGTTGAGGTCGCCGAAGCCGGAGCGCTTCCAGCCGCCGAAGGTGTGATAGGCCACCGGCACCGGGATCGGCACGTTGACACCGACCATGCCCACCTCGACGCGTGCCACGAAATCACGCGCGGCATCCCCGTCGCGGGTGAAGACCGCGACACCGTTGCCGTATTCGTGCTCCGACGGCAGGCGCAAGGCCTCCTCGTAGTCGTGGGCTCGCACGATGCACAGCACCGGCCCGAAGATCTCGTCGGTGTAGATCGACATGTCGGTGGTGACGTGGTCGAACAGGGTCGGCCCGATGAAGAAGCCCCCTTCGAGGTTGGCGTCACCGAAGGTCAGGTCGTCGCTGCGCCGCTCGCGGCCGTCGATGACGATCTCGGCGCCGGCTGCCACGCCCTGGTCGATGTAGTTGCGCACCCGGGTGACGGCGGCCTCGGTGACCAGCGGGCCGTAGTCGGCCTTGGGGTCCAGGCTGTGGCCGACCCGCAGCTGGTTGATCCGCTCAACCAGCCTGGCGCGCAACCGATCCGCGGTCTGCTCGCCAACGGGCACCGCGACGCTGATCGCCATGCAGCGCTCGCCGGCGCTGCCGTATCCGGCGCCGATCAGCGCGTCGACGGCCTGGTCCAGGTCGGCGTCGGGCATCACGATCATGTGGTTCTTGGCGCCGCCGAAGCACTGCGAGCGCTTGTCGTTGGCCGCGGCTGTCGAGTAGATGTAGTGCGCGATGTCGGAGCTGCCGACGAAGCCGACGGCCTTGATGTCGGGGTGCGCCAGGATCGCGTCGACTGCTTCCTTGTCGCCGTGCACGACCTGGAAGACGCCTGGGGGCAGACCGGCCTCGAGGAACAGCTCGGCCAGCCGCACCGGAACCGAGGGGTCGCGCTCACTTGGCTTGAGCACGAACGCGTTTCCACACGCCAACGCCGGCCCGGCCTTCCACAGCGGAATCATCGCCGGGAAGTTGAACGGGGTGATCCCCGCGACCACGCCCAGGGGCTGGCGCAGCGAGTAGACGTCGATGCCCGGGCCGGCGCCCTCGCTGTATTCGCCCTTCAGCAGATGCGGGATGCCGATGGCGAACTCGATCACCTCGATGCCGCGCTGAATGTCGCCGCGTGCGTCGGGCACTGTCTTGCCATGCTCGAGCGACAGCAACTCGGCCAGCTCGTCCATATTGCTGTTGACCAGCTCGATGAACTTCATCATGACCCGGGCGCGGCGCTGCGGGTTCGTTGCGGCCCAGCCCTTTTGGGCCTCGACCGCCGAGGCGACCGCGGCGTCGACGTCGGCCGCCGATGCCATGGGGACTTCTGCCTGCACCTCGCCGGTGCTGGGGTTGAAGACATCGGCCGTGCGAGTGGATTGGCCGGAGACGCGCTTCCCGTCGATGAAGTGCGGGATCTGTGTGGTCATGGGGTGCCCTTGGGTCTTGTTCCAGTGCGTAAGCGGATACTTGCATATCCTAGTAACCGCGTTCTGACCTTGGCAAGGTGGGTTACCCGCGCTGACAACGCGGGTTAGCGTTGAGCCGTATGCAGACCATCGAGGCCGATTACCTGGTCATCGGCGCGGGCGCCATGGGCATGGCGTTCATCGACACGCTGGTCTCCGAGACGGAGGCCAGCGTCGTGGTGGTGGACCGCAACGACGCGCCCGGTGGGCATTGGACCACCGCCTACCCGTTCGTCCGCTTGCATCAGCCGTCGGTTTTCTACGGGGTCAACTCGCTGCGGCTGGGCCGCGACACGATCGACCAGGCCGGCTGGAACCGGGGGTTGTACGAGCTGGCAACGGCCGGAGAAGTCTGCTCGTACTACGACCACGTCATGCGCCAGCAGCTGGTGCCGACCGGGCGGGTCCGCTATTTCCCGATGAGCCAGTACCTCGGTGCGGGCCGCTTCGTCACACTGGCGGGCGACGAGTACACCGTCGACGTGGCCCGCCGGGTGGTGGATGCCACCTACATGCGCGTGATGGTGCCCGCGATGCGCCCGCCGCCGTATCCGATCGCGCCCGGCACCGTCTGCGTCGCACCCAACGACCTGCCGGGTCGCGGCGCCCACGAGCGCTACGTCATCGTCGGGGCCGGCAAGACGGGCGTCGACACCTGCCTGTGGCTGCTCGGCCATGGCGTCGCGCCGGACCGGCTGACCTGGATCATGCCGCGCGACTCGTGGCTGCTGGATCGCGCCACGATGCAGCCCGGGGCGGCGTTCGCCGACCGCATCAAAGCCGGATTCATCGCCCAGCTGCGCGCGATCAGGGACGCCACCTCGGCCGACGACCTGTTCGCCCGGCTCGAGGACGCCGGCACCCTGCTGCGGATAGACCCGGCCGTGCGCCCCACCATGTACCGCTGCGCGACCGTCACCCAGGCCGAGCTGGAGCAGCTGCGCCGCATCGGTGACATCGTGCGCAAGGGCCATCTGCTGGCCATTGAGAAGGACAATGCGGACGACAGGATGGTCCTCGAGGGCGGCGACGTGGCGATCCGCGGGCGCGCACTCTTTATCGACTGCACCGCCGACGGAGCCGAAAAGCGTCCTGCCACTCCAATTTTCGATTCGGGGCGCATCACGTTGCAAAGCGTGCGTGGTTGCCAACAGATATTCAGCGCCTCGCTGATCGCCCACCTGGAGGCGGCCTATCCGGATGACGCGACCCGCAACCGGCTGGGGGTGCCGCTGCCGCACCCCGACACCGACCTGGACTGGTTACGCATCGCGCTGGCCGACTACAGCAATCAACTGCGCTGGTTCGACGACCCCGACCTGACTGCTTGGCTGTCCGGCTCGCGCCTGGATCTCTTCGGTCACCTGGTGGGCCAGTTGCTGCCACCGGCCTCGGCCAAACCCCGGGTGCGCGACCGGATCCTCGGCGTGGCCAAAACAGTCCTGTCCGCCACCGCGGCGAAGCTCGACGAGCTGATTGTCGATGAATCTTCGCGCGCCGCGCCTGACCGCGTGTAACCCCCGCTGTTATTGATCGGGTGAGGGAGACATGTGACGTCACGAAACGAACCCACGGGATCGCGCCCCCTGCGCGCGGTGCCCGACCCAGGCGCTCATGGCTATGCCGACTGGCAAGCCGTGTACGAGGACAACGCGGACTGGGTGTACCGCACGCTGTTCGCCCGGGTCGGCAACCGGGCGGACGCCGAGGATCTCACCGCCGAGGTTTTCCTGGCCGCATTGCGGCCGCTGCGGCTGACCGCGAGCGTCGGTGAGGTGCGCGCGTACCTGCGCGCCACGGCGCGAACGGTACTGGCCGCGCACTGGCGCGAGACCCTTGGACGGGAGATAACGTCGATCGAGGAGGACATCGAGCAACCGCCCGATAGCGAGGACGCGATCAGCAATGCGCCGGCACGTGTCGCCCACGTACTAGAAAGCCTGCCCGACCGCTATCGACAAATTTTGGAACTACGGTTCCTGCAAGGCAATTCAATCAAGGAGTCAGCCGCGGAACTTGGAATCAGCGTCGCCAACGCCAAGGTGCTTCAACATCGCGCGCTGCGGCTGGCGGCACAGGTCAACGATGGGGGCCAGTCATGAACGCGCGAGGATTGCGCCGTTACGTCGACGATATGCTGCGGGGACGGCGGCCAAAACCGTTTGCGCCCACTGATTTCGAGGCCGCCCAGATCCGCATGGCGATCGAGCTGCGCGCTGCCGGGCAGGGCTGCGAGGCGGGGGCCGCCCCGCGCCAGGAATTCCTCACCGAACTGCACCGGCGGCTTGCCGAACAGATGTCCGGCGTACCGTCCGCGCCGCCGGCACCCAAGCAGAACACCACGCGACGCCAGGTGATCGTCGGCACGTCGGCCGCGGCGGCCGCCGCCGTCACCGCGGTTTCGATCGATCGAGCCGTGACCGGAGGCGTCACCGAAGGTCCCGCGGTCGCAGGACAACTCAGGCCCAACGACGGAAGCTGGCAGCAAGTCGCGGCCAGTTCGGATGTTCCGGACGGCCGCATGCATGCGTTCGATCTGGGATCGGTCAGCGGATTCGTTCGCCGCGTCGACGGCAAGCTCGAGGCGGTGTCCGGGGTGTGCACGCATCAAGGATGCAAATTGTGGTTCGACGCCCCAGACGACAGGTTGCGCTGCCCCTGCCACTCGACCTCGTTCTCTCCCGCGGGAGAAGTGCTCACCCATCAATTACCGATCGCCCCAAAGCCATTGCCTACATTGATGGTTCGTGAGGTCAACGGCGTCGTCGAGGTGCTCGCCCCGCCGCCGTACCCGGAACGGCCGGCCTAGCGGTGTAACCACCGGCCCTATCACTGGGCATGATGATTGCCACGTTCCGAAAACACCTTGCCTTGCTGGCGGCGGGGGCGCTGTTGCTGGCCGGGTGCTCCGCGTCGCGGCCCGATGCGCACGCGTCGGTCACCATGAAGCCGGATTCCGGTGCGACGCCATCGGTGACCGCGCCGTCGGCACCGGCCAGCGGTAACCAGGTCACCATCGACGGCTTCGCGTTCGCTCCCGCCACGCTGAAGGTCAGCGTGGGTACCACGGTCACCTGGATCAATCGTGACGAAGAACCCCACACCGTGGCCGCCAGCGACGGTTCGTTTCATTCACCCGGCATGGGGACGGGAGCCAGTTTCACCCATACCTTCTCCACCGCAGGGACTTTCGACTACGTCTGCTCGATTCACCCGATGATGCACGGCACCGTGGTGGTGACGCAGTGAATACCGACACGAACACCAACCGCGGCCCCAACACGATGAGTCGCCGGCAGCTGATCCGGCACGGGGCATGGTTCGGTGCGGCGGTGGGGTTCGCCGTCGCCGGTGGCGAGGTGATCTCCCATGTCGCCGGGGCCGCCGCGGCCGAGCACGCGAAGACCCGGCCCGCCCTGCGCTTCGCCCAGATCAGCGACAGTCACCTCGGCTTCACCGGTGCGCCCAACCCGGACGTGTCCGGCACCTTCGGCCACGCCATCGATCAGGTCAACAACCTCGGCTACACACCCGATTTCGTCGTCCACACCGGTGACCTCACGCACCTGTCCACCCCCGAGCAGTTCGACCAGGTGAAGCAGATGATGGGCGGGCTGAAGACGCCGCACGTGTTCACCGTCCCGGGGGAGCACGACTCGGTCGACGACGCGGGTCAGAAGTACCGCAAGGTATTCGGGGCGGGATCGGTAGGTGACGGGTGGTACAGCTTCGACACCGCCGGCGTTCACGTGATCGCACTGGTCAACACGCTGAACCTGCGCAAGCTCGGACATCTCGGCGTCGATCAGCTGGAGTTCGTCGAGAAGGACGTCGCGGGCCTGTCCAGCGACACGCCGATCATCGTGTTCAGTCACATCCCGCTGTTCGCGATGTACCCGGACTGGGGCTGGGGCACCGACGACGCCACCCAGGCCCTCAGTTACCTGCGCCGGTTTTCCTCGGTGACATGCATCAACGGCCATGTCCACCAAGTGTTTTCGAAGACTGAAGGCAATGTGTCGTTCTACAGCGGGACCACGACCGCCTACCCGCTGCCGCACCCCGGCGATGGGCCGGCACCCAAGCCGATCACGCTGCCGGCCGGCAAGCTGCACGACGCGCTCGGCATTCGGGAGGTCAGTTACACCAAGGGTGAGACCGCCCTGGCGTTGAAAGAACAGAGGCTGCAATGAATATCTTGATCCGGGTGGGCTTTGCCGCGTCGTTGCTCGCCAGTGCCGCCAGCCATGCCTACCTGTATGTCCATGGATACCAGCATATTCCAACGATCGGTACCGGGTTCCTGGTGCAGGCCAGTGTCTCGTTCGCGGTAGCCGTGCTGATCCTGGTGGGTGGTCCCTGGTGGCTGCGCTGGGCCGGGGCCGCGATCTCCGGCGGTTCGCTGGTAGCCTTCGCATTGTCGCGCACCGCCGGACTTTTCGGCTTTTCCGAGCAGGGTTGGGACCCGGCGCCGTACGCGGCGATCAGCGTCGGAGCCGAAGTGCTGACCGTGCTGTTGTGGACGCTTGCCGACCTTCCCGGCGGCCTCAGGTTCGGCTGGCTTCGGAGAGCTCGGCGTCAACCGGCTTCTTCTTGAATCGAGATTTCAGGGCCAGTGCCGGCTTTTCGATCAGGAACCAGCTCAGAGCGGCCAGCGGCAGGGTAGCGATCGTCGCAATGACAGCGAACACAAAGGGATTCGTACCGACCAGCCCGCTGATAACAAGCAACTGCTGGACCGGGAAAGCGTAAATGTAGACGCCGTAGGACAGATCCGTGGGCAACCGCAAATACCTGTTGTGGACCAGCGCGCCGGAAACGATGACGGCGTATGCCAACGGAACGGCGCCGACCAGCCGGTAGTCAGGGAGCAGGCCGCTCAGCACGACGATGCCCACACACAGCGCGACCAGTGACCAGCGAGCGGGAATCATGTCTTTCCACTGGTATACCAAGGCGCCCGCGGCAAACACGATGGCGAAGCGCGCGATGCATTGCTCGTTGCTCCATATTCCGGGAAATGTCATGGGCGGCAAGCACGCAGCGAGAAGCAACGCCAATGCCAACACCACCGCAGAAGTCCATCGACGCGCGGCCAGTCCCACCAGCCCGAGGATCGCCACGCCGGCGTAGCACAGCACCTCATAGATGAGGGTCCACAGCGATCCATTCCACATCCCCACAATGGGGACTCCGGTCGGCGTGCCACCGACATCGAACTTGAGCACCGCGACGGCGGCGTTTTCCACCACGTACTCGAATGGCGCGCTGGACAACAGCAGCCTTAGTGCCGGCCCACCCTGAATCGCCACACCGACCGGCGCGATGACAAACGCGGTCACCGCCAGGCAGACATAGAGCCCGGGGAGAATGCGAACAGCGCGGTGGACGAGATAGTCACGGATTTGCGGGTTGTTGAGCCAGCTCGCGGTGATCAGGAAGCCCGAGATCGCAAAGAACCCGTCGACGCCCACCCCGAACAGCAATTGCCGTATGTGCGCGGACGGCAGGACGCCACCGGTGACGGCGAACGAATGCCAAAGGATCACTTCGGCGGCCATGGCCAGCCGCAACGCATTCAGTGCATTGCTTCGCGGATCGAATACTTGCCCGAGTTTCATCCGTTATCACCAGCCGTCCCCGTTCCCGGCATTAACCTGTTCCTGCATTTAAGCGCATTGTGTCGTCTTCGCATCGGGTCTTTGGTCCCGAAAACGCGGTTCGCCATCCCGGCCGGCGTCAGGATTTGCCCGCTGTGGCGAGCTGCGCGCCAGACCATTTCCGTTTGAGCCGAAACTTGAGAGACTGCGCGGGTTTTTCGATCGCGAACCAACTCAGTGTGGCCAGCGGCACCACCACTGTCGCCGACACACCGGCGAACGCTATCGGATTCAGCGTCGCGAGACCGCAACTGGCCAGCAACTGCTGAGTCGGGAACGCGTAGATGTAGACGCCGTAGGAAAGATCGGTACGCAAGCGCAAGCGTCGGTGGTGGATCTTGGCTGCCGAAACGATGACGGCATAGGCCAGTGGCAGGGCAGCGACCACCCGGTAGTCGGGCAGCCGGACGGCGGCGACCGCAACGATGACGACGCTGACCGCGACGAGTGACCATCGAGCGGGCATCACATCGCGCCACTGATACAGCAGCGCACCCGCGGCGAACATGATCGCCGAACGCACCGCGAGCTGTGAGAAAGTCCATACTCCCGGGAAGGCTAGCGGCGGCACCAACATCGCGCCAATTGTGGCCACGCCCAGCAGTACTGGTGAAATCCAGCGATGATTGGCCAGGCCGGCCAGCCCGATACCGGCAACGGTGAGATAGCACATCAGTTCCCAGATCAGCGACCACAGCGAAGCGTTCCAGCCACCGACGGCAAAGGGGACGCCGCGCGGGGTTCCGCCGATGAAGTGCTGGATGTAGGCCACCGCACCGTTTTTCAGGACGTACTCGAACGGCGCGAACGACCTCAGCAGCCGCACGGCCGAACCACCTGCGATCGCCGCATTGAGCGGGGCGAACACGAACGCGGTGACGATCAGGCAGGCGTAGAACCCGGGCAGAATGCGCAGCGCCCGAGCCGCGAGAAAGTCACGCAGCTTCGGATCGGTGAGCCAACTCGCGGTGATCAGGAATCCCGAAATCGCAAAGAAGCCGTCAACACCCACCGAGAAGAGCAGCTGGCGCAGCACGTGCGGCGGGGTGCGGCCGGTGACCGCCCAGGAATGGAACAGCATGACTTCGGCGGCCAGCCCCAGTCGAAACAGGTTCAGCGCGTTGTTTCGGGGATCAAAAATCTGACCCAGCTTCATAGCCCCCGCCTGCATCCCTCGACAACCCCTGTCGGGCGCCCGAATACGGCACCGGATGCCCAAGGTAGTCGATTTCACGCCCCCGGCGAGCGAGGGCGAAAGCAGGCCTGTCTACGCCGTGCCCTGAGCGTCGGAAGCCGGCTGCCCGGCGGTCGGATCGATCGCCGGGGTGCCTTGTGCATTGTCAGCTTCGGCGTCTACGGGAGTAGCCCACTTCCGTTTGAGACGAGACTTCAGCGCCATCGACGGCTTCTCGACGCAGAACCAGCTCATCGCAGCCAGCGGCAGCGTCGCGACTACCGCAACGACAAAGAACACCGCCGGATGTAGGAATCCGAGCCCAAAAACCACTAGCAACTGCTGAGTCGGAAATGCATAAATGTAGTAGCCGTAGGACAGATCCGTACGTAACGTCAGGCGCTTCTTGCGGATGAGGGCACCCGAAACAATCACGGCGTATGCCAGCGGAAGGGCAGCGACCACCCGGTAATCCGGCAACAGCACGGCGGCTGCGACGACGATGACCACGCTGACCGCGACGAGCGACCACCGAGCGGGAATCACGTCACGCCACTGATACATCAGGGCGCCAGCGGAAAACATGATGGCCGAGCGCACGGCGAGCTGGGGGATGGTCCATGACCCGGGGAAGGTCAGTGGCGGTAACAGTGTCGCGGCACTCGCCGCGAGCACCAGGATCGCGGGCGAAATCCAGCGGCGGTTGGCAAGCCCGACAAGGCCGATCACGGCAATGCTGATGTAGCACAGCACTTCCCAGATCAGGGACCATAGCGAAGCGTTCCAGATTCCCGGGGACGCGACCTGCAGCGGTGTCCCGGCGACATCGAACTGAAGCACCGCCACCAGGGTGGCGTTTTTCAAGACGTATTCGAACGGCGCGCTGGACAGCAGTAGCTTCGCCGGCGAGCCGCCCTGGACCGCGACGCTGAGCGGGGCAAAAACGAACGCGGTGACGATCAGGCAGACGTAGAGCCCGGGCAGAATGCGCAGGGCTCGGGCGGCGAGATAGTCACGGACGTGCGGGTCGCGGAGCCAACTCGCGGTGATCAAGAATCCCGAGATCGCGAAGAACCCGTCGACGCCCACCGCGAACATCAGCTGAAGTAGCGCGTGCGGCGGCATGTGGCCCGTGATCGGCCAGGAGTGAAACAGCATGACCTCAGCGGCCAACCCCAGCCGAAACAGGTTCAACGCGTTACATCGAGGATCGAACACCTCCGCTAACTTCATGCGTACAAATCCGTATCTGTCGTCGACCCGCGCGGCCGGCCAGAATTTCCGCACGGAATGCCCAAGTTAGTCGATGAACCCGCGACAAACGTGGGTTTAATGCCAACCCGACGTTGCCGCTTTGCTACGCGCAGGTGGCGCCGACGTCCACAAGCTTCAGCAGTTGCGGTTCGGCGGTCAGTATTTCAGGATTTGCCGCGCAGCTGGGATGCAAACTGCTGCGCCTCGTCCCAGGTGGGCAGCAGCCCGGCGGCGCGCACTTCGGCGAAGCTGGGGGCAACGGCGTCGCGGTCGGACAAACTTGGGGCGACACCGTCGACCAGCGGCCAGTCGATGCCCAGGGCCGGGTCGGTGGCGCGGATGGTGTGCTCGCGCTGTGGGCTGTATTCCGCGGAGCACAAGTACATCACTGTCGAATCATCTTGCAGCGCAAGGAAACCGTGCCCGAGGCCCTCGGAGATGTAGATGGTGCGCCGGTCCTGGTCGTCGAGCAGTACCGAGTCCCATTGGCCGAATGTCGGTGAGCCGACCCGAATGTCGACCACTACGTCGAACACCGCACCTCGCACGCAGGTCACGTATTTGGCCTGGCTGGGGGGGAGCTGGGCGAAGTGCAGCCCGCGCAGCACCCCGGCGGCCGATACCGAGCAATTGGCCTGTTGCACATTCAGCCCATGACCGGCGAACGAACCGAAATCGGTGTTTTTCAGCCATTCGAAGAACATGCCGCGCGAATCGCCGTGAATTCTCGGGGTGATTTCCCAGGCGCCGGGCACCTTGAGTTCACGAACTTCCATCTCACTGCCCCCGTTGTTCGTAGCGGGCTTCCGATGCGTCCTTCAGCGGACGCCACCAGGATTCGTTTGCCCGATACCAGTCGATGGTTTCAGCCAATCCCTCTTCGAAGTCGGTGTGCTTTGGCGCCCAGTGCAATTCGTCACACAGCAGCGACGGATCGATGGCGTAGCGCAGATCGTGGCCGACGCGGTCGGTGACGTGGTCGAAGTCGTCTTCGTCGCGCCCCATCATGCGCAGCAGCGTGCGCAGCACGGTCAGGTTGTCGCGCTCGCCCTCGGCGGAGATCAGGTAGGTCTGACCGATCTGGCCCTTGTCCAGGATCTGCCAGACCGCGCTGTTGTGGTCGTCGACGTGGATCCAGTCGCGGACATTGGCGCCGGCGCCGTACAGCTTGCACCGTCTGCCGGTCAGCACGTTGGTGATCTGGCGCGGGATGAACTTCTCGATGTGCTGATACGGCCCGTAGTTGTTCGAGCAGTTGGACAGCGTCGCGCGCACGCCGTACGAGCGAACCCACGCCCGGACCAGCATGTCGGCCGCGGCCTTGGTTGCCGAGTACGGGCTCGACGGGTTGTACGGCGTCGACTCGGTGAAGCGCTGCGGGTCGTCGAGCTCGAGATCGCCGTAGACCTCGTCGGTCGAGATGTGGTGCAGCCGCACCCCGCGACGGCGTACCGCTTCCAGGATCGTGTACGTGCCGACCACGTTCGTGTGCAAAAACGGCTCGGGATTGTCCAGCGCGTTGTCGACGTGGCTCTCCGCGGCGAAGTGCACCACCGCGTCGGATTCGGCGATCAGCCTAGACACCAGCTCGGCGTCGCAGATGTCGCCCTCGACCAGCCTGATCGCGTCGTCGACGTCGGCCAGCGATTCACGCCGGCCGGCGTAAGTCAGGGCGTCCAGCACCGTTACTGAAACGTCGGGACGTTCGCGCACGGTGCTGTGCACGAAATTCGCGCCGATGAAACCGGCGCCACCAGTGACCAGCAGCCGCATGGTCAAACCCTAACCGAGGGCAGCGGTCAGCTCGCGGGGGTCAGCCCAAGCGGCCCAGCCAGTTCTCTCAGCGCGGGCAGCAGCGTCTCTTCGTTGTAGCCGCCCAGCACCTGGATGGCGACGTGGTCGGCGCCGGCGTCGAGGTGCTCGCTCAGCCGCTTCACGATGGCCTCCGGGGTGCCGTACGCGACCACCGCGTCGATCAGCCGGTCGCTGCCGGGCGTGCGCACGTCGGCCTCGGTGAATCCCAGCCGCAGCCAGTTGTTCACGTAGTTGCTCAGCCCCAGATAGTGCTGGACGATCTGACGGCCGGCCTCGCGTGCCTTATCGCGGTCGGTGGTCAGCACCACCTTGTGCTCCGGGGCCAGGAACACCGAATTGCCGAGCTGTTCGCGCGCCCTGGCCGTGTGCTCGGGCGTGGTCAGGTACGGGTGGGCACCGGCGCTGCGTTCGGCGGACAGCGCCAACACCTTGGGCCCGAGCGCGGCGAGCACCCGCCGGCTGGTCGGCACCAGTGCCTCGTCGAGGGCATCGAGATAGCCGACCAGCGCGGCGTAGGGCTTGACGTACTCCTGGGTGTGCTCGGGGTGTCCCACCCCGATGCCGAGCAAAAACCTTCCAGGGTAAGCACTTTCGATGCGCTTGAACGACTCGGCGACGGGTGCGGCCGGCGCCGTCCAGATGTTGACGATGCCGGTGGCCAGTTGCAGCGAAGTGGTCTGCGCCAGCGCCGGTTCCACCCACGCCAGATCGGCGTCCGGTGACCCGCCGATCCAGGCCGCCGAATACCCGAGGGCTTCGATCTCGGCGGCCAGCTCGGGCGTGATGGATCGGGTCGGCAGCCAGGCGCCGTAGCGGCCGAGGTTGGGTTTGAGTGCTGCGGCGTCGTTCATCGAGGTCCCCTCCGCGGTCGATTACGAACGGTTCAGTCCGAGCGGCCCCGCCAATTCAGCCAAAGCCGACACCAGGTTTTCATCTTTGGTGAGGACCTGCACGGGCACGTGGTCGGCCCCTGCCTCGAGATGCTCGTTGAGCCGCGCGGCGATCGCGTCGGCAGTGCCGTAGGCCACCACCGCGTCGACCAGGCGGTCGCTGCCCGGACGGACGACCTCGTCCTCGCCGAAGCCCGACCGCTTCCAGTTGTTGCGGTAGTTGGCCAGGTTGAAGTAGATGTCCAGCGCCTTGCGCCCGACGGCGCGGGCCTCGTCGGCGTCAGTGGTCAGCACCACCTTGTGCTCAGGTGCCAAGAATGCCGACGGCCCGATCAGCTCGCGCGCCTGCGCGGTGTGCTCCGGCGTCGTCAAATACGGGTGCGCGCCGGCGCTGCGCTGCGCCGAGAGGCCCAGCACCCGTGGCCCCAGCGCGGCCACCACCCGGCGATGGGCGGGCACGCCGTACTCGTCGAGTGAGTCCAGGTACTCGACCAGCGCGTCGTAGGGCTTGCGATATTCGCTGATCACCTCGCGGTGGCCGACGCCGATGCCGAGCACAAAACGATCCGGATAGGCCTGGTCGATCCGATGGAACGACTCGGCGACCTCGTTGGCGGGTGCGGTCCAAATGTTTACGATGCCGGTGGCCACCTGCAACGTGCTCGTCGCTTCCAGGATGGGCTCCACCCAGGCCAGCTCGGCTGGCGGTGACCCGCCTACCCAGAGGGCTCCGTAGCCCAGTGCCTCGATTTCCTTTGCTTGTTGCGGCGTTACGCCACGTCCGAACGATCCGAACCGGCCAAGATCGGGCTTGCTTGCAGCTGCATCGGTCATGCCGTCTCCAACCCGGTCGCCGTGGGTGCTATTCCGCCTCGTCCAGATCCTCGTCGTCATCCACGGCGGCGACGTCGGCGACGGGCATCTCCAGCGGCAGCAGGACGATGAATCGGGTGTCGCCGGGCACCGATTCCACCCGCAGGTCGCCGCGATGTTTCTTGACGACGATGTTGAACGCCAGATCCAGCCCGAGGCCGGTGCCCTCGCCGAAGGGTTTGGTGGTGAAGAACGGCTCGAAGATGTGCTCGCGGATATCGGCGGGGATGCCCGGCCCGGTGTCACAGATTTCGACCCGCGCCATGTTGTCGTGGTAGCGGCAGGTGCGCACGGTCAGCGTGCCGCCCGTATCGCGCATCGCGGCGAGCGCGTTGTCGATGATGTTGGTCCACACCTGATTGAGATCGCCTGGGTAGCAAGGGATTTCGGGTAACGATTTGTCGAAATCCTTGACGAGGGTGATCGATTTTTCGTCCTTGCTGCCGTCCTTGGTCAACCGGTCGGCGAACATCACCAGCGTGCTGTAGAGCAGGTCGTGCACGTTGGCCACCTGGAACGGGGCCCGATCCATCTGCGAGTACTGCTTGGCGTCGGCGACCAGTGCCGAAATCCGTTTACTCGCTTCGAGTATCTGGTTCATCAGCAGCTCGCTCTCGATGGTGTAGTTGATCCATCGAATCGCCATCTCCAGCGATGCCGACGCGGCCAGCTCGTCACTGACCGCGGCGATTCGCTCCAGCCAATCGGTGTCGATGCCGCCCTCGACGAACGTCGGCGCGATGTCCCAGCCGCCGTCGATGCCGTGCTCGTCCAGCCAGTCGCCGACGGCGTCCTCGCGGTCCGAGGTCTCCAGCGCACTCAGGTGTTCGGACGACTTCTTGGCGACCTGCTCGGCGACCCGCTCCTGCAATCGCACCAGCGCGCCCAGCACCTCGGGGGAGATCGTCCCGTCGGCGAGCATCGCCAGCTTGTGGCGCATATTGGCCACGCGTTCGCGCAGATCCGCTGCGGCCCGCGCGATCGCCGCGGCCGGGTTGTTGAGCTGGTGCGTCAGCCCGGCCGACAATCGGCCCAGCGCCAGCAGCTTCTCCCGGTTGTCGATGATGCGGCGGGTCCGGTCCGTGCCGACGGCGATGCCGTCGAGCAGGTGCACCGCCATCGGGAACTGGTCGCGCATGAACTGGGCGAACACCGGCGCGTCCATCACGAAAAACCGCGACGGCTTGGTCACGTGCACCGAGGCGTCGTAGGTCTTCTGCTTCCCGCCGGTGAACGCCCGCCAGGCCCCCGCGTACACGCCGCGTTGCGAGGTGCGGTTGGTTTCGATGTCCTGGCCGCCGGACAGCTTGGACATCGTCAGTTCGCCCTCGAGCAGCACGTAGAAGCAGGTCGCCGGTTCGCCTTCCACACAGATCGGCCCCGGCTGGTACTCCTCGATGCACCCGTTGCTGCACAGCACCGCGAGCTGTTCGTCGGTCAGAGACTCGAACAGGAACAGGGAGCGCAGTTCGTCGGGCTCACACGGCGTATCGGCGGTCATGACGCGCGACCCTCCTAGGACTCGGCCAGGTAGCGGTGGACCAGCATCACGGCCATCGACCCTTCACCGACGGCGGCCGCGACCCGTTTGGCGGACGTGGAGCGGACATCGCCGGTGGCGAAGACGCCCGGCACGCTGGTTTCCAGGTGATGCGGTGGCCGGTCCAGCGTCCAGCCGCACACGTTGCGCAGGTCCGGGCCGGTCAGGATGAAGCCGTGGTGGTCGCGGGCCAGCACCCCGTCCAGCCATTCGGTGCGCGGGGCGGCGCCGATGAAGATGAACATCCGGCCGCAGGCGACGTCCTCGACTTGCTCGGTCCGGTTGTTGACCAGGGTCAGCTTCTCCAGGTGGCCGTCGCCGGTGGCGCGTCGCACTTCGGTGCAGGTCAGCACGTTGATCTTGGGATTCGCCTCGATCTGCTGGATCAGGTAGTACGACATCGACGCCTCCAGCGACGGAGCGCGCACCACGATGTTGACCGATTTGGCCGTGCGCGACAGATACATCGCGGCCTGGCCGGCGGAGTTGGCGCCGCCGATCACATAGACCTCTTCGTCCTCGCAGTCCGAGGCGATCGACACCGCGGCGCCGTAGTAGACGCCGCAGCCGGTCAGCTCCGTGAGTCCCTCGGCGCTCAGCTGACGGTAGGAGACACCGGTGGCCAGGATGACGGCGTGCGCGTCGATCGACCCGCCGTCGGCGAAGCGCACGGTGCGCTTGGATCCGTTCACCTCGAGGCCGGTCGCCCTGCGGGCGGTGATGATCTCGGCGCCGAACTTCTCGGCCTGCCGGCGTGCCCGCTCGGCCAGCTGGCCACCCGATACTCCGTCCGGGAAGCCCAGGTAGTTCTCGATGCGCGAGCTCTGCCCGGCCTGCCCGCCGGTCGCGGTGTGCTCGATGAGCACCGTGCGCAGTCCCTCGGACGCGCCGTACACGGCGGCGGCCAGGCCCGCGGGCCCCCCGCCAATCACGATCAGGTCGTAGAACTCCTGCGACGGGGTGGAGGACAGGCCCAGTTTGTCGGCCAGCTCGGCGTCGGAGGGTTCCACCAGCGGGTCACCGTGCTCGGTGACGACGACGGGCAGCCGTTTGCCGTCTTCGCCGGCCGCCTGCAGGAGTCGCTCGCCGTCGGGCTCGTCGGCCATGAACCAGGTGTAGTAGAGGCCGTTGCGGGCCAGGAAGTCGCGCACCTCCCAGGACCGCGCCGACCAGCGATGCCCGATCACCTTGGTGTGCGGGATGGGGTGTTCCGGGGCCGCCCGCCAGGCCTCGAGCAGGCCGTCGATCACGGGGTAGAACTTCTCCTCCGGCGGATCCCACGGCTTGAGCAGGTAGTGGTCCAGGTCCACGACGTTGATCGCGTCGATCGCGGCGTGGGTGTCGGCGTAGGCGGTCAGCAGCACGCGGCGCGCCACCGGGTATAAATCCATCGCCTGTTCGAGAAACTCGATGCCGCTCATCTGCGGCATGCGGTAGTCGGCGATCAGCGCGGCAACTGTTTCGCCGCGCAGCTTGAGCTGCTTGAGGGTTTCCAGCGCCTCGGGACCGGCCTCGGCGCGCACGATGCGGTGGTCTTCGCCGTATTTGCGCCGCAGGTCCCGGGCCACAGCGCGGGAAACCGCGGGATCGTCGTCGACGGTCAGGATCACCGGTTTGCGTGCCTGCGCGGTGCCATCATGGGGACGTGTCATCGTGGTCAAGTATGCGCTTGTCAGGCCTGGTGTGGTGGGTCGAGGTGGCGCCCGCGAGCGCCCGGATCGCGGATTTTGGCCACGCCGCACGAGCGGGTACCATGGAACGACGGTGCGACATTTCGCGCCGGCTTTTTTGTGTGTCCGTTCCCTAGGAATTTCCTGTCACCGGCTCACGTTCCAAAGTCGGTGTGAATGCTGTGCCGTTGTTGGCGCAGACGACAACGAAACTAAACGACGAGGATTTGACGAGTAGTTATGGCCAAGAAGGACGGCGCCATCGAGGTCGAGGGCCGGGTGGTCGAACCTCTGCCCAATGCGATGTTTCGCATTGAGCTGGAGAACGGTCACAAGGTGCTTGCCCACATCAGCGGCAAGATGCGGCAGCACTACATCCGCATCCTGCCCGAGGACCGGGTGGTAGTGGAGCTGTCTCCCTACGACCTGTCCCGGGGCCGCATCGTGTACCGGTACAAGTAACCAAACAACAGACGAGAACAGGATCGAAGAGCCGTGAAGGTCAACCCCAGCGTGAAGCCGATTTGCGACAAGTGCAGGGTGATCCGTCGGCATGGGCGGGTCATGGTGATCTGCTCCGATCCACGCCACAAGCAGCGCCAGGGCTAACTCGCAGTAGCACCCACAACTGAATGCAGACCTCCCAGCACCACTGAGTGGATACGCCGCTCACCTACGCCCGGTCGGAGGCCGGGCCCCGAACAACTCGGGAACGGGCTGGGAAAAGACCTCCGCTTAGTAAAAGAGGAAACGCCACCTATGGCTCGACTAGTAGGCGTCGATCTGCCGCGTGACAAGCGGATGGAGATCGCGCTGACCTACATCTTCGGCATTGGCCGTACCCGCTCCAACGAGATCTTGGAAGCGACCGGCATCGACCGGAATCTGCGCACCCGGGACCTCACCGACGACCAGCTGACCCACCTGCGTGACTACATCGAGGCCAACCTCAAGGTCGAGGGTGACCTGCGCCGCGAGGTTCAGGCAGACATCCGCCGCAAGATCGAGATCGGCTGCTACCAGGGCCTGCGGCACCGCCGCGGCCTGCCAGTGCGTGGCCAGCGCACCAAGACCAACGCGCGTACCCGCAAGGGCCCCAAGCGCACCATCGCCGGCAAGAAGAAGGCCAGGTAACCGCCCATGCCACCAGCCAAGAAGGCATCAGCGTCGGCCCCCAAAAAGGGGCAGAAGACCCGCAAGCGGGAAAAGAAGAACATCCCGCACGGCGCCGCGCACATCAAGAGCACGTTCAACAACACGATCGTGAGCATCACCGACCCGCAGGGCAACGTCATCGCCTGGGCGTCGTCGGGCCACGTCGGCTTCAAGGGTTCGCGTAAGTCGACGCCGTTCGCCGCGCAGCTCGCCGCGGAGAACGCCGCGCGCAAGGCCCAGGAGCACGGGGTGCGCAAGGTCGACGTGTTCGTGAAGGGCCCGGGCTCGGGCCGGGAGACCGCGATCCGTTCGCTGCAGGCCGCGGGCCTGGAGGTCGGCGCGATTTCCGACGTCACCCCCCAGCCGCACAACGGCTGCCGCCCCCCCAAGCGCAGAAGGGTCTAGGTAAAAAACATGGCTCGTTACACCGGACCCATCACGCGCAAATCGCGCCGGCTGCGCACCGACCTCGTCGGTGGCGACCAGGCCTTCGAGAAGCGTCCCTACCCGCCCGGCCAGCACGGCCGCGCGCGGATCAAGGAAAGCGAATACCTGCTGCAGCTGCAGGAGAAGCAGAAGGCCCGCTTCACCTACGGCGTGATGGAAAAGCAGTTCCGTCGCTACTACGAAGAGGCCGTGCGCCACACCGGCAAGACCGGTGAGAACCTGCTGCAGATCCTGGAAAGCAGGCTGGACAACGTCGTGTACCGCGCCGGGCTGGCGCGCACCCGCCGGATGGCCCGCCAGCTGGTCAGCCACGGGCACTTCAGCGTCAACGGCGTGCACGTCAACGTGCCCAGCTACCGGGTGTCGCAGTACGACATCATCGACGTGCGGGACGGGTCGCTGAACACGGTGCCCTTCCAGATCGCGCGGGAGACGGCGGGCGACCGTCCGATCCCGAGCTGGCTGCAGGTGGTGGGGGAGCGTCAGCGCATCCTCGTGCACCAATTGCCCGAGCGCGCACAGATCGACGTGCCGCTCACCGAGCAGCTCATCGTCGAGTACTACTCGAAGTAGCTAAAGACTTCCAGTCGGCAGCCGCCGAACTGGAAAACCCTAACGGCATCAAATAGCGGGTGCCGAGAAGGAGAAAAGAAACACCATGCTGATTTCTCAGCGACCCACACTGTCCGAGGAAATCCTCACCGACAGCCGGTCCCAGTTCGTCATCGAACCGCTGGAGCCGGGTTTCGGTTACACCCTTGGCAATTCGCTGCGGCGCACGCTGCTGTCGTCGATTCCCGGCGCGGCCGTGACCAGCATTCGCATCGACGGCGTGCTGCACGAGTTCACCACCGTGCCCGGCGTCAAGGAGGATGTCACCGACATCATCCTGAACCTCAAGGGTCTGGTCGTGTCCTCCGAGGAGGACGAGCCGGTCACCATGTACCTGCGCAAGCAGGGCCCGGGCGAGGTCACCGCGGGTGACATCGTGCCGCCCGCCGGCGTCACGGTGCACAACCCCGGCATGCACATCGCGACGCTGAACGACAAGGGCAAGCTCGAAGTCGAGCTTGTCGTCGAGCGTGGTCGTGGTTACGTGCCGGCCGTGCAGAACCGCGCTTCCGGTGCCGAAATCGGCCGTATCCCAGTCGATTCCATCTACTCGCCGGTGCTCAAGGTCACCTACAAGGTGGACGCCACCCGGGTCGAGCAGCGCACCGACTTCGACAAGCTGATCCTGGACGTCGAGACCAAGAGTTCGATCACCCCCCGCGACGCCCTGGCGTCGGCGGGTAAGACCCTGGTCGAATTGTTCGGTCTGGCACGTGAACTCAACGTCGAGGCCGAGGGCATCGAGATCGGGCCGTCGCCGGCCGAGGCCGACCACATCGCCTCGTTCGCGCTGCCGATCGATGACCTGGATCTGACCGTGCGGTCCTACAACTGCCTCAAGCGTGAGGGTGTGCACACCGTCGGCGAGCTGGTCAGCCGCACCGAGTCCGACCTGCTGGACATCCGCAACTTCGGCCAGAAGTCCATCGACGAGGTCAAGGTCAAGCTGCACCAGCTGGGCCTGTCGCTCAAGGACAGCCCGCCGAGCTTCGACCCGTCGGAGGTCGCGGGTTACGACGTCGCCACGGGCACCTGGTCCAGCGAGGCGTCGTACGACGACGCGGACTACGCCGAAACCGAACAGCTTTAAAGAATCCGTCCCGGCCCTACCTGATACGGGGGTCGGCCGCTAAATAGGAGATAGTGCAATGCCCAAGCCCACCAAGGGCCCTCGCCTCGGCGGGTCGTCTTCGCACCAGAAGGCTCTGCTGGCCAACCTGGCCACGTCGCTGTTCGAGCACGGTCGCATCAAGACGACCGAACCGAAGGCACGTGCGCTGCGGCCATACGCGGAGAAGCTGATCACGCACGCGAAAAAGGGCACGCTGCACAATCGCCGAGAGGTGATGAAGAAGATCCGCGACAAGGACGTGGTGCACGCCCTTTTCGCGGAGATCGGGCCCCACTTCGCCGATCGTGAGGGTGGCTATACCCGCATCATCAAGGTCGAGGCGCGCAAGGGCGACAACGCCCCGATGGCCGTGATCGAGTTGGTGCAGGAAAAGACCGTCACCTCGGAGGCCGACCGGGCGCGTCGGGTGAAGGCTTCGAAGAAGACTTCGGAAGCGGCCTCTGCGCCGGTGGCCGCGGCCGCCGCGCCGCAGGCCGCGGTCGAGCCCGAGGCCGCCGAAGGCCCGACCGCCGAAGAGGCGACGGCTCCCGAGGCCGAAGAGACCACGACCGACGCGGCCGAGCCGGCTGCCGAGGCCGAGGCTGCCACCGAGCCCGAGGCCGCCGACGAGGGTGACGAGTCCTCCGACAAGTAGCGAAGACGTCCGTCTTAGGCTCGATATCGCCTACGACGGAACCGATTTCGCGGGCTGGGCAACGCAGGCGGGGCAGCGCACTGTCGCCGGCGTCATCGACGACGCGCTGACGACGGTTTTCCGCACGCCGGTAAAGCTGTGGGCGGCCGGGCGCACCGACACGGGAGTGCATGCCACCGGACAGGTGGCCCATGTCGATGTGCCCGCCGCCGCCTTGCCCAACGCCTACCCACGTTCGCCGCGCGCCGGCGACCCGGAATTCCTGCCGCTACTGCGCCGGCTGGGCCGCTTTTTACCCACCGACGTTCGGGTGCTCGGAATTGCCCGCGCCCCAGCTAGTTTCGATGCGCGCTTCTCGGCGCTGCGGCGTCATTACGAGTACCGGTTGTCGACGGCTGCCTACGGCGCGCAGCCGCAGCAGGCGCGCTACATCACCGCGTGGCCGCGGGAGCTGGATGTGGACGCGATGAGCGAGGCGTCGCAAGACCTGGTGGGGCTGAACGACTTTGCAGCTTTCTGCCGCTACCGCGACGGTGCCACCACGATTCGCGACCTGCAGCGGCTGGACTGGTCGCGCGACGGCGACCTGATCACCGCGCACGTCACCGCCGATGCGTTCTGCTGGCAGATGGTGCGCTCACTGGTCGGCGCGCTACTGGCCGTCGGCGAACACCGGCGCTCTCGAGAGTGGTGTCGTGAATTACTTAGCGCAACAACACGATCCAGTGATTTCGCGGCCGCTCCGGCGCAGGGTCTGACGTTGGTTGGCGTGGACTATCCGCGCGACGACGAGCTCGCGTCGCGCATCCTGATCACCCGGGATCTGCGCACCCGCTAGTGCTGGGCCCCCAGTAGATGCTCGGCCTGCTTGTCGGTGGCCAGGCACAGTGAGCAGATGTGCGCTTCGTGGACCTGGCAGGCCAGCATGTCGGGACGTTCGAAGTTGTGATTGCAGACGTGGCAGGTCAATTCATCGGCCGCGGGGTTGCCGTGCTCGTCGTACATCGGGACTTCGATGCCGTCGTCGGCGCGGCGCAGGTAGTACTTGCCCCGCGTCGCGATCGCCAGGATCGGCGGCATCACCAGCGCGACGACGATGGCGACCAACGGCGAATAAGGACGTAACTCGGGGCCTAGTCCACCGAAGAATGCGATGATCGACAGCCCCGCGGCCAGCAGCATGGAACCGAAGCCGACCGGGTTGACGGGGTACAACATGCCGCGGCGGAATTCGGGCGCCTTCGGCGACAGACCCAGCAAGTACTTGTTGAAGACGATGTCGGAAGCCACCGCCACCACCCACGCCATTCCGCAGTTGGCGTAGAAACCCAGGATCGTGTTGAGGAAGTCGAACATGTTGGCTTCCATCAGGATTAGTGCGATCGTCAGGTTCACGGCGAGGAAGACGACGCGGCCGGGGTAATGCTTGGTGACGCGGGTGAACGAGTTGGTCCAGGCCAGCGAACCCGAATAAGCGTTCGTCACATTGATTTTGATCTGGCTGAGCACCACCAGGATCACGGCCAGCGTAAGTGCCAGCCAGTCCGGCAGGAAGTTGCCGTAGATCTCGTCGAATTGGTGCACCGGCTGATTCGCGATCGACAGCGAACCCGTCAGGTGGAAGACGAGATAGATGGCCAGGAACAGCCCGACGATTTGCTTGATCGCGCCGAACAGCACCCAACCGGGACCGGCCAACACCACCCAGGTCCACCAGCTGCGGGAGTTTCGCGGCGTGCGCGGCGGCATGAACCGCAAGTAGTCGATCTGTTCGGCGATCTGGGCGATCAGCGCCAGGCACACGCCCGCGGCCAGCAGCGCCGAGCCGGCGTCGACGCCGCCGTGGGGCGCCTTGCCGGTGTAGGAGAAGAACTCGCCGACCGACTCGGGATGGCTGGTGACGAGATAGATGAATGGCGCGACCATCAGTAGCAGCCACAGCGGTGTGGTCCAAAGCTGAAGCTGGGAGAGCACTTTCATGCCGTAGATCACCAACGGGAAGATGACCAGCGTCGAGCAGGCGTAGCCGATCCACAGCGGAATATGCAAGCCCAGCTGCAGGCCTTGGGCCATGATCGAGCCTTCGAGCGCAAAAAAGATGAACGTGAACGTGGCAAAGATCACGTTGGTCACCACGGAGCCGTAGTAACCGAAGCCGCTGCCGCGGGTGATCAAATCCAGATCGATGTTGTAGCGCGCCGCGTAGTAGGCCAGCGGCAGTCCGGTCGCGATGATCACGACGGCGAAAATCCCGATTCCGCACAACGCATTTGCGGTGCCGTAGGTGATGCCGAGGTTGGCGCCGATCGCGAAGTCGGCCAGATACGCGATGCCGCCTAGTGCGGAGATGCCCACCACCGCGGTGGACCACCGGCGGTAGCTGCGCGGGGCAAAGCGCAGCGTGTAGTCTTCGAGCGTTTCCCGGGCAGCGGCTGGCGAGGTGTCACGGTCGGTCGCGGCGGTGGTCGTCACGACTGCATTGTCCGGTGACGTTGTGGCAATCGCCACTCGAGGTGCCTGGGAATTGCCTGTGCGCCTGTGGAATACGCCTACAGCTTGCCCGCGGCGAAGCCGGCCGCCTGATCGACCAATCCCGAGTCGATGTAGGAGGGCTGCAGATGCGACGCCCACACCGCCTTGCCGTTGCCGTTGCAGATCGGGTCGCCGGGGGCGCACTCCTCGATCGTCTTGCCGGCGAAGGCCGGGCTGAAGCCGGGGACGGGGCCGAGCACCCGCTGCGTGCCGTTGCCGAACAACGCGACCGCGGCCACGTGTTGATCGATGCCCGGAGGCAGCGGGTTCTTGAAGCCGAACGAGGGCTGGGTCACCGCGATCACCAGATCGGCGGCCACCGCCCCGAGCGAGTAGCCGCCGAGCACCTCGCGGGTGGTCGGGCAATGCTTGGCCATGTACTGGACGTGGCTGCTCATGTCGTTGGCGCCCTTGGCGGGATCGACGTCGGCGGGGTAGTTGACCCCGTAGACGCCGACCGGCAGCTGCGTCTTGGCGCGCAGCGAGTTCGCGAACGCATCACCGACCAGGCCGGCGCCCGGCGGTTCCTCGCGGCCGCGGGCGAACACCACCTCGGCACCCGGGCACGGTGGCCCCGCCGAGGCCACCGGAGCCAGCGCCAAAGCCGAGCCGGCGATCATGCATGTCGCGAACACTGCGTTGCCAAGCGGTCTAACCCCCATGAGCCGATGGTACGCATTTTCGGCGGGCTTTAGTGAACGGCCGTGATCACTCCGCGATCGCGGTGTTACCGGATCTTTGTGTGCGCGCTAGATCTTGGCGGCGACGATGTGAGCTGCTTTGTTGGTCAGTCCCGGCACGTAGCTCAGGTGCGCCTGCCACGAGTTGCCGTCGGAGCAGATCGGGTCGCCCGGGACGCACAGATTGAGGATCTTGTTGCCGAAGTCCGGGCTCAGGGCCGTCATCAGATTGCCGGCCCGCCCCGACGGATTCCCGAACAGGGCCACCGCGGCGACATGGTCGGCGGCCTCGGCCGGCAGCGGATCACGAAAGCCCAAGGCGGCTATGGGTGCGGCGGTGACGATGTCGATGACGGCGGCGCCCTGCGAGTAGCCGCCGAGCACCAGCTTGGTGCTGGGGCAGTGGTCGGCCATGTGCTGAATGTGGTTGCTGGCGTCGTTCGCGCCGTCGGTGGCGGCCAGAAAATCGTCGTTGGCGGGGTAGTTGACGGCGTAGGAGCCGATGTCGCGGCTGCTCTGGCGGCGCAGCGAATCGACGAACGCCCCGCCGACTTTGCCGAGGCCGGGGGGCTCGTCGGTGCCGCGGGCGAACACCACCTCGACGTCGGGGCACCCGGCAAACGCGCGGGGGATCAGCGGAGACCCGAACAGTATCGCGGCGCCCGCCAACAGTGCGGCGGCTGCCAAGAGGCAAATGTTATGCGCCCGTGATCTTTTCGCGGCAAGGCTCATGCCGCGATAGTACGGGTTGTTGATCGCGCGTTAGTGAACCGCGGCAACCACGTCGGTCTGGGGAACCGTGGGTCCGGGCGCCGACGGGGCCGGTGATTGCGGTGCGTAGCTGGGGCTCAACGGCCCAGGCGTCGGCGAACCGGGACCCGGTGCCTGCCCTGGCGTTTGCGGGCCGTAGCCGGGCGTGTTGGGACCGGCACCCGGAGCTGACGGCCCGTACCCGGGCATCGACTGGCCGGTGCCGACCAATTTGGACGCCACGAACTGCGCCGCCTGCGTGGTGTAGACGGGGACATAGCCCTCGGTGTGACCGCTCCACTCGTTGCCGGGACCGGCATGGCAGATCGGGTCGTTGGGGTTGCAGTAGTCCATGGCCTTGGAGCCGAGCAATGCGCTTTGGGTGGGCAGCGTGCCGCCGGCGCGATCGGCCACGTCACCGAAGGTGACCACCGCGGCGATGTTGTCCGCGTACTGCGGCGGCAGCTTGTTGCCCCAGCTGATACCGCCGATCGGGACGCCGGCCACGATGTCCATCACCGACGCGCCCTGCGAGTAGCCGCCCAGCACGATCTTGGTGTTGGGGCAGGTTTCCACGCTCTTCTTGACGCGGTCGATGGTGTCGTTGGCCCCGTCGCCGCCGTGCAGCTGCAGCTTGCTGGCGGCGTAGTTCACCCCGTAGGGCAGGATGTTCAAACCGGTCTGCTGGCGCAGCGAATCGACCAGGGCGTCACCGACGCGGCCCAGGCCGGCCGGCTCGTTGGTGCCGCGGGCGAAAATCACCTCGACGTCGGGGCAGTCGAAGGCGCGCGCGACGGGGGCACTCGGTGTGGCGAGCAGGCCCGCGGCGATGACCAGGGCGGATGCGCCCAGGCCGACCAGGCGACCGGCTAACCGCACGCTGCCCTCCCGACGGGTACGGATGCGGTGAAAAATCACGCGCCAATTTTACCCAAATTGTGACCTCGCCAAACCTATCCGGCTGTGGATAACGGGCGGCGCGAGGCGTCGCCACGCGGTTACTGTGACCTGCGGATTCGCGGACTTTGGGAGGCCAGTGCCCCACCAATCGACGACCTGGGCACAGGTGAGCGGTTATCGATTCCTGCTGCGCCGGCTTGAGCGCGCACTACTGAGCGGCGCTGCCGGCGCGCCGGATCAGCCGCTGCGTGCGCGCACCGGACCCCTGACGGCGGGCTGCGCACTGGCGGCCGTCGCGGCGCTGGGCTGTGCATTCATCGGGTTGCTACGGCCCCAGGTCCGGCTGGATCACGCCCAGATCGTGATGGGCAAGGAGACCGGAGCGCTGTATGTGCGAGTCGGCGATACCTGGCACCCGGTGCTCAACCTGGCCTCGGCGCGGCTGGTCGCGGCCACCGATGCCAATCCGCAGCCAATGCCGGAATCCGACCTGCGCCGCACCAAACGTGGTCCGCTGCTGGGCATTCCGGGCGCACCGCAGCTTGTCGGTCCACAGCTATCCGGCGACGACGCGGTCTGGACGATCTGCGATACGGAAGGCGGAACCGCCACGACGGTGATCGTCGGGCCGACCGGCGCGGCGCCGGCCCATCGCCTGGCACGCGATCAGGCACTGCTGGTCGCACCGGGTACGGGTCCGCCGGTGTACCTGCTGTACCACGGCGTGCGGGCCGTCGTGGATCTCGCGGACACCGCGGTCGTGCGCGCATTACGGCTGGAGGGCCACCCGCCCAGCGTCGTTTCGCAGTCCTTGCTGAACACGATCCCCGAGGCGCCGCCGATCAGGGCGCCACGAATCCGGAGCGCCGGAGGCAGGGCGGCCGGGCTGCCCGACTTTCCCGTCGGAAGTGTGCTGCGTATCACCCGCGGAGACGGCGACGAGTACTACGCGGTCCTGAGCACCGGAGTCCAGCGCGTCGGCCAGGTAGCCGCGGATCTCCTGCGGTTCGGCGACTCGCGCGGCGCTGCCAACATCATCGCGGTGGCACCCGACGTGATTCGGGGCGCCCCGATCGTCGACACGCTGCCGGTGGGGACATTCCCGGAACGCGCGCCCGGGGACGACGGCCTAATCGTCGCCACCACCGTGTGTGTGAGTTCGGGGCCCGCCGCGTCGGGTGCGGCGATCCTGACCGCGAGTGGCTTGCCGCTTCCGCCCGGCCAGGTCCCCGTGTCGTTGTCACAAGCAGACGGCCGCGGCCCCGCACTCGATGCTGTCTACCTGCCACCCGGCCGGAGCGGGTACGTGCGGGCCAACGGCGGGGCGGGCACCCGCTATCTCGTCATCGACACCGGTGTGCGGTTCGCGATCCACGACGACGACGCCGCCCGTGACCTCGGTCTGCGGACGGGCCCTGTTCCGGTGCCATGGCCGATGATCGCGGTACTCCCGTCCGGGCCGGAACTGAGCAGGGCGGGCGCCTCAGTCGCCCGCGACACCATCGCGGGATCCTGGTAGCCGCCGCTTGGCCGCACCGACGATCAGCGCGCACAGCAGAGCGACCAGGCACATGGCCGCACCGCGCAACGCGGTATCCCGCCCAACAAAATTCGCCGGCTTCGGTACCGGCGGGGCGACCGGAACGTGCGCCGGCGGCGGCTTGACGGCATTGACGGGCGCGCCGGAGTCGGTGCTCACCGCGGCCAGGACGTCGACGGTGCCGCTGCCGACGAACGGATTCCATCCCCCGGACGGATGATGTGCGGTCGACTCGATGCGCTGCGTCACCTGCCGCGCCGTCAGCGCGGGGAACCGGGCCCGGATCAACGCGGCCAGTGCGCTGACAAGCGGTGCGGCGTAACTGGTTCCGGATAACGGCGTGGAAGTCAACGACGTCACCCCCTGCCCGATAGCGGCGACGTCGACCCACGGGCCGGCAAGAGTGAAGGCCGAGGGTGTCCCGTCGGCGTTTACCGAACCGACGGTCAGCACGTAGTCGTCGTACCAGGCCGGACTGACCGCGACTGAGATGGTCTGCCAGGTCGCATCCGGGCGCTGGGCCGGACACTGTCCGCCGCCGCCGGTGTTTCCGGCCGCGGCGACCACGACGGCGTTCTTGACGTCGACCGCGTAGGCCAGCGCGGCGCCCAGTGCCCGGTCGTCGAGCGCCGACGTGACCGCAACGCACGCCACCGATGAAATGTTGATCACCGACGCGCCCAGGTCGGCAGCAGTCCGGACCGCTTTCGCCATGGTGTCTACATCGCCGACGCCCGAGTTCGAGGGGTTGCTGGCCGGTGCGAATTTCGAGCTGGACTGCCGGATGCTGATCAACGTGACGTCGGGGGCGACGCCGCTGAAACTATCGGCTGTCGAATCGGCTGTGGCGGCGATGATTCCGGCGACCAACGTCCCGTGGGCGTCGCAGTCCTGGGTGCCGTCGCCGGTGAATACATAGTCGCCGCCCGGCACCACTTCGGGCAACCGTGGATGACGCGAAACGCCGGTGTCGATGACCGCGACGCGTTGGCCCGCGCCGCGGGTCAGCTGCCAGACGTGCGGTAAATCCAGATCTGCGAGCTGGTTTCGTCCCGGACCCGGATCCCCGGTCACCATCGTGCAGACCTCGCGTTGCACCGTCGGTCTCGTGGGTGCCGGCAACGCCGGCTTCGGCAATAACCTGTCATCGATCTCTGGTGGTGAAACCGCGTATGCCGAGGGCATTCCCCAGTTCGATAATGCCGTCAGCACCGATACCGCCACTAGCCGGACGAGATGCGACGTCCTCAACCCCATGTCGGATGCAGGCCGCGGGCGGCGTCGTAGAGGCCACATGTCCAACAGGCCAGCGGCACAGTGGCGATCAGCACCGCACACTCCAGGACCTCGACGCATTTTCGCGCGATGGCGCACAGCGATATCCGCGGTGCTACGAACCCGAGGTAGACCGCGCCGGCGACCGACAACGCCGTCGCCGCGGCGATCAACGTCGCGCGTTCCGGGGCTCTGATCGCGCAAATGCCGAATGTTGTTCCGATCGTGGCCATACCGGCGATGGCGCTTGCCAACGTCCTTCTTTTGTCGACCGACGTGGCCCGCAGCAGAAGTAGCACACCGGTGGCTGCCGCCAGCGCGGCGCATCCCAGCCGCGGTGTGCCCGTCGCCACGATGGCGATGGCGCCGGTGGCCGCCGAGAACGAGAACGCGGCTTGCAGGCTGGCCAACCAGGCATCGGCACGAACAGCGTTGGCGGCCACATCGTCCGGCACTAGATGTGGGTCGGCCACCTTCGGTGACAATCCGGCCAGGACGAGCGCGGCGGGTGCCGCAACCGCGAGTAGACCAAGCGATACCACCGCCAACATCGCACCGACCACCTGCAATGGGACGTCGGCGATCAGACCTCCGACCGCGGCGACGGCAACGACCACCGCGAAACACGACACCGCGGTCAATGTTGTTTTTCCGCAGTCGGATACGCGCATCGCCAGCACAGCGGTGACCGCGATTGCCGCGGCCGCCAGAAGCACGTGGGGCAGGCCCGGGGGGCCGGATACCGCGAGAAAGCCCGCGACCGCGGAGAATGCCGTAGCGACCAGACTCAGCGTGAGGGCGGCCACGGCGTCGCGGTACGTGCGATTTGCGAGTGCCGCCAGCATCGCGGCCGCGAAGGCAATGAGCGCAGCGATTCCTGCGGTGCGGCTCAGATCACGGACAGCATTGGCGGCGAGGGTGTTTCGAATGAGTGTCAGGCATCCGATACCGCACAGACAGCCGGCTCCCACGGCGGCGGTAAGACGCGTTGTCAACTCGTTTCGGGACGGACTCCACCTCCCGCCGTCCAGCGTGTCCGACACAGCCTCTGCTACGTCGTCGTATCGCACTGTGGGTGGCGGCGTTTCAGACCTGCTCAGGACGAGCACATCGCCGTCGCGCACACCGCTGCGCGCCAGCGTCGTGGACGAATCCAAGGTCGACGAACCCAGGATCGACAGCTGATACCGGGTCGCGGTGGGATTGCTGACGCCGTGGGCTTTAAGCGTGTCGACGATGGGCGGCAGCAGGGTGGCAACCGGCATCTCGGACGGCAGGGCCAAGTCAACGACGGCGGTGCCGGCATGCACGCACACGCGGCGAAGCCCCGGATCGGATACAGACAACGCAACCTCTTCAGATTCGGATGATCCGGACTTTAAAGCAGTTTCGACATACCAATATTCGGCCATCCACAGGTGAGTTGCGGACACTCCCAGCCCTGCTTACCGTCGTCGCACGCGGGGAGGGGCCGGGATGACTGAGGTGTTCGTGCCGGTGCAGCGCCGGCTGCCGACGCAAGCCGCGAGCGCGGACATCGTCGTTGCCGCGCCACCGGAACTGCCGCAGTTGACGACACCAAGTCTGCCGATGCGCCTGTTGCCGATTGTGATGTCCGTCGTAACCGTCGCAGTCATGGCGCTGGCCTTCTTCTCCGGCCCGACCGTGACCCGCAACCCCGGATTTCTGGCCTTCCCGGTGATGATGCTGGTGTCGATGGTGCTGACATCGATCGCTCAACGTGGCCATCGGCGCGGTCACGAGATTGCCGCGAACCGTGTCGATTACCTGGGATATCTGAGACGGTTACGCCTATCGGTAATCGAAATCGCTGCAGCACAGCGCGTCTCGCTCAGGTGGCGTCACCCCGACCCCGCTGCGTTATGGACGTTGATCGGTGGTCCGCGGATGTGGGAACGACGAGCGAGCGACCCCGACTTCTGTTCGGTGCGCGTCGGCATCGGTACTCAACCACTTTCGGCCACGCTGGTAGCCCCTGAAATGCCGGCCGGGCAGCGTACCGATCCGGTCACCATCGCGGCCGCACAGCGCTTCATCCGGACCCACGAGACGATCACCGACGTGCCGATCGTCCTTCCCTTGGACCCAGCAACGTCGGTCATTGTCGATGGTGATTTGGCCGAGGTGCGTGGACTGCTGCGTGCGATGATCTGCCAGCTCGCCGTGCTGCACCCGCCGGATCGATTGTTGATTGCCGCCGTTATCGCGGATCACACTCGGGCACAATGGGAGTGGTTGAAATGGTTGCCGCACTGCCAACACCCGACCGCGAAGGATTCGGTAGGCAGTGCCCGAATGCTGTATGAAAGCGCCGCGGAGATGCAGCGCGCACTGGCCGGCACCGAACTGCCGGCGCGCGCGGTGATCGTCGTCGACCAGCATGGGCTCGGCGACGTCGACGGCGCGGGCGCTATCCGGGGTGCGACCACTCTCCAGACGGGCTCCGGCCTTAGCCGCTCGCCGTTGACCATTCGGGTTTGCGGCGCGGTGCACGCCCTGACATACCCCGACCGGATGAATCCGTTCGATGCGCAGATGTGTGCGCGTCGTCTTGCCGCCTATCGGGCAGGCACTGCGTCTCACCCTGGCGGCGATTCAGGATGGCCGGGCCTGGTCGGTCTTGACGATGTCGCCGGCTACGACCCGATCGTGGCGTGGCGCAGCCACGATCACCGCGCTCGGCTTCGCGCTCCGATCGGACGCACGCTGGACGGAGTTGCCCTCGAACTCGATATCAAGGAGGCCGCCGAAGACGGCATGGGGCCACACGGGCTCTGTGTGGGCGCGACCGGGTCGGGCAAGTCGGAGCTGCTGCGCACCGTCGCGCTGGGCATGATGGCACGGAACTCTCCGGAGCTGCTGAACCTGCTCCTCATCGACTTCAAAGGTGGGGCAACGTTTCTCGACTTGGCACAGGCTCCGCACGTCGCCGCGGTGATCACCAACCTCTCAGAGGAAGCGCCGCTGGTCGCGCGGATGCGAGACGCACTGGCCGGTGAGATGAATCGTCGGCAGGAGTTGCTGCGGACGGCGAAGTGCTCCAGCGTTGCCGCGTACGAGCGGGCCCGTCGGTCCGGTGCGATGATGAGCGCCCTGCCGGTGCTGTTCATCGTTGTCGACGAGTTCTCCGAACTACTCAGCCGGCATCCCGATTTCGCCGATATGTTCGTCGCGATCGGTCGGCTCGGCCGGTCACTGGGCATGCACCTACTGCTTGCCAGTCAGCGCCTCGACGAGGGCCGGCTGCGTGGGCTGGAAGCGCACCTGTCCTACCGCGTGTGTTTGAAGACGTTGTCCGCCAGCGAATCACGAATCGTCTTGGGAACACCCGACGCATACGAGCTACCGAACACTCCCGGAGCGGGGTTGCTGCGTTGCGGCAGCGGCGAGCTGATCCGCTTCCAAACCGCATTCGTGTCAGGTCCAGACAGCTCGGCGCGTGGCGTCGCCTCTGCGCTCCCGCAGATGCCGGCAGCGGTGCGGATGTTTACCGCGCACGCCGTCGGACCGATCGCCCGCGTCGCCGGGTCAGGCGCGTCGCCCGCACCCACCATCTTTCGGACTGTGCTGGACCGGCTGTCCGGGCACGGGCCGACTGCGCACCGAGTGTGGCTGCCCCCGTTGGGCCTGGCACCGCCACTGGATAGCCTGCTGCGCGACGCGGGAACGGCAAGCCTGAGTGTGCCCATCGGCATCGTCGATCGTCCCTTCGAGCAGTGTCGGACACCGCTGATGGTCGACTTGTCCGAAGCGGCGGGCAATGTCGCGGTCGTGGGCGCTCCCCGAACGGGCAAGTCGACAGCCCTGCGGACGCTGATCACCGCGCTGGCGGCCGCTCACGATCCGGGGCGGGTGCAGTTCTACTGTCTGGACTTTGGCGGCGGAACGTTCGAGTCACTGCGCACACTGCCGCATATCGGCACGATCGCGAGCAGAACCGAACCCCGGCTCGTCGCGCGCATGATCGCCGAGATCGAATCGATCATGCGCGCTCGGGAGGCCAAGTCTTGTGAGCAACGCGCTGATGTGTTCCTCGTCGTCGACGGCTGGGCGAGTTTGAGTGATGAGTTCCAGAATCTGGAGGGCGCGGTCACTGCCATTGCGTCCCAGGGGTTGTCATTTGGGGTGCACGTCGTGCTGTCGGCCTCGCGCTGGGCCGAGATCAGACCCTCGTTGAGAGACCAGATTGGCACCCGCATCGAACTGCGGCTAGGCGATCCGGCCGATTCGGAGCTTGACCGCAAACGAGCGCACGACGTGCCCCGCGACAGTCCGGGCCGCGGTCTGTCCCACGACGGTCTGCACATGGTCATGTGCCGTCCGATTGACGCAGACGAATTGCGATGCCGCCACGGCGAGCTGGCCGCCCCTGCCATACCGCTGCTGCCCACGCACGTTGACCAGTGTGCCGTCGTCGAGTCGGCGGCCGCCGAGGGCGGCACGCAGATCCTCCTTGGGCTTGAGGAGCGTCGATTGCGGCCGGTTGCTATTGATTTCGAGCGGAATTCGCATCTGCTGATCCTCGGAGAGAACGAGTGCGGAAAGACGACCGCGTTGCGGACTCTGTGCGGCGAAATTGTTCGGACGCGGACGGCCGCACAGGCACGTCTACTGATCGTCGACTTTCGGCGCACGCTGCTCGGCGTCGTGGAGTCACAACATCTCGGCGGCTATGCCATGTCGCCCACTGCGCTCAGGGCGCTGATGCCGGACCTGCTCGATCTGCTGCAGCGGCGGATGCCCGCGCCGGACGTCACACAGGCGCAGCTGCGGGCCAGGTCCTGGTGGTCCGGGCCAGATATTTATGTCGTCGTCGACGACTACGACCTGGTCGCCGCACCGGCCGGAAATCCGCTGTTGGACGTTCTCGAATACCTGCCGCATGCACAGGATCTGGGATTGCACCTCATCGCGGCGCGGCGCAGCGGGGGTGCGTCGCGCGGCTTGTTCGAGCCTCTGCTGGCGGGCCTGCGGGAGATCGGTTGCATGGGACTGATGATGAGTGCGCGACCGGATGATGGCTCGCTGTTGGGTGCCGGGCGTCCGGTGCGATTGCCGCCGGGGCGTGGCATCTTGGTCAACGACGCCGGCGACGAACAGGTAATTCAGGTGGGCTGGAGTCCGACACCGTGACCGGGCATCACGCCATTATCGCGGCGGGCCCGGGGATGATTCACCGCCTGTGTTGTGCCACAAGCACTGTCGCCGACGAGACATCGGAAATACTCCACGTGGCTTTGAACGCGATTGACGATCAGGTGGCATTGGTTGAGGGATTGCCCGTCGCCGTCGATCGGCTGTGGCGCCGTGGACTGCGGTCGTTGGATTGTGGGAATCTGCAGGCGCGGAAAGCGATTCGGATAGTGCATCCATCCTGGTGGCCGTCGGCGCGGGTGGATGTGGTTGCCGGCGCGGCCGCGGCGGTGTCCGATGATGTGTTGGTGCGACCGCGGTCGTGGTTGATTCGCCGGGTGTCGAAGGCGGAGCCGCAAGTGCCGGTGGTGGAGATCGCCGAGCGGCTGATCGCGATCGTGGGTGACGATGTCGTGGCCGTTGCGCGGCGGGCGGATTCGCAGAGCGTGGTTGCAGAGGTTGTGCGTCTCGTCGACGAAATGACCTGCGGGACAACAGCAACCGTACTGATTGATGTGCCTGACAGCGTCGCCGGGGCCCGAGAGCTTGCCGCGTTGCTCATCGGCGGCTTGCGCCGACGCGGACAGAGAACAGTGCGGGTGGACGATGCCCGGCTAGCTCGGTTGGCGTTGTCGGCGACTTGCGACGTCAAGGATCGGGTGCGGCCGTCGGGCGTCGACCCCGATCGGGTGCGGTTGCGCATCCGGATGTCCGGGGGTCTCGCGGCTGCCACAGTCGTGCTGGCCGCGACGGTGCCGGCGATCGCGGTGGGCGGTCATCGCGGCGTTGCCCCCGTGACTTCGGTGGCGTCGACGACATTCCTCGTGGAAGGCCGGGTTGCACTGACGGTGCCGGCGAATTGGACGACGCAGCGGGTGATCGCGGGGCCGGGTTCGGCACGGGTGCAGGTCACGTCGCAGTCAGATCGTGAAGTGGCGTTGCACATCACCCAGTCACCGATTGCCGACGAGACGCTGCGCATCACTGCCGACCGGTTGAAGCTGGCGATCGACAGCGAGCCCGCGGGGGTGTTTGTCGACTTCAATCCGTCCGGGATTACCGCGGGACGCCCCGCCGTGACGTATCGCGAAGTGCGCGCCAGTCATCACGTGCGATGGACGGTGTTGGTTGATGGATCGGTTCGGATCAGCATCGGATGTCAGAGCCGGCCCGGTGGTGAGGATGCCGTTCGCGACGTGTGTGAGGAGGCGGTGCGGTCCGCCCACGCGATCGCATGAGCCTTCGCGACGGGGGGGAAATTGGGGGGAACCAAACGGAGGTGCAGGTGGTCGTACTTGGTATCGAAGAGGAAGGAGAAGGGTGACTACACCGCCAGGTGCGCACACGCTGAGCACCGACTTTGATCTGATGCGCTCGGTCGCAGGCACGACGGACGGCCGCAATGATGAGATCCGGGCGATGCTGCAGGCGTTCATCGGCCGGATGAGCAGCGTGCCGCCATCAGTGTGGGGTGGGTTCGCGGCCGCCCGATTCAAGGACGTGGTGGATCGCTGGAATGCCGAGTCGTTGCGGCTGTATCACGTGCTGCACGCGATCGCGGAGACCATTCGGTACAACGAGGCCACGCTGCGCGATGCCGGCCTGAACCATGCCCACCACATCGGCGTTGCCGGCGGCGACCTGTGAAAGGACATTCCGGTGGACCCAGTGCTGTCCTATAACTTCGGCGAAATCGAACACTCGGTGCGCCAGGAGATCCACACCACCTCGGCTCGTCTCAATGCGGCGCTTGACGAATTGCGCTCGCAAATCGCCCCGCTGCAACAGCTCTGGACCCGCGAAGCGGCCGCCGCCTACCAGGCTGAGCAGCTCAAATGGCACCAGGCGGCCACCGCATTGAACGAGATCTTGGTCGACCTTGGAAACGCGGTGCGTGACGGCGCCGACGAGGTTGCGGACGCCGACCGCCGGGCGGCGGGCGTCTGGGCAAGGTAGCGCCCGCACGAGCCACTGTGCGGTCCCGGCGGAAGGAGAGCCGTCGGGACCGCACAGTCATTTTGACCTGCGGGGATGTGGGTCGGTAAGCTGCTCCGTTGGCGTGCGGTACGCCGGGGACTCGGGTCAATGTCGGTCGCCGAGACCAAACCCCAACCGCAGACCCGCCAGGGCCGCCCTGACCGGCACCCGGCTTCGAACCGGGATCCACCCGAGAGAAAGTAAAGGTAAGCGCTGTGCCCACCTACGCGCCAAAGGCGGGTGACACCACGCGGTCGTGGTACGTCATCGACGCCACGGACGTAGTGCTTGGTCGCCTTGCCGTCGCGGCAGCCACCCTGTTGCGCGGTAAGCACAAGCCGACGTTCGCCCCCAATGTCGATGGCGGCGACTATGTCATCGTCATCAACGCCGACAAGGTCGCCATCAGCGGCGACAAACTGCAGAGCAAGCTGGCCTACAGCCACTCGGGCTATCCCGGCGGTCTGCGCAAGCGCACGATCGGTGAGCTGATGGAGAAGCACCCCACCCGCGTCGTCGAGAACGCGATCGTCGGCATGCTTCCGCACAACAAGCTCAGCAAGCAGATCCAGCGCAAACTCCACGTCTACGCCGGCCCGCAGCACCCGCACGCGGCGCAACAGCCGGTTCCGTTCGAGATCAAGCAGGTGGCCCAGTGACCGAGACCAACGAGGCAACGCCTGAGGAGACCACCGAGGTGGTCGTCGAGGTGACCACTGAGGAAGCCCCGGCGGACACCGCCGAGACCCCGGCCGAGGCCCCCGCGACCAAGTCCAGCGAGCCGATCGTGCTCGAGCGGCCCATCCAGACCGTCGGCCGCCGCAAGGAGGCCGTGGTGCGGGTGCGCCTGGTGCCCGGCACCGGCAAGTTCGACCTGAACGGGCGCAGCCTGGAGGCCTACTTCCCGAACAAGGTGCACCAGCAGCTGATCAAGGCCCCGCTGGTCACCGTCGACCGGCTGGAGACCTTCGACGTCTACGCGCTGCTGCACGGCGGCGGCCCGTCGGGTCAGGCCGGTGCGCTGCGTCTGGGCATCGCCCGGGCGCTGATTTTGGCCCAGCCCGAGGACCGGCCCCCGCTGAAGAAGGCCGGCTTCCTCACCCGTGACCCGCGCGCCACCGAGCGCAAGAAGTACGGCCTCAAGAAGGCCCGTAAGGCACCTCAGTACAGCAAGCGCTGATCAGCGATCACTTTCTGGCCGCGGCGGGGCTCCCCCTGTTTCACGGGGGGAGCATCGTTGCGCGTCTTTTGGGCACCCTTTCGGCGTGTCGGCGCACAAACATGCGCGGTTGCGGTCACAAAAGGAAGTGCACTTTGTGCGCATGACGTCACTGTGAGAGGTTTGTCCGATGGCTCGACTATTCGGCACCGACGGTGTTCGCGGAGTCGCCAATCGCGAATTGACCGCTGAGCTGGCACTATCGCTGGGCAGCGCGGCCGCGCGGCGGTTGGCGGGACCGGGAAAACCGGGCCGGCACATCGCCGTGATCGGCCGCGATCCGCGGGCCAGCGGCGAGATGCTCGAAGCCGCGGTGATCGCGGGCCTGACCAGCCAGGGTGTCGACGCGTTGCGCGTCGGGGTCCTTCCCACCCCCGCGGTGGCCTACCTGACCGGCGCTTATGACGCCGACTTCGGCGTGATGATCTCGGCGTCGCACAACCCGATGCCCGACAACGGCATCAAGATCTTCGGGCCCGGCGGCCACAAGCTGGACGACGACACCGAGGACCAGATCGAGTCGTTGGTCGCCGCCGGGCCGGGCGCGCGACCCGTCGGCGCCGCGATCGGCCGCGTGATCGACGCCGAGGACGCCGCCGATCGCTACCTGCGCCACGTCGGCAAGGCCAACACGCTGCCACTCGACGGCCTGACCGTCGTCGTCGACTGCGCCCACGGCGCGGCGTCATCGGCCGCACCCCGCGCCTACCACGCCGCCGGAGCCCGGGTCATCGCGATCAACGCCGAGCCCAACGGCCTCAACATCAACGACCGCTGCGGATCGACGCACCTGGACTCGCTGCGCGCCGCGGTGCTCGCCCACGGCGCCGACCTGGGCCTGGCCCATGACGGCGACGCAGACCGGTGCCTGGCGCTGGACGCCAGGGGCGAACTCGTCGACGGCGACGCCATCATGGTGGTGCTCGCGCTGGCCATGCAGGAAGCCGGTGAGCTGGCCTCCAACACCCTGGTCACCACCGTGATGAGCAACCTCGGACTGCATCAGGCGATGCGCGCGGCGGGCGTCAGCGTCCGCACCACCGGCGTCGGGGACCGCTATGTCCTCGAGGAACTGCGGTCCGGCGAATACAGCCTGGGCGGCGAGCAATCCGGCCACATCGTGATGCCCGCGCTGGGTTCCACCGGCGACGGCATCGTCACCGGGCTGCGCCTGATGACCCGCATGGTGCAGACCGGCATGTCGCTGGCCGACCTCGCCGCGCCGATGCAGTCGTTTCCGCAGGTGCTGATCAACGTCGAGGTTGCCGACAAGAACACCGCCGCCGCGGCGCCGTCGGTGCGCAGCGCGGTCGACGAGGCCGAGGCCGAACTCGGCGACACCGGTCGAATCCTGTTGCGCCCCTCGGGAACTGAGCCGATGATCCGGGTCATGGTCGAAGCGCCCGAAGAAGACATCGCCCAGCGGGTGGCCAATCGCGTCGCCGAAGCGGTCAGCGACCAGCGCTAGTTCCTTTTCGCTGGAACCCGCATGGGGAGTCCGGCGTCGGACTAGGCATGGGAATACGACAAGCCACTTTTGACCGCACCGGAATCGACGTCGCGGCGGTACATCGAGTTGCCGATCAGCTGCGGGCTGCTGCCGATCTGGTCGACAGCGCGGTCTGTGATCACTTGGCGGCGTTGGCTTTCAGCGGCGCAACGGCTGGACGGGCGTACACCGCGCGCGGGGATGCGCTACGGGCCGAGTTGGAGCGGTTGACGGCGCAGTTGTCGCAGTGGTCACGTGCCTCGGTCGCGATCGCCGTCGCGTTGCGGTCCGGAGCGCAGCGCTATGCCGACGCCGAGCGGTACGCCGCGGCGCGAATCGCCTGACCGTGGCCGACCGGTTGGACGTCGCCGAACGCCTCGCCGAGGGCCGGGTCGCGATCGAACACACGCAGGCCTACGTACGGGCTTGTCAGACAATGGGATACGAGCATCCGGACTTGACGTCGCAGCCGTCGCAGATCCGCGACTGGTTCGACAGTGAAGACGGCCTCGACCTTCGTGTCCTCGACCGCGACTGCGCTGCGCTGCGGGCGGCCGGCGCTGCGGCATTGGAGGGCTTGCGGATTCAACAGGATCAGGTCGCCGAGCTGGTGGCGGCCTGGACGGGGGCGGGAAGCGACGTCGCCGTCGCGTTCTTGCAAAGCCATTGCGATGCTGCCAACGTGGTCGCCACCGAGGTGCGCGCTGCCGCGCAGCGGTGCGAATCGCTACGCGACAACTTGTGGTACCTGCTCGACTCCAAGGTCGGTGCTGCCATCGCCATCGACGATCGCAGCCAGACGCAGCGATCGGCGTGGTTGGCCGCGGCCGCGGTGGTGACGGCCGGGGCGGGGGAGCGGTCGACGGCGGAGCAAGTCGTCCGTGGGCAGGTAATGGCTTACGTGGACAACGACATTCGTAATGATTGGCTGACGGCCATGCGCTCGTCGACGGCCGCGTTCGGCACTGCCTACGACATGGTGAACGACCGGATGGCCGCCGCACCCGCAGCGTACTTCGACATGCCCGGCGACCTCGGCCCCGGTTTCCAACTACCCCAACCGTCCCCGGGGTTACCTCCCCAGCCGCCTGCGGCCGCGACGGCACCCGCGGCGGTGCTTTCTGCCGTCGCGCCGGCCCCGGCCCCCCTACCGGTAGCCAACGCCCCCGCTGCGGCTCCGACGCCCGCCGCGCCACCGCTTTCGGACCCCACACCACCGGTATTGGCCGCTGCGCCACCGCTGTCTGACGTGGGCGCCGGCCTGGGCGATGCTGCTGCCCTGCCGACGGGTGCCGGCGCACTCGGGGATCCGGGTGGTGGAGCCGGCGGTCTGGGCGGCCTCAGCGGGCTGGCCGGCCGCATCGTTGACGCACTGAGTGGTCTGCTGGGTTCGGCGACAGACGGGCTCGGCGACTCGTCGGGGCTCGACGATCCACTGGGTGACGACCCGTTCGACGAGGATGAGGATCCGTTCAAACCCGACGACGAGCATGACGACGACGACCACGAAGAACGTGACCAGGCCGATGCTGAAAAGACCGATGAGCCAAAGGAAGCCGACGAGGCTCAGCCGGTGAGTGCCCCGCCGGCCGCCGAGACGCCGCCACTACCGGTTGGCGAGCCGGCCCCCGCCGAGCCACCTACCCCGCCGCCAACGCCGGCGGCCGCCCCGGCGCCGCCAGCAGACGGGGCGACGCCGTGTGAGATTGCCGCAGACCAGGTTCCGCAGGCAGGGCAGTGACGCCTCAGGCGTCCCGCAATTCGAGCACCTCTTCGACGAAGCGCACCGCCTCTTGAGGGTCGGCCGCCGCCGGACTTGCCAACAGCGTCGTCACGCCGGACTCGGCGAAGGCGGCGATGCGCTCCTTGACGAAACCGCGCGGACCGATCAGCGACATACCCCGCACCAGCTCGTCGGGCACCAAGTCGACGGCCTCACTCTTGCGGCCGGTCAGATACAGCTCTTGGATCTTGTCCGCGACCTCGCCGTAGCCGTAACGCGTGGCCAGGTTGTGGTAGAAGTTTTTGCCCTTGGCGCCCATGCCACCGAGATAGAGCGCCAGCTGCGGCTTGACCCAGGCCAGCCGCTCCTCGACGTTGTCGCCGATCGCCACCGACGCGTGCACCATGGTGTCCAGCGGGCCCAGGGCCGGATCCCGTTTGGCGGTGCCGGCAGCCAGCGCCTCGCCCCAGACGGCGTGGGCCTTCTCCGGAAGGTAGAACACCGGTTGCCAGCCCTCGGCGATCTCCGCGGTGAGCTCGACGTTCTTCGGGCCCAGCGCCGCGATTGTTATCGGAATACGTTCGCGCACAGGGTGATTGATGAGCGCGAGCGGCTTGCCCAAACCGGTGCCACGGTCCGGCGGCAGCGGCAGTTGATAGTACTTGCCGTCGTATTGCACCCGCTCGCGCCGCCACACCTTGCGGCAGATCTCCACGACCTCGCGGGTGCGCCCGAGCGGGGCGTCGAACGCGACGCCGTGAAACCCCTCCATCACCTGAGGCCCCGAGGTCCCGATGCCGAGGCGGAACCGGCCGCCCGACACGAAATCCAGGCCCGCGGCGGTCATCGCCAGTAGCGACGGCGTACGGATGTAGAGGGGAACGACGCCGGTGGCCAATTCGATGGTGTTGGTCTTGGCGGCCAGATACCCCAGCTGGCTGATGGCGTCGTAGGAATACGCCTCGGCCACCACGGCGATGTCGAGGCCGGCCTTCTCGAGTTCGACGATGCGGTCGACGGCTTCGTGAAAGCCGCCGGAATAGTCCAGGGCGATTCCGATTCGCATGAACGACACTTAATCACGCCGCTGACGGCGCCCGATGGCGGGGCAGCCGACGTCGCGCCGGCCCGGCGAACGCTACTTCAGCAGCGCGACGATCTTCTCTTCGAGGGCGACCGGTTCGGCCTCGGGATCGACCGGAGTTGTCTTGGGCAGCACCACGTCTGGATCGGCGAATTCGCGATAGGTCTTGTCACCGGCCAGTGTGGCGAGCAGGTATCCGGTCAGCAGGGCGCGCACCGATCGCTGGGTGCGGCGATGGGAACCGGGTAGCCCGAACACCGACGCCAGTCGTCGGCCCTCACCAAGCCCGCGGGGTTCAGCCTTGCTGACGATGCGCAGCGTGGCCGAACTCCACGCGCTGGAAAGCGCAAGCGCGTTGGCGTTCAACGTCTTTGGATCATCCGGCGCGGTCAGGATCAACCCCGGGACCTTCAGCGACGCGGCCGGCTGCTCGGCCGGGGGAGTCGTGACGGTCGGAAACACCGCGACGGCCGCAGCCAGCGCGGTCGGCATTCCGGCAGCGGCGAACACGGCCGCCGAGGCGCCGAAGCCATGGCCCACCACGCCGAGCTTTGCCGGGTGCACGCTGATGTTGCCCGGCCCCAGCCGCACCCCCGCCACGATGTCGAGCGCGGTGCCCAGATCGGAGGCCAGGTTGAGGACCGACGGCGCCAGCCCCCGCTCGGTGTCGGGCGCGCCGGCCACGATGCCCCACGACGCCAGATGCTCGAGCAGACCCGAATAGCGGGCAGTGCCGGTGAGCCAGTCGTGGCCGAAGGCGATACCGGGCAGGTTCAGCCCGGATTCGGGGGTGTACACCACTCCTGGCAGTCCGGCGAAAGCGAGGTCACCACGCAAAACCTTGTGCGGGCCACGGCGGCTGAGGGCGGTGACGAGCTTGCGGATGCGGGCCACCCGTCGACGTTAGCGGGGATGGGTCCAGTGAGTCCACGCGACACCGTCCCAGTACCGCTGCCCCGGCCCGCCCGGGTCGGGGTACCAGCCCGGCGGCGGCCCGACCGGTCGGGGTGGGGCGGCTGGGTGCGGCGCGACGGCCTGGCGTGGTGCAACGGCGGGAGCTGCCTGGCCGGCGGGGGCATAGGGTGTCGCGAGGTGCGGCGCCGGGGCTTCCTTCGCCTGGGCGCGCACTCGCCGAATCGCCGTGTAGTTCGAGATCAGCGCTATCGGGTTCATCAGGAAGAACGACACCAGACCCCACCAGCCAGTGACCAGGCAATGCCGCTGCGCATCGCGGTATGCCTTCTCGCATTGCTCGAGCGTTCCGGTGCAGGTAATGCTGCGCTGGACCCAAAAGAACACGATGCCGGTGTGCTCGTGGAGCCTGACGGAGAAGCGGCGGTACGGGTCGGTCAAGACGGGCCTTTCGCGCTGGTGGGCGGGCCAAACGTTACCGGCTGGGCGTCCTGTGTCACTTCAGGGCGCAGAGTGTGAGCTCAGGGCGACATTTCGGCCCAAAAGCCGCCCTGAGCGCACCCTCGATCGGGGTGGGCCTGGCAGCGGGCCGAGCGGGCGCTTCATCTGCACTACCCTGGTCACAATGTGCGGAATTGTCGGCTACGTCGGGCAGGCCCCTGCCTGCCAAGTCGTCATGGACGCACTTCGCCGCATGGAGTATCGCGGCTACGACTCGTCGGGCATCGCGCTGGTCGACGGCACCGGCCGGCTCACCGTGCGCCGCCGCGCCGGCCGACTGGAAAACCTGGACAAAGCGGTGGCCGAGATGCCGGCCACGGACCTGGGTGCCACCACCGGCCTGGGCCACACGCGCTGGGCCACCCACGGCCGTCCGACGGACCGCAACGCGCACCCGCACCGCGACGCCGCCGGCAAGATCGCCGTCGTCCACAACGGCATCATCGAGAACTTCGCGACCCTGCGTCAGGAGCTGGAGGCGGCTGGGGTCGAGTTCGCCAGCGACACCGACACCGAGGTCGCCGTGCACCTGGTCGCCCGGGCGTACCGCGAGGGTGAGACGGCCGGCGACTTCGCCGCTTCGGTCCTCGCCGTGCTGCGCCGGCTGGAGGGTCACTTCACGCTGGTGTTCGCCAATGCCGACGAGCCCGGCACCATCGTGGCCGCGCGACGGTCGACGCCGCTGGTGGTCGGTGTCGGCGACGGTGAGATGTTCGTCGGCTCGGACGTGGCGGCCTTCATTCCGCACACCCGTAACGCCGTCGAACTCGGCCAGGACCAATGCGTGGTGCTCACCGCCCACGGCTACCGGATCACCGACTTCGACGGCAACGAAGACGTCGATTATCGCGAGTTCCATATCGATTGGGACCTCGCCGCCGCCGAAAAGGGTGGCTACGAGTACTTCATGCTCAAGGAGATCGCCGAGCAACCCACGGCGGTGGCCGAGACGCTGCTCGGCCATTTCGTCAACGGCCGCATCGTCCTCGACGAGCAACGTCTCTCCGATCAGGAACTGCGCGAGGTCGACAAGGTATTCGTCGTAGCCTGCGGCACCGCGTATCACTCGGGACTGCTGGCGAAGTATGCGATCGAGCATTGGACGCGACTGCCGGTGGAAGTCGAGCTTGCCAGCGAATTCCGGTACCGAGACCCGGTTTTGGACCGCAGCACACTCGTGGTCGCCATCTCGCAGTCCGGTGAAACCGCGGACACTCTGGAAGCGGTCCGCCACGCCAAGGCGCAGAAGGCTAAGGTGCTGGCGATCTGCAACACCAACGGCTCGCAGATCCCCCGCGAATGCGACGCGGTGCTCTACACACGCGCCGGCCCGGAAATCGGGGTGGCCTCGACGAAGACCTTCCTGGCCCAGATCACTGCCAACTACCTGGTCGGCCTCGCGCTCGCGCAGGCCCGCGGCACCAAGTACCCCGACGAGGTCGAGCGCGAATACCGTGAGCTGGAAGCGATGCCCGAGATCGTGTCGCGGGTGCTCGCGACCATCGAACCCGTTGCCGCCCTTGCCTATCGATTCGCCCAATCCTCGACCGTGCTGTTCCTGGGCCGCCATGTCGGCTACCCGGTGGCGCTGGAAGGCGCGCTCAAACTCAAAGAGCTGGCCTACATGCACGCCGAGGGTTTCGCCGCCGGCGAGCTCAAGCACGGCCCGATCGCGCTGATCGAGGACAATCTGCCGGTCATCGTCGTGATGCCCTCACCCAAGGGGTCGGCTACCCTGCACGCGAAGTTGATGTCGAACATTCGCGAGATTCAGACGCGTGGTGCGGTGACCATCGTCATCGCCGAGGAAGGGGATGACACCGTGCGTCCCTACGCCGATCATTTGATCGAAATACCCTCGGTGTCAACGCTTTTGCAGCCACTGCTATCGACCATCCCGCTGCAGGTGTTTGCCGCGTCGGTGGCCCAAGCCCGTGGATACGACGTCGACAAACCGAGAAATCTGGCCAAGTCGGTCACCGTTGAATAGCCACCGCAGGATATTCGGCATCGTCGGTGTCGTGTTGTTCCTCGCGGCCTACGGCGTCTCGGTGGCGCTGTACGTTGACGGCGGCCTGAGCCACCGCAGTATTGTCGTTCGAGGTCAGTCGGAGCCCGACCTGACCCGGGTGACCATCGATGTCCAGGAAGTTCAGTCGGCCAACAGCCTGCTCGTCGCCAACGTCAGCGTCTTCCCCGGACCCGCGCTACTCGACCCGCGAACCCACAATCTCAAGGAAGATCTCACCATCGCGGTCACGTCGGCGGTGACGGCCAGCAAGAGGACGTGGCCGAAAGGCACTGTGCCCGACGTGTTTCGGGTTTCACTGGCTGTGGGCGGTGAAGTCGCGGTCTGGCCGCTGGACGAGTACCACTCGGGGCCCATCGTCTCCGAGCTCTTATCCGGCCCCACGTCCACGCGGGTGCCGGCGGTGGTGACCATGGCCGATCGTCTGCTCGGCTGGGATATCGACGTCAGCCGCATCAGCGACGTAGATCTGCTCGGCCCCTACCAGGTGGATCTGTCCCGATCGATGAGCACGGTTGCGTTCGCGGTTGTCATCCTCGGTGTCCTGATCGCGCTCGCCGCGTTCGCGCTCTTTGTCGCGGTCCAGACCTGGCGCGACAAGCGCAAATTCCAGCCGCCGATGACAACCTGGTACGCGGCGATGCTGTTCGCGGTGGTGCCATTGCGGAATGCGCTTCCCGACGCGCCTCCCTTCGGAGCCTTCATCGACGTCACGATCGTGCTGTGGGTGATCGTCGTGTTGGTGATTTCGATGGGGCTCTACATCTCGTGCTGGTGGCGGCATCTGCGGCCCGCACCCGACGAGCTGGCCTCGCAGCGGCCGGCTTAGCGTCTGGTCGCCGCGCGGGAAGCCGCTAGTATGTCTGGCCGGGGTGCTGCATGTCGGACGGCCTAGTCAGCGGGGGAGACAACCTTGGCATCGAACGGCTTCGCCAGAGGCACTCGGTTCATGAAGTTTTCGATCATGGCTCTGGTGATCTTTTTCATCGGCGCCTACGTCACCACCGTCGCGCTCTACGCCAGGTCCGGTTGCGGCTGCCCGCTGCAACTGACCCCCGGCAAGCCGTCGGCCGACGGGACCACGGTGACGATCGACTTCCTCGATACCCAGTCGATGAAGGGCGCGCTGCACGCCGACGTCACCATCACGCCGGGGCCCGGGCTGCTGGATCCGGTCACCCGCGGCCTCAACTCAGACTTCGCCGTCGTGGTCCACTCCGCGGCCACGCCCAGCAAACGCGCCTGGACGAAGGGCATGCTTCCCGGCGAATACCCTGTCCCGCTGACGATTAGCGGCGATCCGTCGGTGTGGCCCCTCGACAAATATCAGTCGGGCCCGATCACGGTCGACCTCATCTACGGCACCGAGCGACCCGAACAGCTGCCGGTGAAATTCGTCGACCGTGTCTCCGGCTGGCAGCTTTCCGTTGCCGGTGAGGGTAGTTTGCAGTCGCCGTACCGAGTGGAGCTGCGGCGCTCACCCAGCATCGCGGCGTTCGCGGCCGTCATCGTCGTGGTGATGCTCGCGCTTGCCGGAGTCGGCGCCTTCGTCGCCATCCAGACGGCGCGCGACCGTCGAAAATTCCAGCCGCCGATGACAACGTGGTACGCGGCAATGCTGTTCGCCGTGATACCACTGCGGAATGCGTTGCCCGACGCACCCCCGATCGGATCCTGGGTCGATGTCACGGTCACGCTCTGGGTAATCGTCACACTGGTGATGTCGATGGTGCTGTACATCTTTTGCTGGTGGCGCCATCTACGACCCGAACCTGAAATGGCGGCATAAAAGTTTGCCCAAGCCGCCGGGCATGCAAAGGTGGACGCCGTGGCGGATGGATCGGTGGGGGCGCGACTACGGAGCTTGGCTATCGGGGTCTGGCATTTCGTCAGCAGCGCGCCGCTGACCTACGGCTGGCTCCTGGTGCTGATGATCACCACGGTCATCCAAAACCAGCTCTCCGGGCGGCAATTGCACTCGGTGTTGCTGCACCGTTCCACCAACATCCACGAGTTGGGCACCGATCCGCTTTCGGTGCTGTTTTCCAGCCTGCTGTGGATCGACGGCAAGAGCCTGGAGCCCTACCTGCTGCTGTTCACCTTGTTTCTCGCCCCGGCCGAACACTGGCTCGGCCACTTGAACTGGCTCACCGTGGGATTGACCAGCCACATCCTTTCGACTTACATCAGCGAAGGCATCCTGTACTTCGCGATTGAGGAACACGACGCATCGGAACGGCTGGTGCGCTCCCGCGATATCGGGGTCAGCTACTTCCTGGTCGGCATCATGGCCGTGTTGGCGTATCGCATCGAGCGGCCATGGCGCTGGCTTTACCTCGGCGTGCTGCTGGTCGTCTTCGGCTTTCCTCTGATCACGATGGCCAAACACGGGCTGAACTTCACCGCGGTCGGTCACTTCACGTCGATCCTGATCGGGCTCTGCTTCTATCCGATGGCCCGGGCGAGAATAGACAAGCCGTGGAGTCCGGCCCGGTTCCGAGCCGCGATACGACGATTCCGCGCCCGCGAGGATCCGATCTAGTTCCGCGTCGCGGTGACGTACTGCATCGCCGACAGCGTCTCCTCGTTGTCACCCGCCGGCCGGGGCGGCAGCGAAAGACCATAATCCGCAGCCAGATCCGGCACCGCCCTAGCGGTCGTTTGCCAGCCGTGGGACCGCAGGTAGTCGACCACGTCGTTGCGTTCACCCGCATACCAGAGGTCGGTCATCTCGATGTCGAAGCCGTGTTCGCGCCATTGATCGGTGACCTCACCGATGCGCTCGGCCATCGTCTGGATGGCACCGCTGGTGCCCTGCAGGTTTTCGGTGGCCAGCTGACTTCCCGGCGCGCTGAGCTCAGTGATGTTGTCCAGCAGCCGATCCTGGGCCTCGGGGGGCAAGAACGGCATTAGACCCTCGGCACTCCATGCGGTCGGCTTGCCGGGGTCCAGCCCCGCAGCGCGCAGCGCGGCCGGCCAGTCGTGGCGCAAATCGACGGGCACCGCACGCCGGTTGGCCGTCGGGTCGGCACCCAGGTCGGCCAGGGTTGCGCTCTTAAACTCGATGACCTGCGATTGGTCGATCTCGAACACCGTCGTTGCGTCCGGCCAGGGCAGCCGGTAGGCGCGGGCGTCCAGTCCCGAGGCCAGAATCACCACCTGCCGGACACCCGCGGCGGCCGCGGTCACGAAGAAGTCGTCGAAGAATCGGGTGCGGATGCCCATCATCAGCGCCATGCCCACCATGCCGAAGTCGCCGTTGTCGTCAACCTCGGCGGGATCCAGCTCGCCGCTGGCGAGCCGGGTGAAAAACTCCACGCCGACGGCGCGCACCAGCGGCTCGGCGAACGGGTCGTTGATCAGTGGCTGAGCCGCTCGGGTGGCCAGTGCGCGGCCCACGGCCACGCCGGTTGCGGTGGCTCCCACGCCATTTGCCAGGTCCCAGGTGTCGTCATCCGTCCGCGCCATCGCGCCTCCAATCGTCGCTACCACCGAATGTACGGACGGCTGCTGAACGACTGCTGTGCGAAAACACAGACGAGCATGGAATGCTGAATTCGATGCGGCATTACTACTCTGTGGATGCGATCCGCGACGCCGAAGCGCCGCTGCTGGCCAGCCTGCCCGATGGCGTCTTGATGAAGCGGGCGGCCTTCGGGCTGGCCACCGAGATCATCGGCGAGTTGACGGCCCGCACGGGCGGGGTGGCCGGCCGGCGGGTGTGTGCGGTCGTCGGCTCGGGCGACAACGGCGGTGACGCGCTGTGGGCGTCGACCTTTCTGCTGCGGCGCGGCGCGGCCGCGGACGCGGTATTGCTCAGCCCGGACCACACTCACCGCAAGGGCCTGGCCGCATTCCGCAAAGCCGGCGGTCGCATCGTCGAGAGCGTCTCGGCGACAACCGATCTCGTCATCGACGGCGTGGTCGGCATCTCCGGCTCGGGTCCGCTGCGGCCGGCGGCGGCCGAAGTGTTCGCCGCGGTCGACGCTCACCAAATCCCCGTGGTCGCCGTCGACATCCCCAGCGGCATCGACGTGGCGACCGGTGCGATCACCGGCCCCGCGGTGCACGCCGCGCTGACGGTGACGTTCGGTGGCCTCAAGCCCGTGCACGCGCTGGCCGACTGCGGTGACGTGACGCTGGTCGACATCGGGCTCGACCTGCCGGACACCTCAAAAGCACCAGTGCTCGGTTTCGAGGACGAAGACGTCGCGGCCCGCTGGCCGGTTCCGGGGCCGCACGACGACAAGTACACCCAAGGTGTCACGGGTATCCTGGCCGGCTCGTCGACGTATCCGGGTGCGGCCGTGCTGTGCACGGGTGCCGCGGTCGCGGCCACCTCGGGCATGGTGCGCTACGCGGGCAGCGCGCACAGCCAGGTTCTCGCGGTGTGGCCCGAGGTCATCGCGACGCCCACACCCGCGGCGGCCGGGAAGGTGCAGGCCTGGGTGGTCGGGCCGGGTCTGGGCACCGACGACGCCGGTGCCGCCTCCTTGTGGTTCGCGCTGGAAACCGACCTGCCGGTGCTGGTCGACGCCGACGGGCTGACGATTCTGGCCGCCCACCCCGAGCTGGTGGCCAGTCGTCGTGCGCCGACGGTGCTCACCCCGCACGCGGGGGAGTTCGCCCGACTGGCCGGGGCGCCACCCGGCGACGACCGGGTCTCGGCCACCCGCAAGCTGGCCGACACGTTCGGCGCGACCGTCCTGCTCAAGGGCAACGTCACCGTCATCGCCGACCCCGGTGGCCCGGTCTACCTCAATCCGGCCGGGCAGTCCTGGGCGGCCACCGCCGGCTCCGGCGACGTGCTGTCCGGGATGATCGGCGCGCTGCTGGCCGCGGGATTGCCGCCGGCCGAGGCGGCTGCCGCCGGCGCCTACGTCCACGCCCGCGCCGCGGCCCTCTCGGCCGCGGACCCGGGTCCCGGTGCGGCGCCCACCTCGGCGTCGCGCATCGTGCCGCACATCCGCGCCGCGCTGGCCGCTCTGTAATCGTCAACGAGAGGATCGCCATGACCGGCAGCCATCCGTCCGTCCCCGGGCACTCGATCGCCCCCGCCTACACCGGCCGCCTGTTCACCGCGCCGATACCCGCGCTGCGGCTGCCCGAGGAGTCGATGGACCCGGATGCCGCCTATCGCTTCATCCACGACGAGCTGATGCTCGATGGCAGCTCGCGGCTGAACCTGGCCACCTTCGTGACGACCTGGATGGATCCCCAGGCCGGGCGGCTGATGGCCGAGACCTTCGACAAGAACATGATCGACAAGGACGAATACCCTGCGACCGCGGCCATCGAGCAGCGCTGTGTGTCCATGGTGGCCGACCTCTTTCACGCCGACGGTCTGCGCGACGACGATCCGTCCAGCGCGACCGGGGTCTCCACCATCGGTTCCAGCGAAGCGGTGATGCTGGGCGGTCTGGCGATGAAATGGCGTTGGCGCGAAAAGGTCGGCTCCTGGAAGGGGCGCACCCCCAACCTGGTGATGGGCTCCAACGTCCAGGTGGTGTGGGAGAAATTCTGCCGCTACTTCGACGTCGAGCCGCGTTACTTGCCGATGGAGGAGGGGCGTTACGTCATTACCCCCGAGCAGGTCGTCGATGCCGTCGACGAGGACACCATCGGGGTGGTCGCGATCCTGGGCACCACCTACACCGGCGAGCTCGAACCGATCGCCGAGATCTGCGCGGCCCTGGACAAGCTGGCGGCCGACGGGGGCGTAGATGTCCCGGTGCACGTCGACGCGGCCAGCGGCGGATTCGTGGTGCCCTTCCTGCATCCCGAGCTGAAGTGGGATTTCCGGCTCCCGCGGGTGGTGTCGATCAACGTCAGCGGCCACAAGTACGGACTTACCTACCCCGGCGTCGGGTTCGTGGTGTGGCGCGGCAAGGAGTACCTGCCCGAGGATCTGGTCTTCCATGTGAACTATCTGGGCGGCGACATGCCGACGTTCACGTTGAACTTCTCCCGCCCGGGCAACCAGGTCGTCGGCCAGTACTACAACTTCCTGCGGTTGGGCCGCGAGGGCTACACCCAGGTCATGCAGACGCTGTCGTCGACTGCGCGCTGGTTGGGCGAGCAGCTGCGGGACGGCGAACATTGCGAGCTGATCTCCGACGGCTCGGCAATCCCGGTGGTCAGCTTCCGGCTGGCCCGCGGCCTGGGTTACACCGAGTTCGACGTCTCCCACGAGCTGCGCGGGTACGGCTGGCAGGTGCCCGCTTACACGATGCCCGACAACGCCTCCGACGTGTCGGTACTGCGGGTCGTGGTGCGCGAGGGGCTGTCCGCCGACCTGGCCCGGGCCCTGCACGACGATGCCCGCAGCGCGCTGGCCTCCCTGGACAAGCTGAAGCCGGGCGGGCACTACACCAGCGAGCACTTCGCGCACTAGCGGTCGTGCGTCGCGAGAGTGCATCTAGGGACGCAAATCGCAAGTAGCGGTGTCCCTGGTTGCACTTTCGCGGGGTTTTTTGGGTCTCTGGGACAATGGGGGCCGTGGCAGTAACGCCGATATCCCGGACGCCGGGCGTCCTCGCCGAGGCCGTGGTGGACCTGGGTGCAATCGCGCACAACGTGCGGGTACTGCGCGAGCACGCCGGCTCCGCGCAGGTGATGGCCGTCGTTAAGGCCGACGGCTACGGTCACGGCGCCATCCGCGCCGCCCGGGCCGCGCTCACGGCCGGGGCGGCGGAGTTGGGTGTCGCGACCGTCGACGAGGCCCTGGCGCTGCGGGCCGACGGAATCTGCGCGCCGGTGGTTGCTTGGCTGCATCCGCCCGGCATCGACTTCGGTCCCGCGCTGCTCGCCGACGTCGAGATCGCCGTGTCGTCGGTGCGCCAGCTCGACGAGGTGCTCGACGCGGCGAACCGAACGGGGCGCACCGCGACGGTGACCATCAAGGTCGACACCGGGCTGAACCGCAATGGCGTGCCCGCCGCGGAATATCCGGCGATGCTGCAGGCATTGGGCTCCGGCGCCGCGGCCGGCGCCCTGTGCCTGCGAGGACTGATGTCGCACCTGGTCTTCGCCGATCAGCCGGACAACCCCATCAATGACGTTCAGGCGCAACGATTCCGCGAGATGTTGGCGTTCGCCCGCGACCAGGGCGTGGAGTTCGAGATTGCCCACCTGTCGAATTCGTCGGCCACGATGTCTCGTCCCGACCTGGCCTTCGACATGGTGCGGCCCGGAATCGCGGTCTACGGCCTGAGTCCGGTTCCCGAGCTCGGCGACATGGGATTGCTGCCCGCAATGACGGTGAAATGCGCTGTCGCACTGGTGAAATCGGTCCGCGCGGGCGAGGGCGTGTCCTACGCCCACACCTGGGTCGCGCCGCACGACACGACCGTGGCGCTGCTGCCGATCGGCTACGCCGACGGTGTCTTTCGGTCGCTGGGCGGGCGGCTCGAAGTGCTGATCAACGGCAGGCGGCGCCCCGGCGTCGGGCGGATCTGCATGGACCAATTCCTGGTCGACCTCGGTCCCGGACCGGTCGACGTGGCAGAAGGCGACGAGGCGATTCTGTTCGGCCCCGGCGCCACTGGTGAACCCACCGCCCAGGACTGGGCCGATCTGCTCGGCACCATCCATTACGAAGTGGTCACCAGCCCGCGGGGGCGCATCGCCAGGACCTATCGCGAGGCCGAAACCGTTGAACGATGAGGAAACTCGCAGGCGCCTGAGTGGAAGGGGTTGGCTTGCGGGAGGCGCGGGGCTGACGGCGGTCGCCACCATCGTCGGCGCTTCGGTTCGCCGGTCGATGACGCAGCGCGTCACGCTCACCGAGGACCCGTACGCCGACGAGGATTTCGAGCGCCTCAGCAGCGACCGTAGCTATGTGGTGACCACACCCGACGGCGTGCCGTTGGCGGTGCGTGAAGTCGGCCCGCTGGACGCTGCGCTGACGATGGTCTTCGTGCACGGCTTCTGCCTGCGCATGGGTGCCTTCTACTTTCAGCGCAAGCGACTCGCCGAGAAGTGGGGACCGCGGGTGCGCATGGTCTTCTACGACCAGCGTGGGCATGGGCGCTCCGGCTCGGCCTCGCCCGAGACCTACACGCTGACCCAGCTCGGGCAGGACCTGCAATGCGTCCTGACCGAGGTCGCCCCGCGTGGAGTGGTCGTATTGGTCGGCCATTCGATGGGCGGCATGACGGTGTTGTCGCATGCCCGTCAGTACCCGGACCAGTACGGTAGCCGCATCGTCGGGGCGGCGCTGATTTCCACTGCCGCCGAAGGGGTTACCCGCTCACCGCTGGGTGAGATCCTGAAAAACCCTGCGGTGGAAGCACTGCGGTTCACCGCACGGTCGGCGCCGAAGCTGATGCACCGCGGCCGCAATGTGTCGCGCTCGCTGATCGGCCCGATACTGCGGGCCGCGTCCTACAGCGATCTGCATGTCAGCCGCAGCCTGGACGCATTCTCCCAGCGGATGATGAACGGCACCCCGATTCCCACGCTGGTGGGGTTCCTGACCGCGCTGGAAAACCACGACGAAACCGCCGGCCTGTGGACGCTGCTGCGGATCCCGACGCTGATCGCTTGCGGCGACCACGATCTGATCACTCCAGACGAGTACTCGCAGAAGATGGCAGCCTCGTTGCCGCGCTCGGAGCTGGTCATCGTCAGCGGGGCCAGTCACCTGGCCTTGCTGGACAAGCCCGAGGCCATCAACGAGGGGCTGGTTCGGCTGGTCAATCGGGCCGTTCCAGGCAGAATGACCCTGTGGTACCGGCGAACTCGACAACGGTTGCGGCGCCGTGGCTGAACTGAGACCCGGTGCGGGCACGGCGACCTGCGAGCGCGTCGAGGACACGATCGCGCTCGGGTCGCAGTTGGGACAGCAGCTGCGCGCCGGTGACGTCGTGGTGCTGTCCGGCCCGCTCGGAGCGGGAAAGACTATGTTAGCCAAGGGAATTGCCCAGGCAATGGACGTCGACGGCCCGATCACCTCACCGACGTACGTGTTGGCCCGCGTGCACCCGCCGCGGCAGGCGGGCGCGCCGACGATGATTCACGTCGACGTCTACCGGCTACTGGACCACCAGGGCACGGACCTGCTCGCCGAACTCGATTCACTGGACCTCGACACCGATCTCGAGGACGCGGTCGTCGTGGTGGAGTGGGGCGAGGGCCTGGCCGAACGCCTCGCCGAACGGCATCTCGACATCCGGCTGGAGCGGGTCCGCGGATCCGACGTGCGGGTCGTGACTTGGGAGTGGGGCCGGTCGTGAGCCTGATCTTGACTCTGGACACCGCCACTCCCGCGGTGACGGCCGGCATCGTGCGCCGCGACGGCGCCGAGTGCACGGTGCTGGCCCAGCAGGTCACCCTCGACGCCCGCGCCCACGCCGAACGGCTCACCCCGAATGTGCTTGCCGCGCTGGCCGAAGCCGGACTGACGATGGCCGACCTCGACGGCGTCGTGGTCGGCTGTGGCCCGGGCCCGTTCACCGGTCTGCGCGCCGGGATGGCTTCGGCCGCCGCCTATGGCCATGCGCTGGATATCCCCGTACGGGGGGTCTGCAGTTTGGACGCTATCGGCGCGCTGACCACGGGCGACACCCTGGTGGTTACCGATGCCCGGCGGCGCGAGGTGTACTGGGCCCGATACAGCGACGGGTTCCGCATGGCCGGCCCGTCGGTCAATGCGCCCGGAGACGTCGACCCCGGACCCGCGAAGGCGGTGGCCGGCTCGCCCGCACACGCGGCGCTGTTCGGTCTTGCGGTCCGCGAGCCCGTCCATCCCACTGCGGCCGGCCTGGTCGCCGCGGTTCCCGACTGGTCGCAGCGCCCATTGCCGCTGGTGGCGTTGTACCTGCGCCGGCCCGACGCCAAACCCCTGGCGGACCGGGGATGACGTCCTGCAGCGAACCCGTGACGATCGGCGCGCTGACCCGCGCCGACGCGCAACGGTGTGCCCAACTGGAAGCCCAGCTGTTCGACGGCGACGACCCCTGGCCCGCGGCGGCGTTCCATCGCGAATTGGCCAGTGCCCATAACCATTACGTGGGTGCGCGTGCCGCCGGCCTGCTCGTCGGCTACGCCGGCATCTCCAGGTTGGGCCGCACCCCGCCCTTCGAATACGAGGTGCACACGATCGGCGTCGACCCGCAGTACCAGGGCCGAGGCATCGGCCGCCGGCTGCTCGGGGAGCTGCTGGAGTTCGCCGACGGCGGCGTCGTCTACCTGGAGGTCCGCACCGATAACGAGGCCGCCATCGCGCTTTACCGTAGCGTGGGTTTCGAGCAGATCGGCCTGCGCAAGCGCTACTACCGAGTCAGCGGCGCGGATGCGTACACGATGCGGCGGGAAGCACTATGACAACCATTCTGGCCATCGAAACCTCTTGTGACGAAACAGGAGTCGGCATCGCCCGGCTCGACGCCGACGGTACCGTCACACTGCTGGCCGACGAGGTGGCCTCCAGCGTCGACGAGCACGTCCGGTTCGGCGGTGTGGTCCCCGAAATCGCCTCCCGCGCCCACCTGGAGGCGCTCGGACCGGCTATGCGCCGCGCGCTCGACGCCGCCCAACTGGACAAGCCGGACGTCGTCGCCGCAACCATTGGCCCCGGGCTGGCCGGCGCCCTGCTGGTGGGAGTGGCTGCGGCCAAAGCGTATTCGGCCGCCTGGGACGTGCCGTTCTACGCGGTGAACCATCTGGGCGGACACCTGGCCGCCGACGTCTACGAGCACGGGCCGCTGCCCGAGTGCGTCGCGCTGCTGGTGTCCGGCGGGCATACGCATCTGCTGCATGTGCGCTCGCTCGGCGAGCCGATCGTCGAGCTCGGCAGCACCGTCGACGACGCCGCGGGCGAGGCCTACGACAAGGTGGCCCGCCTGCTGGGCCTGGGGTATCCGGGCGGCCGGGTCCTCGACGAGCTGGCTCGCACCGGCGACCGCGACGCGATCGCGTTCCCGCGCGGCATGACCGGCCCGCGGGATGACCCGCACACGTTCAGCTTCTCCGGCCTCAAGACCGCGGTCGCGCGGTACGTGGAGAGCAATCCGGACGCCGTGACGGCCGACATCGCCGCCGGATTCCAGGAGGCCGTCGCCGACGTGCTGACCATGAAGGCCGTCCGGGCCGCCACCGGCCTTGGTGTGCGGACGCTGCTGATCGCCGGCGGGGTCGCCGCCAACTCGCGGCTGCGGGAGCTGGCCACCGAGCGTTGTGCGCAGGCCGGCCTGACGCTGCGTATCCCCAGGCCACGGCTGTGCACCGACAACGGCGCGATGATCGCGTCGTTCGCCGCGCACCTGGTTGGCGCGGGTGCGGCTCCGTCGCCGCTGGACGTGCCGAGCGACCCGGGGCTGCCGGTGGTAAAAGGCCAGGTCGGCTGAGCTCACAGCGTAATTCCGCGGGAAGCAGCGGGGTGGCCTTGAGTGCTAGCACTCTCGTGTATAGAGTGCTAGGTGGCAATCGGACGATCCCCTGTGTCGGCACCCGCGACGACGGCCCGGGGGCGCGGCCGAATGCCGAATCATCTGATAAACGGACGGTTCGGGCGAAGCCCAGGGCCGGCCGCCAACTCCAGTCCGGGCGCGAGTCCCGGACCCGATCCAAATAGTGGAGGGCTCCAATCGTGGCGAAGGTGAAGATCAAGCCACTCGAGGACAAGATCCTCGTGCAGGCCAACGAGGCCGAGACCACGACCGCGTCCGGTCTGGTCATTCCTGACACCGCCAAGGAGAAGCCGCAAGAAGGCACCGTCGTCGCAGTCGGCCCCGGCCGCTGGGACGAGGACGGCGACAAGCGGATCCCGCTTGACGTCTCCGAGGGTGACACCGTCATCTACAGCAAGTACGGCGGCACCGAGATCAAGTACGGCGGCGAGGAGTACCTGATCCTGTCGGCACGCGACGTGCTGGCTGTCGTATCCAAGTAAGAACCGTGTTCCGCCCCGGCGATCCCTGTGCGCAAGCACAGGTGATTTCCGGGGCGGCATGCGTTCGTAGCGGGCGTGAAGGAGCCTGATGAGCAAGCTGATTGAGTACGACGAGACCGCGCGTCGCGCGATGGAGGCGGGCGTGAACAAGCTCGCTGACGCGGTGCGTGTCACGCTGGGTCCCCGCGGCCGGCATGTGGTGCTGGCCAAGGCATTCGGCGGGCCGGTGATCACCAACGACGGCGTGACCGTCGCGCGTGAGATCGACCTGGAAGACCCGTTCGAGAACTTGGGCGCCCAGCTGGTGAAGTCGGTGGCCACCAAGACCAACGACGTCGCCGGCGACGGCACCACCACCGCCACCGTGCTGGCACAGGCGCTGGTCAAGGGCGGTCTGCGGTTGGTCGCCGCCGGTGCCAACCCGATCGCGCTGGGCGCGGGCATCAGCAAGGCCGCCGACGCGGTGTCCGAGGCGCTGCTGGCCGCGGCCACCCCCGTTGCCGGGCGAGAGGGTATCGCGCAGATCGCGACGGTCTCCTCGCGCGACGAGCAGATCGGCACGCTGGTCGGCGAGGGCATGAACAAGGTCGGCGCCGATGGCGTCGTCAGCGTTGAGGAATCGTCGACGCTGAACACCGAGCTCGAATTCACCGAGGGCGTCGGCTTCGACAAGGGTTTCCTGTCGGCCTACTTCGTCAACGACTTCGACTCGCAGGAGGCCGTGCTCGAAGACCCGCTGATCCTGCTGCACCAGGAGAAGATCAGCTCGTTGCCGGACCTGCTGCCGATGCTGGAGAAGATCGCCGAATCGGGCAAGCCGCTGCTGATCGTCGCCGAGGACGTCGAGGGCGAGGCATTGGCGACGCTGGTCGTCAACTCGATCCGCAAGACGCTCAAGGCTGTTGCGGTCAAGTCGCCGTTCTTCGGCGACCGCCGCAAGGCCTTCCTGGAGGATCTGGCGATCGTAACGGGCGGCCAGGTGGTCAACCCCGACGCCGGTCTGGTGCTGCGTGAGGTGGGCACCGAGGTGCTGGGCTCCGCCCGGCGCGTGGTGGTCAGCAAAGACGACACCATCATCGTCGACGGCGGTGGCTCCAAGGACGCGGTGGAAAAGCGGGTCAAGCAGCTGCGCGCCGAGATCGAGGCGAGCGATTCGGAATGGGATCGCGAGAAGCTGCAGGAGCGCGTGGCGAAGCTGGCCGGCGGCGTAGCCGTCATCAAGGTCGGGGCCGCCACCGAGACCGCGCTCAAGGAGCGCAAGGAAAGCGTCGAGGACGCCGTCGCGGCCGCCAAGGCGGCCGTCGAGGAGGGCATCGTCGCCGGCGGTGGTTCCGCGCTGATTCAGGCCGGCAAGTCGCTGGACAAGCTGCGCGAGTCGTTGTCCGGCGACGAGGCGTCAGGTGTCGGTGTGTTCGCCGAGGCCCTCACCGCGCCGCTGTACTGGATCGCGGCCAACGCCGGGCTGGACGGCGCGGTCGCGGTGCACAAGGTCAGCGAGTTGCCCGCCGGGCACGGACTGAACGCCGCGACGCTGGAGTACGGCGACCTGATCAAGCAGGGCGTCATCGACCCCGTCAAGGTCACCCGCTCGGCAGTGCTGAATGCGGCGTCGGTTGCCCGCATGGTGCTGACCACCGAGACGGCGGTCGTCGAGAAGCCGGCTAACGAGGAGGACGACCACGGCCACGGTCACGGTCACCACCATCACTGAGTGAGTTTGTGCGCAGCACCCCCGGTCCATTCGGCCGGGGGTGCTTCGTCTTCGACGGTCTTACTGCGACCGCGCCGATTGCTAGGCTGGCCGCACCGATGACGTGGGGGGCACGAGGGTGAACTATCCGCAGCAATGGCCACCGCCGCAATGGCCACCGCCGCAACCGCCGCACATCCAGCAGCAATGGCCGTCGCCGTATCCGCCGCCGCCCTACCCACCGGCGCCGGCGCCGCGTAAGACCAATCGTGCACTGGTCGTTGTGCTTTCACTCGCCGCGATCGTCCTGCTGGTACCGGCGGCGATAATCGGGTTTTTCGTGGTCCGCGACATTGCCCGCGACGGGCGCGGCGAAAGCCGGAAGGCCGCCTCCATTACCGACTTCGATGCGGTGTGCGATGGTGGGTCGATCCGCAACGCCGCGGGCTACGGCAAGCCGTACAAGATCGCCGCATTCGCGCCAGACGACGAGCCGAACCCGATGCGGGAACTGACAAACACCCACTGGCGCGAAGTGACGCTCGACTCCCGTGCCGATTACCGGGCGAATCCCAACGACTTCCTGTCGACGAATGTTGTTGCCTGCCTTAACCGCAAGCCCGGAACCGAGGTGAAGTCACTTACCTGCAACCTCAAGACCGACAAGGGTGAACACGTGACCGTCGATTACTACGCCGTGCAGTACGACATCGAACTCCGCGAGGCGCGCACGGGCAAGCAGATCGCACAACTGGGAACGGTCGACGGTCCCGCGGCCAGCTGCCCGTTCCTGGTATGGGTCAACAAGGGCGATCCGAAGACATACGCGGGACCCGATCATGCGGCCGTCGACGCCAAGCTCGCTGATTTCGCGCACAGCTGACGGTACTTACCGGGCGTAGTCGCTGCCTGGTCGGCTACTGGTGCACCGGCTGGATTGACACCAGCCGAAACTCGCCGGGATTGGTGTCGTCGGCCGCGAATCGCACCACCGTGGTGCCGGGTGGAAACTGGGTGGCCAGTTCGTTGAGTTCCCTTGGCAGGAAGGCTCTGGACTTGGCTTGCCCATACCAATCCGGACCGGACGCAGTGGTGTTGCTCGCGCGGTCGATCGCCACATCCCAGCGGTGGACCGGGTCTGGCGGCGCGTTCCCGAAGCCGTCCGAGCGAAGGTACGCGTCCAGCTCTCCCGCGAGAGTAATCGGAGCCACGGCCCCGACCGGAATCCCGGTGATCGTCCCGTCAATGTTGTTCGCGCTCAACGAGATCAGCCTGACGGTGCACACGCCGTCGGCGGTGGTGGCCGAGGAGCAAACGGCGGGCAGCGGGGCGGCGTGAGCCGAGGTAACGCCGACGACGGTCGACGACGCGAGGGCGAATATGCCGGTGCGCTTCCCAAGCATCGAATTCCTCCTTCCGTCGCCGATCTCGTCAGAGGCCGGCGATGATGATGCCCACGCCGGCCACAATTGCGACCGACAGGGATACCAACAAAAAGCTGACGATTGCTTCCTTGGAAGCTGAGGCCTTGTGGTTGCCCGTCGCAATCGGCGCGAATTTGCGGCCCGCTCCCCAGACCGCCGCAAGCAGCGATGCGATCCAGTTCGCGTATGCGGAATAGACGATCAGTACGACGGCCGCGACCGCCCACGCGTTAGGCAAGTGGATGTGTGGCCAGAGTAGGCCGAGCAGGACGAGGAACATGCCGTTGAGGACGGCCTCGAGGTGACTCGACAGCGCCATGCGCGGGTTCTTGAGGTTCGGGACGACAAATCCAGTGAGCAGGCCGAGCAGAAACAGGACCAACCCAAGCGTGAACAACACCGTCTGCATGCCCAACAGTATGGGCCTTAGTCGGGCGCGACGGCCCGCACGAAGTTCTCTGCGAATATGTCGCAGACCGTGTCGACCTCGGGCATCGACCACCCGGTGACATTCGTCAGCACCGGCCGGGTGAGCATGTGAATCATGATGGGGCCCAGCAGTTGTTGGGCCAGCAGCGGCAGGGGCAGGTCGCGGATATGCCCGGCACGGATCTCGCCCGCGAACCAGCCGCCGAGAACGGCGAGTAGGCGCGGGGGCTCGTAAGCGGCCAGGGATTGCACGGCCGGACTGGTGGGCCGTGCAAAGGCTTCGGCGAAAATCGCCGGGGCGACGCGGGGTTGGCGGCTCAACGCGTTCGACACCGTTCGGTAGAAGCCACGCACCGTTTCGAGCAAGTCATCGCCGGGACGCGCCAGGTATTCCTCGATGTCCAAGATCGGGCTGTGCCGTTCGAAGACCGATCGCATCAACTCGTCGCGTCCGCCGAAAACCGCGTGCAGGCTGTAAACCGAGCAATCGGCGCGGGCAGCGACGGCTTCCAATGTTGCTGCGGCAAGGCCGGATTCACTGATCAATGCCGCGGCGGCGGCCACCGCCCGGGCGCGAACCGGAGGTAAGCCGCCGGGATCGACTCCGGCCGCTCGGACCGCGTCGTTCAGGGCGGCGCGGGATCCGTCGAAGCGCCGCAACAGGGTGCTGCGGGATATCCCCGCCTCCGCGGCGATCATCGCGACGGGAACGTCGGCCACATCCTTGCCGAGCTTTTCGGCGGCGCGTAGCGCGGCCGCCACCACGTCGGATGTTTCCACCGGTCGCGCCATGCCGCCTCCGTGATACATTACTTGATGTAGTCTGCAATTCTATTCCAAAACTTCGCCAGGAGCACACCATGACACAAGTTATGCAGACCCAGGTATGTGTCGCCGGGGGCGGGCCCGCCGGCATGGTGCACGCCCTGCTGCTCGCCCGCGCCGGCATCCCGGTGGTGGTCTTGGAAAAGCACAACGATTTCCTGCGCGACTTCCGGGGCGACACTGTGCACCCGAGCACCCTGCGGATCATGGACGAGCTGGGGTTCATCGACGAGTTCTTGAAGCTGCCACACACCAAGATCGACCGTCTCGCCTTCGACACCGGTGGCTCGATTCGCACGTTGGGCAACTTCAAGGTGCTCAAACGGCTCGGATTCAAACAGCCTTACATCGCCATGATCCCGCAGTGGGACTTTCTCGACTTTCTTGCTGAAAAGGCTTCTGCCTATCCGGAATTCACCTTGGTCCGCAACGCGGAGGTCGCCGATCTGATCTTCGACGGCAATCGCGTGATCGGTGTGCGCACGCCGGATCTGGAAGTGCGGGCGGAGTTGGTGGTAGCCGCCGACGGGCGCAAGTCCGCGGTGCGCGCCGCAGCGGGGCTGCGGACCGCGCAGGCGCACTCCCCGATGGACGTGCTGTGGTTCCGCCTGAAGTGGCGTCCCGGCGATCCGCGAGAACTGTTCGGGGTAGTGCGCAAGGGCCTGATGATGGCCATGATCTACCGGGGCGACTACTGGCAGGTCGCCTATCTGATGCCGAAGGGAGCCAGCCCGCGGGGTGGATCGCTGGAGGAGTTCAAGGAAAAGATCGTCACCGCGCAACCGCGGCTGCGCGAGCACGTCAACGATCTGACCTCGTGGGACGACACTAGTGAGCTCGACGTGCGGGTAGACCGGCTCGACACGTGGTGGCGCACCGGGCTGCTGTGCATCGGCGATGCCGCGCATGCGATGTCGCCGGCCGGTGGGGTCGGCATCAACCTTGCGGTAGCCGACGCGGTGGCCGCGGCCAACATTCTGTGTGCTCCGCTGCGCGAAGGCCGGCTGACCGACGCCGACCTGGCCAAGGTGCAGCGGCGCCGCGAGCTGCCCACTCGGATCGTCCAGGCGGCCCAGGTGTTCGTGCAGGACCGGGCAGTCGCACCCAATTTGAGCGGTGACCTATCGCCGATCCAGATCCCGAAGATCATCGGATGGGGCCCGCTGCAAGCGCTTCCGCCGATTCTTGTCGGCCGCGGTTTGCGCCCCGAGCATGTCCGCACTCCCGACGTGCACACAACTTGACGCTTGCCGGTGTCCGCAGCGGGGTATACAGCTGCGGTGACATTGACGGAATCAGTCTGTCCGAAACGCATGGAGTTCGGGCCGTGCGGCGGCGTGCGGCCGGACGGCCAGTGCGAAATGCGCTCTGGTGCTTGCGTATTCGTCGACGTCGTGCCTTGGTCGGGGATTGTGCCGGCAACGCGACCGGTTCGCGCGCCGTTGGTGCTCACCGACTTCAGCGCTACCCCGTTCGACCGCAACGACATTGCGGCGACGGCCGCTGTCCTCGCGCCCGGATGTGACGCCGTCCTGGTCGGCGAGCACCAGAACAAGCCGGATTTCCCGCCCACGCTGATGGGCTCGCTGCTGGTCGATGCCGGCGTCACGCCATGGATCACGCTGTCGTGCCGGGACCGCAACCGGGTGGTGCTCGAGCAGGAACTCAGGGGGCTGCACAGCATCGGCGTCGATACGGTGCTGTGCGTGACCGGAGACGGACGTGGCTACGACGTGCGCCCGGACGTCACGCAGACCTTCGACCTCGACGGGCCGCGGTTGGTCTCGCTGGCTGCATCGGTGGGCACGATTGCGGCGGTGCCCGAAACGCCCACCGCGCCGCCCGTTTCCGCCCGGCCCGATCGGTTGGTGGAGAAGCAGCGCGCGGGAGCGAGTCTGGCCGTGCTCAATCACGTCCCGTACCCGGAGATGATCGCCGAGTTCATGACGGCTGCCATATCGGCCGGCTTGTCGATCCCGGTGATCGCGGCCGTCGCGGTGTTCACCGACAGCGTTTCCGCGGCGGTGCTGCAGGGCCTGCCCGGACTTGAACTCGACGAAAACGTCACCGAGCAGGTGCTCGGTGCGGCGGACCCGGTGGCCGCGGGGATCGCGGCCGCGGTCGCCGAGGCGCGCGCGTTGCTCTCGATCGACGGTGTGGTGGGCGTCAACGTCTCCGGATTGGCTTCGGCGTCCGGTGGCCGGGTGGGCGCGGAAATCAAAGCCGAGGTGGGCCGTCTGATCCGCGCGGAGGCGTCGTGACCGAGGCGATGGAGGCCGAGTTCGACACGGTGGCCCAGTGGACGGCGCAAGTTGCGGTGGACCTCGGCCCGCAGTACTACGTGCCCGCGGGATGCCGGGGCAGCGGCAGCCCGGCCGCTTTGGACTGGCTGATCGAGCAGATGGGATTGCAGCCCGGCGCGCGCTTATTGGACTCCGGCGCGGGCGTCGGGGGACCCGCCGCCTATGCGGCGCAATCGCGTTCGGTACGGCCGGTGCTCGCGGAGCCAGAACTCGGTGCGTGTCGTGCGGCCGCAACGCTGTTCGACCATCCGGTGGTGTGTGCTGATGGGGCCGCGTTGCCGTGGCCGAACGAAACATTCGACGCCGCTTGGTCTTTGGGGGTGTTGTGCACGACGTCGGATCAACTCAGGATGCTCGAGCAACTGCGGCGGATTGTGCGTCCGGGTGCAAGTATCGGATTGCTCGTCTTCGTGGCCCGCGACGAGGGGGCTGCCAATCAGCTTGATAGCAACCACTTTCCGACATCCGACAGCCTACTCGGCCTGGTAGAAAGGTCCGGTTTGCGCGTTGAGCAGTGGACCGCAACCTCGGGTCTGCCCGCGATACCCGAGGAGTGGAATCGGCGTGTCGACGCCGTCGAGAGGGCGCTTGCCGAGCGGCATGGGCACACCGAGGTCTGGCAGCTGGCCGAACGCCAGAGTTCGGCCATCGGTGACCTGCTGGCCGAAGGGAAGCTCACCGGCGAGCTGCTGGTGCTGCGCCGCGCCTAAGAAATCTGCCCAATCCGGAATGCGGCGGCTGGCGGGCGCGGTTGTAGTAGGGCGTGACTATCAGACTTGGATTGCAGATCCCGAGCTTTTCCTATGGCACGTCCGTCGCCGAGTTGTTTCCCGCGGTCAAGGCGCAGGCCGCCGAGGCCGAGGCCGCCGGATTCGACACGGTCCTGCTGATGGACCACTTCTATCAGCTGCCGGGGTTGGGGGAGCCCGACGAACCCATGCTGGAGGCCTACACCGCGCTGGGAGCGCTGGCCACGGCCACCGAGCGGGTGCAGCTCTCGACGCTGGTAACCGGCAATACCTATCGCAACCCGACCCTGCTGGCCAAGGCGATCACGACCCTGGACGTCGTCAGCGCGGGACGCGCGATACTGGGTATCGGGGCGGGCTGGTTCGAACTGGAACACCAGCAGCTGGGATTCGACTTCGGCACATTCACCGAGCGCTTCGAAAAGCTCGACGAAGCGCTGCAGATCATCGTGCCGATGCTGCACGGTGAGCGACCGACATTCGACGGGAAGTGGTATCACACCGAGAGCGCGATCAACGAGCCCCGCTATCGCGACCACATCCCGGTCATGCTCGGCGGCAGCGGTGAGAAGAAGACGTTCCGGTTGGCAGCCCGCTACGCCGACCACCTCAACCTGATCGCCGACATCGATGCGCTCCCCGGCAAACTGGAGGTACTCCGGCAGCGCTGCGCCGAGATCGACCGCGACCCGGCGACTCTGGAGACCAGCACCCTGTTGACGGTCGTGCTCGACGATGCGCCCGCCGATATCGGCGAGGCGCGCGGTGGCCGGGCGGTCATCGGCACTGCCGACCAGGTAGCCGATCAAATCAAACGCCGGGTGCTCGACGTGGGCGTCGACGGCGTGATCGTCAACCTTCCGACCCACGGCTACACGCCCGGCGTCATCACCCAGGTCGGCGAGGCGCTGCGGCCACTGGTCGATGCGTGACCATATTCGATGCCGACCGATAGTCGCAGCCTGGTCGAGCCAGGTTGACATCCACGGTGGACAGCGGCAGCGTGCCGTGTTGCGGGCTCGTTGAGAACGCAAGGGCGGCAACGTGAGTCGGCTCGAAGAATACCGATCCCTGTACCTCGCCTACCTGAAGTGCTGTAACGAGCACGATTTCGATGGCATGGCGTCGTTCTATACCCCGACCATCCAGGTCAACGACGCCCCGATGGATCCCGCCGCCGTTGCGGCGCAATTCGCGCCGATAGTTTTCGCGTTTCCCGATTGGCATTGGGACCTGCGGCATCTCGTCGTCGACGACCACTACATCTCGACCCACTTCACCGTCACGGGCACCCATCGCGGCGTCTTTGAGGGCGTGCAGCCCACCGGCCGCCGGGTGCGCCTGTCGCAGTTCACTCTTTATCTCGTCGAAGACGGCAAGTTCGCCGAGGTGTGGGACCTAGCCGATATGGCCGCGATCATGCCGCAGATCGGCCAGGGTTAATTACGCCGACCTCAGTGCGCGCCGGGCGGCAGGCCGGGTGACGTGGTCGGCGTCGTGGTCGGCAGGTAGGTGGTGGTCAGACTCGGAGTGACCGTGACGGTGCTCGTGCTGACCGACGGCGGGGGCAGCACGGCCGTGGTGGTCACCGTCGTCACGCTGCTAGTCGTCGTGCTGGGCGAGGTGGACGACGCCGACGCCGCGGCAATCACACCGCAGGCCACGCGCTTGTTCGCCTCACCGGTGGGGGCACTGCTCAGGTTGTCCGCGCTCTGGTGGACGATCAGGGACGTACCCGAGCTGTTGCGCAGGTCCGCGGCCGTCAGCAAGTTGGTGGTCGTCACGAGCTTCGCCGAGCCATCAGAGCGCACCTGCAGTGCGGTCAGGTCACCACTGGCGGGAAAACCCGTGTGATCCGACGCCTGGTAGACGCTTCCCGCGGATTCGAAGTCCGGCGCATCACATTTGCCGGCCGCGTGGACCATCAGCGCGTGGAAACCCGGAGTCAGCACCTGGTTAGGGCCGACCTCTACCGTCACCGTTGCGTAGCCGTTCGCGAAATCGATGGTTGCGGTTCCGACCTGGGTTCCGTCGGCGCTCTTCAGCTGCGTGGTCAACCTTTCCGCGCCAGGCGGCGCGCTGGACGACGACGTGGCGGCCTGGTTGCCCTGCTGATTCGCGCATGCGGCCAGCGGAGCAATGGTTGCGGTCAGCGCCGCGACAGCGAAGGATACGCGCTTGATCATAGGCCGGAACTACCCGCCTCGGCCGGTGCCGAAACGAAGGTGAACCTTGATGAGCAGGCGCACACTTACCCAGGGGATCGGGGCATCGGCCCTCGCCTTCACCGGCTATACCGCGGTGATGCTGGTGCTGGAACGGCGCATGCGCGCAACCGGCGGTCCTGGGATCATCCCATTTGAGTTGGCCGGCAACGCTTCTCGGGCCGAGGCCATCATGGCCCGCTGGGGCGACGGCGGCCAGCGTGCCGCACGGATATCCACCTGGCTGGATTTCGGCTACATGGCGACCTACGGCAACCTGCTGGCCCTGCTGGTAGAACGCACCCGCCGACGGTGTGGCCACCCGGCCGGCCTGCCCGCCCTTGTGGGTGTCGCCGTCGCCGCCGACGCGGTCGAGGGCGTCTCGCTGCTCAACGTGCTGCGCGGCCACCGCGTCGCGGACAATGCGCGACGCGCGCGCACCGCGGCGCTGATCAAATTCGCCGTGCTGGTTCTCTCACTCGCGTACGTCGCGGTGGGTTCGATGCGGCCGCGCGCCACCCCGTGATCAGGCCGAGCGGCGAATGCCGCGGTTGCGGCCGATATCGCCCTTGAGCAGCATGTCGCGCTCGGATTCGGACAGGCCGCCCCAAACCCCGTACGGCTCACCGACGTCGAGTGCGTGCGAGCGGCACTGCTGGATCACCGGGCACTGCCGGCACATTTCCTTGGCACGCTGCTCACGCAGCATGCGGGCACGGCCACGCTCGCCGTCGGGGTGAAAGAACATCGAGGAGTCGACGCCGCGGCACAGTCCTTGCAGCTGCCAGCTCCAAATGTCTGCGTTGGGCCCAGGTAGCTGCTCCGGCTGTGGCATGGCTAGTTCCCTCTCTGCACGGCACGCCCAAGTGAGGTTTGGTTCGCAAAGTGAGTGTGCAACTGATTTAAGGGTGGCGTCACCGATGACTACCCGTCATTGCTAGAACTTAGGTGGGCCAGTGAATTTACGTCAATAGGCGCTTAGTGTGACAAAGTATATAGAGGTTGGAGCAGAATTAACTCCGCGTTCATCCGCCACGCATTTGGCGTAGGAGAACGGTGCTACCAGGGACTTGACCAAACCGAGATTTCCCAGCTCAGAGCCCGAGGGCGGTTAGACGCCATTTATTACAGAGATGATCGTGATTAACATTTCAGTAACACCAGCAGCACGAACTGTTTACTACTATCACCGTGATTGAAACTGGTCACACGTCGATGATTGCGCGGACGCTGGCGGCGGCCGCCTTCGGCGACCAGCCGGCCCGCTGGCCGCTGCCGACGGCGAGGACCCCGAGCGAACTCTGGCTGCGGGCCGTGGCGGCCGGCGGGCAGGGCCGCTACGGCAGCGCCGACCGGGATCTGGCAGTACTGCGGCGCGAGATGCCGGCCGGCCCGCTGGTCTCGCTGGCCCACAGCACGCAGGGATCGTTTCTGCGCCAACTCGGTTGGCACGCGCGGGCCCGGGGCTGGGATGGTCGTGCGCTCGCGCTGGCCGGCACCGATCCCGAAGCCCGCGCCGACGCGTTGATCGGATTGGCGGCCGATGCTTTGGGTGTCGGCCGTTTCGCTGCCGCGGCGACACTCCTGGAGCGCGCGGACGCGGCAGTGGCCGCGGGCGTGCCGGACCGGCTGCCGGTGCGGCGGCACTGGGTGGCCGCCGAGCTGGCGATGGCCACGGGCGACGGCGCCGTCGCGGTCGGCCATGCCGAGCATGCCGTCGCGCTCGCACACGCCATGAAGCGACCCTCGGACCGGCACCGGGTCAAAAGCGACGTGGTGCTCGCCGCCGCCCTATGTAGTGCCGGCGAGATCGACCGCGCCCGTGCCGTGGCCGACGCCGCGCTGGACGCCACCGGCCGTCTGGGCCTGATACCGCTGCGTTGGGCCTCGGCTTGCTTGCTGTTCGATATCCAAAGCGTCACGATTTCCGGGCCGAAATTGGCCGAAATTAGGGATATCTGCGCAGGCCAGGTGCGGCGCGCCGGTGGAACGTGGCCTTCGGGCTGAATCGGCTTTCGGCCGTTATTGTCATTGCGAGAGTTAGCCCGCGATGTGCCTCGTTTGTAACGTTGGAGATACCGCCGTCGATGACAATTCAAGCGGAACGTCTCGACGCTGTGGTTGCCGAAGCCGTAGCGGGAGATGGAAACGCCCTACGGGAGGTGCTGGAGACCATCCGTCCGATAGTGGTGCGATATTGCAGGGCGCGAGTCGGCACCGTCGAACGGGGTGGCCTGACAGCCGACGATGTGGCTCAGGAGGTGTGCTTGGCGACTCTGACAGCCCTGCCGCGCTACCGCGACCGAGGACGTCCCTTTCTGGCCTTTCTGTACGGCATCGCGGCGCACAAGGTGGCCGACGCCCATCGCGCCGCCGGCCGCGATCTCGCCTACCCTTCCGAATCCGTTCCCGAGCGCTGGTCGTCCGAGGCGGGCCCCGAGCAGCGGGCCCTCGAAGCCGATTCGGTCAGCCGCATGAACGAATTACTCGAGATCCTGCCCGCCAAGCAGCGCGAGATTCTGATTCTTCGCGTCGTCGTCGGTCTGTCTGCAGAAGAGACCGCTGCCGCCGTGGGTGCAACACCAGGAGCCGTCCGGGTAGCTCAGCACCGAGCTTTGTCGCGGCTCAAATCCGAGATGGTTGCGGCGGGGGACTATGCCTGAATCTGGTTTTACGGACCGACCGGGACTCGACGAGTTGACCCGGAGCGATCTGCTCCTCGACGCTCTCGCCGAACGTGCGCCGATCGATGTCGACGATCCCAACGAGGACGCGCTCACCGCGCTGCTGGGGGATTGGCGCGACGACCTGCGGTGGCCACCGGCCAGCGCCCTGGTGTCGCCGGAGGAGGCCGTCGCGGCGCTGCGCGCCGGAATAATCGAGCAGCGACGCAGCCGGCGCGGCCTGGCGACGATCGGCACGGTGGCGGCGACGTTGATCGCGCTGAGCGGTTTCGGTGCCATGGTGGTCGAGGCGCGTCCCGGTGGAACGCTCTACGGCCTGCACTCGATGTTCTTCGACGAGCCGCGGAGCAACCAGAACCAGATCATGTTGTCCGCCAAGGCCGATCTGGCGAAGGTGCAGCAACTGATCGACAAGGGGCAGTGGACCCAGGCCGAGAATCAGCTGGCCGAAGTCAGCAGCACCGTTGCGTCGATGAACGACAGTGCCGGGCGCAAGGAATTGTTGGACGAGATCGATCTGCTGAACGCGAAAGTCGATTCCCGCGATCCGAACGCGACGCTCCCGCCGGCCGCCCCGGCGCCGAACTCCGTGGTGCTGCCCGCTCCGCTGTCCCCGAAGGCGATCAACCCGAGCGCAACTCCTTCGGCGCCCCGTAAATCGCCCTAATCGGGCGGCCCCATCGCTTAGTGGCGGCGGTGAAATCCGTCGGCGTCTGACGTCGCTTCGTTGAGCGAGGCGTCGGCGTACCCCCGGCAGTAATCCCACGTGACGTAGGCGTCCGGTTCGGGGTCGTAAGCAGGCTCGTGCGGGCGGACGGTCCCGTCGATCAGCAGCTGCAGCAGGTTGGCGCGCAGCATGTCCCAGTCGTGGTAGTGGTCTTGCTGACACTCGTCGCAACACACCACGAGTCCACGAATTCCCCTGTGCGCCAACAGGGCTTCGTACACGGCCAGATCGGCCAGGTCCGCCTCTACCGCCATCCGCTCTTGTTGATCCAGCGGTTGTCCAGGTTCGACGGCGTCCAGCGCCGCCGACGGGTCACATGGGTCGTCCGCGAAAGGGTCGGGTGGCAAACCCGGGGGGAGGTGGTCACGCACGCCCCTAGCCTACGCAGCCAGGCCGTGGTAACGCCAGCAGGCAGGTGCGCGTCGATTGGGCCGGGCGGCGCGCCAACAGGTGCGACTCCCCGACGTTCGGGACCGATAGGATGGGATTCTCGCTCCTCGCGCGTATGGAGGGTTTCACCGATGTCCCGTGGCACGTCCCACCTCGAAGACAGCTCCGACCTGGTCGCAAGTCCCTACCTGCGGGTCGGCGGGCTGGCCGACGAAGGGGTGCCGACCGGGGGAGACAACCCCAACAAGGTGGCGATGCTGGGTCTGACCTATGACGATGTGTTGCTGCTGCCCGCCGCTTCCGATGTGGTTCCGTCCACCGCCGACACCTCCAGCCAGCTAACGAAAAAGATCCGGCTGCGGGTGCCGCTGGTCAGCTCCGCGATGGACACCGTCACCGAGTCGCGGATGGCCATCGCGATGGCCCGGGCCGGCGGCATGGGCGTGCTGCACCGCAACCTGCCGGTCGCCGAACAGGCCGGCCAGGTCGAAATGGTCAAGCGGTCGGAGGCCGGCATGGTCACCGACCCGGTGACCTGCCGCCCGGACAACACCCTGGCCCAGGTCGACGCGTTGTGCGCCCGGTTCCGCATCTCCGGCTTGCCCGTCGTCGACGACTCCGGCGCGCTGGTCGGCATCATCACCAACCGCGACATGCGCTTCGAGGTCGACCAGACCCGCCCGGTCTCCGAGGTGATGACCAAGGCGCCGCTGATCACCGCCCGCGAGGGCGTTAGCGCGGACGCGGCGCTGGGTCTGTTGCGCCGCAACAAGATCGAGAAACTGCCGATCGTCGACGGCCATGGCCGGTTGACCGGGCTGATCACCGTCAAGGACTTCGTCAAGACCGAACAACACCCGCTGGCCACCAAGGACAGCGACGGCAGGTTACTGGTGGGCGCCGCCGTCGGCGTCGGCGGTGACGCCTGGGTCCGCGCGATGATGCTGGTCGACGCCGGGGCCGACGTGCTGATCGTGGACACCGCGCACGCGCACAACCGCACCGTGCTGGAGATGGTCGGCAAACTCAAGGCCGAGGTCGGCGAGAAGGTCGAGATCATCGGCGGCAACGTCGCGACCCGCTCGGCCGCCCTGGCGCTGGTCGAGGCCGGCGCCGACGCCGTCAAGGTCGGGGTGGGACCGGGCTCGATCTGTACCACCCGGGTGGTCGCCGGGGTCGGGGCACCTCAAATCACGGCGATCCTGGAAGCCGTCGCGGCCTGCGGACCGCACGGTGTGCCGGTCATCGCCGACGGCGGCCTGCAGTACTCCGGTGACATCGCCAAGGCGCTGGCCGCCGGCGCGTCAACGGCCATGCTGGGCTCGCTGCTGGCCGGCACCGCCGAGGCGCCCGGCGAGCTGATCTTCGTCAACGGCAAGCAGTTCAAGAGCTACCGCGGCATGGGGTCACTCGGCGCCATGGCGGGCCGCAGCGGCGCCAAGTCCTACTCCAAGGACCGCTACTTCGCCGACGACGCGCTCTCCGAGGACAAGCTGGTGCCCGAGGGCATCGAGGGCCGGGTGCCGTTCCGCGGCCCGCTGTCGTCGGTGATCCACCAGCTGACCGGCGGTCTGCGCGCGGCGATGGGCTACACCGGCTCGCCGACCATCGAGGTGCTACAACAGGCGCAGTTCGTCCGGATCACCTCCGCCGGACTCAAGGAAAGCCACCCGCACGACGTCACGATGACCGTCGAAGCACCGAACTACTACGCCCGGTGAGCAGCGAACTGAACATGGTCGAGATCGGCATGGGCAGAGTGGCCCGTCGCACCTACGAACTCAGCGAAGTCAGCATCGTCCCGTCGCGGCGCACCCGCTCGTCGCAGGACGTGTCGACGGCCTGGCAGCTGGACGCCTACCGGTTCGAGATCCCCGTCGTGGCCCACCCGACCGATGCGCTGGTGTCGCCCGAGTTCGCGATCGAGCTGGGCCGGCTCGGCGGGCTGGGCGTGCTCAACGGTGAGGGCCTGATCGGCCGGCACGCCGACGTGCAGGCCAAGATCGCGCAGCTGGTGGAGGCCGCCGAAAAGGAGCCCGAACCGTCGGCGTCGATCCGGCTGCTGCAGGAGCTGCACGCGGCGCCGCTGAACCCGGACCTACTGGGCGCCGCGGTGGCCCGCATCCGTGAGGCCGGCGTGACCACCGCGGTCCGGATCAGCCCGCAGAACGCCCAGTCGCTGACCCCGGTTCTGCTGCAGGCCGGCATCGACCTGCTGGTCATCCAGGGCACCATCGTCTCGGCCGAGCGGGTTGCCGCCAACGGAGAGCCGCTCAACCTGAAGAGCTTCATCTCCGAACTCGACGTGCCGGTGGTCGTCGGCGGTGTGCTCGACCATCGCACCGCGCTGCACCTGATGCGCACCGGCGCCGCCGGCGTCATCGTCGGCTACGGCTCCACCCGGGGCGTGACCACCAGCGACGAGGTGCTGGGCATCAGCGTGCCGATGGCCACCGCGATCGCCGACGCCGCGGCCGCGCGCCGCGAGTATCTCGACGAGACCGGCGGTCGTTATGTGCACGTGCTGGCCGACGGCGACATCCACACCTCCGGCGAGCTGGCCAAGGCCATCGCCTGCGGCGCCGACGCGGTGATGCTGGGCACTCCGCTGGCCGAAAGCGACGAGGCGCAAGGCGATGGCTGGTTCTGGCCGGCCGCGGCGGCGCACCCGTCGTTGCCGCGCGGGGCGCTGCTGCAGATCGCCGTCGGTGAGCGCCCGCCGCTGGAGCAGGTGCTCAACGGACCGTCCGACGACCCGTTCGGCAGCCTGAACCTGGTGGGCGGGCTGCGCCGGTCGATGGCCAAAGCCGGCTACTGCGACCTCAAGGAATTCCAGAAGGTCGGCCTGAACGTCGGCATTTAGCTCTTCGGCGCCGAGCGTCACGCCAGCGTGGCCGTCACCGCCGAGCGTCACGCCAGAGTGACGACTGGGAAACACTGGCTCGTTACTGGCCGGTAAGTTCATACTGGTGGGGATGAAGCCAGATTTTGACGTCCTGATCATTGGTTCGGGGTTCGGCGGCAGTGTCAGCGCGCTGCGGCTGACCGAAAAGGGTTACCGCGTCGGCGTTTTGGAGGCCGGGCGGCGCTACGCCGACGACGAGTTCGCCAAGACGTCGTGGGACCTGCGCAAGTTCCTGTGGGCGCCCCGGCTCGGTTGCTACGGCATTCAGCGCATTCACCCGCTCAAAAACGTGCTGATCCTGGCCGGCGCCGGGGTGGGCGGCGGCTCGCTGAACTACGCCAACACGCTGTACGTGCCGCCGGATCCGTTCTTCAACGACCAGCAGTGGAAGCACATCACCGACTGGCGCAGCGAGCTGATGCCCCACTACGAGCAGGCGAAACGCATGCTGGGCGTCGTCACGAACCCGACGTTCACCGACGCCGATCGCATCATGAAGGAGGTCGCCGACGAGATGGGCTGCGGCGACACTTTCGTGCCCACCCCGGTCGGAGTGTTCTTCGGTCCCGACGGCACCAAGGCGCCCGGGCGCAAGGTGCCCGACCCGTTCTTCGGCGGGGCGGGCCCGGAGCGCACCGGCTGCCTGGAATGCGGCTGCTGCATGACAGGGTGTCGCTATGGCGCCAAGAACACCTTGTTGAAGAACTACCTAGGTCTCGCGGAATCCGCTGGGGCGCAAGTCATTCCGATGACGACGGTGAAGGGTTTCGAGCAGCGCTCGGACGGGCTGTGGGAGGTTCGCACCGTGCGCACCGGAAGCTGGCTGCGCCGAGACCGGCGCACCTATACCGCGAGCCACCTGATCCTGGCCGCGGGCACCTGGGGCACCCAGCATCTGCTGTTCAAGATGCGTGACAAGGGCCGATTGCCGCGTCTCTCCAAGCGTTTGGGAGTGCTGACCCGGACCAACTCGGAGTCGATCGTCGGCGCCGGACGGCTGGAGGTCAGTCCGGATCTGGACCTGACGCACGGGGTGGCGATCACGTCGTCGATCCACCCGACGTCGGATACCCACATCGAACCCTGCCGCTACGGCAAGGGTTCCAATGCGATGGGGCTGCTGCAAACCCTGATGACCGACGGCCCCGGCCCGCAGGGCACCGACGTGCCGCGGTGGCGCCAACTGCTCGACGCCGGCGGTGAGGACCCGCGAAAGATGCTGCGGCTGCTTAATCCCCGGCAGTGGAGCGAGCGCACGATGATCGCGCTGGTGATGCAGCACCTGGACAACTCGATCACCACGTTCACCAAACGCGGCAAGTTGGGCATCCGCTGGTATTCCAGCAAGCAGGGGCACGGCGAGCCGAACCCGTCGTGGATCCCGGTGGGCAACGAGGTGACCCGCCGCATCGCCGAGAAGATCGACGGCGTTGCCGGTGGCACCTGGGGCGAGCTGTTCAACATGCCGTTGACCGCGCACTTCCTGGGCGGCGCGGTGATCGGCGACAGCCCCGAGCGCGGCGTCATCGATCCTTATCACCGCGTCTACGGCTACCCGTCGCTGCTGGTGGTGGACGGCGCGGCGATCTCGGCGAATCTCGGTGTGAATCCGTCGCTGTCGATCACCGCACAAGCCGAGCGCGCCGCGTCGCTGTGGCCCAACAAGGGTGAGGTCGACCAGCGGCCGCTACAGGGCGACGACTACCGGCGGCTGGATCCGATTCCGCCGAACCACCCGGTGGTGCCGGCCGATGCGCCCGGCGCGCTGCGCTGGCTGCCGATCGACCCGGTGAAGTCGGCCGGTTAGCTCGCGATCACCTCGAGCGGCGCGCCCTTGACCACCATGCTGCGCTCGCCGTGCACGTTGACCGGCACGTCGCCCATCAGGGTGACCCGGTGCATCAGCCGCTTCTGGTCGTCGTAGTCGTCGATCGCCCGGTGCTGGGTCGCGCGGTTGTCCCAGATGGCGACGTCACCCGTCTCCCAGTGCCAGCGAATAGTGTTCTCGGGCTTAGTGATTCGCTTTTGCAGCAGTTCCAGCAACGCGCTGGACTCGTGACTGTCCAGTCCGACGAAGTTGCGCACGAAGTTGCCCGCGATCAGCGCGCGCTCACCGGTCTCCGGATGCACCCGCACCACCGGGTGTTTGGTCTGGAACTCCTGCTTCTCGAACGCCTGCCGGAACGCCCGCTGCGCGTCGCTCATCGACAGGACCGCTTCGGCGGTCACGTAGTCGTAGCGGTTGCTGTGCAGCGCCCACAGATTTTCGACGAGGCACTTCAACGGCTCGGGCAGGTCGTCGTAGGCCGCGACCGTCGAGGCCCATAGCGTCGATCCGCCGTAGCGGGGCAGGGTGATCGCCCGCAGGATCGAGGCCGCCGGGTAATTCGCCGCGAACGTCACGTCGGTGTGCCAGCGGTTGGCCTTGCCGTAGTCGGAGTTGATCGGGGTGACGACCGGCGCGCCTTCGGCCGCGAGCGCACCGGCGGCCGGATGGCCGACGGGCGTGCCCAGCAGTCCACCGAATGCCAGCTGCTGCTGGTCATCGAGGTGGTGCTGACCGCGGAAGAAGATGACCTTGTGGGTCAGCAGCGCCCGGCGGATCTCCTCGACGGCGGCCGGATCGAGGTCGCCGCCGAGGTGCACCCCGTCGACCCGGGCACCGATCCGGCTGCCCAGCTTGGTGACGGTTATCTGGTTTGTCATGTCTGTCGTCCTTGCCTGAAACTTCGGGTGTAGTCAGTTGACTAACCCAGAGTGTAGTCAAATGTATACAGATCCGGCAAGGGGGAGCGGGCACCAAAATTCCCGCCGCAAAAGCAGCAGGTCAGCCAGGAAATCCGACGAAATTGCCGGTTGTCAGGACGCTGTCGAGTCCAGCGCGGCGGCCACGTCGTGCTGTTCCATCTCGGCCACCTCGAGGTAGACCTCGGCCACCTGGGTCAGTCGATCGCTGCCCGGTTCGCGGCCCTGAAGCAGGGCGGCCAGCGCGGCCACACTGCGGGCGGCGAAGATGTCGGCAACCATCACGGTGGGGGTGTCCAGCCAGGCGCGCACGCGCGCGACCAGCTGGGTGGCCAGCACCGAATCCCCGCCGAGGCCGAAGAAGTCGTCGTCGGCGCTCACCGCCTCGACCCGCAACAGGCCGGCGGTGATGTCGGCCAGCGCCCGTTCCAGGGGCGTCGACGCCGCCCGCCGGCCCGTCCCCGCGTCGGCGGCCCGTTCCCGGACGGAACGCGCGAGCCGCTCGCCCGCGGCCTTGCGGTCGATCTTGCCGCCTACGGTGTAGGGGATCTCGGGGACCAGCACGAGGAGGTCCGGAACCATGTGCGGCGGAACCAATCCCGCCACCGCGGCGGTGAGCTCTGATGGTGTCGGCGCGGGATCGGTGACCCGGGCCAGCGCCGCTAGCTGCTCGCGCCCGGCTACCGGGATCACCGCGGCGACGGCACCGTCCACCGACTCCAGCCGATTGAGCGCTCCCTCGACCTCGCCGAGTTCGACCCGGTAGCCGCTGATCTTGACCCGGTGGTCGGCGCGGCCGACGAACTCCAGCGTTCCGTCCGGTAGGTAGCGTGCCAAATCGCCGGTGCGATACCAGTTCTCGCCATCATGCTCGACGAACTTGCCTTCGGTCAGGTCCGGCCGGCCGCGGTAGCCGCGGGCGATGCCGCGCCCGCCGACCCAGAACTCGCCGGGAACCCAATCGGGACAGTCGGATCCGTCGGCGGCAACCACGCGGCAGCGGTTGTTCGGCAACGGGTGGCCGAACGGCACCGCGGCCCAATGCTTCGGCAACTCCGCGGGCTCGCAGATGGTGTTGTGGATGGCCGTCTCGGTGGCGCCGCCGAGTCCGGCGACGCGCACGCGGGGCGCCTGGGCGCGCAGCGCGCGCACCATCTCGGTTCGCACCCAGTCGCCGCCGGTGGGCACCACGCGTACCGACGAGATCCGTCCCGAGGCCACCGCGACCAGCATCTCGAGCCAGCCCGGCAGCCAGTGCAGCACGGTGACCTGGTGTTGCTCGATCATCCGGGCCCAGGCGTCGGGATCGCGCCGCTGCTCCTCGTCCACCACCACGATCGAACCGCCGGCGCGCAGCATGCCGAAGATGTCCAGCACCGAGATGTCGCATTCCAGGGTGGACAGCGCCAGGCACCGATCGCCGGCGCCGATCTCGAAGTGGGAGTTGATGAACTCGACGGTGTTCATCGCGGCGTCGTGGCTGACTTCCACACCCTTGGGTTCACCGGTGGAGCCCGAGGTGAACAGCACGTAGGCGACGTCGGCCGGATCGGTGCCGGCCGGCTGGGTGCCGGCGGCGACAGGCAGGCCCTGCGCGACGGCCTCCGACACCGTCAGCGCGGGTACCGGCAGGTCGTCGAGCCCTGCGGGCCCGCACACCAGCGCCGAGTGCACACCCGCGCCGCCCAGAATGCGCGCGGCGCGATCGGCCGGCTGGTCGACGCCGATCGGCAGGTACACACCGCCGGCGGCGTGAATGCCCAGCAGCGCCGGGATCTGCTCGGCGGTCTTGGGCCCCATTACCGCGACGGCGTCGCCGCGTCCCACCCCGCGGGCCCGCAACGTCGCACAGACGGCAAGGGCTTGCTCGCGCAACTGCGCGTAGGTCAGCTCGCCAAGGCTGCTGTACACCGCGGGCGCATCGGGGTGCGCGGCCGCGCGGCGAAAGAAGCCGTCGTGCAACGCTTCTGCGCTTGGCACCGTGGTCACACCGTTGAGCTTGGCGCGCAGGGCGCGCTGTTCTTGCGGCAGCGCGGGCGGGTCGGGTGCCTCCCAGGCGTCGTCGTCGTCGGCCAGCCGGATCAGCTCGGCGACGTGGTAGGCGAACATCGCCTCGGCGACGCCCGGCCGAAACGCATCCGCGCGCACGTCCCAGTTGACCAGCAGCCCGCCGTCGAACGGGGTGGCCTGGGAGTCCAGTAATACCTGCGGCCCCTGCGAGATGTGCCAGACGCAGGTGCCGAACTGTTCGGTGACCTCGCCGTCGAACAGGTCGCCGAGTCCGAGTCCACTGGTGAAGACGAAGGGTGCCAGCGTGGGCATACCGCGGTGCCGGGTCAGATCGCGCAGGATCGACAGCCCCGAGTAGCTGGAGTGTGCCGCGCTGGCGTGCAGCGACTCCTGCAGGGCGCGCGCCCGGGCCGCCGCGGTCGGCGCGTCGGTGAGGTCGACGTCGAGCATCAGCGACGTGGTGAAGTCGCCGACGAGTTTGTCGACGTCGGGGTGGAACGGCTCGCGGCCGAACATCGGCAGGTTCAGCAGGAATCGGGAGTTGGTGGACCAGCGCGCCAGCGTCCCGGCGTAGGACGCGGCGATCGCCATCGCCGGGGTGATGCCGCGCCGGTGCGCCGCGGCCAATAGCGCCTCGCGAATATCGGCGTCGAAGTAGTGCCAGAGCCGGATGTTACGACGCGGATTGGACTGTTCGGCGGCCGGCACCAGCGGGGGTGACGGCGGTTCTGGCAGGTCGGGCACCCGCTCGGCCCACCACTGGCGGTCCGCCTCGGACACCGGGCTGGCCGCCGTCAGCGCGGCCCGGTACTCCCGATAGGTGTAGCCCAGCTCGGGCAGCTCGCCGCCGCGATAGAACACGGCCAGGTCGGCCATGAAGTTGCGGTAGCTGACGGCGTCGGCGGCCGACATGTCCATGTCGACGTGCAGCCGGGTGCGCCCGCCGGACATCAGCGTCAGCGCGATTTCGAGCACCACGCCGTGCAGAATCTGGTGCGATTTCGTGTCGCGGATCTCCTCGAGCCGCTGCTCGGCCGTGGCCGCGTCGAGGCCACGCAGGTCGATCACCTCGACCGGCAACGTGCGGTCGGTGATCCGCTGAGTGCCGTCGGGCAGGATCTCCACCCGCAGCATCGGATGACGGCGGGCCAGCGCGGCCGCGGCGACACGCAGCCGGTCAGGGTCAACACCGGTGCCGTCGAACTCCACATACAGGTGTGGGGCCACGCCGCCGAGGGCCTGTTCTTCGTTGCGGCCCAACCACAATGCGTGCTGAAGGGGGGCCAGCGGGAAGGTTTCGCCCCCCTCGTCGTCGGTGGCTTTCGGCTCCTCGTCGTTGGGCGCGCTGTCGCGCAGCGCCGAGACCATCCGCGTCCACGCGGAGACGGTCGGGCTCTCGGCCAGGGCGGCGAAACCGATGTCGATGCCCTGCCGGCGCCACCGGCCGGACAGCGACATCATCCGGATCGAGTCGAGTCCGGAGGCGATGAGGTCGGCGTCGGGGTCCACTTCGTCGGGGGCGACGCCGAGGAGTTCGGCGACCTGCTCTCGGACAGTTAGTGAGCTCGTCGCGCCGCGACCCATTGTGTGAAACCTCTCAGCAATTAGTGAAGGCTGCCCTAACTATGTGGAGGCTACCCTATATTAGGCTTCTCTCAGGTAACTAACCCCCGGAAGGGCTGCCAACCGCGATGAGCACCGGATTACATCCCGACGCCGAGGTCGAACAACACGAAAGTGTGTACCTCGCAACGGGATTCGTGCCGTTCCCGAGCGATCGGGCGGACTCCTATCGGCGGGCGGGCTACTGGGCCGGGCTGCCCTTGGACTCGATTTTGCGCGAAGCCGCGCAGCGTTGGCCGGACCGTTGCGGCATCGCGGATGCCCGCGTCAGCTACACCTTCGCCGAATTCGACGCCCTGGCCGATCGCATCGCCGGCGGCCTGATCGAGCTCGGCTTCACCGCTGGCGATCGGGTGTTGCTGCAACTGCCCAACTCCTGCCAGTTCGCGTTGGCGCTGTTCGGGTTGTTGCGGGCCGGTGTGGTGCCGGTGCTGTGCCTGCCCGGCCACCGCACCGCCGAACTGAGTCACTTCGCCGACGTCAGCGGCGCGGTCGGGATGATCATCACGGACAAGGTCGGTGGCTTCGACTACCGCGAGATGGCCGCCGCGCTGGTGCGCGAGCGGCCGCGGTTGACCAGGGTGCTGGTCGACGGTGATCCCGGCGACTTCCGGGCCTGGTCCGACGTCGCGAACCTCGCTGGCCCCGACGTGCTGCTGGCGAACCCGGCGCCAGATCCGGGGCTGCCCGCGTTGCTGCTGGTCTCGGGTGGCACCACGGGGCTGCCCAAGCTGATCGCCCGGACCCATGACGACTACCGCTACAACGCGTCGGCCTGCGCCGCCGCGTACGGGATGACCGCAGCGGACGCCTACCTCGTGGTGCTGCCGGCCGGGCACAACTTCCCGTTGGCCTGTCCGGGTCTGTTGGGCGCGATCACCGTCGGCGCCAAAACAGTGTTCACCGACGACCCCAGCCCCGAGGCGGCCTTCGCGCTGATCGACCGCCACCAGGTCACCGTCACGGGGTTGGTCAACGCGCTGGCCAAGCTGTGGGCACAGGCCTGCGATTGGGAGCCCGTGCTGCCGACCTCGCTGCGGGTGGTCCAGGTCGGCGGGTCGCGGCTGCTGCCCGACGAGGCCCGCTTCATTCGGGAGAACCTGACGCCGGGTATGCAGCAAATCTTCGGGATGGCCGAGGGGATGCTCAACTTCACCCGCCCGGGCGACCCCGCCGATGTGGTGGACCACGTGCAAGGCCGGCCCATGTCGCCCGCTGACGAGATGAAGGTCGTCGATGAGAACGGCGACGAGGTGGCCCCGGGAGCCGAGGGCGAGCTGCTGGTGCGCGGGCCGTACACGATCAACGGCTACTACCGCGCCGACGAGGCCAACGCCCGCTGTTTCAGCCCCGATGGTTTTTACCGCAGCGGCGACCGGGTGCGGATCTTCGCCGGCGGCCCACAGGCGGGATATGTCGAAGTCACCGGGCGGATCAAGGACGTGATCCACCGGGGTGGCGAGACCGTGTCGGCGTCCGACCTCGAGGAACACCTGCATGCCCATCCCGCCGTGGCCGACGCGGCGGCCGTCGCCTTGCCGGATCAGTACCTCGGCGAAAAGATCTGTGCAGCAGTTGTTTTCAAGGGCACACCGGTCACTCTGGCCGAGCTCAACGGATTTCTCGACGGCCGTGGCGTCTCCGTCCACGCCAAGCCCGACGTGCTGGAAACCATGCGTTCGCTGCCCAAAACCGCGGTGGGCAAGGTGGACAAGAAGCAAATCGTCGTAAGCCTGACGCAGGCATGAACGACGCTCCGACTGACATGACATTGAATGGTGGCCCCGATGACCAACTTTCGGCACCGCACGTGAAGCCGAACGCGATACCGGAACCGATCGCCGTCATCGGCCTCGGCTGCCGGCTGGCCGGTGATGTCAACACCGCCGAGGCGTTCTGGGATTTCCTGCTCGCCGGCGGCAGTGCGGTGCGCGAGGTGCCCGCCGACCGGTGGGAGCCCTATCTGTGGCGCGACCCGCGCAACGCCGCGGTGCTCAAGGACACCACCCCGTGGGGCACGTTCATCGACAACCTCGCCGGTTTCGACGCCGAGTTCTTCGGGGTCTCGCCGCGCGAGGCCGAGCTGATGGACCCGCAGCAGCGGCTGGCCCTCGAGGTCAGTTGGGAGGCGCTCGAACACGCCGGCGTGCCGCCCCGGTCACTGGCCGGCAGTGACACCGCCGTGCTGATGGGCGTCAACTCCGACGACTACGGCAAGCTCCTGATGGAGGACCTGCCCGGCATCGAGGCGTGGACCGGTATCGGCACTTCGCTGTGCGGGATCGCCAACCGGGTGTCACACCTGCTCGACCTGCGCGGCCCCAGCGTGGCCCTCGACGCCGCGTGCGCGGCCTCGCTGGTGGCGGTGCACCAGGCCTGCCAACTGCTGCGCTCCGGTGAGACGGCGCTGGCGCTGGCCGGCGGCGTCAGCGCGCTGATCGGACCCGGATTGACCCGGGTGCTCGATCAGGCCGGCGCGACGGCTCCCGACGGTCGCTGCAAGACCTTCGACGCCGCCGCCGACGGCTACGGTCGTGGCGAGGGCGCGGCCGTGGTGGTGCTCAAGCGGCTCGCCGACGCGGTACGTGACGGCGACCGGGTGCTGGCCGTGGTCCGCGGCGGCGCGGTCGCTCAGGACGGCCGCACGGTCGGCATCATGTCGCCCAACGGCGCCGCCCAGGCCGATCTGTTCCGGCTGGCATGCCGGTCCTCGGCGATCGACCCGGCCACCGTCGATTTCATCGAAGCCCACGGAACCGGCACTCCCACAGGCGATCCCGTCGAAGTGGGGGCGCTGGCGCAGGTGTACGGTGCCGCCCGTCCCGACGACGATCCCGCGCTGGTCGGGTCGGTCAAACCGAACACCGGCCATCTTGAGGGCGGTGCCGGGGCCGTTGGCCTGATCAAGGCCGTGCTGGCCCTGTACCACCGCAGGATTCCGCCGACGGCGGGCGTGCGCAACCTCACCCCGGCCGTCGACTGGGCCGGCAGCGGCCTGCGGGTGCCGACCGTGGCGCAGGCCTGGCCGCGGCGGCCCGATCACCCGCGCCGGGCGGCGGTCTGCAGCTACGGCTACGGTGGCACCATCGCGCACGTGCTGCTCGAGGAGGCACCACCGGCGTCGGCGGCACAACTCACGAAATCGACTGGACCGCTGGCGATTCCGCTGTCGGGTCGCTCGGAGAGCCGGCTGAGCGCGCAGGCGGCCGCACTGGCCGAGCACCTCGGCGACCGCGACATCGCCCTGACCGAAGTCGCGGCGACACTGTGGGCCCGCCGCAGCCACGAACCGGTGCGCGCGGCCGTGGTCGCCGAGGGTTCCGAGGAACTTCTGGACGGGTTGCGCACGCTGGCCGACGGCGGACGCGACGCCGCCGTGGTGCGCGGCACCGTGCTGCCCGGTGCGCAAGACGGTGCGGTGTGGGTGTTTTCGGGGCACGGCTCGCACTGGCCGCAGATGGGCCAGGAGTTGCTGGCCGCCGAACCGGCGTTCGCCGCCGTGATCGACGCGATCGATCCGATCTTCGGCACCGAGCTCGGCTTCTCGGCGCGCGAGGCGCTGACCCGCGGCGAACTGGGCGGCACCGACCAGGTGCAGGCGCTGACGTTTGCGATGCAGGTCGGCCTGGCCGCGGTGCTGCGTGAGCGCGGCGCGCGTCCCGCGGCGGTGATCGGACACTCCGTCGGCGAGGTCGCGGCCTGCGTGACCGCGGGAGTGTTCGACCTGGCGCAGGGTACGGCCGTTGCGTGCTACCGCGCCCGGGGTTTCCGCAAGGTGATGGGCCAGGGCGCGATGGCGCTGGTACCGCTGCCCTTCGCCGATGCCCAGCAGCGGCTCGGCGCGCGCAGCGACGTGGTGGCGGCCATCAGCGCGTCGCTGACCTCGACGGTGATATCGGGCACCGTCGCAGCCGTCGACGAGGTGGCCGGCCACTGGGCCGGCGACGGCCTGATGGTGCGCCGCGTCCGGACCGACGTCGCGTTCCACAGCCCGGCGATGGACGCGCTCACCGCCGATCTGGCGCGGCTCACCGCTGCGCTGCCGGAGCCGTGGCCGGCCCGGATTCCGTTGTACACCACCGCGCTGGCCGATCCGCGGTCCTCGGCGTCGCGTGGACCGGACTACTGGGTCGCCAATCTGCGCGACCAGGTTCGCTTTGCCGAGGCGGTCTCGGCGGCGGCCGAGGACGGCCACCGGCTCTTCCTCGAGGTTTCGGCCCACCCGGTGGTGTCACACTCCATTGCGGAAACGCTGCTGCACTTGGATATCGAGGCGCACGCGGCCGTCGGTGTACTGCGCCGTGACCAGCCGGCGCGGCGCTGCGTCGCCGCGGCGCTCGCCGCGTTGCACTGCTACGGCGCACCCGTGGCTCACGGCGTCACCGCGGCCACGCCGTGGGCCGGCGACCTGCCGGGGACCCGGTGGCAGCACCGCGACTTCTGGCGCATCCCGAGCGTGCCGCCCGCCGGGCGCGGTGTCCACGACGCCGACAGCCACACCCTGCTCGGGGGCCGGCTCGACGTCACCGGCACCGTGCCGGCGCGGGTCTGGGAGACCCGGCTGGACATGTCGACCCGGCCCTATCCCGGCAACCATCCCGTGCAGGGCACCGAGATCGTTCCGGCCGCGGTGCTGCTCAACACCTTCCTGACGGCCGCGGGAACCGACCTGACCGAGGTGCATCTGCGCACACCCGTTGCGCCGGGGCGCACCCGCGACGTGCAGGTGGTGCTGCAGGATCAGACGCTGGCGATCGCCACCCGCCTGGTCGACGATGACGGTTCCGACGTCGGCGGCTGGCTGACGCACTGCACCGCGGTTGCCGCCGCCACCGACGACCGCGAGGTGCCGCGGCTCGACGAGACCGCGATCCGGGTCCGCTGCACCGAGCAGTTGCCGCCGAACAGCGTGGTGGACAAGCTCGCGAAACTCGGTGTCGCGGAGATGGGTTTCGGCTGGGAGGTGGTCGATCTCTGGGCCGGTGACGGCGAATTCCTGGCGCAGGTGCGGGCCGAGCCGGACGGGTCGCATCCCTCGACGTGGGCCGGGCTCATCGATGCGGCCACCTCGGTGGCGTCCACGGTATTCGACGGAGCGCCCCGGCTGCGCATGCCCGCTCGCATCGATCGGGTGAGAGTCGTTGGCAAACCCTCTGATTCGGTGCTGCTGCACGTTCGCCGTCGCGATCAGGGCACCAGCACCGACGTGACCATTGCCTCGCTGACCGGGCGGCCACTGGTGCAGGTCACCGGCATGACGTTCGAGGAACTCGAGAACAGCGGCGGCGACGTATCGCGGGTCGTGCACCGAATCGGCTGGAAGAAAACACCTTTCGACATCGCAGCCGTTCCGGCCGAAGTGGTGCTGGTGGGCGGCGATCCGGCCGTCCGCGCCTGGTGCGAACGCGACCTGAAAGCCGCCGGGGTCGCCCACCGGGTATGTGCCACGCCCGCGGACGTCCCCGCCGATCTCGACTCCGATTCCGTCGTGCTGGTGTTGCCTCGCACCTCCGAGAGGCCGGTCGAAGCCGTGGACACGGTGCTGGCAACCCTTAAAGCGCTTTTGCGCCACGACATCTCGTCGCGTCTGTGGACCCTGACCCAGGGTGTGCACGAGGGTACTGACGTGAGCCGTTCCCCACTGTGGGGCTTGTCGCGGGTGGCCGCGACCGAGCATCCCACGCTGTGGGGTGGCGTGCTCGATCTCGCCGAGGACCGGCTGCCGCTGGGTGCGCTGGCCACGCTCAGCGGCCACGCTGTGGTGGTGGTGCGCGGCGGTGTCGCACTGACCGCCCGGATGGCCAGCATTACCAACGCGGCCGGGCCGGCGATGGAATGCAGCCCGGCCGGCACTTATCTGGTCACCGGTGGGACCGGCGTGCTGGGCCTGCGTATCGCCGAGCGATTGGCGGATCTGGGTGCGCGCCGGGTGCTGTTGTTGTCGCGGTCCGGGCTGCCGGAACGCTCGCAGTGGTCCAGCGCGGACAATCAGGCGCAGATCCGCGCGGTGTCCGCGCTGGAGGATCGCGGTGTCTGGGTGCACTCGGTCGCCCTGGATATCGCCGCCACTGGTGCGGCCGACGAACTGCGCTCCGTGCTGGCCGGCCTGCCGCCGGTGCGTGGCGTGATCCATGCCGCCGGCGTGGAAGCCGGTGTGTTCCTGGCGAATACGACAATCGACGAGATCGCGATGACCATGCATCCGAAGGTCGACGGGGCGCTGGCACTGCACGAGATGTTCCCGCCGGGCGAACTGGACTGGCTGGTGCTGTATTCCTCCTGCGGATACCTGGCCGGCTTCCCCGGGCAGGGTGCCTACGCCTGCGGCAACGCCTTCCTGGATGCGCTGGCACGGTACCGGCGCGGGCTAGGCGATGTCACGACGAGCGTGGCGTGGACCGCCTGGCGCGGCCTCGGTATGGGCTCGGACTCGGCATACATTGCCGCGCAACTGGATGCGCTGGGCATGGACACCATCGGCGCGGACGACGCACTGCGTGCTCTGGATGTCGCGATGCGTTCGCAGGAGGCCAACCCGGTGGTGCTGCCGGTGCTCCCGGAGGCCACGTCGGTGCCGATCCTTGCCGACGTCGCGGCCGCGGTTGCCACGGATTCGGTTGTGCCGCATCAGGATTTAGCGGTGGTGGGCCCGGGTGACATGGACACCGAGGAGTGGGTGAGTCAACAGGTACTCACGGCGGTGGCCGCCGAACTCGGCCTGCCTGCCGACAGCGTCGATACCAGGATGCCGCTGGTCGAAATCGGCGTGGACTCCATCATGACGGTCGCGCTGCGGCGTCAGCTCGAGAAGCAGACCGGGCTGGCGTTGCCGCCGACGCTGCTGTGGGAACACCCCACCGCCGCCGCGGTCACAGCGCGCATCGTCGAGCTACTTGACAACGAGATCGCTTCTGCCGCAACCGAAGACGGTGCGCCGGTGGTGTAGCTGCCGATCAGTTGCCGCCGAGCTGGTGGGCCTGGGTCCGCCGGTGCGTGGGCTCGCAGCCGGGCGGTTGCGGCGGTGCCGGCAGCAGTGCTTTGCGCTGACGCACCGCGATGGTTTTCGGCGAGTCGGTCTTGAGCACGAGTTCCTCGCCGGCGTGCCGGATGGCCAGCTCGCCGCTGTCCCCGTCGCTCAGGGTGTAGGTGACGTCGTTGTGGTTGGCGTCGACGATCAGCCGGAAGGCACGCCACCGCACCCGGAACCGCAGCCGGGTGATGCCGTCGGGCAGCGCGGGATCGATCTCCAGGATGCCGTCGTCGTCGCGCAGGCCGCCAAAGCCCGCGACGATCGCCATCCAGGCGCCGGCCAGCGATGCCATGTGCAGCCCGTCGCGGGTGTTGGAGTGCAGGTCGCGCAGATCGATCAGCGCGGCCTCGTAGGCGTAGTCATGCGCCAGCTCCAAATGCCCGACCTCCGCGCACATCACGGCCTGGCAGCATGCCGACAGCGACGAGTCGCGCACCGTGCGCCGCTCGTAGTAGTCGACGTTGCGCGCCTTCTGCTCGGGGGTGAATGCGTGGCTTTGCCACTGCATCGCCAACACCAGGTCGGCCTGCTTGATCACCTGCGCCGGGTAGAGCCGCACATACGGTTCGTGCAGCAGCAGCGGATATTTGTGCCTTTTCTCGAAATCCCACTCCGCGAACTTGGTGAAACCCTCGCACTGCTGGTGGACACCGAGTTCTTCGTCGTAGGGAATGTGGACCGCGTCGGCCGCGTCCCGCCAGGAGGCGGTCTCCTCGTGGGTGACTCCCAGCGCTTCGGCCGACTCGGGGTGACGGTTGCAGGCATCCGCGGCGACCACCAGGTTGTGCGCGGCCATCAGATTCGTAAAGACGTTGTCGCGCACGATCGCGGTGTACTCGTCGGGGCCGGTGACCCCCTCGAGGTGCCAAACCCCGTGGCGGTCATGGTGTCCGAGCGACATCCACAGCCGCGCCGTCTCGACCAGTACCTTCAGCCCGCAATCGGCCTCGAGCGACTGATCGCCGGTGACGACGCGGTAGCGCTCGAAGGCCATCGCGATGTCGGCGTTGATGTGGAAGGCGGCGGTGCCGGCCGGCCAGTAACCGGAACACTCCTGGCCGCGGATGGTCCGCCACGGGAAGCTGACGCCCTCGAGTCCCAGTTCTTTCGCGCGGTCCCGGGCCATGTCCATCGTCGACGCCCGCCAGCGCAACGAATCGGCGACCGCGTGCGGCAGCGTGTAGGTGAGCACGGGAAGCACGAAACCCTCGGTGTCCCAGAACGCGTGGCCGTCGTAACCCGTTCCGGTCAACCCCTTGCTGGGAATGGCGCGCCGCTCGGCGCGGGCGCTGGCCTGCACGAGGTGAAAGAGCCCGAACCGCACCGCTTGCTGGGATTCCGAGTCGCCCTCGACCTCGACGTCGGCGTTTTCCCAGAAGTCGTCGAGGAACTCGCGCTGGGCTTTCACCAGCCCGTCCCACCCGCTGTAGCGGGCGCTGTGCAGCGCGGCGGCGACCTGGTCACGCAGCGCGGGCCGGGAGCGCTGGCTGGACCAGCCGTAGGCGAGGTATTTGACGATGCGCAGTTTCTGGCCGGGGCGCAGCCCGCAGATCACGGTGGTGCGTGCCAAGTCCGAACTCGCGTCGTTGGTGACCTCGACCCGTCCGGGCACCTCGACGATGTGATCCATGCCCGCGGCCATCATCAGTTGGCTGGCTCGGGTCCGGTGCATCAGCAGCGCGCCGCAGTCGGTCTCGTCGTGTTCGACGGCCTCCAGCGGGTTTTCCAGGATGGCCGACACCCGGGGGTCAGCCGACGTCGTCGGCTGGTCCTCGTTGGTGACGAGTTCGGATTGCACTGTGACACGGACGAACTCGTTGACCGCCTCGACGCAGTACTCGATGGCGGCGACGCTGCGGTGGGCCAGTGAGACCAGCCGGGTGGACGTCACCTTGACTTCCTTGCCCACCGGCGAACGCCAGTGCGCGTTGCGGGTCAGCGTTCCGGCCTTCAGGTCGAGGACCCGTTCGTGGGACACGAGTTCGCCGTAACGAACATCGAACGGCTCGTCCTCGACGAACAGCCGGATGATCTTGCCGTTGGTCACGTCGACGACGGTCTGACCGGCCTCCGGGTAGCCATAGCCGGCCTCGGCGTAGGGCAGCGGCCGGATCTCGTAGAACGAGTTCAGATAGGTGCCCGGCAGGCCGTACGGTTCACCCTCGTCGAGGTTGCCGCGCAGCCCGATGTGCCCGTTGGACAACGCGAAGAGCGATTCGGACTGGGCGATCAGGTTCAGGTCGAGCCGCGTCTCGCGGACTACCCAGGGTTCGACGGGGAAGGCTTCCTGGGTGATCATGCCTGGAGCAATTCTGCGAGGTCGGTGACCACGATGTCGGCGCCGCTGCGACGGAGATCGTCGGCCTGGCCGACTCGGTCGACACCGACCACGTAGCCGAAGTTCCCGGCACGACCTGCTGCCACACCCGACAGAGCGTCCTCGAATACGGCGGCCGCGTCGGGGGCGACGTCGAGTAGCTGCGCCCCCCGCAGATAGGAGTCGGGTGCGGGTTTGCCTTTGATGTGTTCCTCGCGCAGCGTCACCCCGTCCACGCGCTGCTGGACGAACCGCTCCAGCCCGGTGATCTCGAGCACCTCGCGGGTGTTGGCACTCGACGAGACCACGGCGATGCCCAGGCCCGCGGCCGAGACCGCCTCCAGGTAGCGCCGCGACCCGTCGAACACCTCGACGCCGTCTCGCTCGAGCACCTTCTGGAACATATCGTTCTTGCGATTACCCAGGCCGTAAACGGTTTCGGCGTCGCCGGAGTCGTCGTGATCGCCGTCCGGCAATTCGATTCCCCGACTTTGCAGAAACGACCGAACCCCGTCTTCGCGCTTCTTGCCGTCGACGTATGTCCGGTAGTCCGCGGCGGCATCGAAGGGCACGAACTTCTCCCCGGTGCGCTCGGCTCGCTGGGACAGGTAAGCGTCGAACATGGCCTTCCAGGCCTTGGTATGCACGCTTGCGGTGTCGGTCAGCACCCCGTCGAGGTCGAACAGGCAAGCACGCACCTTCTCTGGCAGACCCAGCACAAAGGATCCTCACTGTAGGGAGTAGTTGAGCGATACCACTCCACCATGCTTGACCGCAGGTCGCCAGCGATCCCACATACTTGCCACCCGCCGGACGATGCGGCTCGCTTCGGTCGGCAGGGTCTGTGGACAAATTCGTGACTGTGGATAGGGACGCGAGGTGGGTGCGGTGCGGCTTTGAGCGGCCGGGATTTGTCGTACCCCGCTGCGAGGATGTTGTTATGTCGTTGACCGCATCTGCTGAGGCTGTGGTGTCGTGCCCGCCGGATCGCCTGGGGGTGTTGTTCGAGGAGTTGGCGGAGTTGGCCGGTCAGCGCAATGCCCTTGATGGGCGCATCGTGCAGATCGCCGCGGAGATCGAGCGCGACGAGTTGTGCGGGGCCACCGGTGCGCGCTCGGTGGCGGCACTGCTGGGCTGGAAGCTGGCCTTGTCCTCGGCCAATGCCCACACGATCACCACGATCGCGGGCCGGCTCGCGGAATTCCCGCGGTGTGCGGCGGGGATGGCCGAGGGTCGGTTGTCGCTGGATCAGGTCGGGGTGATCGCCGCCGGCGCGGGTGCGGGATCTGATGCGCATTATGCGGCGCTGGCCGCGGTGGCCACGGTCAGCCAGCTGCGCACCGCGGTCACACTGGAACCACGACCCGACCCCGAACCCGATGCGGCCCGGCCGGACCCGCAAGCCTCGATCACCCAGAGTTCCGATGAACGCTTCAGCTGCTACCGGATCACACTCCCGCACCTGGATGCCGCGAAGTTCGACGCCGCGCTGGCCTCACACCGCGACGCGCTTGTCGCCGAATGGAAACGCGATCACCCCGATGGTGGGGGCGCTTCGGATCAGCGGCCCCCGCTGCCGAACACCGTCGACGCGTTCATGCGCCTGATCGAGGCCGGCTGGGATAGTGAGGCGGCCCGGCGCCCGCATGGGCAGCACACTACCGTGGTCGTGCACCTCGATATTGAGCAGCGCGCGGCGGCGCTGCATCTGGGTCCGCTGCTGTCCGACGCCGAACGCCAGTACCTGACCTGTGATGCCACCTGCGAGGTCTGGTTCGAACGCGACGGCGAACTCATCGGCGCCGGACGCACCACCCGGGTGATCAACCGGCGGCTGCGCCGCGCCCTCGAACACCGCCACCGCAGCTGCGCGATCCCCGGCTGCGGGGCCACCCGGGGTCTGCACGCCCACCACCTCGTGCACTGGGAAGACGGCGGCCCCACCGAACTAGCCAACCTGGTCCTGGTGTGCCCGTATCACCACCGGCTGCACCACCGCGGCGTCATCACCATCACCGGACCCGCCGACCACCTCAGCGTCACCGACGAGGACGGCCAACCACTGCGCCCAGGATCACTGGCGCGCCCACCCACCCAACCCCCACCCGACGTCCCACCATGCCCCGGACCCACCGGCGAACGCGCCCACTGGTGGTGGTATGACCCCTTCCAACCCCAACCCCCACCCACCAACTAACCCGGTCAGCCCGGCCCGGTGCTGAAACTCAAACATGCTGGGGCACAGAGACATTCGTTCACTTCATCCGGCGATAATTATCGCATCGCGCGCGTCGGGCCGACTACCAAACCGGCAGCGCCGCCACCCCACGACCTCCCCAACCGGCAGGCATTCACGGCAGTTAACCCGCGCTGTCCGCCCGGGCGATGCCCTGGATGACCCGCAGCCGACCGTCGGTCAACGCGGCGGTCAGGTTCTGCGCCTTGCGGGCGAAGTCGGCCACGAAGGCGTGCAGCCCCAGCGGGCCGGCGGGCTGGGCCAGCAGGGCTTGCATGACGGCCCCCGCCTGGTCGGTGAGATCGTTCCACTGTTGCACGACGAATCCGCAAGACTCGATGACCGAACGCAATTCCTCGGGGGCGACCAGATGGCTGTGTGCGGGCTGATCGGCCCACGGTAGCGGATAGGAGAGTTCGCGACCATCGCCAATGGTGATGTCCCACACGGCAAGACGTCCGCCGTTGACCAGCACCCGGTGGGCTTCGGCGTACAGGCGCGCCTTGTCGGCCACGTTCATCTGAACATGCTGGCTGATCACGACGTCGAAGCCGGCGTCCGCGAAGGGCAGCGCGGTCACATCGCCCTGGTGAACCGATATCCGGTCGTCCAGCCCGACGAGCCGGTTGAGCCAGCGATGTGTTTCGCAGTATTCCTCGGTGAGGTCGACGGCCGTAACGGTGCAGGCGAAGCGGTCGGCGACATAGCGCGCGGTGCCGCCGACCCCGCTGCCCGCGTCGAGCACCGCACTCGCGCTGGTGATCCCGGCGAGGTCCACCAGCGCACCTGTTGCGATGCGGCCCATGGTGTGGAAGTCCTCCAGCAGGCCGAGGTCGGCGGGTGCCAGGTGCTCGAGGTCCTTTCCGGCGGCGAGCAAGGCCTGCTCGATCTTGTGTTGTGACAGGCCGGTCGAATACTGGGTTCCCTGGGTGCTGTTCATGCGGAGATCCTTTCGGTGTGCTCGCTTCGCCACAGTGACGATTGCCCGGACAGTTGAGGATGTGCGGGCCGTGGATGCTGCTGGAGCCGGTCGAACCGATCCAGCCGATGCATCGGCACCAACGGGATCAACATGAAACTCCATAGCTGGCGTGCGAAATTAGCTGCGGTAAAGCGGGTTTCCGGCACGTTGGCATAACGCCGTGCGATCGTCAGAAAGTCTTCGGGTTCGACGCCGGCGACATCGCGCACATGCGTGGTCGGGCCGCCGACCTCCCAGCTCCCCAACGCGTGTTCGGGCAGGTAGTAGCGCAAGCTGGATTCGAAGAACAGGTCGGCGCCGAGCCGCTTCTTGTAGACGCGCACCGCGCGCATGAACATCCACCCGGGAACGTCGACATGCCGCACGCGTCGGCCCAACGCCTCGCCGATCGCGTCGGCGATCTGCGCTCCCGAGAGCAGCTCCGGTCCCGTTGGCCGGTAAGCGCGGCCGTCGTGCCGGTGCGGATCGAGTAGCGCACCCACTGCGACCCGGGCGATGTCTTCGTTGGAGGGCGGTGCATTTCGGCCGGCTCCGGTCGGTGTCGGCAACACGCCGAGTTGAGCGGCGACGGGGATCAACTGCAGATAGTTGTCCGCGAAATATCCCGGGTCGACGGCCACATGCGCGGTGTCCGGCAGCAGCTGGAAAAGCTTCTCGGTCAACCAGGCATGGCGGGTCATCAACGAGGGATGCTGCGGGCTGGCCAACCACTGCCCAAGCGCCACTACGGCTTCGGTACCCGCCTGCCGGGCAGCCACGGCGAAGGTGACTGCACTGTCGAGCGCGTGCGGGTGGTAAGGAGGGTTGAAGAACAGCCGGTCGATCCCGTGCATCGCGGCGCAGACCTGTTGAATGTCAAACATATCGGCGATGATGACGTCGGCTCCCAGCTGGCGTAGCCGCGCGCTGCGTGCGTCTTCACGGTGCACGACGGCCCGCGTGGCGACGCCCTTCTCGAGCAGCTGGGCCGCGACCGCACTGCCGACTTTTCCCGTCGCGCCAGTGACCAACACGCGAGTGTTCATGCGTCTTCCCTTTCCATGTGACGAGCCGTTTCCAATTGACGTGTCTGCTGCCGTGGCGGTAGCAGAGCCGCGACGGCGATCGCCGCGGCCAGTGCGATTCCCGCGCAGACCAGCGAGCCGACGTGCAGGCCGTCCAGGAACGCGCGGTTGACGGCGTCGCGCACCGGGCCGGCCTGCTCCGCGGGAAGCTGTTCGATAACCTTGTGCGCCAATGCCATTGAGTTACGCATCGCGGCGGTGACGCCGGTCGGCAATGCGGCCAGCGCGGGCGCCGAGCCCAGGTGTGCCGAGTAGACCGAGGCGAAGACGCTGCCCACGATGGCAACGCCCAGGGTGCCGCCGAGCTCACGCGTGGTGTCGTTGACGGCCGAGCCGATCCCGGCCTTGTCCGCGGACAGCGAACCCATGATCGATTCGGTGGCCGGCGAAAACGTCAGTCCGAGGCCGCCGCCGAGCAGCAGCATCTGCGCGGCGATCTCGGTGTAGCTCGTCGCGGCGTCCGCGGTCGATGCCCACGCCAGACCCGCCGCGAACACCGCCAGGCCGCCGGCCACGACGGCGGTGGTGCCGATCCACTCGACCAGCCGCGGCCCCAGGATGCTGGCCAACGCGATCGATATGGCGACCGGCAGTAACCGCACGCCACTCTGAAAAGCGCTGTACTCCTTGATGAATTGGAAGTACTGCGTGATGACGAAGATAAAGCCGAACAAGGTCAGAAAGCCCGCGGTCACCGCGAGGCTGCCACCGGAGAACCGGCGATTGGCGAATACCGTGACGTCCAGCATGGGATGGGTGCAGCGTCGCTCCCACCACGCGAACCCGGCGAGCAGGACAGCGGCGGTCGTGAATCCGACCGCGGCGCGGGGACTGGTCCAGCCCCACGTCGGTGCTTCGATGACGGTATAGACCAGCGCCGTGACGCCGGCCGCCGACAGCACCAAGCCGGGCACGTCGACGCGTGGTGCCGCGGGGTCGCGAGAAGTCGGCACGAACAGGACGGCGCCGGCGATGGCGACCACCGCGATCGGGATGTTCACCATGAAGATGGCGCCCCACCAGAAATGTTCGAGCAGCCAACCACCGCTGATCGGCCCCACCGCCACGCCGACACCGACCATCGCCGCCCACAGCCCGATCGCCTTGGCGCGGGGGACCGGGTCGGTGAAGATGTTGGTGATCAAGCCCAGTGTGGTCGGGAAGATCAGCGCTGCACCCACGCCCATGGCGGCGCGCGCCGCGACCAGCTGATCCGCGGAATTCGCCTGTGCCGCAAGGCCAGAAGTGATCGCAAACAGTGCGAGGCCGGCATTGAGCCAGCCTCGTCTGCCGTAGCGGTCGCTGAAGCTGCCGGCCGACAGCAGCAGCCCGGACATGACCAGGGTGTAGGCGTCGACGATCCATTGCAGTTGCGAGGTGTCGGCATTGAGTTCGCGCGCCAGCGTAGGCAGGGCGACGTTGACGATGGTGGCGTCGACGCTGATGACGAAGACGCCGAGGCAGATGACGGCGAGCGCGAGCTTCTTACCCATGGACAAGACAGTAAATCTAATAGACAAATAAATCAACCAAGAGATGGAAAAGGTTGTCTGCCGCTGGTAAACTGCGGGGGTGCGGACACGCAACTACAACCAGAACTGCCCGATCGCGCGGGGGCTCGACGTCCTGGGTGAGCGCTGGACGTTGCTGATCCTGCGCGAGCTGATCGGAGGGCCGCGCCGCTACGGCGACCTGCGCGCCGAATTGCCCGGCATCGCAACCAATCTGTTGGCCGAGCGCCTCAAGGAGCTGCAGGAGGCCGGGCTCGTCGACCGAACCGACCTCCCGGCACCCATCGGGCGCACCGTCTATACGCTCAGCGACCTGGGCTGGCAGCGGGTGCTGCCGATCATTCAGAGCATCGCGTGGTTCGGTCTGGACCGGCTGGATCCGATCGACGAAGGGCCGGTCACGCCGCTCAACGGGTTCCTGGCCGGCATCCTGCTGGGCTTCGACTCGGGCAAGGCGACGGGACTGGAAGCGACGTGCCGAGCCGAAATCGACGGTCGCCATTTTGATTTCGTGATCACGCAGGGACGCCTGGCCGGCGCTCGCGGCGAGCCCACGGTGACGATCACCGCCAGTGCGGCAGACCTCGTGACGGCCCGTCTCGCGACGGGCGACGCCAAGCGCAAGGCGGCTTTGCGTCGAATCGCCTTCACCGGCGAGCCCGAAACCGTCGACACCCTGCGTCAGGTGTTCTCGCTGTAAGGGTCAATCCTCGGGCTTGAGCAGGGCGCCAATCAGCGCTTGGGCCAGGAACCTGCCGTAGCGAGTGGCGGACCAACCGCGTTCCAGGACAAGGAGTTCGTAGAGCTCGGGTGCGTGGTAGGTCCACAGGATGTCACGCGCTTCCTTGGCGCTGACTCGCAGCTGTCCTGTCCCGGCCAGATCGGCCGCGAACATCGTCATGCCGGTCAGCGTTTCCTGCCGCGTCTGCTTCCAGACCTCGCCGGCGTCCGGCGACGACGCGGCGCCATCGCGCGCGAGCAGCTGGACCGGGGCGCTGCGCGGCATGGTTGCGGCCAGGTGCTTGGCATACATGTCCAGTTTGCGGGCCGCATCGGTTTCATCGGCAACGGCCTGGATCACGTCTCGCTGGACCATCGGGATCGGCTCGTCGTCGCCGGCGACGGACACATCGAACAGCGCTTTGAGCACGCCGGCCTTCGTCGTAAACGCCTTGTACACCGTCTCGACCGAGACGGCGGCGTCGCGCGCGATTTCGGCGATCGTCGTCGCCGCGTAGCCCTGGGCCAGGAACCGCTGCCGGGCGGCCACGAGCACCGCGTCCCGATTGCGCTGGGCCTGCTCGCGCCGACGGGTCGAGTCGTAGCGGCGGGGTGCCTGTTTGTTGACAGATCCCATAATTAAGTACATGCTCCTGTATTGAATACTATTAACTGTATGAAAATAGGGAACGTGACATGACAAGTGCAACATGCCCCACCGTCAGCCTGTCGAACGGTGCCGATTCCATCGCGGTGGCCCGCGCCCTGACACCCGAGATCAGCCGTCGCGCCGATGAAGCCGCGGCGCTCGGGACATTGCCCCTCGATCTGGTCGAGCGACTGCGCGCGGCCGGCATCTTCCGCGCCATGCAGCCGCGCTCGCTCGGCGGATTCGAAATAACCCCGGTCGACAACATCCAGATGATCGAGGAACTGGCGCGTGCCGACGGTTCCACCGGCTGGGTTGCCGCCATCGGCGGCGGCGCACCGGCGTTCACCGCCTGGCTCGAACCAGCCGTCGCCACAACGCTATTCGGTTCGGATGCCGACTTTTTATCGGCGACGATCTTCGCGCCCACCGGGCGTGCCGTCCCGGACGGCGGCGGCCGGCTCGGCATCGACGGGCGATGGCCGTTTGCCAGTGGTTGCCGCCACGCCGACTGGATACTGGCCGGTGTCTTCGTCCTCGACGGCGACCAGCCGCGAATGATCCCCGAGCAAGGGCCCGACCAGCGGCTCGCGTTCTTCCCGCGCGCCGAGGCCGAGATCGTCGACAACTGGGACGTCCTGGGGTTGCGCGCCACCGGCAGCAACGACGTGGCCGCCCGGGGTCTCACCGTTCCCGACGAGCACACCATCAGCCCGTTCTTCCATGCGGCCCGCCACGACGGCGCGTTGTGGCGAATTCCGTTCTTCACGCTCGCCGGGATCGGCATGGTCGGTGTCCCGCTCGGCATCGCGCGGCGCGCACTCGACGAATTCACCGATCTCGCGACCACGAAGTTGCGTGCCATGGCACCCGAGCCACTCGCGCAGGATGCCGCGGTCCAGGTCGAGTTTGCCAGTGCCGAAGCCGGTTTGAGGTCTGCGCGGGCATTCGTGCTCGATGAGGTCGGTGCGCTGTGGGACACCGCCATCGCCGGTGACCCACCGTCGCTCGAGCAGCGTGCCGGCTTCCGGCTGGCCGCCGTGGAGGCGATGCGCGCGGCGCGTCAGGTGGTCGATACGACATTCGGGCTGACCGGTGCGGGCGCGGTACACGCGAATCAGCCCCTGCAACGCTGCTTTCGGGATTTGCACACCCTGGGCCAGCACGCCTACTTCAGCCCCTCGGCGCTGAAGCGCTACGCCAACACCCGATTCGGCATTGCCCAACCGACCTACCTAATGTGACGCGTGGCCAAGCCCCCGGCCTCACACGCGAACACTAGACTCGTGACCGTGGCTGAACCTGCTGACCTCGACCCCGATCTTGGCGAAGTCCGACCCCCGACCCGACCGGTATTGGTCGTCGACTTCGGCGCGCAGTATGCGCAGTTGATCGCCCGTCGCGTCCGGGAAGCGCGGGTCTTTTCCGAGGTCATCCCGCACACCGCCTCGATCGAGGAGATCAAGGCCAAGGATCCCTTGGCGCTGGTGCTCTCCGGCGGGCCGGCCAGTGTGTATACCGAAGGCGCCCCGCAACTGGACCCTGCGGTGTTCGACCTGGGCGTGCCGGTGTTCGGCATCTGCTACGGGTTTCAGGCGATGGCACAAACGCTGGGCGGGACGGTCGCCCATACCGGTACCAGTGAATACGGTCGCACTGAGCTGAAAGTGCTTGGGGGAGAATTACATTCGGGACTGCCAGCGGCACAGCCGGTCTGGATGAGCCACGGTGACGCGGTCACGGCCGCGCCCGAGGGGTTCGATGTGGTGGCCAGCAGCCCGGGCGCGCCGGTCGCCGGCTTCGAGAACCGGGCCCGACGCCTGGCCGGGGTGCAGTACCACCCCGAGGTGATGCACAGCCCGCACGGGCAACAGGTGCTCAGCCGTTTTCTGCACGACTTCGCCGGGCTCGGCGCGCAGTGGACGGCCGCCAACATCGCCGATGCGCTGACCGAACAGGTACGGGCCCAGATCGGCGACGGCCATGCGATCTGCGGGCTGTCCGGCGGGGTGGATTCCGCGGTGGCCGCCGCACTGGTGCAGCGCGCCATCGGGGACCGGCTGACCTGCGTCTTCGTCGACCATGGGCTGTTGCGTGCCGGCGAGCGCGCGCAGGTGCAGCGCGATTTCGTCGCCGCCACCGGCGCCAACCTGGTGACCGTCGACGCGGCCGACACCTTCCTCGAGGCGCTGTCGGGGGTGACCAACCCCGAGGGCAAGCGCAAGATCATCGGCCGCCAGTTCATCCGGGCCTTCGAGGGCGCGGTGCGAGACATTGTGGGCGACACCGATTCTGAAGTCGACTTCCTGGTGCAGGGCACGCTGTATCCGGACGTGGTGGAGTCCGGCGGGGGCAGCGGGACCGCGAACATCAAGAGCCACCACAACGTTGGCGGTCTGCCCGACGACCTGAAGTTCAAACTCGTCGAGCCATTGCGGTTGCTGTTCAAGGACGAGGTGCGCGCGGTCGGCCGGGAGCTCGGTCTGCCAGAGGAAATCGTTGGGCGCCAGCCCTTTCCGGGTCCAGGACTGGGTATCCGGATCATCGGCGAGGTCACCGCGCAGCGGCTGGACACGCTGCGGCGTGCCGACTCGATCGCCCGCGAGGAGCTGACCGCCGCGGGCCTGGATAACCTGATCTGGCAGTGCCCGGTGGTGTTGCTGGGCGAGGTGCGCTCGGTGGGTGTGCAGGGCGACGGCCGCACCTACGGTCACCCGATCGTGCTGCGGCCGGTGTCCAGCGAGGACGCCATGACCGCGGACTGGACCCGGGTGCCCTACGAGGTACTGGAACGCATCTCGACCCGGATCACCAACGAGGTCCGCGAGGTCAACCGCGTGGTGCTGGACATCACCAGCAAGCCGCCCGGCACCATCGAGTGGGAGTAGTTTTTCGCGCGGCTACTTCACGAATTCTCTTCTGCCGTAAGCAATATCAGCTGCTTGCCAGTTGCCGCCGGCCGCATTGACGAGTCGGCGGGCGAGGTCGCGGTCGTCGTTTGCGGCGATCAGAACCAGGGTGTGGTCGGTCGCGGTGACGGATCCGCCGCGCAACCGGTCGCGGGCGGAAAGATCGGCCGCCAGCGCGGTGGCGAGCCGCTCGATGTCGACATCCGGCACGGTGATCATGAGCGCGTCCTCCTGCGGTGCGGTCTGTGGCAGGTAGTCGAAGGACAGCACCGATTCCTGGTCGAATTGACGGCGCAGTGCCTCGGCGGCGGTGTGCAGGGCGTCCTCGGTGCCGCACAGCTGGAATTCATGCGAACGCTCCAGGGTGATTCGCTGCTGCGCGTCGGACCAGTACACCCCGTCGAGCGGCTTGGACGCGGTGACCGTCACGCCATTGAGGGCGAACGTCAGATCGGCCTCCGGCTCGAAAAAGGGATCACCGTTATCGGCGGCGAAGAATTCAGCCGGTTGACAGCTCCCGACCTCGCTTCGAGCCGGCGGGGGCACCACGATGGCGCCACAAATGAGCACCAGAAGCCACAACAGCACCGACCGCATAAGCAGCCTCTCCCGTTTCTTGACGGTTGTCGGAGGGTGGGTGTTTACTCGAATTAATCGAACATACATTCGAATATTATCGAGGAACTGCTGGTAGGAGGCTATATGACGGCGGCTGTCGCCTCCGACCTGGATCGTGCGGAACAGCTCGAATCGCTACGCCGGCAGATGGCGGTGTTGTCCGGGAAAGCGCCCGAGAGGCCCGCCGCCCGCCCCGATAGCCTGCTGCCCGAATCGGAGTCCCGGCTGCCGGTCCCGCAGTGGCTGGCCGAGGCGCTCCCCGCGCAACTACCCCGGGGGTCGGTGGCGGTGCTGTCGGGAGCGCGGTCGCTGCTGCTGAGCATGGTCGCCGCGGTGACGGCGGCCGGGGGAAACGCGGCCATCGTCGGTCAGCCGGATATCGGGCTGCTGGCCGCGGTGGAGATGGGGGCGGATCTGAGCCGGCTCGCGGTGATACCAGACCCCGGGACCGATCCGGTGGAAGTGGCCGCGGTGCTCATCGACGGCATGGATCTGGTGGTGCTCGGACTGGGTGGGCGGCGGGTGCCGCTGACCCGGGCGCGGGCGGTGGTGGCTCGCGCCCGCCTCAAGGGCTGCACCCTGCTGGTCACCGACGGCGACTGGCAGGGGGCGCCGACCCGGCTGAAGGCCCGGGTCAGCGGCTATGAGATCACGGCAGGTCACCGCGACGCCCCGGTTTGCGGATTCGGACGCATCAGCGGAGTGCGGCTGCAGGTCAGTGGGGTGTGCGCGGGGAGACGGGTGACCGGCAGCCGGACGCGAGCCGGGTGAGTTCGAATGTCTTCCCGGGTGCTGGCCATTTGGTGCATGGACTGGCCGGCGGTCGCGGCGGCAGCAGCGGCGGAGGTATCCATGACGACCCCGATCGCGGTCACCCTGGCCAATCGGGTGATCGCCTGCTCGTCGGCTGCGCGTGCGGCCGGAGTGCGGCGAGGGTTGCGACGCCGCGAGGCCGCGGCCCGTTGCCCGCAACTGCACGTCGCCAGCGCCGACGCCGACCGCGACGCCCGCTTTTTCGAGGGGGTGATTGCGGCGGTCGACGACCTGGTGCCTCGTGCCGAGGTGCTGCGCCCCGGTCTGCTGGTGTTGCCGGTGCGCGGAGCGGCCCGCTATTTCGGGTCCGAACAACAGGCCGCCGAAAGGCTGATCGACGCGGTGGCCGCAGCCGGGGCCGAGTGTCAGGTCGGGATTGCCGACCAGCTGTCCACCGCGGTCTTCGCCGCCCGGGCGGGTCGTGTCGTGGCGCCCGGCGGCGATGCGAAGTTCCTGTCGGTGCTGTCTATCCGGCAGCTGGCCACCGAGCCTAGCCTGTCCGGTCCGGGGCGAGAGGAGCTCACGGATCTGTTGTGGCGGTTGGGGATTCGCACCATCGGTCAGTTCGCCGCACTGTCGGCGACCGACGTGGCTTCCCGGTTCGGCGCCGACGGGTGCAGCGCACACCGGTTCGCCCGCGGCGAGCCCGAGCGAGGCCCGTCCGCGCGGGAGCCACCGGCCGAACTCGAGGCCGTGCTGGATTGCGATCCCCCGATCGACCGGGTCGATGCCGCGGCATTCGCCGGACGCTCGCTGGCCGGCACGCTGCACCAGATGCTGATGTCCGCCGGAGTGGGGTGCACCCGGCTGTCCATTCACGCCGTCACCGCCAACGGCGAAGAACTGAACCGGGTATGGCGGTGCGCCGAGCCGTTGACCGAGGACGCCACCGCCGATCGGGTGCGCTGGCAACTGGACGGGTGGTTGAGCAGCCGGACCGCCCGCAATCCTCGCCCGACGGCGCCGGTGACATCGCTGCGGCTGCAGGCGGTGGAGGTGGTGTCCGCCGAGGCGCTGCAGCTGCCGTTATGGGGCGGCCTCGGTGAGGAGGACCGGCAGCGGGCCCGCCGCGCCCTGGTGCGGGTGCAGGGCCTGCTCGGGCCGGAAGCGGTGCGGGTGCCGGTGCTGTCCGGAGGCCGCGGACCCGCCGAACGCATCACGCTGACTCCGCTGGGTGACGAGCCGGTTCCGGATGCCGACCCGGGGTTGCCGTGGCCCGGTCAGCTGCCGGACCCGTCGCCGGCGGTACTGCTCGACGATCCGGTGGAATTGCTTGACGCCCAAGGGAATTTGATACGGGTGACCGCCCGGGGGATGTTCTCCGCTGACCCGGTGCGCCTGGTCTCCCGCGGCAGCGACGACCCGCTGCGCTGGTGGGCCGGGCCGTGGCCGGTCGACGAGCGGTGGTGGGATCCGGACCGATCGCCGGGCCGCACCGCCCGCGCCCAGGTGTTGCTGGAAAGTGGGCGGGCATTGCTGCTGTGCTATCGCCAGCGGCGGTGGTACCTCGAAGGAAGCTACGAGTAGGGGGTGTCAGTACCGGCCGAAGGCCACGGCGACGTTGTGGCCACCGAAGCCGAACGAGTTGTTGAGCGCGTACCGGTAATTGCCGGGCCGCGGCTTGCCCGCCACCACATCCAGGTCGATCTCGGGGTCCAGGTTTTCCAGGTTCAGGGTCGGCGGGATCACCTGATCCCGCAGCGCCAGCACGGTCAGAATCGACTCCACCGCGCCGACCGCCCCCACCGAGTGGCCCAGCGCGGCCTTCGGCGCGTACACGGCCGCTTTGTTGCTGCCCAGCGCGTTGTTGATGGCCTTGGCCTCGGCCAGGTCGCCGACCAGGGTGCCGGTGGCGTGCGCATTGACGTGGTCGATGTCGCCGGGAGTCAGCCCTGCCAGCTGAATCGCCCTGCTCATCGCATGCCCGGCGCGTGCGCCATTGGGGTCCGGCGCCACCATGTGGAAGCCGTCCGAGGTGATGCTGGCGCCCATGATCCGGGCCAGGATGTTGGCGCCCCGGGCCTTGGCGTGCTCCTCGGTTTCGATGACCATCAGCGCGCCGGCCTCGCCGAACACGATGCCGGTCCGGTCCCGATCGAACGGGCGGCACGCCCCGGGCGGGTCGTCGTTCTTCGTCGACAACACGATGCGCATCTGGCCGAACGCCGCGATCGCGACCGCTTCGATCTTGACCTCGACACCGCCGCAGATGGCGATATCGGCCTCGCCGAGGACGATACTGCGCCAGGCCTGCGCGATGCCTTCGGAGCCGGATGCGCACGCCGAGATCGGGGTGAGCACCCCGGCCCTGGCGTGTCGTTCCAGCCCGATCGCCGCGGCGGGGGCGTTGGGCATGTACTTCGCCACCGCCAGCGGCGAAACCCCCTGCATGCCGCGGGCGCGGATGTCGTCGTAGCTGAACACTATTTGCTCGGCCGAGCCCAGGCCGGTCCCGACGGACACCAGCAATCGGTTGGGGTCGACCTCGGGCGATCCGGCGTTCTCCCACAGCCGGCGGCTCAAAACCGTGGTCATCTTCGGCAGCCAGCCCATTCGGTGGCGCTCGGCACGTGTCAAACCGTGGTCGAAATCCTCCAACAGGTGGCCGCCGATGCGTACCGGCAGGTCATAGTGCTCGACAAACGAGTCCTCAAGCGTGCGGATACCGCTTTGGCTGTCCAGCAACAACTTCCAAGTGTTCTCGGCGTCGGTAGCCACCGAGGTTGTCATGGCAATGCCGGTGACCACTACGTTTGGTAGTGCCTTCCCCGTTACCAGCTCTGTCATCGCGAAGTCCTCCCAGTGTTGACTAACGCAACCCCGCGTAGATATCCACCTATTCCAGCGTTGCTGGGCGGGTTCTGTCAACGGAAGCCGGCAGCCGGGCCCCTTAGGGGGCGAGCCGCCGCGCGAAGGGCCCCACACGTTCGATGAACCGGTCGAAGAATGCCGCCGGATCGACGCCAACGCCGATGCGCGCGTTAGGTTCTCGGCGCCAGTCCGTGACCGTCATGCCGCGGGTCAGGGTGCCGGCGAGCTCGATGTCCACCCGCCCCGAGCGGGTCGCGATGAGTTCAGGATCCAGCGCGACCGCCGCGGCCAAGGGGTCGTGCAGATGTGCCAGGTATCCGTGCCCGTTGTCGTAATAACCCTCGAGGTAGAACCGCAGCGCGTCTTCGATCACTCGGATCACCGGATTGGACGCCGTCGATCGGGTGCCCCGGCGGTCGTCCACGCTCATCATCGTCGACGTCGATCCCGCGGCGTCGGCAAATCTCGCCAGGACTTCCGGTGTGATCGCGACGTTGCGTGTCAGATCCAGGCCACACAGGATCGGAAGCTGCTGCGGTCCAAGGTTTTCGCTGGACCAGGCCGCGAACACCTCGGCGGCCGCCTCGGGGTCCACGCTGATGTTCCATTCCGCCACCGCGGTGGTGTTACCGATGTGGTCGTAGGAGCCACCCATGATGACCAACCGGCGCAACAGTGTTGGCAGTGCGGGCTCGGCGCGCAGCGCCAGCGCCAGATTGGTCAGCGGACCGGTCGCCACGCCGATCAGCTCGCCGGGGAACGCCTGCGCCGCGCGCACCCAGGCGGTGGCCGAGTCGTAGTCGGTCAGCGCCGCGTTGCTCGGTGGCACGTCGGCATACCCCAGGCCGCGCGGGCCATGGACTTTGGATGGGGTGCGCAGCGGGCCGGCCAGTGCTTCGTCGGCGCCCTTCGACACCGGGACGCCGGTGGCTTGGCACAGCTCGAGAAGGCCGAGGTTGTTCGCGCAAACCTGTTGTACGCCAACATTTCCCCCGGTCGACGCGATGCCGACCAAATCGGCGTCCGGGCTGGCCAGCAGGTAGATCAAGGCCAGCGCGTCATCGACGCCGGTGTCGACGTCGGCGAACACCGGCCAGGATTGGGTCACCAATGAACCCCGGGCACCAGGCGGACTGCCTTGCGGACCGGTCGGGGGACCCCGATGCGGCCGACGGCGCGCACCGGGCGTTTGGGCCGCCTTTTCCGCGCAGCGCCGTCTGCCGGCGAAACTCCCAGCGCGGCAGCCGAATCGGGGTAACCCAGATAGACCTGGTGCAGAATTCGCCGCGACGTCCTAGGCAACAGGTAGTTGCCGGCCTCGGCCAGGGTGCCCAGTGGTGTGTCGATGCGTGCCGGCTTCTCGACCAGTCCGCGCACCACCATCGCGGCCGCCCGCTCAGGGCTGATCGGCGGCACCGGGTTGAGCCGCTGGGAGGGCACGATCATCGGCGTCTTGACCAGCGGCATATGGATATTGGTAAACGTGATGTGGTCGGACAGCGTCTCCGAGGCAACCACGTCGGAAAACGCGTCCAGTGCGGCCTTGGTCGGCAGATACGAGCTGTACTTGGGGTTGCGGGCCAGCACGCCCGCGCTGGAGACGTTGACGACATGGCCGAATCGGCGCTCCCGCCAATGCGGTAGCAGCGCCAGCACCATGCGGACGGCGCCGAAGTAGTTGACCGCCATCACCCGCTCGTAGTCGTGCAGGCGATCGGTGGAGTTGACCACCGAACGGCGGATCGAACGGCCCGCGTTGTTCACCAGGTAATCGACATGACCGAAGCGGCCCAGGATGTCCTTGACAGTGTGCTCCACCGATATCGAATCGGTGACATCGCAGGTGAAGGCATGGGCCTGACCGCCGTTCGCGCGGATCTCGGCGACCAGCTCGTCGAGTGCGGAGCCGTTGCGCGCCAGCGCGAACACCGTGGCGCCCCGTTCGGCAACCGCGATCGCCGATGCCCGGCCGATGCCACTGGATGCGCCGGTGATGATCACGTGCCGCCCCTGCAGGGGACCGTCCGGGGCGTCGCGGCGGGCGCGGTCGGGATCGAGATGCTCGGCCCAGTACCGCCACAGCTTGGGTGCGTAACCGGCGAACTCGGGCACTTCAATCCCGGTGCCGTGCAATGCATTTTGCGTCTTATCGCTGACAAACGTGGGGATCAGGTCGACGAGATCCAGCACCTCGGCCGGAATCCCGAGCTGGGTGGCCGCCATGTTGCGTACCCGCTTGACTCGCCCGCTGGCCTTCAGCACCGGTGCAGCCACCGAGCGGGGCAGCGAGCCGCGCAGCGCGGGCAGTCCGGCGGTTTTGGCGACGCCACGGTAAATACCGCGCAGCCCAATGGTTTTCGGCGAGGTCAGGTGGAAAGTTTGCCCATCGGAGCCGTCGACGTGCATCAGGGCGACGAGCGCGTCGACGACGTAGTCGACCGGGACGATGTTGGTGCGCCCGGTGTCGGGCAGCATGATCGGGGTCAACGACGGCAAGACGGCCAGCTTGGACAGCACGCCGAAGAAGTAGTACGGGCCGTCGATCTTGTCCATCTCGCCGGTGCGTGAGTCGCCGACCACGACGGCCGGCCGGTAGATGCGGTAGCGCAGCCCGGGTTGCGACCGGACCAGCAATTCGGCCTCGAACTTCGTCTGGTGGTACGGGGTGGGCAGCAGCTGGCCGACGTCGAAGTCGTCTTCGGTGTACTCGCCGTCGAAGTCTCCCGCCACGGCGATCGACGACACGTGGTGAAGCGTCGCGTCCAGGCGTCGCGCCAGCTCGATCACGGCGCGGGTGCCCTCGACGTTGGCGGCGCGCTGTTCGGCCTCGCCGGCCGTGACGTCGTAGATCGCCGCGCAGTGCACGAGATGGTCGACCCGGCCCAGCTCGGCCAACCGCTCATCGGTCAGCCTCAGCTCCGGCAGCTCACCGACCAGCGGTTTGGCGCGTTCACCCCACCGTGCAGCGAGGCGTTCGAAGCGTCCCAGCGACTGGGGCCGGACCAAAACCCAGACGTCGGCGTCGGGCCGAGTGTCCAACAGGCGAGCTACGACGCGGCGACCAATAAACCCGGTACCGCCGGTAACGACATACCGCATGGGGTCATGGTAGCGGGGATCAGCTGAAGCTGCGGATGCCGTCCCACTCGACCAGCGTCCACCCGTCCGTCGGGTTTCCGGTGAGCACCACGCGGCCGACGTTCGGCAGCGGATGGGTGCTCAACAGGCTGCTCTTGCCGTTGCGGGCGTTCATCAGCGTCCACGCCATGATCGCGGCGCCCTGGGAGAAGACGACCGGCTTGCTGTGGCCGCTGTTGTAAACCTTGTTCACCGCGGCGGTGAACTCGTTGTTGAACTGCGTGCCGCTCACCGATCCCGGGATGCTGTCCGCGATGTCGCCGTTGATCCAGTCCGCCGGCGCCAACATGTACGTCGTAGCCGCCATCGATTGAGGTTTGCCGTTGTACCAGCCGGCACCCAGCGCCTGTACGCCGCTCAGGACCTCCACCTGCTTACCGAGTTCACTGGCCAACGGCCCGGCAGTCTGCTGTGCCTCGGCCATCGCGGAAGCGTAAACGGCGTCGAAGTCGTTGCGGCCGCTCTGGTGGGCCAGCTGTTGGGCCTGGCCCCTGCCCTCGGCGGTGAGGCCGGAGCCGGGGGGGTCGGTGTTGATGACGCCGTCGGCATCGGCTTGGGTCTGGGCGTTTCGGATGAACGTCAACGTGATGGCGCGCGCCTGCGTCGACCCCCCGCAGGCACCGACGATGAGCGTTGCCGCGAGTACGGCCCCTGTTTTCCAGAAGGCCTTTCCGATCATGCTGCGCGTGGCCATGTCGATAGCCTGCCCTGCCGACTGCCCCATGGGGAAGGGTTTGCAATGGTTGAGTGCGCAAAAGCGTGAATCTGGTAGTCGAGAGGAGACTCGCATGGCGATTGACCCGAGTGCTGTCGGTGCGGTGACCGAGCCGAAGTTGTTCGACTGGACCGACCGGGACACCCTGCTCTACGCCCTCGGCGTCGGCGCGGGGCTCGACGACCTGTCGTTCACCACCGAGAACAGCCACGAGATCACCCAGCAGGTGCTGCCCACCTACGCGGTGATCTGCTGCCCGGCGTTCGGGGCGGCGGGCAAGATCGGAGATTTCAACTGGGCGATGCTGCTACACGGTTCGCAAGGGATCCGGCTGCACGCGCCGCTGCCCCCGGCGGGCAAGTTGTCGGTGGTCACCGAGGTCACCGACATTCAGGACAAGGGCGAGGGCAAGAACGCGGTGGTGATGCTGCGTGGCCGCGGCACCGACCCGGATACTCAGGAGCTGATCGCCGAAACGTCGACCACCTTTGTGGTCCGCGGCGCGGGCGGGTTCGGTGGGCAACCGGGTCAGCGCCCCCTCGCGCCGGAATTCCCGGATCGCGAGCCCGACATCACCCGGGCCCTGCCCACCCGCGAGGACCAGGCGCTGATCTACCGGCTCTCCGGTGACCGCAACCCGCTGCACAGCGACCCGTGGTTCGCCCGGGAGTTGGCCGGTTTCCCCAAGCCGATCCTGCACGGGCTGTGCAGCTATGGGGTGGCGGGCCGCGCGCTGGTCGCTGAGCTCGGCGGCGGGCAGGCCGCGAACATCACCTCGATCGACGCGCGCTTCAGCTCGCCGGTGTTTCCCGGCGAGACGTTGACCACGCTGATCTGGCGCACCGAGCCGGGCAAGGCGGTCTTTCGCACCACGGCTTCGGGTGCGCAGGGCGCCGAGGCGGGACGAGTCGTGCTCGACGACGGCGCGGTCGAATACGCGCAGAGCTAGCGGGCGGCGGCCAACTGGCGCGCCAGGCGATCGACGAAGTCGGCCGCGGCGGCCGGGCTGTCCAGCGCGAACTGCGCGGCGGTAGCCCGGTCGCCGTCGTCGTTGTGCCGCACCAGGATTGGGATTCCGTCCGGGTGCACCGCGTCGAACGCGTCCTCGTCGGTGATGTCGTCGCCGAAAAAGATCGGTGTCAGGCCCGCCGATCCGTCCAGGTGCTCGAGGACCCAGTGCAGCGTCTTGCCCTTGTCCCAGTCGATGTCCGGGCGTAGCTCGATGACCTCACGGCCGGTGGTCACCCGAAGCGCCTCGCGCTGACCCGCGGCGCGCACCACTGCCGTCACCTCGCCGACGCGATCTCGCGCCGCGTTGCGATAGTGCACGGCAACGCCAAACCGCTTGTGCTCCACCCTGACCCCCGGAATCGACCCGAGCCGCTCGCGCAGCTGAGCGGCCGCGGATTCCAGCACCGGTATGGCCGCGGCCGCGGCGTCGTTTTGGTGATGCGTTCCGTCGGGCGCGGTCAGTTCGAATCCATGGCTGCCGGCATACCAGAGACCCGGCAGGCCGACGCGTGCCGTGACGTCGGCGAGGTCGCGGCCGGACAGGATCGCGACCGGGCAGCGCGCGGCCAACCGCTGCAGCGCGTCGGCCGCACCGGCGACCAGCTGCGCCGAGTCCGGATCGTTGACGATGTCCGAGAGCGTGCCGTCGAAGTCGAAGAACGCCGCCGGGCGCCGGGCCGCGAGGTCCTCGCCAAGCAGCTGCGACGCGTCGGGCAGCTGCGACATCCGCAGGTCCCCGGTGCGGACCGTGACATCACCCAGGTCCTGCGCACCGATCACCAAAGCGAATCCGGCATCGCGCGCGGCCGTGGCCACCGTGTCGCTGGCCGCGACGACCACACTGCGGCCCGCCCGCACGCCCAGCCGGTCGGCGGTCGCGGCCGGGTCCTCAACGCCCAGGGCGACGCGCACCCCGGCCTCGCGCAGTCGCGCTACCGGCGCGGAGTCGACGTCTCGCTCAAACAGCACCGCGTCGTGGCGGCGCGGGTCGATGGTGACCGATGGCACCGATCAACCCTCTCACGGTGATCAATGCCGCTCGGGTCGGGTCAGTGTCGCGCTCGCGCGGTCGGGTGCGCGCGGGGCACGCCGCCCCGCAGCGTGCCGGCCCGGCGCTTACGGCGATCCTTGGTGAACAGCAGGACGGAGTCTTGGCTCAGTGCCGTCAGTCGCGCCATCTCGCGTTCGATGCCGCTGGCGAGCTGCTGGAGTTCGGGGGCGGCGTCGTAATCGGCGGTGATCCCGAAGATCAGCTCGTCGCCGTAGCTCAGCACCGCGACTCCGCTGGACAGCTGCGAAGCCGTCGGCGGGATCGGCAGCAGGCGTTCCACGGTTGCGCCCATCAGCCCCAACCGGTACCGAGGCCCCGGCGCATTGGTGGCCAGCGTCACGATGCCAGGTTGTGGGAGTCGGCTCATCACCAATCGAACTGCCTTGGCGCACAAGGTGAATGGCATGGAACTGGTTGCCAGATCCACGATGCTGGTGGATTGCCGCACGGGCGCCGGCTGGTTCAAGCTGCTGTGCACAATTCGCAGGCGTTGCACCGGATCGTCATGCTCGACAGGCAGATACGTCTTCTCCAGGGTGCGCAACGAACCCGCGCGCGGTTGTTCGCCGCGGTGTAGCAGTACGGTCCGGAAGCCCTCGGTGATGGCGGCGAGCGCGACGTCGTTGGTGCTCACCCGGAACTTGCCGCAGACCGCGTCGACGGCGGCGAGGGGAACGCGCACCGTGCTGTAGCGCCGCATCGTGACCGCCGGGCCGGCCGACGAAGCACGGGCCGCCGACCAGACCGTCTCGGCCAGCGTGCTGGTGACGGTGGTTGCGGCGGTCGAGGCTCGCCAGAGCGTCTCGGCCCAGCCCCGCTTCGGGGCTGGGGTCGAATCATCCTCGGGTACAACGTGGTTGGCGAATATCTCGTTGTCGGCGTCGTCGCACAGCCTGGTGAGCAGGTGGGCCGCTGGCGTGGCGTCGGCAAGGTGGTGGTGAACCTTCATCAGGATCGCCCACTTGCCGCTCAGTCCCTCGATGACCCAGCACTCCCACAGCGGCCGGTCCAGTTCGACGGGGCGTTCCAGGGCGTGGGCGATGGCTCGAGACAGGTCGGCTTCATCGCCGGGGCGGGGAACCGCGACCCGGCGCAGGTGATGGGCGAGGTCGAAACCCGGATCGTCGGTCCAGTGCTGGGTACCGCTGAACGGATGTGTCCGCAACACCTGGGTGCATCGCGGTATCGACTGAATGCGTTCTGCCAGAAGCGCTTTGAGGCGTCCCAGGTTCGGAACGGCGCCGTCGACGATGGCGACCGCGCCCGTCGCCGTACTTGCCTGCCGGTCAGGGTCCGCCGCAGTGCGAAAGCCCGAATCCAATGCCGTGGTCAGCTGTACCATTTTCAGTTCCCGCCCTAGTTGCCCCGTACCAGTATCGGTCGCCACGCCCCCGTCGCGGTAGATCCCAGTCCGTTAAGACTGTGTTTAGAAGTTGAAGACCCGTTTAACAACCGCTTTAACAACCCCGCACTAAATCGAACATGCGTTCGATACACTGTGCGTGTGGGTTTTAGCAATGAGCCGCGGAGCTGGGCGGAACTCGAGCGGCTGCTCGACGGCAAGCCGCGCCATGCCGGCGCGCCCACCCCATCCGGCCCGGCGCATGAGGCCCCCTTCTCGCACAAGCGTCCGGCCTATCGACCACCGGACGGTGGCCGCACGGCCCGTCCGTCGGCCGCTCATTCCGTTTCGTATGCCGAGCTGCACGCGCATTCGGCATACAGCTTTCTGGACGGCGCCAGCACGCCCGAGGAGTTGGTCGAGGAGGCCGCCCGGCTGGATCTGCGGGCGCTGGCGCTGACCGACCACAACGGTTTGTACGGGGCGGTGCGGTTCGCCGAGGCCGCCGCCGAACTCGACATACGCACCGTGTTCGGTGCCGAGCTGTCTTTGGGGCCCGGCGCTCGTACCGAGAACCCGGATCCACCCGGCCCGCACCTGCTGGTGCTGGCCCGCGGCCCGGAGGGTTACCGGCGGCTGTCGCGGCAGCTGGCCGCGGCGCATCTGGCCGGCGGTGCGAAGGGCAAGCTGCGCTTCGACATCGACACGCTGACCGAAGCCGCGGGCGGGCATTGGCACATCCTGACGGGATGCCGTAAAGGCCATGTCCGCCAAGCGCTTTCCGATGGCGGGCCGGACGCCGCGGCGGCGGCGCTGGCCGACCTGGTGGACCGCTTCGGCGCGGGCCGGGTCAGCATCGAGTTGACCCATCACGGCCAGCCGCTCGACGACGAACGCAACGCGACATTGGCGGGGATGGCGCCGCGGTTCGGGGTCGGCGTCGTCGCGACCACCGCAGCACATTTCGCTCACCCGTCGCGCCGGCGGCTGGCCATGGCGATGGGCGCGATCCGGGCCCGGCAGTCACTGGAATCGGCCGCCGGATGGCTGGCTCCGCTGGGTGGCTCACACCTGCGGTCCGGCGAGGAGATGGCCCGGCTGTTCGCGCGGCGGCCCGAGGTGGTGACCGCCGCGGCCGAACTCGGCGAGCAGTGCGCGTTCGGGCTGGCATTGATCGCGCCTTCGCTGCCACCGTTCGACGTGCCAGACGGATACACCGAGGACAGCTGGTTGCGGCAGTTGGTGATGGCGGGCGCACGCGACCGCTACGGGCTCCCCGAGAGCGCGCCGCGCGCCTACGCCCAGATCGAGCATGAGTTGAAAGTCATTGCCCAACTGAGGTTTCCGGGCTATTTCCTGGTGGTGCACGATATAGCCCGGTTCTGCCGGTGCAACAACATCCTGTGCCAGGGCAGGGGATCGGCGGCCAACTCCGCGGTCTGTTACGCCCTGGGTGTCACCGCGGTCGATCCGGTGGTCAACGAGTTGTTGTTCGAGCGTTTCTTATCACCGGCCCGCGACGGGCCGCCCGACATCGACATGGACATCGAGTCGGATCAGCGCGAAAAGGTCATCCAGTACGTCTACGACAAATACGGCCGCGACTATGCCGCCCAGGTTGCCAACGTCATCACCTACCGAAGCAAGATCGCGGTGCGCGACATGGCGCGCGCCCTGGGTTACTCGCAGGGACAGCAGGACGCCTGGAGCAAGCAGATCAGCCACTGGAACGGGCTTGCCGACTCGTCCGACATCGAGGACATCCCGGAACAGGTGATCGACCTGGCAATCCAGATCCGGAACCTGCCGCGGCACATGGGCATTCACTCCGGCGGCATGGTGATCTGCGACCGCCCGATCGCCGACGTGTGCCCGGTGGAGTGGGCGCGGATGGAGAATCGCAGCGTCCTGCAATGGGACAAGGACGACTGTGCGGCCATCGGTTTGGTGAAGTTCGACCTACTCGGTCTGGGTATGCTCTCGGCGCTGCACTACGCGAAAGACCTGGTGGCCGAACACAAAGGCATCGAGGTCGACCTGGCCCGCCTCGATCTCTCCGAGGCGGGCGTGTACGAGATGCTGCAGCGCGCCGATTCCGTCGGGGTGTTCCAGGTGGAGTCGCGCGCACAGATGGCCACCCTGCCCAGGCTGCGGCCGCGGATCTTCTACGACCTGGTGGTCGAGGTCGCACTGATCCGGCCCGGGCCCATCCAGGGCGGGTCGGTGCACCCCTACATCCGGCGGCGCAACGGCATCGACCCGGTGGTCTACGATCATCCGTCCATGGAGCCGGCGCTGCGAAAGACGCTGGGAGTGCCGCTTTTTCAGGAGCAGCTGATGCAGCTCGCGGTCGACTGCGCCGGCTTCTCGGCCGCCGAGGCCGATCAGCTGCGCCGCGCCATGGGGTCCAAGCGTTCGACCGAGCGGATGCAACGGCTGCGTGGCAGGTTCTACGAGGGCATGCGCGCATTGCACGGCGCCACCGACGAGGTGATCGACCGGACCTATGAAAAGCTGGAAGCGTTCGCCAATTTCGGCTTTCCGGAAAGTCATGCGCTGTCCTTCGCGTCGCTGGTGTTCTACTCGTCGTGGTACAAGCTGCACCACCCGGCCGCGTTCTGTGCCGCGCTGCTGCGTGCCCAACCGATGGGGTTCTATTCACCGCAGTCGCTGGTGGCCGATGCGCGCCGACACGGCGTGCTGGTGCACGGCCCGGACGTCAACGCCAGCCTGGCGCACGCCACGCTGGAAAACGCCGGCACCGAGGTCCGCCTCGGGCTGGGTGCGGTCCGTCATATCGGCGACGACCTCGCCGAACAACTGGTCCAGGAGCGAAAAGCCAACGGCGCGTTCATATCTCTGCTTGACCTGACCACCCGGTTGCAGCTCTCGGTGCCGCAGACCGAAGCGCTGGCGACGGCCGGGGCGCTGGGCTGCTTCGGGACATCGCGGCGCGAGGCGTTGTGGGCGGCCGGAGCCGCCGCCACCCAACGGCCGGACCGGTTGCCCGGCGTGGGTTCGTCGTCGCACATCCCGGCGCTGCCCGGAATGAGCGAGCTGGAACTGGCCGCCGCCGACGTGTGGGCCACCGGTATCTCCCCGGACAGCTACCCGACCCAGTTCTTGCGGGCCGACCTGAACGCGATGGGGGTGGTGCCCGCCGACGAGCTGCTCGACGTGCCCGACGGCGACCGCGTGCTGATCGCCGGTGCGGTGACCCATCGGCAGCGACCCGCCACGGCGCAGGGGGTGACGTTCATCAACCTCGAGGACGAGACCGGAATGGTCAACGTGCTCTGCACGCCCGGGGTGTGGGCGCGACACCGCAAGCTCGCGAACACGGCACCGGCGCTGCTGGTGCGCGGTCAGGTCCAAAATGCCAGCGGCGCAGTCACCGTCGTGGCCGAGCGGTTGGGCCGCATCACCCTGGCCGTCGGCTCCAAGTCGCGCGACTTCCGCTAGAAATCCCGCGACCCGCAGAGACCCGCGCCGAACGTGCACTGGCGGCGAGGTTTTGGCGGCGCGATTCCGCCCGACGGGCCGCCTCCTCCGCCCTAGCGACCCCGGGCTCAGCCCGTCGGCGTCGTCCACACCTTCGTCGGCGTGATCCTCAGTCGCGTGCTGAACGCGTCCATCGATATGCCCTCGGCCTCTAACTGCTCCGCGGCCGCGCTGTACTTGGCCCAGTAGGGCTCGTCGTCTCGACAATTCACGTCGACCGCATCGACCCTCGCGATTCCCCCGATCACGATGATGCCGCCGCCGTTGCCGTCGGAATCCAGGTTCAGGCTCACCTGCGGGTGCGCCTCGATGTGGGCGACCTTGCCGGCCTGGGGCATGGAGTACACCGTCAGCTCCGCGCCGTCGAAGTAGAACCAGATCAGCCGGGGGACCGGCTGACCCGATTTGGCGACGGTCGTCAGCCAGCCAAAGTTGTCGGATGTCAGCCTGCTGGAAACTTCTTGTGTCAGTTCGACGCTCATGAAACCGAATGTAGCCTCCACCTATGACCCTCAACTTGTCGTTCGACGAAGTCCTCACCACCACCCGCTCGGTACGCAAGCGCCTCGACTTCGACAAGCCGGTGTCTCGCGAGGTCCTGATGGAATGCCTCGAGCTGGCGTTGCAGGCGCCGACCGGTTCCAACTCGCAGGGTTGGCAGTGGGTGTTCGTCGAGGACGCCGAGAAGAAGAAGGCGATCGGCGAGATCTACCTGTCGCACGCCCAGCCCTACCTGTCCGCGCCGAAACCCGATTACGGCGAAGGCGACACCCGCAGCGAGCGGATGCCCAAGGTCGTGGACTCGGCGATGTATCTCGCCGAGCACATCCACGAGGCGCCGGTGCTGATGATCCCGTGCATCGCGGGCCGCGAAGGCAAGTCGCCACTGGGCGGCGTCTCGTTCTGGGCGTCGCTGTTCCCGGCGGTCTGGAGCTTCTGCCTGGCGCTGCGCTCCCGCGGGCTGGGCTCCTGCTGGACGACGCTGCACCTGCTCGGCGACGGCGAGCGCAAGGCCGCCGAGGTGCTCGGCATCCCGTACGAGGAGTTCAGCCAGGGTGGGCTGTTCCCGATCGCCTACACCAAAGGCACCGACTTCCGCCCGGCCAAGCGGTTGCCGGGCGAGACCTTGACGCACTGGAATACCTGGTAGTCAGGGCTGTAGCGGCCAGACCTCGACGACCCCGTACGCCATCGCGCACGGAGTCTGGCTCACCCGCTCGATCGCCGCGTCGAGATCGTCAGCCTCGATCACCGCGAACCCCGCGATCGGCAGTGTCGATCGCAGGAATGCGCCCGGCTCGACGCTCGGCCCCGCGCCGTCGTGATTGCGTACCTGGACGGGATCGCCGGCGCGACCGATCAGCGCTCCGGACGCACTGAGTTCGTCATCGCGGGTGTGCGCGGCCCGTCGACGGTCGTCACTCAATTGGCGGTATCCGGCCTCGTTGCCGTATCCGATCGTGATGAAGGTGGGCATATCAAGGCTGACTCGCGCCCGGCCCCGGACTCATCGCTACACCGCGCCGGGATAGCCGTGCTGGCGCCAGGCCTCGTAGATTGCGATCGCCGCGGCATTGGACAGGTTCAGCGACCGACGGCCGGCCAGCATCGGGATGCGTACCTGGCCGGTGACGTGGCTGTCGGCCAGGGTTTGTGCGTCCAGCCCGTCGGGTTCCGGACCGAACATCAGCACATCACCGGGTTGATAGGCGACGTCGGCGAACGATGTCGGCGCATGCGCGGTGAACGCGTACACCCGCGCCGGCCTCAAGACCTCCCACGCGGCCTGCAGCGTCGCGTGCACGGTGACCGAGGCGAGGTCGTGGTAGTCCAATCCGGCGCGGCGCACCTTGGATTCGGAGAGGTCGAAGCCCATCGGCTCAACCAGATGCAATTCGGCGCCGGTGGCCGCGGCCGTCCGGATGGCGTTGCCCGTGTTGGGTGCGATGCGCGGCGAGTAGAACAGCAGCCGGAACACACGGCCATCTTCACACGGCGATAATTGCGGCATGGTCGAGCAGAGCATCTGGATGCGCAAGGTTGCGGCCGATCCGGGACACTCGGACTGGTACATCGAGCGCTTCCGGTCCATGGCCCGCGACGGCAAGGATCTGGTCGGCGAGGCCCGCATGATCGACGCCATGGTGCCCCGCGGCGCCCGCATCCTCGACGCCGGCTGCGGCCCCGGACGGGTGGGTGGCTATCTGGCCACGGTCGGTCATCAGGTCGTCGGCGTCGACGTTGACCCGGCGCTGATCGCCGCGGCCGCGCAGGACTATCCGGGCCCGCAGTGGCTGGTCGGCGATCTCGCCGAGCTGGACTTGCCCGCGCGCGGCATCGCCGAACCTTTCGACGTGATCGTGTCCGCCGGCAACGTGATGGCGTTCCTCGCGCCGAGTACTCGCGGGCAGGTGCTAAAGCGGCTACGCGCCCACCTCGCCGACGACGGTCGAGCGGTGATCGGATTCGGCGCCGGGCGCGACTACGAGTTCGCCGATTTTCTTCAGCACGCGGCGGCCGCCGGGTTCGCTCCCGATGTGCTGCTGTCCAGTTGGGATCTGCGACCGTTCACCGACGACTCCGACTTCCTCGTCGCGCTCCTGCGGGCCGCGTAGGCCCTGGCTATCTGCTCAGTAACGATTCTGGTGAGCTGGGCCTCGGGCTGTCATACTCGTCGAATTGCCACGCGTTTACCGCTCGCGCGTCGTGGCGCGGGGGGAGCGGAATAACAGCAGGAAGTTCATGAGCCTCTCGTTTCTTTCGATGCGCGGTGTCGGCGCAGCGGCCGGTACCACATGACGATGTTCAACCGCCCGGCCAGTTCGCCCGGGGCGGCACCCACCGGGTTGGCCCAGGCCAAGTCCCGCGCGGCGGCACCGGCGAAACGTCCGCCGGCCTGGTCGCCCAGCAATTGGCCGGTCGGGTGGAAGGTGCTGGCGATTGTGCTGGTCCCGCTTACTCTGGCGGCGATTTTCGGCGGGCTGCGCGTCAACACAGCCATGTCGAGCTCCAGCGGCCTACGGTTGGCCGCCGCGCGCGCCGACTTGCTGCCGGCACTCACCAAATACATGTCGGCACTGGACGTCGCCCTGTTGGCGAACTCCACCGGGCGCGACATCGAGGGCGCGAAGAAGAACTATGACGCCCGCAAGGGTGAGCTGCAGACCCGGCTGGCGGACACCGACGTCACTCCCGATGTCCGCACGGGAGTGGGCACGCTGCTGGGCGGCGGTCAGTCGCTGCTGGACAAGGTGAGCGACAACAGCATCGGGGTGCGGGACCGGGTGACCACCTATGCGCCGCTGCTGTTGACGGCCGAGGACGTCATCAACGCGTCGGTGCAGGTGGACGACGAGCAGATCCGGGCGCAGGCACAGGGTTTGAGCCGGGCGGTCGGGGCCCGCGGCCAGATGACGATGCAGGAGATCCTGGTGACCCGCGGCGCCGACCTGCCCGAGCCGCAGTTGCGCACCTCGATGATCACCCTGGCCGGCACCGAGCCGTCCACGCTGTTCGGGATGAGCCAGGTGCTCGGTGTCGGCTCGCAGGAAGCCAAGACGCTGCAGCAGCAGATGGTGACCCGGATGGCGATCATGTCCGATCCGGCCGCCGTGCTCGTCGACAACCCGGACCTGCTGCGCTCGATCCAGGCCACCGACGCCATCGCCGAGCAAGTCGTCACCGACGCCACCGCGTCCGTGACGAAGTCGGTGCACACCCAGGCCGACGATCGGCGCAACTCCGCGATCGTCGACGGCGTTCTGGTGCTGGCCGCCATCGTGATCGCACTGCTCATCGTGCTGCTGATGGCGCGCGCGCTGGTGGTGCCGCTGCGGGTGTTGCGCGACGGCGCGCTCAAGGTCGCCCACACCGACCTCGAGGAGGAGATCGCCCGGGTCAAAGCCGGTGAGGCCGAACCGATTCCGGCTCCGCTGCCGGTATACACCACCGAGGAGATCGGGCAGGTCGCGCACGCGGTCGACGAGCTGCACACCCAGGCGCTACTGCTGGCCGGTGATGAGGCGCGGTTGCGACTGCTGGTCAACGACATGTTCGAGACGATGTCGCGGCGCAGCCGCTCGCTGGTCGACCAGCAGCTGTCGCTGATCGACCGGCTGGAGCGCAACGAAGAGGATCCGGAGCGTCTGGACAGCCTGTTCCGGCTGGATCACCTGGCGGCGCGGCTGCGTCGCAACAGCGCCAACCTGCTGGTGCTCGCCGGTGCGCAGCTGGCCCGCGACCAGCGCGACCCGGTTCCGCTGTCGACGGTGATCAGTGCGGCCGTCTCCGAGGTCGAGGACTATCGCCGGGTCGAGCTGGGTGAGTTGCCCGACTGCATGCTGGTCGGCGCGGCGGCCGGTGGCGCGATCCATCTGTTCGCCGAGCTGATCGACAACGCCCTGCGCTACTCGCCGCCGTCGACGTATGTCCGGATCTCCGGGGCCCGCGGCGGCTTGGATCCTCAAGGCGGCGTGGTGTTGCGGATCGCCGACTCCGGCTTGGGCATGAACGATTCCGATCGCCGGATGGCCAACATGCGTCTGCAGGCCGGCGGCGAGGTCACCCGCGACCCCGTTCCAGAGAACGCCCGCCACATGGGACTTTTCGTGGTGGGGCGGATCGCCGCGCGGCACGGTATCCGGGTCGGGCTGCGGGGTCCGGCGACCGGGGAGGCGGGCACCGGCACGACCGCCGAGGTCTACCTGCCACCGGCGGTGCTGGAGGGCGTCGCCGGCGGCCCGGCCGAAATCTCGGCGGAGCCGCGCGAACGGATCCGGGCGGTCTCGTCGCCGAGTGCCAAGCTGGCCAGCGCAGCGCCGGACCACGGCAACCCCGCGACGCGTCAACGCCCCGTCGCGGCCACTCCCGGCAACGGCGCCGGCGAGGCGCCACCGATCTCGTTGCTGCCCCGCCGCAGCCCCGGCTCCAGCGGCATCACCGACGTGCCCGCCGCACCCGCCGCCCAGCCGCCGCTGCCCAAGCGCCGGCGTGAACTGGCCACTGCGTGGTGGGAGAACGAGAACCAGCCACGCCCCAAGGCGCCAACCCCGCAGCCGACTCCCAAGCCAACCCCGAAGCCGGCCCCGGCGGTATCGGACACCTCGGCGTTCTTCGCCGCGCGGTCGCGCGGGACCGGGGCCCCGCCACCTGCCCGGGCCCCTAGACCGAGCCCTCCCGCGGCCGGCCCGTCCAAGGACGACGTGATCTATCGGCGGATGCTCTCGGAGATGATGGGTGACCCGCACGACCTGGTCGACAGCCCCGACCTGGACTGGCAGTCGGTGTGGGACCGCGGCTGGTCGCTGGCCGCCGAGGCCGACGACAAGCCCGTCGAACAGCGCACCGCCGACCACGGCCTGCCGGTGCGTACGCCCGGAGCCCGGCTGGTGCCCGGCGCGGCCGACGCCGACGATTCCCTCGTAGGATCGAACGGCGGGCTGCACGCGGCCCGCGACCCGGAGGCGGTTCGCGCCTCGTTCAGTAACCACTTCGGCGGCGTGCGCAGCGGACGGTCACACGCCCGCCACTCGAGTCAAGGACCCGATGAGCAATGACGTCTGCAGGCAGCTCACTGGACTGGCTGGTGACGAAGTTCGCCCGCGAGGTCCCCGGGGTGGCGCATGCCCTGCTGGTGTCCGTCGACGGTCTGCCCATCGCCGCCAGCGAGCTGCTGCCCCGCGAACGAGCCGACCAACTGGCCGCGGTGGCCTCCGGGCTGGCCAGCCTCGCAACCGGTGCCGCGCAGCTGTTTGACGGCGGTCAGGTGCTGCAGTCGGTGGTCGAGATGCAGAACGGCTACTTGTTGTTGATGCGCGTCGGGGATGGGTCACACCTGGCGACGCTGGCCGAGACGTCGTGCGATATCGGTCAGATCGGATACGAGATGGCGATCCTTGTCGAACGGGTGGGCGGCGTCGTGCAGTCCACCCGCCGTTCCGCTAGTCGTTCGTGAGCCGCGATGGACAAACGCGAAGCCGGGCCGCCCGCGCGTGAGGCGAGCCTGGTCCGCCCGTACACCCTGACGGCCGGGCGGACGAACGCGGGCGTCGACATTCCGCTGGAAGCGCCGGTTGAGACGTTGCGGGCCGGGCGGGCGCACCGCTGGCCCGCCGACGATGCGAGAGGCAAGATCATCCAACTGTGCGTGCAGAGCCCGTCCGTCGCCGAGGTGTCGGCCCGGCTGAACCTGCCGATCGGGGTCACGCGCGTGCTGGTCGGTGATCTGGTCCTGTCCGGTTACCTTCGGGTGCACGCAACATTGACCGAGCAGTCGACCCGTGATGAGCGCCACGAACTGATAGGGAGGACCCTGCGTGGCCTCAAAGCACTCTGACTCCGGCGCCAGCGCCTCGACGAAGATCGTCATCGCCGGCGGGTTCGGCGCCGGTAAGACCACGTTCGTCGGGGCGGTCTCGGAGATCATGCCGCTGCGCACCGAGGAGATCGTCACCGACGCCTCGGCCGGCGTCGACATGCTCGAAGCCACCCCCGACAAGCGCACCACCACGGTGGCGATGGACTTCGGCCGGATCACCCTGGACCGCGACCTGGTGCTCTACCTGTTCGGCACGCCCGGCCAGCGGCGGTTCTGGTTCATGTGGGACGACCTGGTGCGCGGTGCCATCGGTGCGATCGTGCTGGTCGACTGCCGCCGGCTGCAGGACAGCTTCGCCGCGGTGGACTTCTTCGAGCACCGCAATCTGCCGTTCCTGATTGCGGTCAACCAATTCGACGGTGCGCCAAGGTATCCCGCTGCGGCGATACGCGAAGCGCTGGCCCTGTCCCCGCACATTCCGGTGATCGGTGTTGACGCCAGGGATCGCCGGTCGGCCACCGATGCGCTGATCGCGATCAGCGAGTACGCACTGCAGAGTCTGACGGCTTGACCGCGGTGCTGCAGTGGGCCGATTGCGAGTTCACCGGCCGCGACTTGCGCGACGAGGACTTGGGCCGGTTGCGCACCGAACGGGTGGTGTTCAACGAATGCGATTTCAGCGGCGCCAACCTGGCCGAGTCGGTGCACCGCGGCTCCGCCTTCCGTAACTGCAAGTTCGAGCGAACAACGCTGTGGCACAGCATGTTTGCGCAGTGCAGCATGCTGGGATCGGTCTTCGTGCAGTGCCGGCTGCGTCCGATCACCTTCGACGAAGTGGATTTCACGCTCGCGGTGCTGGGCGGCAACGACCTGCGCGGCGTCGACCTCAGCGGCTGCCGGCTGCGCGAGACCAGCCTGGTGGAGACCGACCTGCGCAAGGCCGTGCTGCGCGGCGCCGACCTGTCCGGAGCGCGGACCACCGGTACCCGCCTCGACGACGCCGACCTGCGCGGCGCGACAGCCGATCCGGCGTTGTGGCGCACCGCCACCCTGACCGGTGTGCGGGTGGACGTACCCCAGGCGATGGCGTTCGCGTTGGCGCACGGGCTGCGCTTAGACGGGGGCCCAGACGCCAAGTCGGACTAACGGCAAGTCGGACTAACGGCGGAGCCGGATGCGCCACCACACGACGACGGAGTAGATCACCGACAGCGCGCCGAGCATTCCCATGTCGAGCAGCCACGCGCTCTCGGTGTGCGCCCAGTGGCTGTCCTTCGGTCCGATCGGGACCAGCAGCCGCAGGTTCACCGTGGACGCCGACGCCGCGTAGCCCCAGCGCGACGGCATCAGCCAGGACAGCTGGTCGAGGAAGAGCCGGCCGGTCACCGGAATCAGGCCGCCGGCGAGCACCAGCTGCAGCATCAGCGACACCACCAGCAGCGGCATGATCTGCTCGTTGGAGCGCGCGATCGACGACAACACCAGCCCGAGGATCGCCGAGGCCACGCACGTCGCGGCGACCGTGACGAACAGCTCCAAGCTGGCATTACCGAGCAGCACCGCCGGCTGTTTGGGAGCGCCCTTGCCGATCAACACGATGCCGGTCGCGATCGCCGCCTGGATGATCGCGAACGCACAGAACACCGTGATCTTGGCGCAGAGGTAGGCACCGGTGGACAGGCCGACGGCCTGCTCGCGCTGGAAGATCGGGCGTTCGCCGATCAGATCGCGGATCGTCAGCGCCGTACCCATGAAGACGGCGGCGATCGACATCAGCGTCAGGATCTGGGCGGCTTCGTCGGGCGTCTCGCTGTTCGGGTCGCCGATCCCGAAGCCGCTATGGCCGGGAACGGTGAGCGACAGCGCACCCAGAATGAACGGCAACACCGCCAGGAAGGCGAAGTAGGCGCGATCGGAGATGATCAACCGAATCTGGCGCCGCGCGATCGTGGAGAACTGGTGCAGCATGCTGGTGCGCGACGGGGTGCCCAGGTCGGCCGGCGTCTCGGCCCGGATGGGAGGCGTGTGGTCCTGGCGTTCCAGGAACCGGCGGTTGGCCTCGTCGGGATCGGCGCCGACCTTCGCGAAGATCTGGGCCCAGTTGGTGGTGCCCATCGCGTCCCCGATATCGCTGGGTGGGCCGAGGAACGCGATCTTGCCGCCGGGCGCCATCAGCAGCACCTGGTCGCAGACGTCGAGATAGGTCAGCGAGTGCGTGACGACGAGCACGACGCGGCCGGCATCGGCGAGCTGGCGCAGCATCGTCATGACCTGCAGGTCCAGCGCCGGGTCCAGCCCCGAGGTCGGCTCGTCGAGGATCAGCAGCGACGGCCCGGTGAGCAGCTCGAGGGCGACCGAGGCGCGTTTGCGCTGCCCGCCGGAGAGCTTGTCGACCCGAGTCTCGGCGTGCGCGGTCAGGCCCAGCTCCTCGAGCACCTGAGCCACCACCTGTTCGCGGTCGGCCTTGCTGGTGTCCGGCGGCAGCCGCAGCTCGGCCGCATAGCCCAGCGCCTGGTTGACGGTCAGCTGGCGGTGCACGACGTCGTCTTGGGGGACCATCCCGATCCTGCTGCGCAGCGAGGCGTAGGCGGTGTGGATGTTGTGGCCCTCGAAGGTGACCGCGCCCGCGGTCGGGGTGGTGTAGCCGGCGATCAGCCGCGACAGCGTCGACTTGCCGGCGCCCGACCCGCCGATGATGGCCGTCAGCGTGCCGGGCCGGGCCGTCATCGTGATCTGCTGCAGCAGATCCTTGCCGTTGATCGCGAAGCCGACGTCGCGTACCTCCAGGCCGCCGGTGCGGGTCGCCGCGTCCTGGCGACGGGCCAGCAGGCCGGCGCTGAACACCAGGTCGACATTGCCGATCGTGATCACGTCGCCCTCGGAAAGCAGGGCCTGCCCGACCCGCACCCCGTTCACGAACGTTCCGTTGATGCTGTTGGCGTCCCGGATCTCGATGCCGGCCGGGGTCGGCTCCAGGAACGCGTGGTGGCGCGAGGCCAGCACGTCGTGGATGACGATGTCGTTGTCGAGTTCGCGACCGATCCAGGCGGTGCCCCCGGCCGGCGCCTGTACGCCCGACTCGGGTCCGACGATCTTCATCACCCTGGTCGGAAACTGCGACATGTCCGTGCCGGTGGGCTTGGCCACCCGGGTCGCATCGTTCGGGACGGCCTGGGTCGTCACGGTGGGCCGCACGATCGGCACGGCTCGGGTGTGCACCGCGTCGGTGGGCGGGTCCACGTAGGGCGTGTGCTGCGGCGGCACCGGCCGGGCGCCGGGGTCGGCCGGCGGGACCGTCGGAACGGCTTGCGACGTGGGCGGCAGCACGCCCACGTTGCCGCGATGGTGGCCGATCGCCAGGACGATCCGCGGTCCGTCGGGGGCGCCGAGGTTGATGCCCTGGCCGTCGCGGACCTCGACGGTCGGCACCCGCCGTCCGTCGACGAAAATGCCGCCCCGCGAACTGTTGTCGACCGCGACCCAGCTGCCGTGATCGAAGCGCAGTAACAGGTGTGCCCGCGCGACCAGCGGATGCGCTACGCGTAGGTCGGCGCGGACGTCGCTACCGACGATGACGTCGCCGCCGGGAGCGAAACTGACCTCCGATCGGTTGGATCGAACGGTCAGTATCGATTGCGCAGGCGCATTCATCAGTTCAGCGTCGTTTCAGCCGGATCTTCCACCACACGATCGCGCTATAGCTTATGCACAGGACTCCGAGCATGGCCATATCGAACAGCCACGCACTCTTGGTGTGATTCCAGTGCTGGTCTTTGGGGTCCGTCGGCCCCGGGATCAGCCGGTGCGTGTCGATCGTCGACGCCGACGCCGCGAAGCCCCAGCGGGCGGGCGTGACCCACGACAACTGGTCGAGCACGGCCCGGTTGGTTACCCAGATCATGCCGCCGGAGAACACCAGCTGGCTCATGATCGACACCACCAGCATCGGCATGATCTGGTCTTGGGATTGGGCCAGCGCCGACAGCGCCATGCCGAGTAGTGCCGCACCCACACACGTCGCCGCCACGGTGACGAACAGTTCGAAGTTGACGTCGCCCAGGATCACGGCGTTCGAGATCGGCTTGCCCCATCCGATCACCGAGATGATCGTCGCGATCGCGGCCTGGACGATCGCGAACGTCGAGAACACCACGATTTTCGCGCCCATGTAGGCACCCGTGGACAGGCCGACTGCCTGTTCTCGGCGGAAGATGGGCCGCTCGCCGATCAGGTCGCGGATGGTCAGCGCGGTACCCATGAACACCGCACCGACGTTGAGCATCACCAGAATCTGGTCGGGCTGGGCGGGATTATTGCCCAGCGGATCGGACATGCCGTATCCGCTGTTGCCGCGAACCGTGAGGGTCAAAATGCCGATCAGGAACGGCAACAACGCGAGGAACACCGTGTAGCCGCGGTCGGAGATGACCAGCCGTATCTGGCGCCGCGCGATCGTGGAGAACTGTCGAAAGGCGTTGGCGTGCGGCGCTTCACCGAGATCGGCCGCCGGGCTGTGCTCGGACGGCACCTGCGGCAGCTTTTGCTGGTTTTCGGCCAGGAAGCGGCGGTTGGCCTCATCCGGGTCGGCGCCCACCTTGGCGAAGATGTCGGCCCAGTTGGTAGTGCCCATCGCGGCGCCGATCTGGCTGGGCGGACCGAGAAACGCCGTCTTGCCGCCCGGGGCCACCAGCAGCAGCTGATCGCAGACGTCGAGGTAGGACACCGAGTGGGTGACCACCAGCACCACGCGGCCGGCGTCGGCCAGCTGACGCAGCATCATCATCACCTGACGGTCCAGCGCCGGATCCAGACCGGTGGTGGGTTCGTCCAGCAGCAGCAGCGACGGCCCGGTGAGCAATTCGAGGGCCACCGAGGCGCGCTTGCGCTGGCCGCCGGAGAGCTTGTCGACGCGGGTGTCGGCGTGCTTGGTCAGCTCGAGTTCCTCGAGCACCTGGGCCACCACCTGTTCGCGGTCGGCCTTGCTGGTGTCCGGCGGCAGCCGCAGCTCGGCCGCGTAACCCAGCGCCTGGTTGACGGTGAGCTGGCGGTGCACGACGTCGTCTTGGGGGACCATCCCGATCCTGCTGCGCAGCGACGCGTACTCGGTGTGGATGTTGTGGCCCTCGAAGGTCACCGTGCCGGAAGTCGGGCTGGTGTAGCCGGCGATCAGCCGCGACAGCGTCGTCTTGCCGGCGCCGGACCCGCCGATGATCGCGGTCAGGGTCCCGGGGCGGGCGGTCAGCGAGATGTGGTCCAGCAGTTGCTTTTTGCCCTGCTCGACGGTGTAGCAGACCGAGTTCACCTCAAGGCCGCCGGTGCGCGTCGCCGCTTCGGTGCGGCGCACCAGGGTGTCGCGGCTGAAGACGAGGTCGACGTTTCCGATCGTGACGACGTCGCCCTCGGTCAGCACCGCCGAGCCGACGCGGACGCCATTGACGAAGGTCCCGTTGACGCTGTGTGCGTCGCGGATCTCGGTGCCCAGCGGCGTCTGGAGCAAGAACGCGTGATGGCGCGAGGCCAAGACGTCCTGGATGACGATGTCGTTGTCGGTGGCGCGCCCGATCGTCTGCGCGCCGGTGGGTTTGTGCATCGCACCGGACCGGGACGGCAGCAGCGCCTGGAACATCTTGGTCGCCAGATTCCCCACCTCCGGCGCGGCTTTGGGCTCGGCGACGACCGGCGCCATCTGCGTTCGCGGTGCGGCCGGCATCGGCGGGGGAGGCGGGCCGCCGGGCGGTGGGGGGCCATTCGGGGGATAGGCGGGTGGGCGACCCACCGACGTCGGATACACCGGTTGCCCCGGTGGTCCCGGCCGCTGGGCCGGCGCGCCGGGCTGCGGACGTGGCGCGGGACTCCCGCTCCAGGCAGTCTGGCGCCCGGGCGGAGCGGCCAGCGGATGGCCCGGTTGCCCCGACGCCTGTGACGAAGGCCACGCCGTTGCGACGGACGCGGCCGCGGCCGGAATGCCCATCGACTCGGTCCGCGGCGGGCGTCCGGCCATCCCTTGATGGCGCCCGACCTCGAACGTCAGCAGCGGGCCGTCCGGGTTTCCGATGTTGACGCTCTGCCCGTCGTGGATGTCGACGACGGGCACCCTCCTGCCGTTAGCGAAAGTGCCGTTGAGTGAACCGTTGTCGATCGCCAGCCACCGGCCCTGGTCGAAGCGCAGCAACAGGTGAGCGCGTGAAATCAGGGGGTGCGTAATGCGCATGTCGGCCCGGAGATCGCGCCCCACCACCACGTCGTGACCTGCTGCGAAAGTGCGTTCCGACCCGTCGTGCCGGACGGTCAGCGCCGGCGGGGCTGGTGAATTCATCGCCCCAACTCTAGCTCGTGGACCTATTTCCGCTTTTGCACCAACGCGGCACGTCGGGTCGGCTGTGGCCGCGAATCAGCTGTTGTCGGGCGCTCCGGTGACGACGCAGCGGGTGCGCGTGTAGATCGTCGGCATGCACCGATTGCAGTGTGTGCACGCCGAATGGACGCTGTGCTGGGCGCCGTCGGCCGCGAGCCGGTTGATCAGGTCCGGCTCGGCCAGCAGCGCGCGGGCCATCGCGACGAATTCGAATCCCTCGGCCATCGCGAGGTCCATCGTCTCGCGGTTGGTGATGCCGCCGAGCAGGATCAGCGGCATCTTGAGTTCGGCCCGGAACAGCTTGGCGTCGCGCAGCAGATACGCCTCGCGGTAAGGGTATTCGCGCAAGAACTTCGTGCCCGTCATGCGCATGCCCCAGCGCAGCGGCGGCTTGAAGGCGCCGGCGAACTCCTTGATCGGCGCGTCGCCGCGGAACAGATACATCGGGTTGACCAGCGAGCTGCCCGCGGTCAGTTCGATCGCGTCCAGGCCGCCGTCTTCTTCCAGCCATTTGGCGGTGATCAGCGACTCTTCGGTGTTGATGGCGCCGCGCACGCCGTCGGCCATATTGAGCTTGGCCGTGACCGCGATCGGCGTTCCTTCCTTGTCCACCGCGCGGCGAACGGCCATCACGATGCCGCGCGCGACCTTGGCCCGGTTCTCCAAGGAGCCGCCGAATTCGTCGTTGCGACGGTTGATCAACGGCGACAGGAACGAGCTCGCCAAATAGTTGTGCCCCAAATGAATTTCGACCGCGTCGAAGCCGGCTTCCATGGCAAGCCGGACCGCGTTGGCGTGTGCGGTGATCACGTCTTGGATGTCGTCGCGGGTTGCCTTCTTAGCGAACCGCATTCCGATCGGGTTGAAGAACCGCACCGGCGCCAACGCCTTGGCCTTGTTGGACTTGGCGTTCGCGACCGGGCCCGCGTGGCCGATCTGCGCGCTGATCGCCGCACCCTCGGCGTGGATCGCGTCGGTGAGCTTGCGCAATCCGGGTACCGCCTCGGGGCGCATCCAGAGCCCGTTGCCCTCGGTGCGTCCGCCCTGGGAGACGGCGAGGTAGGCGACGGTCGTCATGCCGACCCCGCCGGCCGCCGGCGCGCGGTGGTACTCGATCAGGTCGTCGCTCACCAGAGCGCCGGGCGTGCGTGCTTCGAACGTCGCGGACTTGATGGTCCGGTTGCGCAGCGTGATCGGACCCAGCTTGGCTGGGCTGAATACGTCGGGAATCTGGGGCTGAGCAGATGCCATGCGAGGAGCGTAACGGCGATCGCAAGGGTTGCGAAGTAGGGCGTTGGGGCACCTCCCGCTTGCGGGGGACGGGTCGCCGTCATGAGGCACCGCCCATGACGTGCCAGACTGGCAGGCGTGGGCGCAATCACACTGGACGGCAAGGCCACCCGCGACGAGATCTTCGTCGACCTCAAGGAACGGGTCGCGGCACTCACCGCGGCGGGGCGCACGCCCGGACTGGCCACGATCCTGGTCGGCGATGATCCGGGCTCCCAGGCCTACGTGCGCGGTAAGCATGCCGACTGCGCGAAGGTGGGCATCACCTCGATCCGTCGCGACCTGCCCGCCGACATCTCCACGGCCAAGCTGAACGAGACGATCGACGAGCTCAACGCCAACCCCGACTGCACCGGTTACATCGTGCAGTTGCCGCTGCCCAAGCATCTCGACGAGAACGCCGCGCTGGAGCGCATCGATCCGGCCAAGGACGCCGACGGCTTGCACCCGACGAACCTGGGCCGGCTGGTGCTCAATAATCCGGCCCCGCTTCCATGTACCCCGCGCGGCATCGTGCACCTGCTGCGCCGCTACGACGTCGAGATCGCCGGTGCGCACGTGGTCGTCATCGGCCGCGGCGTCACGGTCGGCCGGCCGCTGGGCCTGCTGCTGACACGGCGCACGGAGAACGCGACAGTAACGTTGTGCCACACCGGAACTCGCGACCTACCGTCGTTGACCAAGCAGGCTGACATCATCGTCGCCGCCGTCGGCGTGCCGCACCTGGTGACCGCCGACATGGTTCGCCCGGGCGCCGCGGTGCTCGACGTCGGCGTCAGCCGGGTGGACGACAAGCTCACCGGCGACGTGCATCCCGACGTGTGGGAGGTCGCCGGTCAGGTGTCGCCGAACCCGGGCGGCATCGGCCCGCTGACCCGGGCATTCCTGCTGACGAACGTGGTCGAGCTGGCCGAGCGACAATGACTTCGGCGAAGACCGCGGCCAAAGCTCAGTGGCCGATCCTGCTGGTCGGGCTGATCTTCGTGACGGCATTCGCGTTGGTGGGCGCCAACTTCTGGCGTCGTGGTTCGCTGCTGATCGGCATTGCCGTCGGTGTCGCCGCGATATTGCGTTTGGTGCTATCGGATGATCGCGCCGGGCTCTTGGCGGTGCGCAGTAAGGGCATTGACTTCATGACGACCGCGACGGTCGGGGCCGCGATGGTCTATATCGCCTGGACCATCGATCCGCTCGGTACGGGTTAGATCCCGGGGCCCGTTATCTGGGGCAGGTTGGTCATCGCGCCGCCGGGCATGTTCGGCATGCCCCCGGGCATCATGCCGCCAGGCGTCATGCCGCCCGGCATGTTCGGCATCACACCGGGCATGTTCGGCATGCCACCGGGCATCATGCCGCCGGGCATGTTGGGCATATTGCCGCTGGCCAAGTTCGCCATCACCTGTGGGCAATACGACTGAATCGCGATCGTGGTGAACATCTGAGCCATCGCCGGTGACATGCCCTGGCGTCGGACGCTGGTGACGGCCCCGGCGAAGCTGCCGCCGGGCTGGGCCAGCATCGGGCAGATGGATTCGCCCACGGCCATCGCGTTGCCGGGCTGGCCGAAGTCGACGCCGGCGTGGTTCAGCGCGTCGATGAAGCTGTCGTCAGCGTTGGCGTCCGCCTCGGCCGGCGGCGAACCAAACGCCGCGGCGACGGCGAGCAGCCCGGCCACCGCGGTCAGCACGCGAAGCGGCAGGGGTTGCTGACGAAACATCCAGACCCAACCATGCGCAGCTGCAACTGCTTTCATGACAGCTTCCCCATCTGTCGCGGAGTGCTCGGAAGGCACTCAAATCACTCTGGCAAGACTGGTCTACGGCTGTCACATTTACGACACGGGGAGATCAAGGTTTGCACACTATGCGTTTCGTGAGCGCGATGCTTCTGAGACATCGGTTATTGCGCGGAAAGCGTTACCGGCGAAGGCGGATCGCGTCCCAGCCAATCGAAGCCACACTGTGATCCGACACCTGCGCCGGCGTCGTGCCCTTCGGTGAGAAATAGTTAAGAATTCGGCATCATGGATCGTGGCATCTCGCGCCAGACGTTTCTGCGTGGCGCCGTTTCAATGTTGGCGTCCGGAGCGGTGCTCGGGACCACGCGGGCTGCCGCCGACCCCGGTGCCGCCGTCGCGAGCTGGAGCGGTTTAGCCTCCACCATCGGCGGCAGTGTCGTGCTGCCGGCCAACGGCGCCCAATTCGTCTCGAGTAAGCAGGTTTTCAACTCGTTCTACAACAACTCCAGCCCCGCGGCGATCGTGGCGGTGTCCTCGCAAGCCGACGTCCAGAAGGCGGTCGCCTTCGCGACGGCGAACAAGCTCAAGGTGGCACCACGCGGCGGTGGGCATTCCTACATCGGCGCATCGAGCGCCAACGGCGCGATGATGCTCGACCTGCGCGGACTGCCGGGCGGTGCGAACCTCGACGGCGGCAACGTCACGGTGACCCCGGCGACGAATCTGTGGGCGGTGCACCAGGTTTGCGCCGGGGCCGGTCGCGGCGTGCCGACCGGCAGTTGTCCCACCGTCGGTGTCGCGGGGCTGACGCTCGGCGGCGGGATCGGCGCAGATTCCCGGCATGCCGGCCTGGCCTGCGACGCGTTGCAGTCGGCCACTGTGGTGCTTCCCAGCGGCGACGTGGTCACCGCGTCCGCCAACGATCATCCGGACCTGTTCTGGGCGCTTCGCGGGGGCGGTGGCGGCAACATGGGGGTGACGACGTCGATGACCTTCGCGACCTTCCCGACCGGCGACACCGACGTGATCCGGCTGGAGTTCGCCCCGTCGTCGGCGGTCCAGGTACTCGTCGGCTGGCAGAACTGGCTGAACGGTGCCGACCGAAACGCTTGGGCCATGGTTGATCTCGCAGTCGGCTCGCCCCAGCCTGACTGCCATATCCTGGCGACCTGCCCTGCCGGCGGCGCGTCCGGCGTGGTCGACGCGATCAAGGCCGCGGTCGGGTTGCAGCCCAGTGCGGTGACCAACAAGACGATGAACCGAATGGACCTCGTGACGTATCTGGCCGGTGGCAGCTCGACTTCGCCGCCGCGGGGTTTCGTGGCCGGATCCGACGTGATCACCACCGTGAATTCTGCTGCGGCGCATGCTATTGCGACCGCGATCGGGCAGTGGCCCGCATCGGCCGGGAAGGCGTCGCTGCTGGTGGATCCGCTCGGTGGTGCCATCGCCGACGTCGCCCCGGGGGATTCGGCGTTTCCGTGGCGCCGGCAGTCCGCGGTCCTGCAGTGGTATGTCGAGCCCGCCGCCAACCAGGTCGCCGCCGCGACGCAGTGGCTGAGTTCAGCGCACCAAGCGGTACAACAGTTTTCGGTCGGCGGTTACGTCAACTATCTGGAGCCCAACTCCCCGGCGGCGCGCTACTTCGGCTCGAATCTGTCGCAACTGACCTCCGTGCGTCAGAAGTACGATCCCAACCAGGTCATGTACTCCGGCCTGAAATTCTGAGGGTGGCCGCCTACCGCAGTGTTTGGACCACCCGGTGATTTGCCCGCCTCGTAGCGACAATCGCCGTTAGTGCACACGGGTGAATTCTCTTGTGTCACTTTCGTTTCAGTAGTCCCTGGGCGGGGTTTTTTGTCGGTGGGTGCCGATAAGTTTCGGGGCATGAGTTCAGGTGTCGTCGCGGATCGAGAGGCCATCACGGTGGCCTTTGATGCGTTGGACGCCGCCCTCGATGCCGTGCTCGGGCTGGACTCCTCGATGCTGGACACCCGCGAACGGCTGGACCGGCTGGCCCGCTACGAGAACGTCCGGCGCCGCCTGTCCGCCGGTGAACACCCACTGATCAACGAACTCCAGCGCGAAGCCTCGCCGGCGGAGTTGGGCGGCAAACTGTCCCACGCGATCGCCGAGGCCACGCTGATCAGCCGCGCCGAAGCCGGTCGCCGGGTACGCGACGCCGCCGATCTAGGCGAGCGGCGCGCGTTGACCGGGGAACCGTTGGCGCCGGTGCTAGCCGCGACCGCCGCCGCCCAACGCGACGGCCGGTTAGGTGTCGAGCA